>NZ_CP119862.1:1228862-1843294 GCF_029338175.1 Citrobacter enshiensis
ACTGAGCGGTGCGATATTAGGCGGGGTCGGGGGATTTTTGATTGCACGTGGTTTCTCCCGCAAACTGGCAACGCGAGAAGCCTGGCAACCGGTGATTCTGAACGTTGCCTTACCGCCGGGAATGCTCCGCGTTGAGACCCCTCCAGCCGAAACGAGCCAGTGATTTCACTGGCTTTGTTGTATTTTGCATTGCAAAAGCGATGTTGTTTCCAGTTCCCGCTATCCTTGCTCTATGAACATTTCCTCGCCTCAGCGTTGTAGTGTAGAATGCGGCGTTTCACTTAAACAGACGTTAAGCTCAGAACAGCGACTTCTCAGAGCCTGTCGAACCAGGCGTAAGGCACAATAATTACTCTATATGAAGAACATACGTAACTTTTCAATCATAGCTCACATCGACCACGGTAAATCGACGCTGTCTGACCGTATTATCCAGATCTGCGGTGGCCTGTCTGACCGTGAAATGGAAGCGCAGGTTCTCGACTCGATGGATCTTGAGCGTGAGCGCGGTATTACGATCAAAGCGCAGAGCGTGACGCTCGATTTCAAAGCATCTGATGGTGAAACCTATCAGCTTAACTTTATCGACACCCCTGGCCACGTTGACTTCTCTTATGAAGTTTCCCGTTCACTGGCGGCTTGTGAAGGTGCATTGCTGGTGGTTGACGCCGGACAGGGCGTAGAAGCACAAACCCTGGCGAACTGCTATACCGCCATGGAAATGGATCTGGAAGTGGTTCCGGTCCTGAACAAAATTGACTTACCTGCCGCCGATCCTGAACGTGTGGCGGAAGAGATTGAAGACATTGTCGGTATCGACGCTACCGACGCTGTGCGCTGCTCCGCGAAGACCGGCGTTGGCGTACCGGACGTTCTGGAACGTCTGGTGCGTGATATTCCGCCGCCGGAAGGCGATCCGGAAGGCCCGCTGCAGGCGCTGATCATCGACTCCTGGTTCGATAACTACCTTGGCGTCGTCTCGCTGGTGCGTATTAAAAACGGTACCATGCGTAAAGGCGACAAAATTAAAGTGATGAGCACCGGGCAGGTCTACAACGCAGACCGTCTGGGCATCTTCACGCCGAAGCAGGTTGACCGTACTGAGCTGAAATGCGGCGAGGTAGGTTGGCTGGTTTGCGCGATTAAAGACATCCTCGGCGCACCGGTGGGCGATACGCTGACGCAGGCGCGTAACCCGGCGGAGAAAGCGCTGCCAGGCTTCAAAAAGGTTAAACCGCAGGTTTATGCGGGTCTGTTCCCGGTCAGTTCAGACGATTACGAAAACTTCCGCGATGCGCTCGGTAAACTGAGCCTGAACGACGCTTCTCTGTTCTACGAGCCGGAAAGCTCAACGGCGCTGGGCTTCGGCTTCCGCTGTGGCTTCCTGGGGCTGTTGCACATGGAGATCATTCAGGAACGTCTGGAACGTGAATACGATCTGGATCTGATCACCACCGCGCCTACTGTTGTTTACGAAGTCGAAACGACCAGCAAAGAAACTATCTATGTCGATAGCCCGTCCAAACTGCCGCCGCTGAACAACATCTATGAGTTGCGCGAGCCGATCGCGGAATGTCATATGTTGCTGCCGCAGGCTTACCTGGGCAACGTTATCACGCTGTGTATCGAGAAGCGTGGCGTACAGACCAATATGGTTTACCACGGTAACCAGGTGGCGCTGACCTACGAAATCCCGATGGCGGAAGTGGTGCTCGACTTCTTCGACCGTCTGAAGTCAACGTCTCGTGGCTACGCTTCGCTGGACTATAACTTCAAACGCTTCCAGACGTCGGACATGGTTCGTGTTGACGTGTTGATTAACAACGAGCGTGTTGATGCGCTGGCGCTGATTACCCATCGCGGCAACTCGCAAAGCCGTGGCCGTGATTTGGTTGAGAAGATGAAAGAGCTCATCCCGCGCCAGCAGTTTGATATTGCTATCCAGGCCGCGATTGGGACACACATTATTGCGCGCTCGACGGTGAAGCAGCTGCGTAAGAACGTGTTGGCGAAGTGCTATGGCGGTGATATCAGCCGTAAGAAAAAACTGCTGCAGAAGCAGAAAGAAGGTAAAAAACGAATGAAGCAGATCGGTAACGTAGAGCTGCCTCAGGAAGCGTTTCTCGCCATTCTGCATGTCGGTAAAGACAGCAAATAATCCTAAGGAGTTGGCATGGCGAATATGTTTGCCCTGATTCTGGTGATTGCCACACTGGTGACGGGCATTTTATGGTGCGTGGATAAATTTATCTTCGCGCCAAAACGTCGGGAGCGTCAGGCAGCGGCACAAGCCGCTGTCAATGAATCGCTGGACAAAGCCACGCTAAAAAAAGTGGCGCCTAAGCCAGGCTGGCTGGAAACCGGCGCGTCGGTGTTTCCGGTGCTGGCGATTGTGCTGGTTGTGCGTTCATTTATTTATGAACCTTTCCAGATCCCGTCAGGTTCGATGATGCCGACACTGTTAATCGGTGACTTTATTCTGGTGGAAAAATTCGCCTATGGAATTAAAGACCCGATTTATCAGAAAACCTTGATTGAAACCGGTCATCCAAAACGTGGCGATATCGTGGTCTTTAAATACCCGGAAGATCCGCGTCTGGATTACATCAAACGCGCTGTCGGTTTACCGGGTGATAAAGTCTCGTACGATCCGGTAGCGAAAGAAGTCACCATTCAGCCTGGGTGCAGCTCAGGTCAGGCATGTGAAAATGCGCTGGCGGTAACCTATTCCAATGTTCAGCCGAGCGATTTTGTGCAGACGTTTGCCCGTCGTAACGGAGGCGAAGCCAGCAGTGGATTCTTTGAAGTGCCGTTGAACGAAACCAAAGATAACGGTATTCGTCTGACTGAGCGCAAAGAGACGCTGGGTGAGGTAACACACCGGATTCTGACCGTGCCAATTGCACAGGATCAGGTCGGGATGTATTACCAGCAGCCGGGCCAGCAACTGGCAACCTGGATTGTACCGCCGGGACAATACTTCATGATGGGTGATAACCGTGATAACAGCGCGGACAGCCGTTACTGGGGATTTGTACCGGAAGCAAACCTGGTCGGTAAAGCAACGGCGATCTGGATGAGTTTTGATAAACAAGAAGGTGAATGGCCTACCGGCGTGCGTTTAAGCCGGATTGGTGGTATTCATTAATTCCTGATAAATGTTCATGTTGTCGTCGTAATGGCGACAACATGAATTATTTATTGGATAAATTTCCCCAGACTAACGACATCCTTTGTCGTTGTGTATAGAATATTCCCCCGAAGTTTAAGGTTGGCACCGTCTGGTCGCCACGGCACACGAAACAGCATTGGTTTCACATACAGGTCTGTTTCGTGTGCTGGATTGTTGACGCATTCATTTATTGGTATCGCATGAACCCCATCGTAATTAATCGGCTTCAACGGAAGCTGGGCTACACTTTTACTCATCAGGAGCTGTTGCAGCAGGCATTAACCCATCGTAGTGCCAGCAGCAAACATAACGAGCGTTTAGAGTTTTTAGGCGACTCTATTTTAAGCTTTGTCATCGCTAATGCGCTGTATCACCGTTTCCCGCGTGTGGACGAAGGGGATATGAGCCGTATGCGCGCCACGCTGGTGCGTGGTAACACACTCGCGGAATTAGCCCGCGAGTTTGATCTGGGTGAATGCTTGCGTTTGGGGCCGGGTGAATTGAAAAGCGGCGGCTTCCGTCGTGAATCTATTCTGGCCGATACCGTAGAAGCGTTAATTGGTGGCGTATTCCTCGACAGCGATATTCAGACCGTTGAGCAACTGATCCTTAACTGGTATCAAAGCCGTCTGGATGAAATTAGCCCAGGCGACAAACAAAAAGATCCGAAAACGCGCTTGCAGGAATATTTGCAAGGTCGTCATCTGCCGTTACCGTCTTATCTGGTGGTACAGGTGCGTGGCGAAGCGCATGATCAGGAATTTACTATCCACTGCCAGGTCAGCGGCCTGAGTGAACCGGTGGTAGGCACAGGTTCAAGCCGTCGTAAGGCTGAGCAGGCCGCCGCCGAACAGGCGTTGAAAAAACTGGAGTTGGAATGAGCGAAGATAAAACCTATTGCGGATTTATTGCCATCGTTGGTCGTCCGAACGTAGGCAAATCCACCCTGTTGAATAATCTGCTTGGGCAGAAGATTTCAATTACTTCCCGTAAGGCGCAGACCACACGTCACCGTATTGTCGGTATTCATACCGAAGGGGCGTATCAGGCTATTTATGTTGATACCCCGGGTTTGCACATGGAAGAAAAACGCGCCATTAACCGCCTGATGAACAAAGCGGCGAGCAGCTCTATTGGCGACGTTGAACTGATCATTTTCGTTGTAGAAGGCACCCGCTGGACGCCAGACGATGAGATGGTTCTGAACAAACTGCGCGACGGTAAAGCACCGGTTATCCTGGCCATTAATAAAGTGGATAACGTACAGGAAAAAGCGGATTTACTGCCCCACCTGCAATTCCTGGCGAGCCAGATGAATTTCCTCGATATTGTGCCGATGTCTGCGGAAACCGGTATGAACGTGGATACGGTTGCGGGCATCGTGCGTAAACACCTGCCGGAGGCCATCCATCACTTCCCGGAAGATTACATCACCGATCGTTCCCAGCGCTTTATGGCTTCGGAAATCATCCGTGAAAAACTGATGCGTTTCCTGGGGGCTGAACTGCCGTACTCCGTTACCGTTGAGATTGAGCGTTTCATTACTAACGAACGCGGCGGCTACGACATCAATGGGCTGATCCTCGTTGAGCGTGAAGGGCAGAAGAAGATGGTCATTGGCAACAAAGGGGCCAAAATCAAAACCATCGGTATTGAAGCGCGTAAAGATATGCAGGACATGTTTGAAGCGCCAGTACACCTGGAACTGTGGGTGAAAGTGAAATCCGGCTGGGCTGACGACGAACGCGCGCTGCGCAGTCTCGGCTATGGCGATGACGTGTAAGACGAAGAATATAATGGAAGGCTGGCAGCGCGCATTCGTATTGCACAGCCGTCCGTGGAGCGAAACCAGCCTGATACTGGACGTCTTCACGGAAGAGTCAGGTCGCGTGCGTCTGGTCGCCAAAGGCGCACGTTCCAAACGTTCTAATCTGAAAGGCGCTTTACAGCCTTTCACACCGCTCCTGCTTCGCTTTGGCGGTCGTGGTGAGGTGAAAACCTTACGCAGCGCAGAAGCCGTCTCCCTGGCGCTTCCTCTCAGCGGTATCACACTCTACAGCGGTCTCTACATCAACGAACTGGTTTCTCGTGTACTTGAGTACGAGACGCGCTTTTCTGAACTCTTTTTTGATTATCTGAACTGTATACAAACACTGGCAGGTGTCACGGGGACTCCCGAACCCGCTCTGCGTCGCTTTGAGCTCGCGTTGCTCGGTCACCTGGGCTATGGGGTGGACTTCACGCATTGTGCTGGCAGCGGTGAGCTGGTGGATGACACCATGACGTATCGCTATCGCGAAGAGAAAGGGTTCATCGCCAGCGTCGTGATTGATAACAACACCTTCACCGGACGACATCTGAAGGCGCTTGAGGCAAGAGAATTTCCTGATGTTGATACATTGCGCGCAGCGAAACGCTTTACCCGTATGGCGCTAAAGCCGTATCTTGGTGGTAAGCCGTTAAAAAGCCGGGAGCTCTTCCGGCAATTTATGCCAAAACGCGCAGTGAAAACGAATAACGATTAACGAGGATTGTCATGGCTGAATTACTGTTAGGCGTCAACATTGACCACATTGCTACTCTGCGTAATGCGCGTGGCACTGCATACCCGGACCCGGTACAGGCGGCATTTATCGCCGAACAGGCGGGGGCTGACGGTATTACCGTGCACCTGCGTGAAGATCGCCGCCATATCACCGATCGTGACGTGCGTATTCTGCGCCAAACGCTGGATACCCGCATGAACCTGGAGATGGCGGTGACGGAAGAGATGCTGGCGATTGCCGTTGAGACTAAGCCGCATTTTTGCTGTCTGGTACCGGAAAAACGCCAGGAAGTGACCACCGAGGGCGGTCTGGATGTGGCGGGTCAGCGTGACAAAATGCGTGATGCCTGTAAACGTCTGGCCGACGCAGGGATCCTCGTATCATTGTTCATTGATGCCGATGAAGAGCAGATCAAAGCCGCCGCAGAGGTTGGGGCGCCCTACATTGAAATTCATACTGGCTGCTATGCGGATGCAAAAACTGATGCTGAGCAGGCGCAGGAGCTGGCGCGTATCGCCAACGCGGCGACATTTGCGGCAGGTCTGGGGCTGAAAGTGAATGCGGGCCACGGCCTGACGTATCACAACGTGAAAGCCATCGCGGCGTTGCCGGAAATGCACGAGCTGAATATCGGGCATGCCATTATCGGACGCGCGGTGATGAGCGGCCTGAAAGAGGCGGTTGCTGAAATGAAACGTCTGATGCTGGAAGCGCGTGGCTAATGGCGATCCTGGGTTTGGGCACGGATATTGTAGAGATTGCCCGTATTGAGGCGGTTATCTCACGGTCGGGCGATCGTCTTGCAAGAAGAGTGCTCAGCGACAATGAGTGGGCCATTTGGGAAACGCACCAACAACCGGTGCGTTTTCTCGCCAAACGTTTCGCGGTAAAAGAGGCGGCGGCAAAAGCCTTCGGCACTGG
The DNA here is from genome assembly GCF_029338175.1 of Citrobacter enshiensis. NCBI lineage: Bacteria > Pseudomonadati > Pseudomonadota > Gammaproteobacteria > Enterobacterales > Enterobacteriaceae > Citrobacter > Citrobacter enshiensis. Next base: position 1,235,502 of record NZ_CP119862.1, read on the forward strand.
AATTCGCAACGGTCTGGCGTTTAATCAGTTTGAAGTGTTTAACGATGAACTCGGCAAGCCGCGTTTGCGGTTGTGGGGGGAGGCGTTGAAGCTGGCGGAAACCCTCGGTGTGGCCAGTATGCACGTTACGCTGGCCGATGAACGACACTACGCCTGCGCCACGGTGATTATCGAGAGTTAAGCCTGGGCCGTTTTAGAGTTTGTCCGCGTGGTGCATCAGGACAAACTTATCCCACAACTGCTCCTGCGTTTCGACGTGTGCCGGATCTTTCAGAATTGTATTCGGGATCGGGCATACTTTCTGACAGGTTGGCGTGTCGTAATGGCCAACGCATTCGGTACATTTGTCGCTGTTAATCTCATAGATAGCATCGCCCATGGAAATAGCCTCGTTTGGGCATTCAGGTTCGCACATATCGCAATTGATGCAGCGTTTAGTAATGAGTAAAGACATTTCTGAAAATTACCGTTAAATCAGTTTGAAATCAGTAAATTATTGCTATTTTGCTTTATTTGCTTACGGTGCTCTATCCAGTGCATTTAACGCTGGCAAACTCAATCCTGTAACACAAAACTATTTGTCCGCTCGAAAAGACACCGCAACTGTGAGCCTGTTTTCAGAGCCTAAGCCGATAAGGAATGAGAATGCAGCGCACTGTAACACATAAACCGGATAGCCCCAATAATGACGATGTTTTAGCCGCAGCTGAAAAGTGGGATACCTGCAAATCTGCTATCCCAGTACAGACATTAAAATCTGTGTTGCTGCCGTCAAAACGATTCTCATCAGCCCACTGAATGGTCTGAACTCGCGATTCAACTGCCGTGCGATAAAGTATCAGGAATGGCTGCGGGTGGCCTGTGCGCCAAATCTGTTCGTGTTACGCCTAAACTAAAAGTTGCGATGATGTAGTGATATCATATTGTTATAGTTGATTAACGATAATACTTGGGTTATTGTTATTTAATATATGCTTATGGAAAAGACGACGAAGCTATGAGGGTTAAATTATATAAGTTTACTGAGGCTGGAAATAATAGCTATACGTTTCGCTGGACAAAAAGACATTATGAGTATTGCATGGATAATGATATATTTCTTAGCCATGGAAATAAAAAAATTTATAAGGAAAGGAATTTATTTCTTTTTTCAAAGGGCGATAAAATTAAAATTGAAGACAATGTTATCGCTGAGCAATACTCAACAATGCCGGTCAGGAACTTTTCCAGTGTTGGCGCGTTTTCATTTCCAACCTGTCATTTTTCAGGCAATGTAACTATTGGTAGGTTTTGCAGTATTGCATCAAATGTGAAGATTATGGGTGGCAATCATCCAATAAATCGCTTTACAACTCATATGGTTACTTATAATGGAGAGTTTGATAAGTATGCTATGAATGAGTTTAGTGGTTCATGGGAGTTGAAGCCGTTCATAACAAAAACCAACAACCCGATTATAGGTAATGATGTTTGGATTGGAAATGATGTCGTATTAAAAGGAGGGGTAAAGATTGGTGATGGGGCGGTTGTTGCGGCTAATTCAGTTGTGACTAAAGATATACCACCGTATGCCATTGTGGCAGGGATCCCTGCGAAAATCATCAGATACAGATTTGCATCTGATGTTATTGAGGAATTATTAAAAATAAAATGGTGGAACTATAATTACGTCGATTTACCTGACAATAATAAATGTGATGACATTAATTATTTTGTTAGGGAAATGAGTGATATGATTTCGGCTGGAAGCATAAAAGAAAAAATATATAAAAAATTTAATCTTTCAGAAGTATTCCGAACTCTTTGAACCACATTGGACTTTGCGGAATAACGCTGTTGAGTATCCAGAAGCCACAATTGATGCATTTTTTGGTGATTAACAGCGCCATCAGGATACTCTCAAAACATCACAAATCGGGCGGGCATTATACGCGCATTCTTTGCTCAGACCAGTTTTTTTACCAGCGCCTCGCTGTGTCTGATTCGTTCCGGCGCGTGTTCCAAATCCTGTTGAACCAGCGCCATAAAAAGCACATCGGTGAGCATCATTTGAGCATGCGTGGAAGAAATAGCCCCACTACGGGTGGCCTGCTCCTCCGCAATGGTATACAGGCAATGTGTGGCGCGCTGCTGCAATGCGTTAGGCGTAAATCCGGTGATGGCCAGGATTTTCCCTCCCACCAACAATGTTTCATCTGCCGCCAGATTAAGCTCTCTGCGCTCACCCGTGTAAGAGATAGCCAGCAGCAGATCCTCCGAAGAGAGCGCCTGAACCGTTGCCAGCAGGGCGTGCATATCGCGCTCGACGACAGCATTAAAGCCTATCTTCATGAGCTTCCAGGCAAAGTTTTGAGCAACAAGGCCAGACGCGCCAATCCCAGTCAGGACAATCCGGCGGGCGCGACGTAGCATCGTCACACTCTCTATCAGCTTTTCTTCACTGTTGACGTCGAGCGTAGCGTGCATCGCCGCCACATTTTCTTTAATCAGCTTTTCGCCAACCAGGCGCATGGGATCATCGCCACGGATCAGATTGTGGACGGGAACAGACTGAGGATTCGGATTACTCACCAGCGCTTCGCTGATCGCCAGTTTGAGTGCCGGAAAGCCTTTAAACCCCATTTTTTGCGCGAATTTCACCACGCTGGACTGACTGATGCCCACTTCGGCGGCAAGTTGCTGCGAGCTGAGATACCGCGCGTTATCCGGTTGCGAAAGAAGATAATCCGCAAGCTTCTTATCGCTTTGTGCGAGATGGGGATAACGCTGACGAATACGGATCAAACAGTTCATGGGCTCTCCTGGCGAAAACGTGATGGCGACAACGACACAAAATTTCACTCGCCTGAATGAATATAATATTCCATTATAGATAATTATTATGAATTAAAAATTCCTGAGGAGAAGAAATGAATCTCGGCGCGTTAGTTTCAGAAAGCCGTAATCCACAGACTATGGACCTCGATGCTTTATCCACGCTCGAGCTGGTTCATCGTTTTAATCAACAGGATACGCTGGTAGCGCTTGCAGTAAAAGAAACTCTGCCGGACGTTGCGCGTGCAGTCGATGCCGCTGCAAATGCGTTAAAGGCAGGGGGACGCATTATTTACATGGGGGCTGGCACCAGTGGACGGCTGGGTGTGCTTGATGCTTCTGAATGCCCGCCAACCTTTGGCGTACCGCATGGACTGGTCGTGGGATTGATTGCGGGGGGACCCGGCGCGTTGTTGAAGGCGGTCGAAGGGGCCGAAGATAGTCTGCAGTTAGGAGAGGACGACTTAAAAGCACTCAATCTGACCACGCAGGATCTGGTGGTTGGACTGGCGGCATCAGGTCGCACGCCTTATGTGATTGGCGGATTGACCTATGCCAACCAGACAGGATGCACCACGGTCGCGATTTCCTGTAATCCTGACTCTCCGATCGCGCGTGAGGCGGACATTGCGATTTCGCCGGTGGTCGGCCCTGAGGCGCTGACGGGGTCAACGCGACTGAAATCAGGTACTGCGCAAAAGCTGGTGCTCAATATGATCTCCACTGGCGCAATGGTGAAATTCGGCAAGGTATACCAAAACCTGATGGTCGATATGAAGGCCACCAACGTCAAGCTGATCGACAGGGCGTGTCGCATGGTGGTGGAAGCGACAGGGATTACGCGAGAAGAAGCACAAGCGCTACTGAAACAAACTGATTTTGAGGTTAAACCGGCCATTCTGATGGCGCTCTCCGGACTGGACGCGGCAGCCGCCAGAGAAAAACTGTCGGCTCACCAGGGATTTTTACGGGCAGCATTGGAAAACTAAAAAGACGAGCATGGCAGCGACGGGGGAGCGAGCTGTTCATCTTTGATGTGACACGACTGTGTGCATTAACGATTGTTGCCGGAAAAGTGATGTTCTATCTGTTAGGCTATTTAATAGCAGTTGTCGCCGGGTTTTTGCTGACCAGGTAGCCGGAGTTCAACGAACCAGAGGAGCAGGGTTTGACCAGCCACGAGCGTCGTGTCGTATTTTTTGATTTGGATGGTACGTTACACCAGCAGGATATGTTTGGCAGTTTCCTGCGTTATCTGTTGCGTCGCCAGCCGCTGAATGTGCTGCTCGTGCTGCCTTTACTGCCGATCATTGCGATTGCGTTGGCGATAAAAGGGCGGGCTGCTCGCTGGCCCATGAGTCTTCTGTTGTGGGGATGTACCTTCGGCCACAGCGAAGCGCGCCTGAAAGCGCGTCAGGCTGACTTTGTGCGTTGGTTTCGGGATAACGTCACCGCGTTTCCGATTGTGCAGGAACGTCTCACAACCTATTTGTTGAGTTCTGACGCCGATATCTGGCTTATCACCGGCTCTCCGCAGTCGCTGGTCGAGCAGGTCTATTTTGATACGCCATGGCTGCCGCGCGTTAACCTGATCGCCAGTCAGATCCAGCGAGGCTACGGTGGCTGGGTATTGCCCCTGCGTTGCCTGGGGCACGAAAAAGTCGCGCAACTTGAGCGGCAGATTGGCACGCCGCTACGTCTGTATAGTGGATACAGCGACAGCAAGCAGGACAACCCGTTACTCTACTTTTGTCAGCATCGCTGGCGCGTCACACCGCGCGGCGAGCTCCAGCAGCTGGAATAGTGCAAAGCAGAGCGTCTGTGTATAATGCGCCCGCTTTTATTACTGGAGTCTCCCTTTGTCTGAAGTCGAATTTAGCCACGAATACTGGATGCGTCATGCGTTGACGCTGGCGAAGCGCGCCTGGGACGAACGCGAAGTGCCGGTGGGTGCTGTATTGGTGTACAACAATCGCGTCATAGGCGAAGGGTGGAATCGGCCGATCGGTCATCACGATCCTACTGCGCATGCGGAAATTATGGCGTTGCGACAGGGGGGACTGGTGCTGCAAAACTACCGTTTGCTGGACACCACGCTGTACGTCACGCTGGAGCCTTGCGTAATGTGTGCGGGCGCGATGGTCCACAGTCGGATTGGTCGGGTGGTTTTTGGCGCGCGTGATGCAAAAACAGGCGCGGCAGGCTCGCTGATGGATGTCTTGCATCACCCTGGTATGAATCATCGGGTGGAAATCACCGAGGGCATCTTGCGTGATGAATGTGCGACGCTGCTGAGCGATTTTTTCCGCATGCGTCGTCAGGAAATCAAAGCGCTGAGAAAGTTATCGGCGACGCCTGAATAAGCGTCGCGTTAGTCTTCCGCTTTTTTCTTCGGCGGCAACAGTAAGGTCGGCGAAGGCATCAGGTAGGCCGAGGACGACTGAGACAAAAACGAGGAGAGGGAGAGCCTCTCTTTACCAAACTCCTCCGCAGACACCGCCGGGTAGTCCTGCGCCAGTTTCATCGTTGCTGCAGCCTGTTTTTCTTTCTCCTGCAGATAACCGACCAGGCTTATTTGATACTTGCGAATATTTTCCACATAGGCGTAAGCTTCATGCCCGCGCGCATAGCCATAGGTCAACTTACTGTAATACGGTTTCTGGCTGAGCAGCGGCAAGCGCTGCTTTACATCGGACCAACTGTCCGGATTCCCTTTGGTTTTTACCGTTAACGCCCGGGCGTCGAGCATGTGCGCATAGCCCATATTGTAAGCGATGAGCGCAAACCAGATACGCTCTTCTTCGGGGACGGTATCAGGGACTTTGCTCATCATATCCTGCAGATACCGCGCGCCGCCGCTGATGCTCTGTTCGGCGTCGGTCCTGTCGGTCAACCCCAGACTCTGGGCGGTATTCCTGGTGAGCATCATCATGCCGCGGACGCCGGTTGGCGAGGTGGCCTGCGCATCCCAGTGGGATTCCTGATACGCGATAGCCGCCAGTAAACGCCAGTCGATCTCCTGCGCATACTTCTGAAACAGTGGTTTCAGCTCCGGCAGCACGCTATCCACCGCGCGTAAGAAGGTGCGGGTATCAACATAATCAAAGTCGCCGCCGTGACCCAAATATTTCTCTTCCAGTCGCGCCAGAGAACCGTCTTCATTAATGGCGTTAAAAAAATCGAGCAGGGCTGCCGAGAGCGTATTGTCATCATCCAGTTGGCTGAACCAGGTGACAGGCTGCTCGTCGGTGATATCCAGCGCAACGGCCAGCTCAGGGTGTACGCGTTGGAACAAGCTGATGGCCACCGAGTCTGCGATGGTGTAGTCCAGTTCGCCGCTGATCACCGCTTCCATCAGTTCCGTTGTGCCTTTTTTGTCATCGACTTTCCAACTGAGTTCGGGGTACTTCGTCTCTTTCAGGGCGCGTAAGTGATTCACGACCACATGACCCGGCGCAATGGTGAGCTGGTTTTCATTCACGGTGGCAAGCGTTCGCGGGCGGTATTGTCCGACCCGATAGACCACCTGCTGAGAAACAGAGTAGTACGTTGGACCCGATTGGTAGTTTTTCACGCGCTCGCTGTTATAGACCAGACCTGCGGCCAGCAGGTCGGCATCGCCGCTGTCCAGATCGTCAAACAACTGGCTGATGTTCTGACGCACGGTGATTTTCAGCTTTACGCCTAAGTAGTTGGCGAACAACTGCGCCAGTTCATAATCCAGACCGAACTTTTTTCCATTGAGGGTTGAGTAGGTTAACGGTGAGTCAATGGTACTGACGCGCAGCTCTCCCCGCGCCTGAATGGCGGCGATACGATTATCGGCTTTACCGAACCAGGGGATTGATGGCCAGAGGGCCGCTGCCAGCAGCAGCGTCAGTATGCCGATGAACAGATAATTAATCTTTAATTTTTTCAATTAGTTAATTCTCTGAATCGTGCGTTTTCTCAGCCTGAAAATGTAGTGATTAAAGCCAGTGTGAGTCATTGATGTGCGGCATTTTGCGCAACAATACGACAGTTGGCAACTAATTCGGAATCAGTGTCGCATCGGATGATAAGAAACGGCTGTGATTTTATTTCGACGCAAACGGTTTCGTCAGCGCGCCAGATTCTTTATAATGGCGCCCGTTTCCCCACTTGGGCACACCGAAAGCTTAGAAGACGAGAGACTTATGATGGAAATTCTGCGTGGTTCGCCTGCACTGTCTGCATTCCGTATTAACAAACTGCTGGCGCGTTTTCAGGCTGCCAACCTCCAGGTCAACAATATTTACGCTGAGTATGTCCATTTTGCCTGCCTGAATGCCCCGTTGAACGACGATGAGCACGCGCAGCTTGCCCGTTTGCTGAAGTATGGCCCGAGCTTACGCAGCCATACCCCGGAGGGAAAACTGCTGTTGGTTACCCCTCGTCCTGGCACCATCTCTCCCTGGTCTTCCAAAGCAACGGATATTGCACACAACTGCGGCCTGCAACAGGTGAGCCGTCTGGAACGTGGCATTGCCTGGTACGTTGACGCTGAGCCACTGACCGCTGAGCAGTGGCAAAGCGTTGCCGCTGAACTGCACGACCGCATGATGGAGACGATTTTCTCCTCGTTGAACGACGCAGAAAAACTGTTTGTTCACCACCAACCGGCACCGGTTGCCAGCGTTGATGTGCTGGGCGAAGGTCGTCAGGCATTGGTTAACGCTAACCTGCGTCTGGGCCTGGCGCTGGCGGATGACGAAATTGATTATCTGCATACTGCCTTCAGCAACCTGGGCCGCAATCCAAACGACATTGAGCTTTATATGTTCGCCCAGGCGAACTCCGAACACTGCCGTCACAAGATTTTCAACGCCGACTGGATCATTGATGGCGAGCAACAGCCGAAATCGCTGTTCAAGATGATTAAAAACACCTTCGAGGCCACGCCGGATCACGTGCTTTCTGCCTATAAAGATAACGCGGCGGTAATGGAAGGTTCTGAAGTGGGGCGCTACTTTGCCGACCATGAAACGGGTCGTTACGACTTCCATCAGGAACCTACACACATCCTGATGAAAGTAGAAACCCATAACCACCCGACGGCGATTTCGCCGTGGCCGGGTGCGGCGACTGGCTCCGGCGGTGAAATCCGTGATGAAGGCGCGACCGGGCGCGGTGCGAAGCCGAAAGCCGGTCTGGTCGGTTTCTCCGTTTCTAACCTGCGTATTCCGGGCTTTGAACAGCCGTGGGAAGAAGATTTCGGTAAGCCGGAGCGCATTGTTACCGCGCTGGACATCATGACCGAAGGCCCGCTGGGCGGCGCAGCATTTAACAACGAATTTGGTCGTCCGGCGCTGAACGGTTACTTCCGTACGTATGAAGAGAAAGTGAACAGCCACAACGGCGAAGAGCTACGCGGCTATCACAAACCGATCATGCTGGCGGGCGGGATCGGCAATATCCGCGCCGATCACGTACAGAAAGGCGAGATCGTCGTTGGCGCGAAGCTGATCGTACTCGGCGGTCCGGCGATGAATATCGGTCTCGGCGGCGGCGCGGCGTCTTCCATGGCGTCCGGCCAGTCTGATGCCGATCTCGATTTTGCTTCCGTCCAGCGCGACAACCCGGAAATGGAACGCCGCTGCCAGGAGGTTATCGACCGTTGCTGGCAGTTGGGCGACGCGAACCCGATTCTGTTTATCCACGACGTTGGCGCGGGCGGTCTCTCTAACGCGATGCCGGAACTGGTGAGCGACGGTGGGCGCGGCGGCAAATTTGAACTGCGTGACATTCTCAGCGATGAGCCAGGTATGAGTCCGCTGGAAATCTGGTGTAACGAATCGCAGGAACGTTATGTTCTGGCGGTTGCTGCCGATCAGTTGCCGCTGTTTGATGCGCTCTGCAAGCGCGAGCGTGCGCCGTACGCTGTGATCGGTGAGGCGACCGAAGAACAGCATCTTTCGATGAATGACCGTCATTTCGATAATCAGCCTATCGATCTGCCGCTGGATGTCCTGTTGGGCAAAACGCCGAAAATGACCCGCGATGTGCAGCGGCTGCAAGCAAAAGGCGACGCGCTGGATCGTCGTGATATTACCGTTGCCGATGCGGTCAACCGCGTCCTGCATTTACCTGCCGTGGCGGAAAAAACGTTCCTCGTCACCATCGGCGACCGCACCGTCACCGGCATGGTGGCGCGCGATCAGATGGTTGGCCCGTGGCAGGTTCCGGTGGCGAACTGTGCGGTAACCACCGCCAGCCTGGACAGCTACTACGGCGAAGCCATGTCGCTTGGCGAGCGTGCGCCGGTCGCGCTGCTGGATTTCTCTGCTTCCGCCCGTCTGGCGGTTGGGGAAGCGCTCACCAACATTGCGGCGACGCAGATTGGTGATATCAAACGTATCAAACTGTCTGCAAACTGGATGGCGGCAGCAGGCCACCCGGGCGAAGACGCTGGCTTGTATGAGGCCGTAAAAGCGGTGGGTGAAGAACTCTGTCCGGCATTGGGTCTGACCATTCCGGTGGGCAAAGACTCAATGTCGATGAAAACCCGCTGGCAGGAAGGCAACGAGCAGCGTGAAATGACCTCGCCATTATCGCTGGTGATCACCGCGTTTGCCCGCGTGGAAGATGTTCGTCACACCATCACACCGCAGCTCTCCACGGAAGACAACGTGCTGTTGCTGATTGACCTTGGCAAAGGGCACAACGCACTGGGCGCAACTGCGCTGGCGCAGGTTTACCGTCAGCTTGGCGACAAACCGGCAGACGTGCGTGACGTCGCACAGCTGAAAGGCTTCTATGATGCGATGCAGGCGCTGGTGGCGCAGCGCAAACTGCTGGCTTACCATGACCGTTCTGATGGCGGTTTGTTGGTGACGCTGGCTGAGATGGCCTTTACCGGTCACTGTGGCATTCAGGCGGATATCGCTGCTCTGGGCGACGATCGTCTGGCCGCGCTGTTTAACGAAGAGCTGGGGGCTGTCATTCAGGTTCGTGCGGCGGATCGTCAGGCCGTCGAAGCAGTGTTGGCACAACATGGTCTTGGCGACTGCGTTCACGCGTTAGGTCAGGCCGTTTCCGGTGACCGTTTTGTTATCGAAGCGGAGGGTCAGGTTGTCTTCAGCGAAAGCCGTACCACATTGCGTACCTGGTGGGCTGAAACCACGTGGCAAATGCAGCGTCTGCGTGACAACCCTGAATGTGCCGATCAGGAACATAATGCGAAAACCAATGATGCCGATCCTGGCCTTAACGTGAAGCTGTCGTTTGATATCAGCGAAGATATCGCTGCGCCATATATCGCGACCGGTGCGCGTCCAAAAGTTGCGGTGCTGCGCGAGCAGGGCGTCAACTCGCATGTGGAAATGGCTGCCGCCTTCCACCGTGCGGGCTTTGATGCAATCGATGTACACATGAGTGACCTGCTGGCGGGGCGCACGGGCCTTGATGACTTCCAGGCGCTGGTGGCGTGTGGCGGCTTCTCTTACGGTGACGTGCTGGGGGCGGGTGAAGGTTGGGCGAAATCGATCCTCTTTAACAACCGCGTGCGTGATGTGTTCGAAACCTTCTTCCACCGTCCGCAAACGCTGGCGCTTGGCGTGTGTAATGGCTGCCAGATGATGTCCAATCTGCGTGAGTTGATCCCGGGCAGCGACCTGTGGCCGCGCTTTGTGCGTAACCATTCCGACCGTTTTGAAGCGCGCTTTAGTCTGGTGGAAGTGACCCAAAGCCCATCCCTGTTACTGCAGGGAATGGTTGGCTCACAGATGCCGATTGCGGTTTCTCATGGGGAAGGGCGTGTGGAAGTGCGTGACCATACGCATCTGGCTCAGCTTGAGAGCAAGGGGCTGGTGGCGCTGCGCTATGTCGATAACTTCGGCAAAGTGACCGAGACCTACCCGGCGAACCCGAACGGCTCGCCGAACGGGATTACGGCGGTGACCACTGAAAACGGCCGCGTCACCATCATGATGCCGCATCCGGAGCGCGTTTTCCGCACGGTGAGCAACTCCTGGCACCCGGAGAACTGGGGGGAAGATAGCCCATGGATGCGCATCTTCCGTAACGCGCGTAAGCAGTTAGGTTAATCAACATCTGCGAGAGGCCCGGTAGCATGATGCTTACCGGGCCCGCTAAACGGCAGGCCGGATAAACCGAAATAGCCAACCGTGGACGCTTTTTTGTCGTGGTTCCGCGACAAATGCCAGATCGCAGTGTCTCCAAAAGGAGACGTTTAATTGATTGATTTTTATAGAGTGTGCTGAGTTTGAGATTGGCTGTCTCTTTTTGACGACACAATGGCGAAATCTTACTCACTTTGGCTTTGCTGCTTTTTTGTCGTAAAGTTAAATAAAATCATGATGTTAATATAATGCTTTAACTATTGGCATGGTTTCTGCATAATGCTAAGCAGTGGCTCATTCACCTTCTTATGTCAGCCCCTTCGGGACGTGCTACATAAACTTCGAATGACGCACAACAAGGTGCCTGCCGTCCAACATCTGATAATAGCACTGCTTTATCAACCATCGGGCGAAACGTCGAGTTAGGCACCGCCTTATTCCATAACAAAGCCGGGTTAAGCCCGGCTTTGTTGTATCTGAGGTTTCCCTCAGTTAGCATCCTTCTATTCGTCTCCGATGAGAGTAACGCTTTGAAGCGCTGGTCTGTATTTCCCCGGTCATTACGCCAATTGGTTATGCTGGCATTCCTGCTGATCCTGCTCCCTTTACTAGTGCTGGCATGGCAGGCATGGCAAAGTCTCAACGCCCTGAGTGCGCAGGCGGCGATGACCAACCGCACAACCCTGATTGATGCCCGTCGCAGCGAGGCGATGACCAATGCGGCGCTTGGGATGGAGCGCAGTTATCGTCAGTACTGTGTGCTGGACGACCCCACTCTGGCAAAGGTCTATCACGGCCAACGAAAGCGCTACAGTGAAATGCTGGACGCGCATGCCGGCGTATTGCCGGATGACAAGCTTTATCAGGCATTGCGTCAGGATCTGAACGCGCTCACCCAACTACGCTGTACAAACAGCGGTCCGGATGCGGCGGCAGCGGCGAGCCTGGAAGCCTTTGCTCACGCCAACACCGAGATGGTACAGGCGACACGAACCGTTATTTTCTCTCGCGGACAACAGCTTCAGCAGGAAATTGCCGAGCGCGGACAGTTCTTTGGCTGGCAGGCGCTGGTGCTGTTTCTGGTCAGTCTGGCCATGGTGCTGCTCTTCACCCGCATGATCATTGGGCCTGTAAAAGGGATTGAGCGGATGATCAATCGACTGGGGGAAGGGCGTTCGCTGGGGAATGCCGTTTCGTTTACCGGTCCCCGTGAACTACGCTCAGTGGGCCAACGTATTATCTGGTTGAGCGAGCGTTTGTCCTGGCTTGAATCACAGCGTCACCAATTTTTACGCCATCTCTCACATGAACTGAAAACCCCGTTGGCCAGTATGCGCGAGGGAACAGAGCTGTTGGCCGATCAGGTTGTGGGTCCGTTGACGTCGGAGCAAAAAGAGGTGGTCGGTATTCTCGACAACAGCAGTCGCAACTTACAGAAGTTGATTGAGCAACTGCTTGATTACAACAGAAAACTGGCAGATAGCGCCATTGAACTGGAAAGCGTTGAGATTGAACCACTGGTCGATATGGTGGTTTCCGCTCACAGTTTGCCAGCCCGCGCTAAAATGATGCATACCGACGTCCGACTGGTTGCGAACACGTGCCTGGCGGAGCCGATGCTATTGATGAGCGTGCTGGACAATCTTTATTCCAATGCGGTGCACTATGGTGCTGAATCCGGTAACATTTGTATCAGTAGTAGTCTGCATGGCGCCACGGTGCATATTGATGTCACAAATACCGGCACCCCGATTCCAGAAGCAGAAAGAGCCATGATTTTCGAGCCGTTTTTCCAGGGAAGTCATCAGAGAAAAGGGGCTGTGAAGGGCAGCGGACTGGGATTAAGCATCGCCAGGGACTGTATCCGTCGTATGCAGGGAGAACTTTATCTGGTCGATGAGAATGCGCAAGAAGTGTGTTTCCGCATAGAGCTGCCGCTATCTGCATCGAAAAACCATTAAAAATGAAGCTAAGTCTGGTGAGTATGCCACACGTTTTTGTTCGAGTTTTTAAACGACTTTTTTCCCGACGGGTGTTATTCGCGAGCGTGCCGTGTCTGGCGCTGATAGGGTGCGCACCGCACGCGGCTAAACATCTCGTCGGCGATCCGTCTCAGGAAAAAATCCCGCCTTATCAACTGGCGGATTACCTTTCTACCGAGTGTGCTGATATTTGGTCATTACAAGGGAAGTCCACGGAGAGCAATCCGCTTTACTGGCTGCGGGCGATTGACTGCGCCGACCGTCTGCTGCCGATCCAGTCGCGTAACGAGGCGCGCGCGCTTGAGGATGACTCCTGGCAGAGTGCCTTTAAGCGTGGAATTTTACTGGCGGATGCCAAAATATCGCCCATTGAGCGACGCGTTTCCGTGACCCAACTGGACGCCCTGAGTTCACAAATCCCCGCCCAGGTTCGCCCTCTTTATCAACTTTGGCGCGATGGGCAGATGCTGCAATTACAGCTTGCCGAAGAACGGCAGCGCTACAGTAAGCTTCAGCAAACGACGGACAGCGATCTCGACACGTTGCGTCAGCAACATCAGCATTTACAGGCACAGCTCGATCTCACCACCCGCAAGCTGGAGAATTTGACCGATATTGAGCGCCAGCTTTCCACGCGTAAACCCGCCGGTAACTACAATCCTGACGTGATGCGCGGCAACGACAAACCTGACGAAACGACGCCTGCGTCATCACAAGATGAGGTAACGCCATGATCAGCCGCAAACCGGCGCATTTACTGCTCGTGGATGACGATCCGGGCTTGCTAAAACTGCTCGGGATGCGACTGACCAGTGAAGGTTACAGCGTCGTAACGGCAGAAAGCGGCCAGGAAGGACTGCGCATACTGAATCGCGAGAAAGTGGATTTGGTGATAAGCGACCTGCGCATGGACGAAATGGACGGCATGCAGCTGTTTATCGAGATCCAGAAAGTACAGCCGGGTATGCCGGTCATTATTTTGACCGCTCACGGTTCGATTCCCGATGCGGTAGCCGCAACCCAGCAAGGTGTTTTCAGCTTTCTGACCAAGCCGGTGGACAAAGACGCGCTGTATAAGGCGATCGACGAAGCGCTGGAGCAATCGGCTCCCGCGACGGACGATCGCTGGCGTGAATCTATCGTCACCCGTAGCCCCTTAATGCTGCGCTTGCTGGAGCAGGCGCGCATGGTGGCGCAGTCGGACGTCAGTGTCCTGATTAACGGACAAAGCGGCACCGGGAAAGAGATCTTCGCGCAGGCTATCCATAACGCCAGTCCGCGCAGCAGTAAACCGTTTATCGCGATTAACTGCGGCGCATTGCCGGAGCAGTTGCTGGAGTCCGAATTGTTTGGTCACGCGCGCGGGGCATTTACCGGCGCGGTAAGCAATCGCGAAGGCCTGTTCCAGGCGGCGGAAGGCGGCACACTGTTTCTTGATGAGATTGGCGACATGCCCGCGCCGTTACAGGTCAAACTGCTGCGTGTCCTGCAGGAGCGCAAAGTCAGGCCGCTCGGCAGCAATCGCGATCTCGATATTGATGTGCGGATTATTTCTGCCACCCACCGCGATCTGCCCAAAGCGATGACGCGGGGCGAATTCCGTGAGGATTTATACTATCGCCTGAACGTGGTGAGCCTGAAAATTCCCGCGCTGGCCGAGCGTGCGGAGGACATTCCACTGCTGGCGAATCATCTGCTGCGTCAGTCGGCAGAGCGGCATAAACCGTTCGTACGCGCTTTTTCAACGGATGCTATGAAACGTCTGATGACGGCTGGCTGGCCGGGGAACGTCCGCCAACTGGTGAACGTTATCGAACAATGCGTGGCGCTCACCTCTTCGCCGGTGATCAGTGATGCGCTGGTGGAACAGGCGCTGGAAGGGGAGAATACGGCGTTGCCAACCTTCGTTGAAGCGCGCAACCAGTTTGAGCTGAACTATTTGCGAAAACTGCTGCAGATCACCAAAGGTAATGTGACCCATGCAGCGAGAATGGCGGGGCGCAACCGGACCGAATTTTATAAATTACTCTCCCGTCACGAGCTGGATGCAAACGACTTCAAAGAGTAGTTTTCATGCCGTAAAGTAACGTGAATTGTGGTACGGTAACCCGATTAAAAGACAGGCGACCTTTTCAAGGAATAGCATGAAAAAGATTGATGCGATTATTAAACCCTTCAAGCTGGACGACGTCCGTGAGGCGTTGGCAGAGGTGGGTATCACCGGTATGACGGTTACGGAAGTGAAAGGTTTTGGCCGCCAGAAAGGCCATACCGAACTGTACCGTGGCGCGGAATATATGGTGGATTTTCTGCCGAAGGTGAAAATTGAAATTGTGGTGACTGACGACATCGTGGACACCTGCGTCGACACCATTATTCGTACTGCACAGACAGGTAAAATCGGCGACGGTAAGATCTTCGTCTTTGACGTGGCTCGCGTGATCCGTATTCGTACCGGCGAAGAAGACGACGCGGCGATTTAATGCCGCGTGAGTTTTGCCGGATGGCGCCTTTTCCGGCCTACAGGGTTTCATTCCCCGTAGGCCTGATAAGCGAAGCGCCATCGGGCGATTTACAACTACAGCACCTTATGCGGGCCGAAGCATTCGTAATGAATGTTTTCGTTTTTCACACCGAGATTCACCAGTTGCTTCGCAGCAAATTGCATAAAGCCGACCGGACCGCAGAGGTAAAACTGCATTGACGGGTCGCTGATTGCCCCTTCCAGTTTGTTTAAATCCATCAGACCCTCGCTATCGAAACCACCTTTGGTACGATCTCCTGCGGTCGGCTCACGATACCAGGTATGTGCGGTAAAGCGTGGCAGCGTCTTGCCCAGTGCGTTCACTTCATCAGCAAAGGCATGTACATCGCCATTTTCCGCCGCGTGGAACCAGTTCACCTGCGCGGTGTGATGCGTTTTCGCCAGCGTGTCCAGCATCGCCAGCATTGGTGTTTGCCCGACGCCTGCGGAAATCAGAGAAACAGGGGTATCGTTGGCAACGGCCATAAAGAAATCCCCCGCCGGGGCCGCTAAATGCACCACGTCGCCCACGTTTGCATGGTTGTGCAGCCATGTTGAAACCTGACCGCCATCTTCGCGTTTAACGGCAATACGATAGCCTTTGCCATCTGGCTTGCGGGTCAGTGAATACTGACGAATCTCCTGATGCGGGAAACCTTCCGGCTTCAGCCAGACGCCCAGATATTGCCCTGGATGGTATTCTGCGACGGCGCCGCCATCGACAGGCTCAAACTCAAAACTGGTGATCAGCGCGCTACGCGGGGTTTTATTCACGATACGGAACGGGCGCGTCCCTTCCCAGCCGCCGGTTTTTTCTGCGTTCTCGCTGTAAATTTGCGCTTCACGATTGATAAAGACGTTAGCCAG
This sequence comes from Citrobacter enshiensis, assembly GCF_029338175.1. Lineage (NCBI taxonomy): Bacteria > Pseudomonadati > Pseudomonadota > Gammaproteobacteria > Enterobacterales > Enterobacteriaceae > Citrobacter > Citrobacter enshiensis. The sequence goes on from NZ_CP119862.1 coordinate 1,251,788, forward strand.
TACGCCGTAGGCTTTTCCCCACGCATCCAGCACGTCCTGACCCGGGCTGAACATCTCATCCAGCGTCGCCAGCAGATGGGCTCCCACGATGTTGTATTGCTCAGGTTTGATCTGGAAACTGGTGTGCTTCTGCGCAATTTTCTCAACCGCAGGCAGCAGGGCAGGCAGGTTTTCAATATTGCTGGCATACGCGGCAATCGCGTTAAACAACGCTTCGCGCTGATCGCCATTGCGTTGATTACTCATGTTAAAAATTTCTTTGAGTTCAGGGTTATGCGTAAACATGCGATCGTAGAAATGGGCGGTCAGTTTAGGACCCGTTTCGACCAGCAGGGGAATGGTGGCTTTTACAGTGGCGATGGTTTGGGCGTCAAGCATGCGGGCTTCCTTTTATTTAAATCTTTAATGATGTATATCAAATGCATCTTATAAAAATACCCCTGCATTGTAAATGGTTCTTTGTGATTTTGCGTTTGTAACGTTACAAAATGAAAAGTCTGCATCACAAACCTGAAAAGAATTCCGCTAAAATCCATAAGACCTTAATTCGACAAAGCCTTGCTCTGCCTGAAGGTAATCGTTTGCGTAAAATCCTTTGTCAAGACCTGTTATCAATGAATGATTCAGTTATACTGTTGGTCGTTGTCCAACGGGACTGCCTTTTAAGGCCAAATTTTATCGTTAGCTGAGTCAGGAGATGCGGATGTTAAAGCGTGAAATGAACATTGCCGATTATGATGCCGAACTGTGGCAGGCTATGGAGCAGGAAAAAGTACGTCAGGAAGAGCATATCGAACTGATCGCCTCCGAAAACTACACCAGTCCGCGCGTCATGCAAGCGCAGGGTTCTCAGCTGACCAACAAGTATGCTGAAGGATATCCGGGCAAACGCTACTACGGCGGTTGCGAATATGTGGATGTCGTCGAGCAACTGGCGATCGACCGCGCGAAAGAACTGTTTGGCGCTGATTACGCTAACGTCCAGCCGCACTCTGGCTCTCAGGCGAACTTCGCGGTCTACACCGCGCTGCTGCAGCCGGGCGATACTGTTCTGGGGATGAACCTGGCGCAGGGCGGTCACCTGACTCACGGCTCTCCGGTTAACTTCTCCGGTAAGCTGTATAACATCGTGCCTTACGGCATCGATGAGTCCGGTAAAATTGACTACGCCGACATGGCGAAGCAGGCTCAGGCGCACAAACCGAAAATGATCATTGGCGGCTTCTCCGCTTACTCCGGTATCGTTGACTGGGCAAAAATGCGTGAAATCGCAGACAGCGTTGGCGCGTACCTGTTCGTCGACATGGCACACGTCGCGGGTCTGATTGCCGCTGGCGTTTACCCGAACCCGGTTCCACACGCTCACGTTGTCACCACCACCACCCACAAAACGCTGGCTGGCCCGCGCGGTGGCCTGATCCTGGCGAAAGACGGCAGCGAAGAGCTGTACAAAAAACTGAACTCCGCAGTCTTCCCAAGCGCTCAGGGCGGCCCGCTGATGCACGTAATCGCGGCGAAAGCTGTGGCGCTGAAAGAGGCGATGGAGCCTGAGTTCAAAACCTACCAGCAGCAGGTAGCGAAAAACGCCAAAGCGATGGTGGAAGTGTTCCTGAACCGTGGCTACAAAGTGGTGTCTGGCGGTACTGAGAACCACCTGTTCCTGCTGGATCTGGTCGACAAAAACCTGACCGGTAAAGAAGCGGATGCGGCGCTGGGCCGCGCCAACATCACCGTCAACAAAAACAGCGTACCAAACGATCCGAAGAGCCCGTTTGTGACTTCCGGTATCCGTATCGGTTCTCCGGCTGTCACACGCCGCGGCTTTAAAGAAGCGGAAGTGAAAGAGCTGGCGGGCTGGATGTGTGACGTGCTGGACAACATCAACGACGAAGCGGTTATCGAACGTATTAAAGGTAAAGTGCTGGATATCTGCGCACGCTTCCCTGTTTACGCGTAATTCTGCCTTGCAGAATAAGAAAAGGCCGCGAAAGCGGCCTTTTTTCATGGTTGATATCCCTGACGCTATTTGCCCGCGCTGTAAACAGTGAACAGCAAATTGTGCGAGGGCTCATCCTGCCAACTCACTCCCCCATCGACAGTGCGGCGAAGTTTGCTGCCTTCGTTATGGGCTTTAGGACGACTTAGCGTGCCGTAGCTGTTCGTTCCCCTGGAGTCACTGGCTTCAGATCCTTGTGAGCTGAAAATAATCGCGTAACGCTTGTTGATATCCAGCCCGGTTAAACGCGGCCAGACCGAATAAATCGCAGGCGAAGCAGGCAGATTGAACGGCGGCAGCGCGGCGCTAAATAGCTGCTTCGTCGGATTATCTTGTTCATCGAGCTGGACAATCTGTACCCGGAAATTATCGGCGGGTACGGCGTTGACGTAGTTTTCAAACAGCCAAAAATCCAGCTTCGGCAGATCAGTGTGCGTCAGGGTAAAGGTTTGCATAAGCTGATTTTTCCCCTGCAAATCGAAGCGTTTTTCGCCGAATTGTGGACTGTCTTTGACAATATGCATTGAGGGGACTGCGGAGGTAGTATCGTAAACTTTTATCCGCGGCATCTGCACTTTCCCTTTGGCGTCGAGATAGCTTAAACGCAGTTGCGTTGTGGAGACTGCAGGAAAGCTCATCGTGCGATTATCACCAATGAGATAACCGCGCGTCAGCGGACGCCATTGTTTACCGTCATGCCATGACAGCGTGTAGTTACGTATGGTGAAAGGCGCAGGCTCCTCGATCACGACCTGGTTAACACGCGTTGGTTGTGAGAGGGTGAGTGTATACGCTTTGTCTTCTGCCGTGAGGCTCGCCCCTTTCGCGATATCGGGCGGTGGAAGTGTTGGTTGCAAAGTTGTACGCGTAAAATGCAGAATCGCCGTTCCGCCTGCAGGAAGTTGATAGCGAATATCATCTGAATTTTGCTGCCAGCGTATACCCTCATACAGGCTGGTTACCTGCCATGGCGAGCTGCCTTTCAGTCCCAGTGTGCTTGCGGAAAGCTGCCACTCTTTATCCTTATCTCCCCAGTTGGTTAGCGCGACATAGACGCTACTGTCGTCGGCATGTTGTACCAGTACCTCAGGACTGTGTTCGGCAAGATGATAAACATTGCTCATTGTCAGTGGACGTGCGGCACGGCCGCTGGTGGCCAGTTTTAGTAACGACGTATTTTCAAGCCACGCGCTGCGATCTTCGTCAGTAAAGGGGAAATTATCGCCCGCCAACCAGTGGCCGCCATCCATAGCGACGGCGGTAGCCAGTCGTAGCGCCGCGCGTTGTCCGGAGCGAGAGTCACCCTGTAGCAGTTGTTCCGGCATAAACATATCCGCATCGTTAAAGCGATAAAGCGTGTTGTTACTCCACCAGGACAACGCAGTGTTAAAAGCCTGACGCTCAATACCGCTGTAATTAGCGACGCCCAGGGAAGTATCGCAGGCGGTTCTTCTCCCTTGGGTAAAGGCGGCGGGCAGCAGAGGAGAGATAGAGGCATCAAGGAAAATCGGGCGCTGCGCTTTTAGTACCTCATCACGCATAATTTTCATGCCAATACGGTAATTTTGTATCCCGTTTACGGCGCTATCGTGATGCTGTCCTTCGTATAATCCCATATCAAGGAAATCAAGCTTGATGTAGTCGAAGTCCCAGTCGATATAGTTTTTGATATTTCGTCGCACAATATACTGCGCTGCAGGGTGGGACATATCCAGTGCATAGCTGTTGAGATAGGTCTTAACCAGTTTGCCGTTGCTGTCCTTCAGGCAGGCGTCACGATGGGTATAACCTGTATTATCTACCGGAAGATCCAGCCAGTTTTCATAGATGGTAAAGGGGGTCAGGTAACCACCTGCCTTGAGACCCTTCTTGTGTACATAGCTGGTGAAGGCGGTCATTCCTTGCGGATAACCGTCGGGTTGAAAGCCGCCATCCATGTTGACGTACTCATAGCCCAGTGGTTTGAGCTGTTGTGCAATGTAGTCGGTGATTGCATACATATCACTCGCTTTGCCGTAACTGTCGTGGGAATAAAATGCGTTAAATCCCATTGGCGCAGTTCCCTGCCAGGACATACCCGGCTCCCCCTGGTTATAGACTTTTCCGTATGTTTCCAGTCCATCACGATAGTCAGAGAAGTAACCGATAAAAAACAGATCGGAGGCCACCTGTTTTCCTGTTTGCTCGCCCCCCCAGTTATATAGCGCAAAACGACTGAGTGGCCCGTTGACCCGATCCGCTTCTCCTAATTGCTGGCTGCTTTTCCATTTTTGCACCGTGGCTGCACCGGCTATCAGACCATGGTGATTCTGGTTATCAAACAGTGCGGTCACCCAATGGCTGATACCGTTGAATGTCACCATCGGCTCTTGCGGATTGGCAAAACGGTCAGTGCCGTTCTGGCTCTGTCCAAACTGATTGACTGGCGCAACACCAAAATCAAAATTATTGGTGTAAGGTGTTGTATAGATACGCTTGTCGTCACCGGATGCAATATCTGCAAAAGCAGCGGTAATCGGTAAGAGTTTTGTTACCGTCAGCGCTGAAGAAGCCGAGACCTCCATATCAGTGAGTAGCCAGGGGCTACGATCGAAAAACCAGAAACGCGTCGTCAGTGTCTGCCCGTCGGCAAAATGACTGGTCAGCACCAGTTTATTCCCTTGCCCCCAGCGTTTGTCGGTAACGGTTTGCCACTGAGGTGTACGTTGCGTTGCTTGTGTGCTGTTAAGCGTGTATGTAGGGCGTTGCAACTGCGCTTCGCTATGAAACTGCGTTATCAACGGCGTGCTGCGCCACAGTAAATCACCTTCGCCTTTTTCCAGGTTATATCGCAATGTGTAATCACCATGCTGGATGGTGACATGGTTACCCTGCTGCTGAAATTGCGCAGCGTAGGCGCAGGGAATGAGAAAAAACATCAACAGCCCAGCGGCCAGTCTGCTGGGGCGTCTACCATTTTGTTTCATAGCATTCGTGTCCTGTGTAAAGAATTAAAAGATGGTAAAAGGCGCCATGACGTTGAATTTAATGTCAATTTCATCCTGGAACATGTTGTTGTAACCCCCACTGTAGTTCGGGTTACTGCCATGGTTGTCGTAGCTGATGTAGTGGAGGTTGAAAAGTGCCCCTTTGAGGCGGCCAGTTTGCACGGTGTGTGCAATATTGAGCGTCCAGGCGGATTCATCAATGCGCTGATTCTGGTCGGCAAGTTCGCCATCAACAGTACAGGTGGTACACGGCTTGGCGTTCCAGCCATAGATATAACCGACACCGACTGCCCAGCCAGGCAGATCGTAGTTTTTCAGATCATAAGTGACGGCGGCAAAAGCGGAGGTTTCTCCGTTGGCGTTAAAATCGGATGCGGCATCCCACCAAATATCCAGACGGCCGTTGGAACTGGCATACGCAGGAGTTATACGCTGCAGGAAGAAACCCTGATTTCCTTCCGCTTTAACCGTTTGCGCTTCCAGGCGGAAATCCAGAGTATCGACGGTATAACCAAAAGTGACCCCCTGAAGCCAGGCTAAACCGGAATACTCATCATTAATTGACCCATAAGCACCTTGCGTGCCGTCGCCAACCTTATCTTTTGCACCATAGAACTGATAGCTGGTACGCAACATGTTTCCGGCAACTGGGAAACTGTAAGATACTTTCCCGAAGTACTGATCTTTAAATCCTTCGGCTTGTGCCCATGAGGCTTCTAACAGTAGGTTATTTTTAAAGTCATATTTAAAACCCAGTGAATGAATATAATCAATTTTGGTTTTATTATCTGCGCCGCGAAATTCATACATTTCGGTATACCACGGCGCTTTATATTTATCTGTCCATAAATAAGAGCTGGACAGCGCGCCATACTTACCAAAATCCCATGTGCTACCGATTTCACTCCCCTGATAGGCCCCCGGCACAAAGCCCCAGTGAGTGGCTAATAATGTTTGTCCGGATGGTTGAATATAACCAGAGCGCATCCAGTAATTATCATGCTTAAATTTTAATGCGGCTTTATATAGGTTAAAACCACCTTTATCTCCGGACCAGTCCTCTCCCCAACGCTGGTTTGCAGAGCTGAGACTGATTTCATTTGGGTGTGCGGCATTGCCGGTTGAAAGGTTAGCTGCGGCAAATCCTGCTATATCGAAGCCAATAAAATCAGCGGCATAACCAGAGATGAAATCCAGGTTAGCATTAAAGGTACTGTGATGGAGATCTTCTACATAATCCCCATAATTTTCGCTGCCCGGCGTCATATCTCGTTTATCACGATAGCGCTGGGAATAGTATATTCCACCGGTCAGGTGTGAATCATCCCAGAATCCTGCGGCCTGTGCTGGAGAAATAAAAAATTGAGTTGTAAGTGCTAAGCTAATGAGACTAAGCAGAGGAAGTTTATTATTTTTGGACATAAAAAACCCTACTTTACGACGAAGAATAAGAGTGTTGTTTTATTAGTAGGGGGAGATTTCTCCCCCTTAACTTTACGATATACGCGTCAGATGCCAGACCCTGCTGGTGTAATCGCGGCTTAGTGGGGGATCTATCCACAGCCCTCGATACATTAACTCGTCGCCGCCTGCTGTTTTCTCAGTGTCGTCAATACGGTAATGGGCATCAGGCGCGAGGCCAGCCAGACGTAGCAGACGAAGCGGCGCAGAGGCCTGGCTTACCAGTGAAAAAGCCATAACCAGCGCTTCGCTTTGATCCGGAGAAACAAACATCCATGCGGCAAAGTCGGTGTTTTCCCACGGGCTTACCAGACGCCAGAAGGTTCCGAACTGGAGCAACTGACGATACTGCTTATAGAAGCCAATTTGTTGTTTCACCGCTTCATCGCGTTCGCTGTCGCTGCGCATTAAATCCAGCATCAGGCCATAGTTGCCGCTCATAGCGACTGCGCCGCGCATGTCCATGCTGGTGCTGCGACCCATTTGATGGTTTGGCACTTCAGAAACGTGAGCACATTGCATCACCGGTGGATAAAGCAAACTGGTGGAGTACTGAATGTGAACCCGCGAGGCAGCATCGGTGTTATCACTAACCCAGGCCTGCGGCATGTAGTAGAGCATCCCGGGGTCGAAACGCCCCCCACCGCCTGCGCAACATTCAAACAGAATGTGTGGGAATCGGGTGGTCAGGGCGTCGAGTAGGGCGTAAAGGCCGAGAATGTAACGGTGAGCGGTCTCCTGTTGGCACTCTGGCTGCGCTGTACTTGAGCCGACCTCGGTCATATTGCGATTCATATCCCATTTGATGTAATCGATGGGATGCTCATCAAGAAATGTGCTCATTTGCGCCAGGATGTTGGCGCGTACTTCTTCGCGCCCAAGATCCAGAATGTATTGATTTCGCCCTTCGGAGAGAGGTTGTTCACCGGCATTGAGTACCCAATCCGGGTGCAAGCGGAACAGCTCGCTTCGCCGTGAGATCATTTCCGGTTCAAACCACAGCCCGAACTTCATATCCATAGCGTGGACACTATCGATCAGCGGTTGCAGGCCATCCGGGAATTTTTGTCGGTTAACGAACCAGTCGCCCAGCGATGAGGTATCGCCATTACGCTCACCGAACCAGCCGTCATCCAGCATCAACAGTTCAACCCCCAGTGCTTTGGCATTAGAGGCAAACTTCAGCAATTTTTCTTCATTAAAATCGAAATAGGTGGATTCCCAGTTATTGGCGAGGATAGGGCGTAACTGGTGGCGGTGCGGACCGAGCGCCAGGTTATCGCGGTATAAGTTATGCAGAGTTTGCGACAGGCCGTTTAACCCTTCATCTGACCAGGCAAGCACCGCTTCCGGAGTCTGGAACTGCTCGCCGGGGGACAGCTGCCAACCAAACCCGTGTGGATTTATCCCTAACAATAAACGGGTTTGCTGATAAGCACCCACTTCAGTACGGGCGGTAAAGTTACCGCTGTATACCAAATGTATCCCGCAAGCTTCCCCCTGCATTTCAGTCGTTTCTGGGCGAACCAGACCAATAAATGGCTGCTGATGTGTGCTGCTGGCGCCACGTTTGCTGTCCAGGACGTTAATTCCGGGGTTAAGCGCCTGACGATGCCACTGACGTTCGCGCGCCCATGCTCCGGGAAACTGAATCTGCTGCCAACGAGCATCCGGCAGGTCGAGACTGCAGCTTAATGCTCTTAATACGCGCAGCGGTTGAGTTGCCTTATTTGTTAATTTGGCCGATCGCGCGATAGCCGCATGCTGGCGAAAAATGGTGTAACTTAGTTCCGCTTGCAGATGCGTCACCGGGTCTGCGAGGGTAATAATTAATGTCTGCGCATCATTATCTTGCTCGACCCAGGTAGCGGGTAATCCGTGCAAATCCGGCTTACCGGCAACGATACGGTGCGAGACGTAATGCAAATTACTCACCTGATGACCGTCAACATAGCGGACCTCAAAAGCCGGTTCCCGATAATCGCCTGCGCCATGTCCGGGATACTCCTGTAGGGCGGTATCCAGAGAAAAGGTTCTGTCTGGCCAGGCGGCGGGTGTTGGCGAAAACGAAGAGCGATCCAGCGCCGGGTAGTCGTAGCCACGACTCCATGTCGTTACTCTCTTACCCCAATAACCGTGCGTCAGATAGCGACCATGAGCGACGGTCAGCACATAACTAATATTGTCGTTCTGCAGATGAAAAGTCTGCGTTTGTTCATTCCAGCTGATCATTGCGTCACTTCCTGCGGGTTATTATTGCGATGATGGATATCGTCAAGAATTTCGAAAAAACGTTTTTCTGTAATTTCGTATTTTGCCAGTGGGACTAAACTTAAAATGGTGAGGAGGCCGGGAATTAAAGTGAAAAATAATCCAATCCACAGTGCGGTTTGTGATGACTGAACGGCATGAGGTACATAGCCAGCCCATGATAAACAGAATCCACCAATGGCACCGCCAATTGCCCCTGAGAGTTTGGTTTTAAAAATATTGAGTGAAAATACCATCCCTTCAGAGCGGTTGCCGCTTACCCATTCACCGTACTCAACGCAATCTGCAACCATTGAATAAAGAGCAATTTGTCCTACACCACCTAAGAAAGGTGCCAGCGCCCCAATGATAAATACCAGTGTGATATTATCCTGGAAGAAAAATAATCCTATACACGATAACGACATTAAGAAGCTGCTATAAATTGCGGTGTTCTTTTTGCCAATTTTTGCAGAAACAAAAGGAGAGACGATTGCACCCGCAACCTGAGCGACTTGCGATACTGTCAAAAATGCAGCGAGGGCCATTTCTGCATTTAAGTTATAAATAAAGAAATATAGCTGGAATGTGCCACGGATAATACCGATAAGCTCCAGCATAAACATAGCAATCAGCAGGTAGCGTAATGGTCTGTTTTGTTTTAGTAGCGTCCAGAAACCTTTGAATGTTTGTCTTTCTTTACGTGGTACAGTATATTTTTCTTTAACGCCAAAAAATGTTATTAACATGCATATGAGGAAGATGGCACTGAAAATTAATGCGACTCCCCACCAACTTCCGACAAATTTCACAAGCCACAATGTGGATGCGCTCACTGTCAGAAAACCCAGTGTGGCAATCGTTCTTGGAATAGTGATGACTTTCGTTCGTTCAGTAGGATCTTGCGTGATGGCCGCTGATAGTGACCAGTAGGGAATATCAATAATTGCGAAACATATACTCCATAAAATATAGGTTGAATAAGCGTAAACGAGTTTACCGGCTTCAGACAGATCTGGACTTAAGAAACAAGCAACGGTAGTTAGAGAAACCAGTATACTTCCGACAAGTATCCATGGGCGAAACTTACCCATTTTAGTATGTGTATTATCGACCAGAATACCTAACGCAATATCAGTTGCGCCATCAACCAGTCGGGCCACTAAAAAAAGTAAACCAACAGCTGCGGCTTTTATTCCGAAGCTATCAGTGTAATAAAGCATTAAATATATGGCAATAAACGCATACATCACGTTAGCGCCATAGCTTCCTAAACCATAAGATATCGCTGTAGTCCACGAAACCCTGTCTCGCGGGTAATGTTTTTTTTCTACTGTCGCTTCTGCACTTGCGCTGGTTAACCCCATTTGAGTATCCCTGAATTGAATAAATGATCGGATATAACGACAATGAACATCAACTTTCGGGGGGTAGCGTAGAGCAACAAGCGCAGGCGGACTTTGCGCCGAGATTTATATTTCAGTAAACAAAGATTACTAATCGTCTTTAGCACTGATGGTGTAAATCCATCGCCATCACCAACGACAATGGGTTCACGCTTGTGCCAGTGCGTCTTCGACAAATAAGTAGCCGATACCGGTTATTTGTTGTTGCCGGGTCAGATTACCAAAACCGATTTGTGTCTGGCGTGTACGAATGGCATCACCGTGATCGAACGGGGTAAAACCGATTTGCTGGTAGATAGTCTGCAACCATTTTTCACCGAATTCGCAGCTACGACCGTAAAACCAAATTTGGTTAATATTTAGAATATTTAATAAATTATAAAGTGTCAGCCCGATTGCATTCGCTGCTTGTTCAACCCACTGAACGGTCTGCTTGTCACCCTCGTGCCAGGCGTCAATAAGTCGGCGGATAGAAATGGTCTCCGGATCCAATGCTGACTGTGTTGGCTGCGACTTCAGCCATATGCGCGCTTGTTTTTTGAGCGATGAAAGCGATGCCACAGTCTCCAGACAACCATAACGTCCACAGTCGCAGGCAATACCGTCCCTGTCGAATATGGTATGTCCAATTTGACCGCTACCGTTCAACATGCCGCGATAAATTTGGCCATTGATGACGAAGGACGAGCCAATACCATAATCGACATTGATGATACAAAAATCCTGACGATTGCTGTCGTTTTGCCACTTCTCCGCCAGTGTCAGCATAATACAGTCGTTATCTACCCGTACTGAAACGCGCAGTTTCTCTTCCAGTAGATACTTTATTTCAATCGGTTTTTTCCACGGTGCCTGCGGCATGGTCTGTGATACACCGGTGACTGGATCAACCTGACCATGCACTCCCAGCGCTAAGTTGATTTGCTTTCCCGGCCAGCATTTTTGTTGTTGTCGCCATAGTGCTTCGATGGCCGCCAGGAGCGCTTCCGGCGTCGGAGCGTTTACTTTGATGTGGGAAAAGTCGCCAACAGGCGTCATCTGGGCATCAATCAGTTGACTTTCAATGCAGGTAGGGGTGACGTCCATGCAGAGGATCAGTGCGCCATCAATGGGGATCTGATAATGACCACTGTTAATGCCCCTTGAACTGAGGTTCTCACTGGAGTGGCTGAGTTTACCTTCGCCAACCAGTTCATCAAGAATTTTACTAATGGCTGGAATGGATAATCCCGTATGCGCGGCAAGTTGGGATTTACTCAAACGTTTGTAGCGCCAGGTCAGCGCCATAATCGCCCGACGATTATGTTGCCTCACCGTTTGGTTATTCAGGCCAGCTATTTGCATCTTACTAAACCTTGTTAATAGTAATGCGTGAGCATCACATAATTTACCGGAAAATAACTTCTCTACACTGCCATCCTATCGTATTTCACTGTGTTTTGTTTACTGGAGAATGGTTATGTACGGAGTGGTTAAAGTCTGGCAGGAGACCCTTACGTTGCCGACGTGGACTGCGGGCAATGAAGACGTAAACCCGATGTTCCTCGAAAAACGCGTTTACCAGGGATCGTCAGGTGCTGTTTATCCCTATGGTGTCATTGATACGCTTACTGGTGAGCGGGAGATGCGTGAATATCAGGGGATCTGGATGGAGAATGATTTCATTCGCATCCTGCTCTTGCCGGAACTGGGTGGACGAATCCACCGTGCCTGGGACAAGGTTAATCAGCGGGACTTCGTCTACTACAATGACGTCGTCAAACCTGCGCTGGTTGGGTTGTTGGGGCCATGGATCTCCGGCGGCATTGAGTTCAACTGGCCGCAGCACCACCGTCCGACCACTTTTATGCCCGTTGACTTTACCATTCAACCGGGTGAACACGGTGAACAAACAGTGTGGATGGGTGAAGTCGAGCCGATGCGCGGGTTGCAACTAATGGCGGGATTCACGCTCTATCCAGACCGGGCGTTGGTGGAGATTACCGGTAAAGTGTTTAACGGAAATGCCACGCCGCGTCATTTCCTGTGGTGGGCAAACCCGGCTGTGAAGGGGGGTGATGACCATCAAAGCGTTTTCCCTCCAGACGTCACTGCAGTATTCGATCACGGGAAGCGTGACGTGTCGGCGTTTCCGATTGCGACCGGCACCTACTACAAAATTGACTACTCTGCGGGCGTGGATATCTCGCGCTATAAAAACGTGCCGGTGCCAACCTCCTACATGGCTGAAAAGTCGAACTACGATTTTGTCGGTGCCTGGCATCACGGGGAGAACGGTGGCCTGCTGCACGTTGCGGATCACCATATTTCACCGGGGAAAAAGCAATGGTCGTGGGGGCACGGTGAATTTGGCCAGGCCTGGGATCGCCAACTGACTGACGAAAACGGCCCTTACATTGAGCTGATGACGGGCGTTTTTACTGATAATCAGCCGGATTTTACCTGGCTTGCGCCCTATGAAGAGAAGGTGTTTGTGCAGAATTTTCTGCCGTATAGCGAACTCTCTTCTGTGCAGAACGCCAGCACCCGTCTGCTGATGCGTCTGGAACACAAATCACCGCAGCTGGTGGTGGGACTGTATGCTGTTGCGCCGCTTCATGACGTGCGCGTGGAGATTCGCGAGGCGGGGAAAATTTTGTGGTCCACTCATGTGACATTGGAGCCGGGGCAAAGTTGGCAGGAAACGTTGGATGAATGCTGGCCGCAGCGCCTGACCATGACTGTGTTTGATAGCGACGAACGCATACTGCTGCAATATGAGGAGCATATTCCTGAGGAGACACCGCTTCCGTCCGCCGCAAGTGCACCAAAACAACCGCAGGAGTTGGATAACACCGAGGAACTCTATTTTATTGGTCAGCATATTGAGCAGTACAACAACGCCAGTCGTTATGCTGAAGATTATTATCTCCGGGCAATTGCGTTGGATACAGAGGACTACCGCAACAATGTGGCGCTGGGTCATTTGGCGCTGAACCGTGCCGACTGGACGCTAGCGCAGCGCTGCGCTGAAGCCGCATTGGCGAGGGCTCACAAGTTAAATAAGAACCCGCGCGACGGGGAGGCAAGTCTGTTGCTGGCTGCAGCACTGGAGCGTCAGGGAGAAGATGCCAAAGCATGGGATCATTATTACAAGGCGACCTGGAGCGGAAACAGTCGTGATGCGGCATTTTACTCTCTGGCATGCCTGGCGATGAAACGCGGCGATGATGCCGAGGCGTTGGCAAAAGTGGAGCTAAGCCTGCAGTTCAACGGCAGCAATAATCTGGCGATGGGGCTGAAAGCGCTGGCGATGGCGACCACACACGACACGCAGTCTGCGCTGAACTATATCGATCAGGCGCTGAAGACTCATCCGCTGAGCTACGCACTGCACTATGCACGCTGGGCCATCAGCCACGATCTTGCGGATCGTGATGCGCTGCTCAACATTACCGGGCAACGAGGCATTAATGCCAGTATCCTAGCGGGCTGGCTGGTTTCACTCGGCAACAAGCAGGCCGCCCGCGAGTTACTGGAGTTGCTCGATAGCCAGGAGACGCTGCCGATGCTTTGGCTGGCTGCGCTGAGTGAAAATCCGCAGCCGTATCTGCAAAATGCGCAGCGTTGCTTCGCTAACCGGGTGCGTTTCCCCAATACCCTTGATGAAGTGGTGATGTTGCAATCCCTGCAACAAAACGCGTTCGTTAGCTATCTGTTGGGGTGTTTCTGGTATAGCAAACGTCGCTATGATGACGCGGTTTCTTGCTGGAAGCATACGCTGGCACAACAGCCTGACTTTGCGCCTGTGCACCGCTTGCTGGGGATCTATGCATGGAACAAGCAGCATAATGCGCAGACAGCATGTCAGTATCTGCAATGTGCCGTTGCGTTGGAGCCGGACAACGCACGTTTCTTGTTCGAACTGGATTACCTGAATAAGCAGCAGGGGCAAAGCATGGAGGCGCGACTGGCGCTGCTGACGACGCGTCTCCATGTGGCGCTGAAACGCGATGACCTCACCGCCGAATTACTGAGCTTGTGGAACGGTCTGGGGCAGTATGAAAACGCGGCAGAGGTACTACACGAACGCGAGTTCCACCCCTGGGAAGGGGGGGAAGGGAAAATCACCGGTCAGTATCTGCTCAACCAGATCCATCGCGCACTGGATGCCATTCGTGAGGGGCAGTACGCGCATGCCATTGAACTACTCCAGTTGGCGCTGCATTATCCGCTAAATCTTGCAGAGGGGCGTCTTCCAGGGCAAACCGATAACGATATTTGGTATCTGCTTGGCTATTGTCATCAGTGTCTGGGGGAGATGGTGCTCGCAGGCAAGGCGCTGGCCCGTGCTATGCATGGCTATTCCACCCTGAGTGCTGGGCGGTACTACAACGACCAGCCAGCGGACTATCTGTTCTGGCAAGGGATGGCAATGCGGGCAAGCGGCGAACGTCAGCAGGCGGATACTCACTTCCAGAATTTCCTCGACTGGGTGGAACATCATCGGGACAGAGTGCCGGAAACAGATTTCTTTGCGGTCTCATTACCGGATCTTGTCGCGTTGGATGCCAGTCCTGCACTGCGACATCAGCAGCACTGCTTGTTTATCGAAGCGTTGGGTTATTTCGGGCTAGGGAACCGTGAAGCCTGCCAGCGTATGCTGGATATGTTGCTGACACTGAATCCGGCTCATGACAAAGCGCTACTGATGGTACACGTTCTGGCTGGCGATATTTTCGACTAACAAACCTGCCGGGCGGGGCTGCCCGGCAATATTCCGGAGTGGTCGTGAATTTAATCAAGTTACAAAACGAAGCCCTGGAAGCCTGTATTGATGTGCAGGGTGGGAAAGTTCATCGCTTACTATCCCGCGATCTGCAGGTTCCTGTGTTACATGAGAATCCATCAGGCGCTCTGTTCCCCATGCTGCCGGTCGCAAACCGGGTGGCGGATAATCGCTTTAGGTTGCATGACGATGCGGTGATTTTGCCCAATCATAATGCGGATGAACGCTTCTTTCTGCACGGTGACGGTTGGCTGAAACGCTGGGATCTCGTCACCGTTGCCGGTGACCGTTGTGTGTTGCGATTGCGAAGTCGGCTGGCATGCGGCTACGACTATCTGGCGGAACTTCATTATCAACTTGAAGGTACGACACTCAACGCCTCGCTGACGATAACGCATCTGGGGGAACACCCGATGCTTTACGGCTGCGGATTTCACCCGTTTTTTGTGTTTGATGCGCAAAGTCGCGTGCAGTTTTCCGCCAGCGGGTATTGGCCGGAAGATGAACAGCACCTGCCGTTGGCGTGGCAGGCGAAAATCCCCGGGGCTGCGAATTTCGCCCATGCGCAATTTGGCGAGGATGCCTGGTTAAATGTGGGATATTCCGGCTGGAGCGGGAAGGCGGTCATACAACGTGATGTGATGCGTATCACGCTTTTAGCGCAAACTCCGTGGCTGATGCTTTTCAGAATGTCGGGTGGTGGGTTCCTTTGTCTTGAACCGCAGTCGCATCCGGTCAATGCCCATAATATGCCGGGACAGCCGGGGCTGCAGGTCTTGGCGCTGGGTGAGAGCTGTCATTTCGCCATGCAAATCATCGTCGAATAGCGTAAAAACACATGTTATATCACTGTTAATACTCACTTGCGCCAGCCTGCGTTTATCGCCAGACTATCGCCTCCTAACGGGAGGGAATCATGGTTTTGCACTCCACGCGCTGGCTGGCGCTCGCTTATTTCACCTATTTCTTTAGCTACGGTATTTTTTTACCTTTCTGGAGCGTCTGGCTCAAAGGTCTGGGATTAACGCCTGAAACCATTGGTCTTCTGCTGGGCGCAGGACTGGTGGCGCGTTTCCTCGGTAGCTTGCTGATTGCCCCCCGCGTGAGCGATCCTTCCCGTCTGATTTCCGCTTTGCGTGTGTTGGCTTTGCTGACGCTGGTCTTTGCCCTGGCGTTTTGGGCGGGAACACACGTTGCGTGGCTGATGGTGGTGATGGTCGGTTTTAACCTCTTTTTCTCGCCGCTGGTGCCGTTGACGGATGCGCTGGCAAACACCTGGCAAAAGCAGATAACGATGGACTATGGTCGGGTCAGACTGTGGGGCTCGATTGCGTTTGTGATTGGTTCCGCGCTGACCGGTAAGCTGGTGAGTCTATTCGACTATCAGGTCATTCTCGCACTACTGAGTCTTGGCGTGGCGTCTATGCTGTTGGGAATGCTGTTGCGCCCTGGCGTGCTACCGCAAGGGGAAAGCCGCCACCAGGAGAGCGCAGGCTGGCCAGCCTGGCGCACGTTGATAACACAAAGCTGGCGTTTTCTGGCCTGTGTGAGCCTGCTGCAGGGGGCGCACGCCGCGTATTACGGCTTTAGCGCGATTTACTGGCAGGGGGCGGGGTACTCCGCGTCGGCTGTCGGCTATTTATGGTCGCTGGGCGTGGTCGCGGAAGTCATCATCTTTGCGCTCAGTAATAAGCTGTTCCGTCGTTTTAGCGCCCGTGATTTGTTACTGCTTTCCACCGTTTGTGGGGTTGTGCGCTGGGGGTTGATGGGCTGGAGCACCGCGTTGCCGTGGCTGATTGTGGTGCAGATCCTGCACTGCGGAACCTTTACCGTTTGCCACCTGGCGGCGATGCGCTACATTGCCGCTCGTCAGGGTAGCGAAGTGATCCGCCTGCAGGCCATTTATTCCGCTGTGGCAATGGGCGGGAGTATTGCCATCATGACCGTCTTTGCCGGGTACCTCTATCAGCATCTGGGGAGCGGCGTGTTCTGGGTGATGGCACTGGTTGCGCTGCCCGCGATAGCCATCCGGCCAAAAGTGGCAGCGCGCTCGCCAACGCTATGATTCGAGGATACGGCGGATCTGCTGTTGCTGATGCGCCGTCAACGCCTGCTCGGCATGAATCAGCGGGGGTGAGAAAAGTGGGAGCGGGGTGGTGTAGGGGGTAACAATCAGCGTCACCCCACGCAGCGAACCCTCTTTTTGAAACGCCAGCATGGGCATGCGTTTAATATTGAGCGGCAGAAGCGTGAGTTCACGCAGTTGCTGCTCAATGTCTTCCTCGCGGTTTTTGTCATTGCCCGTCAGGAGAACAATTTGTTTTTCGTGCAGATCGTTTTCCTGCATCAGCCATGCGCCGAAAATCACCGCGACCAGTCCGGACTCTTCTTCAGAAAACTGTACATTGTATTCCGCTTCAAACCCACTGAGCGCATCGCGGGTGGTACGCACCAGTCGCGGGTAAAGCTTTGCGAACTCTTCAGGTAACGTATTATCGATACCGATAGCGAACATGCTGCGGTGCAGCGCCTGCGCGAGATGGATGTAGAGTTGATCGTGCAACCCTTGTTCATCGCGAAAGCGTGTGTTGCCCTTCTCTCTAAAGCGCAACACGAGTCTGGCGACGGCCAGGCGCAGCTGTCGATCCTGCTGATGGTTGTCGCGGATGGGATCAGGGATCCGGATCATTGAAAACAGCAGGGCGATAAACAGCGACTCATTCAGCGGCGCATGTTGCATCACGCGACGTTGCCAGTGGCGGCCAATCTCCAGGGCGAGTTGATACTCAGCACAGGATTGCGCCCACTGCTGCTGTATCGGGTTAAATTCCGGGGAGATACCGGCATGGTGTTGCAGCAGGCAATACTGCAAAAACAGTCGCAGAAACTGGATATCACGGCACTCAAACGGTTTTTGCAACCGCCGCGAGCAGAGATTAATCAGCGCATGAAGATTCGCGTCATCATATAACGTGCGCGCAATACCTCGCTGTTTAAGCTCGGTTTTCAGCGCATGCGTAAACTGTTGCGAAACAAACGTCGGACACAGTCGTAGACCGCGTCGTAACCACTGTACCAGGCACAGACGTTGATTGAGCGCTGTCCCTTCAATCCGGTAGCGACCGTTTTGGCCAGTGGTGATGGTGAGCTGATGATAGCGCTGGATTTCCAGACGGGTTTCGGTGATATCCTCACGGACAATCTCATCATCAACGCCATTTAGCGTGCTGAGTGTTTCCGTAGTGGCATGTTGCCCCGGCTGGAAAAGCGTCAGTAGCACCTGGCAGCGGCGCTGGGGACCGGAAAGTACAGATGGTGTAGTGAGTGTTGGCATCATCCGTCAGGTCTCCCGTTAGTATGTTAGATAAGGATAGCTAAAGTTTGCCTGTGAAAGTTGGTACAGGGGCGCTTTACACCAGGAATGCTGAAGAGCATCACAGAATTTTTAACGTGAGGAACAGATGGCGGCAGTGAAACGCAGCGCATTAACACGCTTTTTCGCTGTTTTATCTTTTGCTTGAGGTAAAAAAAACCGCCAATCGCTGGCGGGGTCGGGAAGGTGAGTAGAAATGCCCTTTCTATATTTTCTGTTCCTGGCTCAGCGTTAATCCCACATCACCGCCGGGATGCACGGCCAGCAGGGTTTCCTTTGAGTATCCACTCTCGCTCATCAGACAAGCGCAGGCGGCATCAAATATCGCCAGTACCAGAATAATTGAGGTGGTTGCCAGCATATTCAGCGGATCGGCCTCGCGCTGTACTCCCGTGGAAATAACCAGTCTGGAAGCGCTGGCGATGGCTGAGTTCGGGTTTTCAGTCACGCTAATTATCGGCACATTTTTTTCGGTAAGCCCTGGCAACAGACGGGTCAGTTCATCCGAATTCCCTCCGCGTGAAAGCATGATCACCAGATCATCGGTGCGTAAAAAACCCAGGTCGCCATGAGCTGCATCAGTGGCATTGAGGTAAATCGCCGGACGTTCAACGCAGGCGAGCATATGCGCCACTTTACGCGCCGCAATACCGGAGGTGCCCACGCCGGTCACCACGATTTTCCCTGTGCAGCTACGCAGTTCGGCCATTAAAGACTGCCAGATCTGCTCATTCAGATGCTGCTGCAGACCGGCGAGGGCATCACTGTAGAGATGCCACACGCGGGTGGCCTGAGGCCATGAATCACTCATGCCTCCTCCTGCATCAGTTGGCGGTATTTCATATGGTCCTGATACATCTCGTGGAAAACCCGATATTTGCGATCGTAATACTGCTTAATTCGGTTGGTTTGCGGGGTGACCGTTTTACCAATTCGGCTCATGGCCGACATCGCTTCAGGGAAGGTATCGAATACGCCCGCCGCGATAGTCCCCATCATTGCGCCGCCCAGCAGCATGGCTTCACTCTCTTCCGGCAGCAGCATGGCGCAGCCGGTAGCGTTGGCATGTTCCTGAACGAAAATCGGGTTTTTGGTGCCGCCGCCGCTGGCCATAATCGTATCAATGGTGTAACCGCTTTGATTCATCGTTTCGATGATATGACGAGTCCCCAGGGCAATGGACTGGATGGTCGCCAGATACTGTAGCGCCATATCCTCCGGCGTGCGGGACAGCTTAAGTCCGGTGATAGCCCCCGTGAGTGTCGGGTTTGCACGCGGTGAGCGGTTGCCGTGGAAATAGGGGAGAATATGCATGTCGCGAGTCAGAAACGCGATATCTTCCGGCTCGCCGGCCATTTTGCGCAACAGCGCATTCAGCACTTCGTAAATGGTCTGTCCCTGCGATTTTGCCTGTGCCAGCAGGGTATCGTAGCAAGGGTGCGACTGAATAACATGGTCGATTAACGCCCCTGTTGCTGACTGCCCGCCTTCGTTGAGCCAGTATTCCGGCAGGACGGCAGAGTAGTAAGGACCCCAGACGCCGCCGATAAAACGCGGTTCTTTGGAAATTGCCATATGACCGGTGGAGGTACCGCCAATCAGCGCAACACGGCGGTCGAAATCTGCTACCTCGCCAGAAACGCCGCAGGCACCAAGGGTGCCGAGCGTACCGGCGTGTGCGTCAATAATCGATACGCTGACCGCGGTTCCTGGAATCAGCCCCATTTCGCTGGCGGCACGCGTGGAGAGTCCATGACCGAGCGGTTCACCCATGGTTTTTACGTAGCGGCCAATTTTTTCCGCATCGTGCTCCAGCAAGTCTTCCAGCCCAATCTGGCGGAAATAGCTGGCATCCCATTTGTCCTCATGGCCCATATAGGTCCATTTACACACCGTTGAGCACAGTGAACGTGTGTCATCCCCGGTGGCGCGCCAGGTCAGGAAATCAGGCAAGTCAAAATAGTAGCCCGCATTCGCCCAGGTGTTGGGCATATGCTGTTTCAGCCACAGCAGTTTTGGCGTTTGCATTTCCGGCGAAATAATCCCGCCGACGTAGTCCAGCACCCGATGATGCAGCGCGTTAATTCGCTCTGCCTGGGTGATGGCGCGGTGATCCATCCACACAATAATGTTCTGCTCGCTGCGCCCGGAGGGGCTGACAGTCAGTGGTTTACCGTCTTTATCCAGCACCACCAGCGAACAGGTGGCATCGAAGCCCAGACCTTTAACCTGAATCGGGTTGATATCTGACTGGTTAATCGCATCGCGAACCGCGTTACACACGGCCTGCCAGATGTTATCAGAGGACTGCTCAACAAAATCAGCCTGCGGGCGGTAAATCTCAATAGCCCGACTGGCCTGACCGACCATCCTGCCGTTGAGATCAAACACGCCAGCACGGGCGCTCCCGGTTCCTACATCCACACCGATAAAGTAACTTGCCATAATTTTTTCTCCTGAAATCAGGCTTTACGATTCTGTAATGCAATAAAGAGGATCAGCACCGCGCCCCAGAGCGCCATCGTCAGATAGCTACTGACCCCCAGCAAGTTAAGGCCGCTTTCCAGCATTTGCAGCACAATGAGCGCCAGCACCAGGCCGATAATGCGCCCGAAGCCGCCATCCGGGTTGATGCCGCCAAGTACGGAGGCAAGGATGGTGACCAGCAGGTATGATTCACCGTATCCGGCTTTTGCCGAGTTGAATTTTGCCATCATCAGAATGGCGGCAACCCAGCCGAGCAGGGCAGAAATGACGTACACGGAAATCTGCACCCGAACCGTATTTACACCGCTATAGCGGGTCGCCTGTTCATTGGAGCCGACGAGGTAAAGGCTGCGTCCCAGCGTGGTGTGCTCCAGCAGAACCCACAGCAAGATGGCCACCAGCAAAAAGAGCAACAGCGCCACAGGGATACCAGCAATCGTGGCGTTACCGAGGTATTGAATCGCGGCCGGGAACCCGGATATGACCGTCCCGTTGGAGAGCAGAATATTAAGCCCGGAAATCAGCGTCATCGTGCCGAGCGTGGCGAGAATAGGCGAGACGCCGACCCAGGCGATCAGCGCGCCGTTCAGCGTGCCAATGGCAACCGCCACGGCGGCACCCGCCAGCAGGGCGAGAACCAGAAACAGTGGGTTATCCGGATGAGTGACGATCACCGCCGCCATCACCAGTGAGCAGGCGTTAGCCCCGGCGATAATCGACAGGTTAATGCCGCCGGTCAGCATGGTCATACCCATTCCCAGTGCCAGCATCCCGAGGATCGGTAACTGCGAGCCGATGGACTGGAAGTTGGCGACGCTGAAAAAACGGCTGCCGAGCAGGGCCGAGAAGACCAGCGCCACGACGATAATAATCACGCATTGCAGACGAATGATGGCATCACCGGGTAAAAATCTGGCGAACGTTTTCATCTCAAAGCTCCCTTGCCAGTTTGCGTTTTTCGTTCCAGGCCGTGGCGCTAATGCTGACCAGAATAATGGCGCCGCTGAAAACGGTGTGCCAGTAAGAGGAGACGCTCAGCAGCGTCAGACCGTTTTGTAAGAAGGCCAGCAGAATAACGCCCAGCAGCGTACCGGTGAGCGTACCGCGCCCACCGCTCATGCTGGTACCGCCGAGTACCACTGCCGCCAGCACCGTTAGCTCAAAGCCGAGCAGAGAGTTGGGCGCGACGGATTGGGTGATCTGCGCCTGCACCACGGCGGCAACGCCCGCCAGAATGCCCATGTAGCCATACACATAGAAATGTAGCTTCAGCAGATTCAGTCCCAGGCGTGACGCCGCGTCGCGGTTGCCGCCCATGGCGTAAACCTGGCGACCGAGGCGGGTATAGTTCATCAGCACGGCGGTAAAAATAATCACCGCTGCCAGGCACAACAGGGGCAGGGTAAGGCCGTAGTCGTAGCCGTCCGCCGCGGTGAACGAGAACCAGTTGATGCCGTTCATAAACCAGTCCGGGAAGCCGTACAGCCAGGTGCCTTTGGTGGTGTAAACCAGCAGACCGTAGTAGACGTTCAGCGTGGCGATGGTAATGATGATCGCCGGAACGCGTAGCCAGTAGACCAGAAAACCATTGATAAGCCCGAGCAGCAGCCCGACGGCAATGGCGATAACCAGCGCCAGCGCGAAGTTGCCGCCGTGGCCGATAACCCAACTGGCCATCGCATACTGGGCTATGGCGGTCATGGCCGGAAATGAGATGTCGATACCGCCAGAGATCAACACCACAAACAGCCCGCAGGCGAGGATGCCGAGTATGGCGTAGCTGGTGGCAACATCCGTCAGGTTCCCCAGTGA
The DNA here is from genome assembly GCF_029338175.1 of Citrobacter enshiensis. NCBI lineage: Bacteria > Pseudomonadati > Pseudomonadota > Gammaproteobacteria > Enterobacterales > Enterobacteriaceae > Citrobacter > Citrobacter enshiensis. Next base: position 1,274,328 of record NZ_CP119862.1, read on the forward strand.
CAGGAACTCATCGGTGCTGACGCTCAGGCCGACGGCGAGGGCAACCACCAGCAGCCCCAGCCAGAATTCATGTTGCCCGATTAAACGAGAGAAACGCAGACTATTCATTGATTACCTCGACCACTTCAGCAATCTCCTCTTCACGACAGTGATGAGGATTAAATTCCGCCACCAGTTTGCCGCGACGCATCACCAGCACGCGATGGCTGTTGTAATACGCTTCCGGAATTTCATCGCAAATCATCAGCACCGCCATCCCCTGTTCGGCCAGATCGCGGGCAATCTGGTAAATGCCCTCTTTGTTGGCGATATCGACGCCAACGGTGGGGGAGTCAAGGATCAGAATGCGCGGATGGGTTGCTACCCATTTGGCAATCGCGATGCGCTGAGCATTTCCGCCGGAAAGCGTTTTAACCGGCAGGTGCGGATCGGACACTTTAATATTCAGTTCGCGGATAAGGTCGGCAACACGTTGTTGCGCTTTGCCGTGATCGAGCAGACCGCTGCGGGTATGCAGTTTGTCGAATATTGTCACGATGGTATTGTCGTAGATCGACTGCTCCATGATAAGCCCCTGGGTCAGGCGATCTTCCGAGACATAACCGATCCCGTGTTTGATGGCATCGTGATTATTGCGAAGCTGGACGGGCTGACCGTTAATACGTATTTCACCGCTTTCCGGGGGCGTCATGCCAAACAGGCTGAGGCAAAGCTCGGTACGCCCGGCGCCAAGCAGGCCGACAATCGAGACAATCTCGCCGCTGTGCAGCGACAGATTAATGTTCTGGTATTTTCCTCGACGACTCAGGTCGCGCAGCTCCAGCAGCGGTTCCTGCTCAATGGCCGGTTTCTCTGGCAGCGGGCTGTAGTGGAAGCGCTGTCCGGTCATCAGGAAGGCCAGTTCGTTGCTGTCCAGCTCGCTGGCAGGGAAAGTGCCCACCAGTTTACCGTCGCGCATGACGCTAATGCGGTCTGCTACTTCCATGACTTCATCAAGACGGTGGCTGACAAACACCACGCAGATTCCGGCGGCTTTCAGTTCATTAACCACCCGCAGCAGGCCGTTGACTTCCTGTCGGGTTAACGAGGCGGTAGGTTCATCCATGATAACCAGACGTGCGTCGGCGGCAATCGCGCGGCAGATAGCCACCAGCTGACGGTCAGCGATGGAGAGTTTCTCGACTTTTTTATCGGGATCGATCGTCACGCCGATGCGCTTCATTGCGGCCAACGCCTGCTGCTTCATGGCACCGCGACGCACCCAGATATCGCCACCGGGCAGGTAGCGATTTACCGCAATATTTTCCGCGACGCTAAAATTGGGAAACAATGACAAATCCTGGTAAATAACCTGAATGCCGTAATGTGAAGAAAGCTGTGGCGTCAGGTGATGGAACAATTTGCCGTCGAGTAAAATCTGCGCCCCTTTTTCAGGGTGATAGACGCCAGAGATCACTTTAATGATGGTGCTCTTGCCGCAGCCGTTTTGGCCCGCCAGACAGTGAACTTCGCCTTTTTTCAGCGTCAGATTCACGTTATCCAGCGCCAGCACGCCCGGGAATTGTTTGCTGATATTCTCAAGGGTGATAAATGCGGTGGTGTCTGTCATGGACAATACCCCTGCGAGCGTCCTGGTGGACGCTGAGTGTTAGTGTTGTGGATAACGCCGACCAGGCGGTCGGCGTGAGGTTCCCTGGTGTTGGCTAAGGCCTTAGAAACCGAGTGATTGTGCGTTGTCTTTGGTGACTTCGAGGATCTTGTTAAAGCGGATCACTTTCTTCTCCATGTCGATATCGGCTTTCCCTAAACCATCAATGCTCAGATCGGCGTTGACTTCTTTGCCCTGTAACAGTTGGTCAGCAACCGTGACCAGCGCGTAGCCCGCGTCTTTCGGATCCCACAGCAGCGCTTTTTTGATATCGCCGCGCATCAGGTAAGGTGCAGCCTGTGCTGGCATGGCAATACCGACGACGGCAATCTTATCCTTGGCGCGTTTTTTCTGCACCGCCTGTCCTGCACCGATTGGTCCCAGCGAACCGAAACCAATAATGCCCTTCATCTGCGGATAGGTTTTCATCAGGTCAAGCGTTGTGGAGTAGGACTTATCGATACTCTCTGCGACCGGCAGGCGTGAGGTAACTTCGAACATCTCTGGGTATTTTTCTTTTTGATACTTAATCGCATAGTCAGCCCACGCGTTATGCAACGGCACCGTCAGCGATCCGACATAGATGGCATAACCCCCTTTACCACCCATATTTTTCGCCAACTCATCGACGTTGGCCTGCGCGTATTTTTCACTGTCGATGGTTTCGATATCCCACTGACCGATGTGCTCGTCCGGGGATTCGTGCGTCAGGACGACGATGCCTTTATCGCGCGCTTTTTTCAGTACCGGCTCAAGGACTTTGGCATCATTCGGTACCACGATGATCGCATTGACGTTTTTGGCGATCAGATCTTCAATCACTTTCACCTGCTGCGCCGGATCCGGCGTAGAAGGACCGGTCTGGTAGGCGTTCACATCCAGTTTTTTTGCTGCTTCATTGACGCCGGTTTCCATCCGGTTAAACCAGGGAATACCGGTGACTTTGGCAACCACAGCAATCTCATATTTTTCCGCCGCAAAGGACGTGCCGGACAACATGCATGCAGAAACCAGGGTTGCACTGAGTAATGCGAGTTTGAATTTCATCGTTGTACCTTTAGTAGGGGGCAGGGCATGTCACGGCGTGAGGTTAACAACGAAGGGAAGAGGGAATGAATCATAGATTTTATAAATGTGATCTATGCCCATTTTTGTAAATTTATCGATAATTCACTGTTATTGTTTGGTTAAATTTGAATGCATTGGTATTCACGTGATTAAATTTATTGTTAATAAAACATTGAAATGAAATCATATATTAACAATTTATTATCATTTGACATAAGTTAACGCGTTCATGACGCCGTTTTCGTTTCACCGTCAGAAAAGAAAGTTTCAGAATTGAGAACTGAATCGAGACCGGAAAACGGTGCTCAACATTTTTTCGTTCAATGATATCCTCACAGCACTTTCGCCAACGACGTCATTTCCGTGGCGGTCTGGATTTTTCTCGTGGAGAACTCATGCAACGCGTTAAATGTATTGCCGTAACGTTGTTTCTCGCGGTCCTGTCGTTTGGAGCCGGAGCGCATCCCCACAGCTTTATTCGTCTGCAAACAGAGATCGTTAGCGAAAATGACCAGTTCGTGGCGCTGAAAATGCGCTGGACGATGGACGAAATCACTTCTGCCGATCTGCTTTATGATGCGGGCAATGCGAAACCCGGTGATGAAATCTGGAAAAAGCTGGCGGCGGAAGTGATGGCCAACGTACTTGGGCAGCACTACTTCACCGAGGTCTGGCATCGCGGACAAAAGGTGAAGTTTAAAAATCGCCCGACGGAATATGGTATGGAGCGTGAGGAACACCAGGCGGTGCTGACGTTCGTTTTGCCTCTGTCCCAGCCGCAACCGCTTACCGGACAGACCTATCTCATTTCCACGTTTGACCCCAGCTACTACGTGGACATGAGCTATGAAAAGGACAGCGATGCGACGTTGCCGCAGACGTTGAGCATGCAGTGCCAGATAGCGATGCACACGCCGATGCCCAATGAAGAGACGCTGAGCTTTGCCCAGTCGCTCGATAAAGAAGATGCCCCGCCGGAGGATATGAATTTGGGTCAACAGTTTGCACAGAAGGTGACGCTGACATGTCAGTAATGTACTCATTACGTCGTCGCCCGCGACGTTGGTGGGCACTGTGGCCGCTGGCGCTCTTCGTATTACTGGCCGTCGGCGGCGGATATTGCTTGTGGCAGAACTGGCCGCAGGTGATGGTGAAAAGCATTCTCTGGCAACGAGAAGTGAACCAGCAGATAAGCGGTTTGCTGAAAGCGGTGGCGGAGAACCCGGCACAGGCAGGTGGTTCGCTACTGTTGTTTAGTTTTACGTATGGCGTGCTGCATGCGCTGGGACCGGGGCATGGAAAAGTGGTGATCACCACCTGGCTGGCGACACATCCCTCAAAGCTGAAATCCAGTATCGGCCTGACGCTGGCCTCTTCCTTATTACAGGGACTGGTGGCGATTGGGCTGGTGGTTGTGGTGCTAACGGTACTGCAACTGCCCGCGCGGCAACTGCATATGAGCAGTTTCTGGCTGGAGAAAGGGAGTTATGCGTTGGTTGGCGTACTGGGTATTTTGCTGTGCTGGCGGGCGTTGAAAAAATTACGCATGCTGCTGCGTCGACCGAAATTTACCGCCTTCGCGCCGCATCATGTGCATCATGAAAACTGTGGTTGTGGACATCAGCATTTGCCCAATCCTGAACAGATGCAGAGCGGGGATGACTGGCGCGCCCGGCTGATGATTATTCTGTCGATGGGGATGCGTCCCTGTTCTGGCGCGATCATGGTGCTGTTGTTCAGCAAAGTGATTGGCGTCTTTAGTTGGGGAATGGCGTCGGCGCTGGCGATGGCGGCAGGCACCTCTTTAACGATAACCTCTCTGGCCTTGCTGGTGCACAGTTTTCGTACGCTGGCGGTCAAGTTGAGTGGTAACCGAGCGCCGGTATTATGGCGACAGGTTGGCTGGACAACGCTGGCATTAGCCGGTGGTGCGGTTTTGATTGTTGCTGCCGTAGTAATGTGGGTGAGTGCGGTGCCGGTGGGAAGGGGATTACGACCGTTTTAAAAAAGCCGGATAGTGGCTGACGCCTTATCCGGCTTACGTGAACGGTATGCATTGATGGCCGGATAAGACGTCTCCGGCACAACAACAGATTAGCGCTTCAGCGCCTCGCTCAGTTCTTCACGCATGTTCGCCAGCATAGCTTTCACGACGCGTGGGTTGCCTGCAACGATGTTGCCGGTCGTCATATAGTTATGACCGCCGGTAAAGTCGCACACCAGCGCGCCTGCTTCACGGGCAATCAGTTCACCTGCGGCAAAATCCCACGGCTTGAGGCCGATTTCGAAGTAACCGTCAACGCGAGCGGCGGCAACATAGGCCAGATCCAGCGCAGCGGAACCGGTGCGACGGAAGTCGGCGCATTCGGTATACATTTTGCCGAGAATCTTCATATAAGAAGGAGCGTGCTGTTTGGCTTTGAACGGGAAGCCGGTGGCGATAATGGTGCCATCCAGATCGCGAGCGGTGCTGCCGCGCAGACGGTAACCGTTCAGCTGTGCGCCCTGACCGCGAGTGGCGGTGAACAGTTCGTTACGCATTGGATCGTAAACAACGGCGACTTCAGTACGACCTTTAATGCGTACTGCGATGGATACCGCGAAGTGCGGCAGGCGTTTTACGAAGTTAGTGGTGCCATCCAGTGGATCGATAACCCATTGAACATCCAAATCTTCACCAATATGTTCACCGCTTTCTTCGGTGATGATGGTGTGCTGAGGGTAAGATTTGCGGATCGTTTCGATAATAATCGCTTCGGCGGCTTTATCGACGTTAGTCACGAAATCATTGCTGCCTTTCTGGCTGGTTTCTACAGAGTCTGGGGTTTCGTAGTGTTTGGCAATTACATTACCCGCCTTGCGCGCTGCGCGCACGGCGATGGTCAGCATCGGATGCATCGGTCTCTCTCACTGGATGTTAAAGAACGGGAAAACGGCGCAGAGTATAGCAGTGGGATCGGAATATGTCTTCGATTTATGATAATATGGCCGAATAATCTTTAGCTGAAGAAAGACAATGCTGCAAAATATTCGAATTGTACTGGTGGAAACCTCCCACACGGGCAACATGGGCTCTGTTGCCCGCGCAATGAAAACCATGGGGCTAACCAATCTGTGGCTGGTGAATCCGTTGGTAAAACCGGACTCCCAGGCCATCGCCCTGGCGGCGGGCGCCAGCGACGTGATCGGCAATGCGCAAATCGTTGACACGCTGGATGAAGCGCTGGCGGGATGTAGCCTGGTCGTAGGCACCAGTGCACGTTCTCGTACGCTGCCGTGGCCGATGCTCGATCCGCGTGAATGTGGTTTAAAAAGCGTAGCCGAAGCCGCGAATACCCCGGTGGCGTTGGTGTTTGGTCGCGAGCGTGTTGGCCTGACCAACGAAGAACTGCAAAAATGCCATTACCACGTCGCCATTGCCGCTAATCCGGAATACAGTTCGCTCAACCTGGCGATGGCGGTACAGGTCATTTCTTATGAAGTGCGTATGGCCTGGCTGGCCACGCAGGAATCCGGCGACGCAGTGGAACATGAAGAGACGCCGTATCCGCTGGTGGACGATCTGGAACGTTTTTATGGTCACCTGGAGCAAACGCTGCTTGCAACCGGCTTTATTCGTGAAGGCCATCCGGGGCAGGTGATGAACAAATTGCGCCGTCTGTTTACGCGCGCGCGTCCGGAAAGCCAGGAGTTAAATATTCTGCGCGGGATTCTGGCGTCGATTGAGCAGCAGAATAAAGGAAAGTAAGTGCGCCGTAAGGTCGGATCAGCGAAGCGGCATCCGACAGATGAAAATGGCACTGAAGGTTAAATACCTGACTAAATCAGTCAAGTAAATAGTTGACCAATTTAGTCAGGAATGTCAGACTTGGCCCTGCTATGCAATACCCCCATTTTACAATAAAAACCCCGGGCAGGGGCGAGTTTGAGGTTAAGTAAGACATGAGACTGACATCTAAAGGGCGCTATGCCGTGACCGCAATGTTGGACGTTGCGCTCAACTCTGAAGCGGGCCCGGTACCGTTGGCTGATATTTCTGAACGTCAGGGAATCTCCCTTTCTTATCTGGAACAGCTGTTTTCGCGTTTGCGGAAAAACGGTCTGGTTTCCAGCGTACGTGGACCTGGCGGTGGTTATCTGCTGGGCAAAGATGCAGGCAGCATCGCAGTAGGTGAAGTGATCAGCGCTGTTGACGAGTCGGTTGATGCGACCCGTTGCCAGGGCAAAGGCGGTTGTCAGGGCGGCGATAAGTGCCTGACGCATGCGCTGTGGCGTGATTTGAGTGACCGCCTGACCGGTTTCCTCAACAATATTACCCTGGGCGAACTGGTGAATAACAAGGAAGTGCTGGATGTGTCTGGTCGTCAGCACACCCATGACACCCCGCGCAGTAGTCGTACACAAGACGCAATCAACGTGAAGTTGCGCGCCTAATTTTGTTTCGGGTTGCATCCGTGTTGGCTGCACGTGTTCACCCCAGTCACTTACTTAATGTAAGCTCCTGGGGACTCACAAGTTTGCCACCTTGCTGAAACCAGAAACAGTTAGCGTAAAGATAAAAAGAATTCAGAGTCAGGCCGGGGTGTGCCACATCCCGTTAACGCGGTCGTACATCCAGCCGGTTGCCTGACTCCTTGCATTGAGTGATGTACGGAGTTTAAGAGCAATGAAATTACCGATTTATCTCGATTACTCCGCAACCACGCCGGTGGATCCGCGTGTTGCCGAGAAAATGATGCAGTGTCTGACTCTGGACGGAAACTTTGGTAACCCAGCTTCCCGTTCACACCGTTTTGGCTGGCATGCTGAAGAGGCGGTTGATATCGCCCGTAATCAGATTGCTGACCTGGTGGGTGCCGACCCGCGTGAAATTGTTTTCACCTCCGGTGCAACCGAATCCGACAACCTGGCGATCAAAGGTGCAGCCAACTTTTATCAGAAAAAAGGCAAGCACATCATCACCAGCAAAACCGAACACAAAGCTGTGCTGGACACCTGTCGTCAGCTGGAGCGCGAAGGGTTTGAAGTGACCTACCTGGCGCCGCAGAGCAACGGTATTATCGACCTGAAAGCACTTGAAGCGGCGATGCGTGACGACACCATCCTCGTTTCTATTATGCACGTGAACAACGAAATCGGCGTGGTGCAGGATATCGCGACGATCGGCGAAATGTGCCGTGCGCGCGGCATCATCTACCACGTTGATGCGACCCAGAGCGTGGGCAAACTGCCTATCGATCTGAGCCAGCTGAAAGTGGACCTGATGTCCTTCTCCGGCCACAAAATCTATGGTCCGAAAGGCATCGGCGCGCTGTACGTACGTCGTAAGCCGCGTATCCGCATCGAAGCACAGATGCACGGCGGCGGTCACGAGCGCGGTATGCGTTCCGGTACGCTGCCTGTTCACCAGATTGTCGGCATGGGTGAAGCTTACCGTATCGCGAAAGAAGAGATGGAAACCGAGATGGCGCGCCTGCGTGGTCTGCGTAACCGTCTGTGGGACGGCGTGAAAGATATGGAAGAGGTTTACCTGAACGGAGATCTCGAGCAGGGCGCGCCGAACATTCTTAACGTCAGCTTTAACTATGTTGAAGGCGAATCGCTGATTATGGCGCTGAAAGATCTGGCCGTCTCTTCCGGTTCCGCCTGTACGTCTGCAAGCCTCGAGCCATCCTATGTGCTGCGTGCGCTGGGGATGACCGACGAGCTGGCACATAGCTCTATCCGTTTCTCTTTAGGTCGTTTTACTACCGAAGAAGAAATTGATTACACCATCGATCTGGTTCGCAAATCCATTGGTCGTCTGCGTGAACTTTCTCCGCTGTGGGACATGTTCAAGCAGGGCGTGGATCTGAACAGCATCGAATGGTCACATCATTAATCGGTACCGATAAGGAGAATTCATCATGGCTTACAGCGAAAAAGTAATCGATCATTACGAGAATCCACGTAACGTGGGTTCTTTTGACAACAGCGACGAGAACGTGGGCAGCGGTATGGTGGGTGCACCAGCCTGTGGCGACGTGATGAAGTTGCAGATTAAAGTCAACAATGAAGGTATCATTGAAGACGCGCGTTTCAAGACTTACGGCTGTGGTTCCGCCATTGCCTCCAGCTCCCTGGTCACCGAATGGGTAAAAGGGAAATCGCTGGACGAAGCACAGGCAATTAAAAACACAGACATCGCAGACGAGCTTGAACTGCCACCAGTGAAAATTCACTGTTCCATTTTGGCAGAAGACGCAATTAAAGCCGCCATTGCGGACTACAAAAGCAAACGTGAAGCAAAATAAAAAGAGTTGAGGTTTTGTTATGTCGATTACACTTAGCGACAGTGCAGCAGCGCGAGTTAATACCTTTCTGGCCAACCGCGGTAAAGGGTTTGGTCTGCGTCTGGGTGTGAGAACCTCTGGCTGCTCGGGTATGGCTTATGTACTGGAATTTGTCGATGAACCGGCGGCTGAAGACACCGTGTTTGAAGACAAAGGCGTAAAAGTAGTGGTCGACGGCAAGAGCCTGCAATTTCTGGACGGTACGCAACTGGACTTCGTGAAAGAAGGTCTGAACGAAGGGTTTAAATTCACTAACCCGAACGTAAAAGATGAGTGTGGATGCGGCGAAAGCTTCCACGTGTAACGCGCTTACCGATAACCCCACCGTGGTCGCCTGCGCGTGGGGTTTGTTTTACCTGACTCTCTGTGAAAGAGAATCGCTGCCCTGAGAATGTTATGGACTACTTCACCCTCTTTGGCTTACCGGCGCAATATCAACTCGATACTCAGGCGCTGAGCCTTCGTTTTCAGGATCTTCAACGTCAGTATCATCCTGATAAATTCGCCAGCGGCACTCAGGCGGAGCAACTCGCTGCCGTACAACACTCCGCCAACATTAACCAGGCCTGGCAAACGTTGCGCCATCCTTTGATGCGTGCCGAATACCTGTTGTCACTGCACGGTTTCGATCTTTCCAGCGAGCAGCACACCGTGCGCGATACCGCGTTCCTGATGGAACAGCTCGAACTGCGTGAAGAGCTTGATGAAATCGAACAGACGAAAGACGAAGTGCGGCTGGAAAGCTTTATTAAGCGTGTGAAAACGATGTTTGAGACCCGCCGTCAACTGATGGTGGAACAGTTAGACAATGAGACGTGGGATAGGGCGGCAGACACCGTGCGTAAACTGCGTTTTCTCGATAAACTGCAAAGCTCAGCAGAACAACTCGAAGAAAAGCTGCTCGATTTTTAATTTTCGGAAGCGAATATGGCCTTATTACAAATTAGTGAGCCTGGTCTGAGTGCTGCGCCGCACCAGCGTCGTCTGGCGGTTGGCATCGACTTAGGCACTACCAACTCTTTAGTGGCGACCGTGCGTAGCGGCCAGGCGGAAACGCTGGCCGATCACGAAGGCCGTCATCTGTTGCCGTCAGTGGTTCACTATCAGCAGCAGGGCCACACGGTCGGTTACGACGCGCGCACCAATGCCGCGCTGGACACCGCCAACACCATCAGCTCAGTTAAACGTATGATGGGCCGTTCTCTGGCGGACATTCGTGCACGTTATCCGCACCTGCCATATCAGTTTCAGGCAAGTGAAAACGGCTTGCCGATGATCGAAACCGCGGCAGGATTGTTGAATCCGATACGTGTCTCTGCCGATATCCTGAAAGCGCTGGCGGTGCGGGCAACCGAATCGCTGTCGGGCGAACTCGACGGCGTCGTCATCACGGTTCCGGCGTATTTCGATGACGCACAACGTCAGGGCACCAAGGACGCCGCGCGTCTGGCGGGCCTGCATGTGCTGCGCCTGCTTAACGAACCGACGGCGGCGGCGATAGCCTACGGACTGGACTCGGGTAAAGAAGGCGTCATCGCAGTTTATGACCTGGGCGGCGGCACGTTTGATATTTCGATTTTGCGCCTGAGTCGCGGTGTGTTCGAAGTGCTGGCGACCGGCGGTGATTCCGCGCTGGGCGGCGATGACTTTGACCACCTGCTAGCGGACTACATTCGCGAACAAGCCGGTGTTGCTGACCGTAGCGATAACCGTGTACAGCGTGAACTGCTGGATGCCGCGATTGCGGCAAAAATCGCGCTCAGCGATAGCGACGTTGTCACCGTGAATGTGGCGGGATGGCAGGGTGAAATTACCCGCGAACAGTTTAACGAACTCATTTCCGCACTGGTCAAGCGTACCCTGCTGGCCTGCCGTCGCGCATTGAAAGATGCCGGTGTTGAGGCGCAGGATGTGCTGGAAGTGGTGATGGTCGGGGGATCCACTCGTGTGCCGCTGGTGCGTGAACGGGTGGGCGAATTCTTTGGTCGTCCGCCGCTGACCTCGATCGACCCGGATAAAGTGGTCGCCATCGGCGCTGCAATCCAGGCCGATATTCTGGTTGGTAACAAGCCGGACAGCGAAATGCTGCTGCTGGATGTGATCCCGCTGTCGCTGGGTCTTGAAACCATGGGCGGCCTGGTGGAAAAAGTGATCCCTCGCAACACCACGATTCCGGTGGCGCGTGCGCAGGACTTCACCACCTTTAAAGACGGTCAGACCGCCATGTCTATCCACGTGATGCAGGGCGAACGTGAACTGGTGCAGGATTGCCGTTCGCTGGCACGCTTCGCGTTGCGAGGAATTCCGGCGCTGCCTGCGGGTGGGGCGCATATTCGCGTGACTTTCCAGGTCGATGCCGACGGTTTGCTGAGCGTCACCGCGATGGAGAAATCCACCGGCGTCGAGTCGTCTATCCAGGTTAAGCCTTCGTACGGCCTGACGGACAGCGAAATCGCCTCCATGATCCAGGACTCCATGAGCTTTGCCGAGCAGGATGTAAAAGCCCGTATGCTGGCAGAGCAAAAAGTCGAAGCTGCACGCGTGCTGGAAAGCTTGACCAGCGCGCTCATTGCGGATGCCGCGTTGCTCAGCGCCGCAGAGCGTCAGGTTATCGACGATGCCGCCGCGCACTTGAGCGTGGTTGCACAGGGCGATGATGTTGACGCCATTGAACAAGCCATTAAAAACGTAGACAAACAAACCCAGGAATTCGCCGCTCGCCGCATGGACCAGTCGGTCCGTAGCGCGTTGAAAGGCCAATCCGTGGACGAGGTTTAATATGCCAAAGATTGTTATTCTGCCTCATCAGGATCTCTGTCCCGATGGCGCAGTTCTGGAAGCGGATCGCGGAGAAACCATTCTCGATGTTGCCCTGCGTAACGGTATCGAGATTGAACACGCCTGTGAAAAATCCTGTGCCTGCACGACCTGTCACTGCATCGTGCGTGAAGGTTTCGACTCCCTGGCCGAAAGCACGGAAGACGAAGACGACATGCTGGATAAGGCCTGGGGACTGGAGCCGGAGAGTCGTTTAGGCTGCCAGGCGCGCGTCACTGACGAAGATTTAGTGGTCGAAATCCCACGTTACACAATCAATCATGCGCGTGAGCATTAACAGAGGGTAGTATGGGACTGAAGTGGACTGATAGCCGCGAGATTGGCGAAGCGCTGTATGATGCCTTCCCCGACCTTGACCCAAAAACCGTTCGTTTCACCGACCTGCATCAATGGATCTGCGAGCTGGAAGATTTCGATGATGACCCGCAGGCATCAAACGAAAAAATTCTTGAAGCCATCCTGCTGATCTGGCTGGACGAAGCTGAATAAGTAAACGGGCTGCCCACGGGTGGCCCGTTTTTCTGTATGTGCGAATTATGTGCGAATAAGGAAAATAACAATGACAGAAGCCATGAAAATTACGCTTTCCACGCAACCTGCTGACGCTCGCTGGGGAGAAAAAGCGACATACAGCATTAATAATGAAGGCATTACCCTGCATCTCAATGGGAAAGACGACCTTGGTGTGCTCCAGCGCGCGGCGCGTAAAATCGACGGTCTGAGTATCAAACATGTACAGCTGACCGGAGAAGGCTGGGATGCGGATCGCTGCTGGGCATTCTGGCAGGGTTACAAAGCGCCGAAAGGCAGCCGTAAAGTTGAATGGCCAGATCTGGAGGACGCGCAACGTCAGGAGCTGGATAACCGTGTGACCATTATCGACTGGGTGCGCGATACCATTAACGCGCCAGCGGAAGAGCTCGGGCCGGAACAACTGGCGCAGCGTGCGGTAGATCTGCTGTGCCGCGTGGCGTGCGACCACGTCTCTTATCGCATTACCAAAGGCGAAGATCTGCGCGAGCAGAACTATATGGGTCTGCATACGGTGGGTCGTGGTTCCGAACGTCCGCCAGTCCTGCTGGCGCTGGATTACAATCCGACGGGCAGCAAAGAAGCGCCGGTGTATGCCTGCCTGGTCGGTAAAGGGATCACCTTTGATTCCGGTGGTTATAGCATCAAGCAGAGCGCGTTTATGGACTCAATGAAGTCCGATATGGGCGGTGCGGCAACGGTGACCGGCGCGCTGGCGTTTGCCATCACCCGTGGTCTGAACAAACGTGTGAAGCTCTACCTGTGCTGTGCAGATAACCTGATCAGCGGCAATGCGTTCAAACTGGGCGATATTATTCGTTATCGCAACGGCAAAAACGTTGAAATCATGAACACGGACGCAGAAGGGCGACTGGTTCTGGCGGACGGGTTGATTGATGCCTGTGCGCAAAAACCGGAGCTGCTCATTGATGCCGCGACGCTCACGGGTGCGGCGAAAACCGCGTTGGGTAATGACTATCACGCGCTGTTCAGCTTTGATGATCAACTGGCGGGGCGCCTGCTGGCGAGCGCGACGGCAGAAAACGAGCCGTTCTGGCGTTTGCCGCTGGCTGAGTTCCACCGTAGCCAGTTGCCGTCTAACTTTGCGGAACTGAACAACACTGCCAGTGCGGCGTACCCGGCAGGGGCGAGTACGGCGGCGGGGTTCCTGTCGCATTTTGTGGAGAACTACCAGCAAGGTTGGCTGCATATCGACTGCTCCGCAACCTACCGTAAGGCACCTGTGGAGCAGTGGTCCGCAGGAGCAACAGGACTGGGTGTCCGCACGATTGCTAATCTACTGACTGCCTGAACGGTGTTTTTGTAGGCCGGGTAAGCGAAGCGCCACCCGGCATTTTGCCTGATGGCGACGCAGTGCGTCTTATCAGGCCTACAATCCATATATAATTTGTGATCTCTATGTCTGAAACAAAAAATGAATTAGAAACCCTGCTGGAGAAGGCGGCCACCGAGCCCGCGCATCGTCCGGCATTTTTCCGTACTTTACTGGAGTCTACTGTCTGGGTTCCGGGCACCGCTGCAGAAGGCGAAGCGATTGTTGAAGACAGCGCGCTGGATTTGCAGCACTGGGAAAAAGAAGACGGCACCACGGTAATCCCGTTTTTCACCTCGCTTGAAGCATTGCAGCAGGCTGTGGAAGAGGAGCAGGCATTTGTGGTGATGCCAGTGCGTACCTTATTTGAAATGACGCTGGGCGAGACGCTTTTTCTCAATGCCAAACTGCCGACGGGCAAAGAGTTTATGCCGCGTGAAATCAGCCATTTGATCGGCGAAGAAGGCAATCCGCTGAGTACCCAGGAGGTACTGGAAGGGGGAGAGTCGTTGATCCTGTCTGAAGTGGCAGAACCGCCCGCGCAGATGATTGATTCGCTGACAACGCTGTTTAAAACCATTAAACCGGTAAAAAGAGCGTTCCTCTGTTCGATCAAAGATAGCGCAGAGGCACAACCCAACCTGCTGATTGGTATTGAAGCGGATGGCGATATTGAGGAGATTATTCAGGCGGCAGGCAGCGTGGCGACCGACACGTTACCGGGCGATGAACCGATCGATATCTGTCAGGTGGTGAAAGGCGAGAAAGGGATCAGCCACTTTATTACTGAGCACATTGCGCCGTTCTACGAGCGCCGCTGGGGCGGGTTCCTGCGCGATTTTAAACAAAATCGGATTATTTAAACAAAGGAAAGCCGCCCCGAAGGGCGGCATCCTCGCTTACTTGCTCTGGGCGTAGGGCGTTACGAAAATAGAATTACCTGGGTAATTCTGATCTCCGTGAAGACACAACGCACCAGAAACAACAAGCACGATACAGAAGTACCGTATCTTCATTGTGCGGTCCATGCGAAGACCGCATCACAGCGTTACCACTGGCGATAATGCCGTGACAGCAAGCACTACGGTGCGCCTGCGTTTACGGTCATTGGACATCCTTCCCTAAAGCCAGTGCCCGTTTGCGAAGCGGCGGAAAGGGCCGGGAAGAATAATACATCAACTATTGAATAGTTATCTGGCTAATTAACTTGACATCATCTCCCTTAAAAGGGAGTATTATTTCACTACGGTGTGCCTGCGTTGCATTGGCAACACAAGCCAGTTGGAAAGGCCGCGAACCGGACCAGCACAAAAAAACCGCTTAAATGAGCGGTTTTTTTGTGGGCAAAATAAGAGAATAACTCAGGATTTATTTAGCTTCTGTCGGCTCTACCGGTAAATCGGCGCGAGCGCCCCATTCACTCCACGCACCGTCATACAGCGCAACGTTCTGCACGCCGAGCGTAGTCAGCGCCAGAACCACCACGGCCGCCGTGACGCCTGAACCGCAACTTGCGATGATCGGTCTGTCAAAACTCACCCCGTGGCTGAAGAAAATAGTGTCCAGCTCGTCAGTCGTTTTTAACTCGCCATCACGGACCAGCTCACTCCACGGTACGTTTAGCGCGCCGGGAACGTGACCGCGTCTCAAGCCTGGGCGTGGTTCGTCGACTTCTGCATTGAATCGTGCCGCCGGGCGGGCATCGACAATCTGGGCGGTTTTTTCGTGGCTGGCCAGCAGTACATCGGTCAAACGCACGACCGCCTCTGGGGTGAATTTAACCTCAAACTCCCCTTCAGACCAGGCGGCTTCCCCTTCCTGCAACGGCAATTCTTCACGCTGCCAGCCTGCCAGACCACCGGCGAGAATAGAGACATTTTCCACTCCGAAGGTGCGGAGCATCCACCACGCTCGCGGCGCAGAGAAGAGGTTGCCGTCGTCATAAACCACCAGATGTTTATCCTGAAAGACACCCAGTTCGCGCATCGCCACGGCGAAAGCTTCCGGGCGCGGCATCATGTGCGGCAATGGCGAGGTATGGTCGGAGAGCGCTTCGATATCGAAAAAAACAGCGCCGGGAATGTGCCCTGAACGGTATTCGCCCGCAACGTCACGGTCTTCTTGTCCGGGGGGAGCCATACGGGCGTCAATGATTTGTATTTCCGGGTCATCGATATGTTCAGCAAGCCAGTCGGCTGCAACAAACCAGGGGGTAGTCATAGGCGTCTCCATTTTTACCAGTGCTTTGGCAAATTGTCGGCCGTTTGCCGTAAAGGAACAAGTAAAAGAGGCTGATTTATCAGGCGGAGCCACATTTCTCACCCAAAAATCAGAATTCAACCCCCTGATACAGACTTACACAACTGATAATCTCGCGCATAATATCTTATCAACAGTGGCTAACGGGCCTGAGTGGCCAGGGATGAACAATGAAACACTTACGTGTAGCAGCCTGTTTGCTGATGGCGGCGCTGGCTGGATGCGACAACAGCGACAACGCAACGACAGCAGCAAAAAATGCCGCCCCTGCGCCGCAGGCGACAAAGGAAAAAAATGCTGTCCCTGCGAAACTGGCGGCAGCGGTGAAAGATCCCGCGCAGTTGCAGAAGCTGGTTCAGCAAAGTCAGGGGAAAGCGCTGACGCTGCTGGATGCATCGGAAGTCCAGGTGGATGGCGCGGCGGCGCTGGTGCTTACATTCTCGATCCCGTTAGATCCTGAGCAAGATTTTTCCCGTACCGTACATGTGGTTGATAAAAAAAGCGGCAAGATTGATGGTGGCTGGGAGCTTGCGCCAAATCTGAAAGAATTGCGTTTACGGCATATTGAGCCAAATCGGGATCTGATCGTGACCGTTGAACGCGATGTCAAAGCGTTGAATAAAGCCACTTTTGGCAGCGATTATGAAAAAACTATCACGACGCGGGATATTCAGCCGAGCGTTGGATTCGCCAGCCGCGGCTCGTTGCTGCCGGGGAAAGTGGTTGAAGGCTTGCCGGTGATGGCGCTCAACGTGAACAATGTGGATGTTAATTTCTTTCGTGTAAAACCCGAATCGCTGGCGGCGTTCGTCAGCCAGTGGGAATACCGTAACGCCCTGTCTAACTGGGAGTCCGACAATCTGCTAAAAATGGCGGATCTGGTGTATACCGGCCGCTTTGATCTGAATCCTGCCCGCAATACGCGTGAAAAACTCCTCTTGCCGTTAAGCGAGATTAAGCCATTACAGCAGGCTGGGGTCTATGTGGCGGTGATGAATCAGGCGGGCCATTATAACTACAGCAATGCCGCTACGCTGTTTACGCTCAGCGATATCGGTGTTTCTGCGCACCGTTATCACAATCGTCTCGACGTTTTTACGCAAAGCCTGGAGAACGGTGCCGCGCAACAGGGCATTGAGGTCGCTTTACTCAATGACAAGGGGCAAACGCTGGCGCAAGCGACCAGCGATGCACAGGGACATGTCCAACTGGAGACGGACAAAAACGCGGCGTTATTGCTGGCGAGAAAAGACGGGCAAACCACGCTACTGGATTTGAAATTACCGGCGCTGGATCTGGCTGAATTTAATATCGCGGGCGCACCCGGTTACAGCAAACAGTTCTTTATGTTTGGTCCCCGCGATCTCTATCGTCCTGGCGAAACGGTGATCCTCAATGGGTTACTGCGTGACAGCGACGGCAATGCGTTGGCCGATCAACCCGTCAAACTGGAAGTGGTGAAACCGGATGGCCAGGTGTTGCGTACGGTCGTGAGCCAGCCAGAAAACGGGTTGTATCGCTTTACCTACCCGCTGGACAGCGGTGCGACGACCGGCATGTGGCATATCCGCGCGAACACCGGCGATAACCAGTCGCGGATGTGGGATTTCCACGTTGAAGACTTTATGCCCGAGCGGATGGCGCTCAACCTGACGGCACAAAAAACGCCGATAGCCCCTGCCGATGAGGTGAAATTCTCTGTCGTCGGCTACTACCTGTACGGCGCACCGGCAAACGGTAATGCGTTGCAAGGGCAACTGTTTCTGCGCCCGCTGCGAGACGCGGTACCGGCGCTGCCAGGATTCCAGTTTGGCAATATTGCAGAAGAGAATCTCTCCCGCAGTCTCGATGAAGTTCAGCTCACGCTGGATGATAAAGGCCGCGGCGAGGTGACCACGACGAGCCAGTGGCAAGAGGCGCATTCGCCGTTGCAGGTGATCCTGCAGGCAAGCTTGCTGGAGTCGGGGGGACGTCCGGTGACGCGCCGTGTTGAACAGGCTATCTGGCCGGCGGAGACGTTGCCTGGCATTCGTCCGCAATTCACCGCGAAAGCCGTGTATGACTACCGCACGGACACCACGGTGAATCAGCCGATTGTTGACGAAGGCAGCAATGCGGCCTTTGACATTGTCTACGCCGATGCGCAAGGCGTAAAAAAAGCGGTTTCAGGATTACAGGTTCGTTTGATTCGCGAGCGACGTGATTACTACTGGAACTGGTCAGAAAGTGAAGGCTGGGAATCACAGTTTGATCAAAAAGATCTGGTGGAAGGGGAGCAGTCTCTCGATCTTAACGCGGATGAAACCGGTAAAGTCAGCTTCCCCGTTGACTGGGGTTCCTATCGTCTGGAGGTGAAAGCGCCAAACGACGTGGTCAGTAGCGTGAGATTCTGGGCCGGATACAGCTGGCAGGATAACAGCGATGGCAGCGGCGCAGCGCGTCCGGATCGTGTAACGCTGAAACTGGATAAACCGACCTATCGCCCTGGCGACACCCTCAAATTACATATCGCGGCACCTGCTGCGGGCAAAGGGTATGCGATGGTGGAATCGAGCGACGGTCCGTTGTGGTGGAAGGAAATTGATGTCCCCGCAGGGGGACTTGAACTTGCGATTCCGGTCGATAAAACCTGGAATCGCCACGATGTATACCTGAGTGCGCTGGTGGTGCGCCCTGGCGATAAATCACGTTCAGCCACGCCGAAACGCGCCGTCGGGTTATTACATCTACCGTTAGGGGACGAAACCCGCCGTCTGGACCTGAGCCTGGACACGCCAGCCAAAATGCGACCCAATCAGCCGCTGACCGTGAAAGTAAAAGCCAGCGTCAAACAGGGCGAGACACCAAAACAGATCAATGTGCTGGTGTCTGCCGTGGATAGTGGAGTGCTGAATATTACGGATTACGTGACGCCGGATCCGTGGCAGGCGTTCTTCGGACAAAAACGCTATGGCGCAGATATCTATGATATTTACGGCCAGGTGATTGAAGGTCAGGGGCGTCTGGCGGCGCTTCGCTTTGGTGGTGATGGCGATGCCCTTAAACGTGGCGGTAAACCGCCGGTCAACCATGTGAACATTGTGGCGCAGCAGGCGCTGCCGGTGGCGCTCAATGAACAGGGTGAAGGCACGGTGACTCTGCCTATTGGTGATTTTAATGGTGAACTGCGGGTGATGGCGCAGGCGTGGACTGCCGGAAACTTTGGCAGCAGTGAAAGCAAGGTGGTGGTGGCGGCGCCGGTCATTGCGGAGCTGAATACCCCGCGCTTTATGGCTGCTGGCGATACCTCACGCCTGACGCTGGACGTCACGAACCTGACTGACAAACCGCAAACGCTCAATATCGCGCTGACCGCCAGCGGATTACTCGAATTGGTGAGCCAACAGCCTGAGCCCGTTAATCTGGCGCCGGGAGTCAGGACAACGTTGTTCATTCCCGTTCGTGCTCTCGAAGGCTTTGGCGATGGCGAGTTGCGGGCGACCATCGACGGAGTGAACCTGCCGGGTGAAACCATTGTCGCGCAGAATAAACAGTGGAAGATAGGGGTACGCCCTGCCTGGCCTGCCCAGACGGTAAACAGCGGCGTCACCCTGCAACCCGGAGAAACCTGGCATGCGCCAGCGCAGAATCTGGAGAATTTCTCTGTGGTTACGCTACAGGGGCAATTGCTGTTGAGCGGCAAACCGCCGCTGAATCTGGCGCGTTATATTCGCGAATTGAAAGCTTATCCGTATGGGTGTCTTGAGCAGACCGCCAGCGGGCTGTTCCCATCACTTTATACCAATGCGGCGCAGTTGAAGGCGCTGGATATTGTGGGCGATAGCGATGACCAACGTCGTGCGGCGGTCGATATCGGTATTTCTCGTTTGTTGCAGATGCAGCGCGATAACGGCGGTTTTGCACTGTGGGATAAAAACGGTCCGGAAGAGTATTGGTTGACGGCCTATACGATGGACTTCCTCGTGCGTGCTGGCGAACAAGGGTACAGCGTGCCAACGGAGGCGGTTAACCGTGGCAATGAACGTCTGCTCCGTTATCTGCAAGACCCGGGTATGATGTCGATCCGCTACAGCGACGATACCCCAGCCAGCAAATTTGCTGTTCAGGCTTACGCCGCGCTGGTACTGGCACGCCAGCAAAAAGCGCCTTTGGGTGCGTTGCGTGAGATCTGGGAACGTCGTGCTCAGGCCGCATCAGGTTTGCCCTTGCTGCAATTGGGCATTGCGCTGAAAAACATGGGCGATGCCACTCGCAGTGAACAAGCGTTAACGCTGGCCCTCAAGACGCCACGGCGTGATACACAGCAATGGATGGCGGATTACGGCAGTTCGCTGCGCGATAACGCGCTGATGTTGTCGCTGCTGGAGGAGAATAAACTCCAGCCGGATGTGCAAAATACCTTGCTGAACACCTTGTCTGAGCAGGCATTCGGCCAGCGCTGGCTTTCCACTCAGGAAAGTAATGCCCTATTCCTTGCGGCGCGAACCTTGCAGGACTTGCCGGGGAACTGGCAGGCACAGACTTCGCTTTCAGAGCAGCCGCTTGTGGGCACGAACGCGCAAACGCGTAATCTTGACGCTGACCAGTTATCGACCCTTGCCGTCACCAACAGTGGCAATCAACCGCTGTGGCTGCGTCTGGACAGCAGCGGCTATCCGGATTCAGCCCCTGCGTCGACAAGTCACGTTCTGCAAATTGAACGCCAGATCCTGGGAACCAACGGTCACAGTAAATCGCTCTCCTCCCTGCGCAGCGGCGAACTGGTGCTGGTTTCGTTGACGGTGAAAGCCAGCCAGAATGTACCTGATGCTCTGGTCGTGGATTTATTACCTGCCGGGCTTGAACTGGAAAACCAGAATCTGGCGAACGGCAGCGCCAGCCTGCAGGACAGCGGCAGCGCAGTGCAGAATCTGTTGAGCCAGATGCAGCAGGCGGACATTCAACATCTGGAATTCAGAGACGACCGCTTTGTTGCCGCCGTCGCGGTAAATGAAGGACAGCCCGTAACGCTGGTCTACCTCGCGCGAGCGGTGACGCCGGGGACTTATCAGGTTCCGGTTCCGCAGGTGGAATCAATGTATGTTCCACAGTGGCGGGCGACCGGGACAACCGAAGGACTCCTGATTGTTACACCGTAAATGATCGGCTTTCGAGGAAAACGCGGCGACTGGATTGGGCTGGTCGCCGCACCGCTTTTCATTCTCTTTTTGGTCTGGGGGGCAGATAAAATCTGGCCGCTGCCGCTCAGGGAGGTGAGTCCTGCACGGGTGGTGGTGGCGCATGACGGCGTACCGCTTTGGCGTTTTGCCGATGCGGACGGCATCTGGCGTTATCCAGTAACGATAGAAGAGGTGTCGCCCCGATATCTGGAGGCGCTCATCAATTATGAAGATCGCTGGTTCTGGAAGCATCCGGGGGTAAACCCGTTTTCGGTATTACGCGCCGCCTGGCAGGATCTCTCCTCCGGGCGCGTGGTGTCTGGCGGCAGTACGCTCACCATGCAGGTCGCAAGGTTGCTTGATCCTCATCCGCGCACATTCGGCGGCAAGTTTCGCCAGCTTTGGCGCGCGCTTCAGCTTGAATGGCATCTCTCCAAACGCGATATTTTGACGTTGTATCTTAACCGCGCGCCCTTTGGGGGAACGCTGCAAGGCATTGGCGCAGCAAGCTGGGCGTATCTCGGCAAACCGCCAATGCAACTGAGCTACTCGGAAGCGGCATTGCTGGCCGTTTTACCGCAGGCGCCCAGTCGTTTGCGTCCCGATCGCTGGCCGGAACGCGCACAAGCGGCGCGAAATAAAGTGCTGGAACGGATGGCGACCCAGGGCATCTGGTCAGTAAAAAGCGTGCAGGAATCCCGTGAAGAACCGGTCTGGCTATCGCCCCGGAAAATGCCGCAGTTGGCGCCGCTCTTCTCGCGCATGATGCTCGGGAAAAGCAAAAGCGACAAAATCGTCACCACGCTGGATGCGGGGTTACAGTATCAACTGGAAGAGCTCGCGCAGACCTGGAAAGGCAGGCTTCCCGCCCGCAGTTCACTGGCGATGATCGTTGTTGATCATACCGATATGAGCGTGCGCGGCTGGGTGGGATCGGTGGACCTGAATGACGACAGTCGCTTTGGTCATGTCAATATGGTCAATGCTACCCGATCGCCGGGATCGCTGCTCAAACCGTTTATCTACGGTCTGGCGCTGGATGACGGGCTGATCCATCCGGCGTCATTATTACAGGACGTACCGCGCCGTACCGGAGATTATCGTCCAGGGAATTTTGACAGCGGCTTTCATGGTCCGGTCAGCATGAGCGAGGCGTTGGTGCGTTCGCTGAATTTACCCGCAGTACAAGTGCTGGAAGCGTACGGTCCAAAACGTTTTGCCGCCAAACTCCGTAATGTGGGTTTGCCGCTCTATTTACCCGCCGGGGCTGCCCCCAATCTTTCACTGATTCTGGGGGGCGCAGGGGCGAAGCTGGATGAGATGACCGCGGCCTGGAGCGCTTTTGCGCGTCATGGCAAAGCTGGTACTTTGCGGCTTCAGCCTGACTCCCCGTTACAAGAACGCCCGCTGATGTCGCCAGGCGCGGCGTGGATTATCCGGCGAATTATGGCGGATGAGGCGCAGCCTTTACCGGATAATACGCTGCCGAGGATTGCGCCGCTGGCATGGAAAACAGGCACCAGCTATGGCTATCGCGATGCCTGGGCCATCGGCATTAATGCGCGCTATATCATTGGAGTCTGGACAGGCAGGCCGGACGGCACGCCCGTTGTGGGACAGTTTGGATTCGCAAGCGCCGTCCCGTTACTGAATCAGGTGAACAATATTTTGCAGGCGCGGACGACGGTTCAGCCTGAGGATCCGCGCCCGCCATCGGTCAGTCAGGGCGTGATTTGCTGGCCAGGGGGACAATCACTTCCCGCTGGAGAGCCGAACTGCCGTCGCCGACTGGCCACGTGGCTACTGGACGGTAGCCAGCCGCCAACGTTGTTACTCCCTGAACAGGAAGGGATTAACGGCATCCGTTTCCCGGTCTGGCTGGATGACTCGGGAAAACGTGTCGCGGCTGACTGTCCGCAGGCGCGCGAGCAAACGCTGATTGTATGGCCTTTACCGCTTGAACCCTGGCTTCCTGCCTCCGAACGCCGCGCATCGCGGCTTCCACCCGTTTCAACCACCTGTCCGCCGTTGGGGCAGGGGGCGCTTTTACCCCTCCAGTTGACAGGGGTTCTCGACGGCGCGATTCTGAGACGCTTACCCGGAACGCCAGAAGCCTCTTTACCGATCCAAACCCGCGGTGGAACGGAAGAGCGCTGGTGGTTTTTGAATGGTGAACGGCTGCAAGAGCGCGGGCGGAATATCACATTACGCGTGGCGGAAAAAGGGGAGTATCAGCTCCTGGTGATGGATGATGCGGGGCAGGTGGCGACAGTCAGATTTACCTTGCAATAGCCGGACAGTAGACCAGATCGCGTAGAATTGTTGCTAATACTCGTTTTATTTTAAAAAAATGTTACCTCTGTCAATGGTCAATTGGCTGGAGGGCCATTATAATCCGCGCCAGGTCGTACATACGTATATAAACCCTGGCGGGTATACAACAACAGAACATATTCAGAGGTAATCATGGCTATTGAACGTACTTTTTCCATCATCAAACCAAACGCGGTGGCAAAAAACGTTATTGGCAACATCTTTGCGCGCTTTGAAGCAGCAGGGTTTAAAATTGTCGGTACCAAAATGCTGCATCTGACCGTTGAACAGGCGCGCGGATTCTATGCAGAGCATGACGGTAAACCTTTCTTCGACGGCCTGGTTGAGTTCATGACCTCTGGCCCGATCGTCGTTTCCGTACTGGAAAGCGAAAACGCCGTTCAGCGTCATCGCGACCTGCTGGGCGCAACCAACCCGGCTAATGCGCTGGCAGGCACCCTGCGCGCTGACTACGCTGACAGCTTCACTGAAAACGGCACTCACGGTTCTGATTCCGCTGAGTCTGCCGCGCGTGAAATCGCCTATTTCTTTGGCGAAGGCGAAGTGTGCCCGCGTACTCGTTAATCGAGCACGCTTTTACACATTATTTTCGCTAATGTCTCGCGCAAGCGTGGCATCCTTGCGATAGAATTTGTACAATGCAGCGCCCCCGGACGAGCACCGCTCACCGGGGCGTTTCTTTTTTCAACCCTCCAGGGGCCATAACGTGTAATAACGAGGCCGGAATCGATTATGTCTGAACAAATTGTCACGTCTGAAAGCATCACCCCAGTAGTCCCTAATAAAGAGGGTAAAATTAATCTGTTGGATCTCAACCGCCAGCAGATGCGCGAGTTTTTTAAAGAATTAGGTGAAAAGCCCTTCCGCGCCGACCAGGTGATGAAGTGGATGTACCACTACTGCAGCGATGACTTTGATGATATGACCGATATCAACAAGGTATTGCGTGGTAAGCTGAAAGAGGTGGCGGAAATCCGCGCGCCAGAGGTGGTTGAAGAGCAGCGTTCATCTGACGGCACCATCAAATGGGCGATCGCGGTTGGCGATCAGCGTGTTGAAACGGTCTACATCCCGGAAGACGATCGCGCCACCCTGTGCGTCTCTTCACAGGTAGGTTGCGCGCTGGAGTGTAAATTCTGCTCAACTGCGCAGCAAGGTTTTAACCGTAACCTGCGAGTGTCGGAAATTATCGGCCAGGTGTGGCGAGCGGCGAAGATCGTCGGCGCCGCGAAAATCACCGGGCAACGTCCTATCACCAATGTGGTGATGATGGGGATGGGCGAGCCATTACTTAACCTGAACAACGTCGTTCCCGCCATGGAAATCATGCTGGATGATTTCGGGTTCGGTTTATCAAAGCGTCGCGTTACGCTGTCTACTTCCGGTGTTGTACCCGCGCTGGACAAGCTGGGTGATATGATTGACGTTGCGCTGGCAATTTCCCTGCACGCGCCGAACGATGAAATTCGTGATGAAATCGTCCCTATCAACAAAAAGTACAATATCGAAACGTTCCTGAGCTCGGTTCGTCGTTATCTGGAGAAATCCAATGCGAACCAGGGGCGCGTCACGATTGAGTATGTCATGCTCGATCATGTTAACGACGGCACCGAACATGCGCATCAACTGGCGGAATTGCTGAAAGATACGCCGTGCAAGATTAACCTGATTCCGTGGAACCCGTTCCCGGGCGCACCGTATGGACGTAGTTCAAACAGCCGGATTGACCGTTTCTCCAAAGTGCTGATGGGCTACGGCTTCACCACCATCGTGCGTAAAACCCGCGGTGATGATATCGATGCAGCCTGCGGCCAGTTGGCGGGTGACGTGATTGACCGTACTAAACGCACCCTGCGTAAGCGCATGCAGGGTGAGGCAATCGACATTAAAGCGGTTTGATGTTAGTTACGCTGCGGTATAATTAATCTGCCGCAGCACTAAGGTAAGCTATTTTGAAGGTATTGCTGTATCTCTCTGGTCAATAATAACGGTGCGTTTTTGTCGACTTTAGGGCAGTATGTAGCGGTGCAACAATAGTTTAGCCTTAGGCTTTAGCTGTTTTGTCATGAGTAACCTGACAGTCTTATACTGTCCGACTAAGGTTAACTGACCTGATGTTTCGCGGTGCGGGTGGGCATTGTGGCTCACCGGCACCTGAACCCTTATTTACACGTACCTGCAGCTGTAGCGAATGAATACTGAAGCCACGCACGACCAAAATGAAGCACAAACCACCGGCGTTCGTCTGCGCAATGCCCGTGAACAACTCGGACTCAGCCAGCAGGCAGTCGCGGAGCGACTTTGCCTGAAGGTTTCCACGGTACGCGACATTGAAGAAGATAAGGCACCAGCCGATCTCGCTTCAACGTTCCTGCGCGGGTATATCCGTTCTTACGCACGTTTGGTGCATATTCCTGAAGAAGAGCTGCTGCCAGGGCTGGAAAAGCAGGCGCCGATTCGACCGGGCAAAGTCGCCCCGATGCAAAGTTTTTCTCTCGGCAAGCGTCGTAAAAAACGCGATGGCTGGTTGATGACTTTCACCTGGCTGATTCTGTTTGTGGTTGTTGGCCTGACGGGCGCCTGGTGGTGGCAAAATCACAAGGCGCAGCAGGAAGAGATCACCACGATGGCCGATCAATCCACCGCTGAACTGAGCGCCAGTAACGAGAGCTCGCAGAGCGTGCCGCTGGATACCAGCGCGACGGCAAGCCAGAATAACGCACAAGCGCCTGCGGACGCCGCGAACGCGGCGGTGACAGCTGCGCCGCAGACGCCGGAAACGGCATCCGCTGCGCCGACGGCAGATGCGCAACAAAATGCGGTTGTTGCTCCTTCCCAGGCTAACGTTGATACCGCAACGACGGCTCCCGCTGTTGCTCCAGCCGCCCCGGGTACGCCATTGCCGGCTGACCAGGCTGGCGTAACGACACCTGCGGTTGATCCCAATGCGCTGGTCATGAACTTCACTGCCGATTGCTGGTTAGAAGTGACTGATGCAACAGGTAAAAAGTTGTTTAGCGGTATGCAGCGTAAAGATGGCAATTTAAACTTAACGGGCCAGGCGCCTTACAAGCTTAAAATTGGCGCTCCGGCCGCGGTACAGATCCAGTTTCAAGGAAAGCCGGTCGATCTTAGCCGTTTTATCAGAACTAACCAGGTTGCACGTCTGACCGTTAATGCCGAACAATCACCGGCTCAGTAACAGACGGGCAATGCGGGAGATTTTTCATGCATAACCAGGCTCCAATTCAACGTAGAAAATCGAAGCGTATTTACGTTGGGAATGTGCCGATTGGCGATGGTGCTCCCATCGCCGTACAATCTATGACCAATACGCGTACCACGGATGTGGCGGCGACGGTCAATCAAATCAAAGCGCTTGAACGCGTTGGCGCCGATATTGTTCGTGTCTCTGTACCGACAATGGATGCAGCCGAAGCGTTTAAACTGATCAAACAGCAGGTCAACGTACCTCTGGTTGCCGATATCCATTTTGACTATCGCATTGCGCTAAAAGTGGCGGAATACGGTGTCGATTGTTTGCGGATTAACCCAGGCAATATTGGCAGTGAAGAGCGTATT
Source organism: Citrobacter enshiensis (assembly GCF_029338175.1). Lineage (NCBI taxonomy): Bacteria > Pseudomonadati > Pseudomonadota > Gammaproteobacteria > Enterobacterales > Enterobacteriaceae > Citrobacter > Citrobacter enshiensis. The sequence continues at coordinate 1,301,412 of NZ_CP119862.1, forward strand.
CGCATGGTGGTGGATTGCGCTCGCGACAAAAACATCCCGATCCGCATCGGCGTTAACGCCGGATCGCTGGAAAAAGATCTACAGGAAAAATACGGTGAACCCACACCGCAAGCGTTGCTGGAATCCGCAATGCGCCATGTGGATCATCTCGATCGTCTCAATTTTGAACAGTTTAAAGTCAGCGTTAAAGCCTCCGATGTCTTTTTGGCGGTTGAATCCTATCGTTTGCTGGCGCGTCAGATTGAACAACCCTTGCATCTCGGGATCACCGAGGCGGGCGGCGCACGCAGTGGCGCAGTGAAATCAGCGATTGGCCTGGGGTTACTGCTGTCGGAAGGGATTGGCGATACGCTGCGCGTTTCGCTGGCTGCCGATCCGCTGGAAGAGATCAAAGTCGGTTTCGATATTCTGAAATCACTGCGTATTCGTGCCCGCGGAATCAACTTTATCGCTTGCCCAACCTGTTCTCGTCAGGAGTTCGACGTCATCGGTACGGTGAACGCGCTGGAACAACGTCTGGAAGATATCATTACGCCAATGGACGTTTCGATTATCGGCTGCGTCGTAAACGGACCGGGCGAAGCGCTGGTTTCTACGTTGGGTGTGACGGGCGGCAACAAGAAAAGCGGCCTCTATGAAGACGGCGTGCGTAAAGACCGACTCGACAACGACGATATGATCACGCAGCTTGAAGCCCGCATTCGTGCGAAAGCCAGCATCCTGGATGAAGCGCGTCGAATTGACGTGCAGCAGGTTGAAAAATAATAACGTGATGGGAAGCGGCGTGCTTCCCGTGTATGATTGAACCCGCATGGCTCCCGCACCGTTTGGGGAAGCGCTGAGGGTTCATTTTTATATTCAGAAAGAGAATAAACGTGGCAAAAAACATTCAAGCCATTCGCGGCATGAACGATTATCTGCCTGGCGAAACCGCCATCTGGCAGCGCATTGAAGGCACACTCAAAAACGTGCTCGGCAGCTACGGTTACAGTGAAATCCGCTTGCCGATTGTAGAGCAGACCCCGTTATTCAAACGCGCGATCGGTGAAGTTACTGACGTGGTTGAAAAAGAGATGTACACCTTTGAGGACCGTAACGGCGATAGCCTGACATTGCGTCCCGAAGGGACGGCGGGCTGTGTACGCGCCGGCATCGAGCATGGTCTCCTGTACAATCAGGAACAGCGTCTGTGGTATATCGGGCCGATGTTCCGCCACGAACGCCCGCAGAAAGGACGTTATCGTCAATTCCATCAGCTGGGTGTCGAAGTGTTTGGCCTGCAAGGTCCGGACATTGATGCCGAGCTGATCATGCTCACTGCGCGCTGGTGGCGTGCGTTGGGTATTTCTGAACATGTCAGCCTTGAGTTGAACTCTATCGGTTCACTTGAAGCCCGCGCTAACTATCGTGATGCGCTGGTTACCTTCCTCGAACAGCATAAAGAGAAGCTGGACGAAGACTGCAAACGCCGTATGTATACCAACCCGTTGCGTGTCCTGGATTCCAAAAATCCGGAAGTGCAGGCGCTGCTCAATGACGCGCCAGCATTGGGTGATTATCTGGATGACGACTCACGCGAACACTTCGCAGGTCTGTGTAAGCTGCTTGAAGCCGCAGGTATTGCCTACACCGTCAACCAACGTCTGGTGCGCGGCCTTGACTACTACAACCGTACCGTCTTTGAATGGGTCACCAACAGCCTGGGCTCGCAAGGCACCGTATGTGCGGGTGGTCGTTATGACGGTCTGGTGGAGCAACTTGGCGGTCGCGCAGCCCCTGCAGTCGGTTTTGCCATGGGTCTGGAACGACTTGTTTTGCTTGTTCAGGCAGTTAATCCGGAATTTAACGTCGATCCTGTTGTCGATATATACCTGGTAGCTTCAGGCGTGGATACGCAGTCTGCTGCGATGACCTTCGCTGAACGTCTGCGTGATGAAATTCCAGGCGTAAAACTGATGACAAACCACGGCGGCGGCAACTTTAAAAAACAGTTTGCCCGTGCCGACAAATGGGGCGCCAGCGTTGCACTGGTGCTGGGTGAGACTGAAGTGGCCGACGGTACTGTTGTCGTGAAGGATTTGCGCTCTGGTGAGCAAACGACAGTCGCGCAGGATAGCGTTGCCGCACATTTGCGCACTTTGACTCGTTAAGGAGAAGGACAGCGTGGAAATTTACGAGAACGAAAACGATCAGGTTGATGCGATCAAACGTTTCTTTGCTGAGAACGGTAAAGCGCTGGTTGTTGGGGTTATTTTAGGGGTTGGTGCGCTGGTTGGTTGGCGTTACTGGACCAGCCATCAGACGGAGTCTGTACGTTCTGCTTCTCTGGCCTATCAAAATGCGGTAACCGCGGTGAGTGCGGGCAAACCGGATAGCCTTCCCGCTGCGGAGAAATTTGCTGCGGAAAATAAAAATACATACGGCGCGCTGGCTTCCATGGAACTGGCGCAGCAGTTTGTTGATAAAAATGAACTTGAGAAAGCCGCTGCCCAGTTACAACAGGGGTTGACGGCCACCAGCGATGAGAATCTCAAAGCGGTGATCAATCTGCGTCTGGCCCGCGTTCAGGTGCAACTCAAGCAAGCGGATACTGCGCTGAAAACACTCGACACCATCAAAGGTGAAGGGTGGGCAGCCATTGTCGCCGATTTGCGTGGAGAAGCATTGCTGAGTAAAGGTGATAAACAAGGCGCGCGTAGTGCATGGGAAGCAGGCGTGAAGAGCGACGCCACCCCAGCACTGAGCGAAATGATGCAGATGAAAATCAATAATTTGTCCATCTGAGAGGGACCCGATGCAATTGCGTAAATTACTTCTGCCAGGGCTGCTTTCCGTGAGCCTAGTGAGCGGCTGTTCACTGTTTAGTGGCGAAGAAGATGTCGTTAAAATGTCCCCGTTACCTGTGGTTGAAAATCAGTTTCAACCGTCTACTGCCTGGAGCACCTCTGTAGGCAACGGTATTGGTGATTTCTATTCCAATCTTCATCCTGCTCTGGCGGATAACGTCGTCTATGCGGCCGATCGTGCTGGCGTTGTTAAGGCACTGAATGCAGACGATGGCAAAGAAGTCTGGTCTGTTAATCTGGGAGAGAAAGACGGGTGGTTCTCCAGAGCCTCTGCGCAACTCTCTGGCGGTGTGACCGTTTCTGGCGGCCATGTTTATATCGGCAGTGAAAAAGCGCAGGTGTATGCCTTGAATGCCAGCGATGGCACACCAGCATGGCAGACGAAAGTCGCCGGTGAAGCGTTGTCTCGTCCGGTGGTGAGTGATGGCGTGGTGCTGATTCATACCAGCAATGGTCAACTCCAGGCGCTGAACGAGGCCGATGGTGCTATCAAATGGACCGTTAACCTTGATATGCCGTCGCTCTCTCTGCGCGGTGAGTCAGCCCCAGCGACCGCTTATGGCGCGGCGATTGTGGGTGGCGATAATGGCCGTGTAAGTGCGGTACTGATGCAGCAGGGCCAGATGATTTGGCAGCAGCGTATTTCGCAAACCACGGGGACGACTGAAATTGACCGCCTGAGCGACGTTGATACGACGCCGGTCATCGTCAATGGCGTCGTTTACGCTCTGGCTTATAATGGTAACCTGACGGCGCTTGATCTGCGCAGCGGTCAGATTATGTGGAAACGCGAGCTGGGTTCGGTAAATGACTTTATCGTTGACGGCAACCGTATTTATCTCGTTGACCAGAATGACCGTATCATGGCGTTGACCACTGACGGTGGCGTAACCCTGTGGACGCAAAGCGATCTCTTGCACCGTCTGCTGACCTCACCTGCGCTGTATAATGGCAACTTAGTGGTCGGCGATAGCGAAGGATATCTGCACTGGCTCAACGTTGAAGATGGTCGTTTCGTGGCTCAGCAAAAAGTTGACGGCTCCGGTTTACTGACCGAACCGGTATCGGCTGATGGTAAACTGCTGCTCCAGGCAAAAGACGGCACGCTGTATTCTATTACGCGTTAACCGTCACGGCCGCTCGCTTTGAAAAACGGCTCCTGGTGCAGGGGCCGTTTTACTGTTTTTAACAACGGCATAAAATGTGCGCGTTGTCTGATGATTTTTTAAATGAGGCTTTAAACATGGTACCTGTGGTCGCGCTTGTCGGGCGCCCTAACGTCGGAAAATCCACGTTATTTAACCGTCTAACTCGCACCCGAGATGCGCTGGTTGCGGATTTCCCGGGTCTGACTCGTGACCGTAAGTACGGTCGTGCGGAAGTTGAAGGCCGCGAGTTTATCTGCATTGATACCGGCGGTATTGACGGCACTGAAGACGGCGTCGAGACGCGTATGGCGGAGCAGTCGCTGCTGGCGATTGAAGAGGCCGATGTGGTGTTGTTCATGGTCGATGCGCGAGCAGGGCTGATGCCTGCCGATGAAGCCATCGCGCAGCATCTGCGTTCTCGTCAGAAACCAACGTTCCTCGTGGCTAACAAAACTGATGGCCTTGATCCTGACCAGGCGATTGTCGATTTCTATTCTTTGGGTTTAGGCGAAATCCACCCGATTGCTGCATCTCATGGGCGTGGCGTACTGAGTCTGCTGGAACACGTGCTGCTGCCGTGGATGGATGATGTCGCCCCGCAGGAAGAAGTGGATGAAGATGCGGAGTATTGGGCGAAGCTAGAAGCCGAAGAAAACGGTGAAGAAGAGCCGGAAGATGATTTCAACCCGCAAGACTTGCCGATCAAGCTGGCTATCGTCGGTCGCCCGAACGTAGGTAAGTCCACACTCACTAACCGTATTTTGGGTGAAGATCGTGTTGTCGTCTATGACATGCCGGGCACAACGCGTGACAGCATCTATATTCCGATGGAACGCGATGAGCGTGAGTATGTACTGATTGATACTGCGGGTGTTCGCAAACGCGGTAAAATTACTGACACGGTAGAAAAATTCTCCGTTATCAAAACGTTGCAGGCGATTGAAGACGCCAACGTGGTGATGCTGGTGATTGACGCGCGCGAAGGTATTTCCGATCAGGATCTGTCGCTGCTGGGCTTCATCCTCAATAGTGGGCGCTCACTTGTTATTGTGGTGAACAAATGGGATGGCCTGACTCAGGAAGTCAAAGAGCAGGTAAAAGAGACACTGGACTTCCGTCTGGGCTTTATCGACTTTGCCCGCGTACACTTTATTTCTGCCTTGCACGGCAGCGGTGTGGGTAACCTGTTTGAATCTATCCGTGAGGCGTATGACAGCTCAACGCGTCGCGTGAGTACGGCGATGCTGACCCGTATCATGACGATGGCGGCAGAAGATCATCAGCCGCCGCTGGTGCGTGGTCGTCGCGTGAAGTTGAAATATGCCCATGCCGGTGGTTATAACCCGCCAATCGTGGTGATCCACGGTAACCAGGTGAAAGATTTGCCGGACTCCTACAAGCGTTATTTGATGAACTACTTCCGTAAGTCGCTGGAAGTGATGGGGACGCCGATCCGCATTCAGTTTAAGGAAGGGGAAAACCCGTATGCCAACAAACGCAATACGCTGACCCCAACCCAGATGCGTAAGCGTAAGCGTCTGATTAAGCACATCAAGAAAAGTAAGTAATCTGACTTTTTCACCCTCTCCGTTCCGGGGAGGGTGTCATCAACAGGAATGTGAGGAGGATGTATGGAACTCATTTGTCCCGTCTGTCATCAATCACTGGAACGCAATGGCGACGCAGCGCATTGTGCAACGTGTGAAAAAGATTTCATCCTTCAGGCGTTATGCCCTGACTGTCATCAGCCCCTGCAGATTTTAAAAGCCTGTGGCGCGGTGGATTATTTTTGCCAGAATGGTCACGGTCTTATTTCAAAAAAACGGGTTGAGTTCGCCATTAGCAACGAATAACGCGATTACTTACTCGCGGGCTTGCGTTTTCGGGGTGATTTCACTGGCTTAACGTCGGTTATCTGGCTCTCTACCCAGCCATCTTCCAGGCGAGTGGTCATTATTTCGCCCGTTTTCACCTGCTTAACCCGCTTCAACACAGCACCATCGGCAGCGCGGGTCACGCTATAACCGCGCGCCAGTGTGGACAACGGACTAACGGCCTCAAGGTGGGTCACGGCGTTGCCAAAGCGTTCACGCGTGGCGCTGAGCTTCGCGCGGAACGTTTCCGCCAGGCGATATTCCAGTTGCTGGATACGCGTCTGGGCGCGATGAATTCGCGGCTGCGGACTCTGCTGATTCAGGCGTTGAACCAGACGCTGCTGTTGCGACGACGCGCGTTTGAGCTGGTTCTCCAGGGCAAAACGCATCCGTTTTTGCAGACGCTCCAGCGTGGTTTGCTGACGCGCCAGCCGTAGCTGCGGATGCTGCTGCTGTAAGCGGTGATGAAGCTGTGTAAAACGGCGCGTACGGTTGGCGAGATAATAATCCATCGCCATCTCCAGGCGCTGTTGCGCAGACTGAATCTGACGCAGCAATTCCTGCTGATTGCGGCTGACGATTTCCGCTGCAGCAGAGGGGGTCGGTGCCCGCAGGTCGGCAACAAAATCGGCAATCGTGACGTCGGTTTCATGGCCGACGGCGCTGACCACCGGAATCTGGCTGGCAAAAATGGCCCGAGCCACGCGCTCGTCGTTGAAGCTCCATAAATCTTCCAGCGAACCGCCGCCGCGCCCGACAATCAACACGTCACATTCGTTGCGTGCGTTCGCCAGTTCAATCGCGCGGACGATTTGCCCCGGCGCATCATCACCCTGTACGGCTGTCGGATAAATGATCACCGGCAGCGACGGATCGCGACGTTTCAGGACGTGGAGAATATCGTGCAGCGCAGCCCCGGTTTTAGAGGTAATCACCCCTACGCAGTGTGCGGGAGAGGGAAGTGGCTTCTTTAACTGTTGATCGAAAAGACCTTCAGCCTGCAACGTTGCTTTTAGCTGCTCATATTTTTGCTGAAGTAACCCTTCACCCGCGGGCTGCATACTCTCGACAATAATTTGATAGTCGCCGCGCGGTTCATAGAGCGTAATATTGGCGCGAACCAGCACCTGCTGACCGTGCTGTGGACGAAAGGTGACGCGGCGGTTGCTGTTGCGAAACATGGCGCAGCGGACCTGAGCGGTATCGTCTTTTAGCGTGAAGTACCAGTGACCGGAAGAGGGCTGGGTAAAATTTGAGATTTCGCCGCTGATCCATACTTGCCCCATTTCCTGTTCAAGCAACAAACGAACCGTCTGGTTGAGGCGGCTAACAGTAAAAATTGAGGTGGTTTGAGCGGATAACATGTGAGCGGGATCAAATTCTAAATCAGCAGGTTATTCAGTCGATAGTAACCCGCCCACAGAGGAGCGCAAGTATTATTTGCAAAAAAGTGTGGAAGCAATCGGTTCCGCTCTGTATAATGCCACGGCAATATTTAACCACCCCCAGGTCAGAGATATTGCCCATGCTACGTATTGCTAAAGAAGCTTTGACGTTTGACGACGTCCTCCTCGTTCCCGCTCATTCTACCGTTCTGCCGAATACTGCCGATCTCAGCACGCAGTTAACGAAAACCATTCGCCTGAACATCCCTATGCTCTCTGCAGCAATGGACACCGTGACGGAAGCGCGTCTGGCGATTGCCCTGGCGCAGGAAGGCGGCATCGGTTTTATCCACAAGAACATGTCTATTGAGCGCCAGGCTGAAGAAGTTCGCCGTGTGAAAAAACATGAGTCTGGTGTCGTGACCGACCCACAGACTGTCCTGCCTACCACCACGCTGCGTGAAGTCAAAGAGCTGACCGAACGTAATGGTTTTGCCGGTTACCCGGTTGTCACTGAAGACTACGAACTGGTCGGTATTATCACCGGTCGTGATGTCCGTTTTGTGACCGATCTGAGCCAGCCGGTGAGCGTTTACATGACGCCGAAAGAGCGTCTGGTCACCGTTCGTGAAGGCGAAGCCCGTGACGTTGTGTTAGCGAAAATGCACGAAAAACGCGTTGAAAAAGCCCTGGTGGTTGACAGTGGTTTCCATCTGCGCGGCATGATTACCGTAAAAGACTTCCAGAAAGCGGAACGTAAACCGAACTCCTGTAAAGATGAGCATGGCCGCTTGCGCGTTGGCGCGGCAGTCGGCGCGGGCGCGGGCAACGAAGAGCGCGTTGATGCGCTGGTGGCTGCCGGTGTTGACGTGCTGCTGATCGACTCCTCTCACGGTCATTCTGAAGGCGTTCTGCAGCGTATTCGTGAAACCCGTGCAAAATACCCGGATCTGCAAATCATCGGTGGCAACGTGGCGACTGGCGCTGGCGCACGTGCGCTGGCTGACGCTGGCGTGAGCGCAGTGAAAGTCGGTATCGGTCCTGGTTCTATCTGTACTACCCGTATCGTTACTGGCGTAGGGGTTCCGCAGATCACCGCCGTATCTGACGCGGTTGAAGCGCTGGAAGGTACTGGTATTCCGGTTATCGCTGACGGCGGTATCCGTTTCTCCGGCGATATCGCGAAAGCGATCGCAGCAGGCGCGGCTGCCGTGATGGTGGGTTCCATGCTGGCAGGTACCGAAGAATCTCCTGGCGAAATCGAACTGTACCAGGGCCGTTCTTACAAATCTTACCGCGGTATGGGTTCTCTTGGCGCGATGTCCAAAGGTTCCTCTGACCGTTACTTCCAGAGCGATAACGCCGCTGACAAACTGGTGCCGGAAGGTATCGAAGGTCGCGTTGCCTATAAAGGCCGCCTGAAAGAGATCATTCACCAGCAGATGGGCGGCCTGCGCTCCTGTATGGGGCTGACCGGTTGTGGTACCATCGACGAGTTGCGTACCAAAGCAGAGTTTGTACGCATCAGCGGTGCGGGCATTCAGGAAAGTCACGTTCACGATGTGACGATCACCAAAGAGTCCCCGAACTACCGTCTGGGCTCCTGATTTTCTTCGCCCGACCTCGTGTCGGGCGATTTATTTAATCTGTTTCACTTGCCTCGGAATTAGCGTCAATGACGGAAAACATTCATAAACATCGCATTCTCATCCTGGATTTCGGTTCTCAGTACACTCAGCTGGTTGCGCGTCGCGTGCGTGAACTTGGCGTTTACTGCGAACTGTGGGCGTGGGATGTTACGGAAGCACAAATTCGCGAATTCAATCCAAGCGGCATCATCCTTTCCGGCGGTCCGGAAAGTACCACTGAAGACAATAGCCCACGCGCACCGCAGTACGTGTTTGAAGCGGGTGTTCCGGTCTTCGGCGTTTGCTATGGCATGCAGACCATGGCAATGCAGTTGGGCGGTCATGTTGAAAGCTCTAACGAACGTGAATTCGGTTACGCGCAGGTTGAAGTGAAAACCGACAGCGCCCTGACGCGTGGTATTGAAGATTCCCTGACCGCAGAGGGTAAACCGCTGCTGGATGTGTGGATGAGCCACGGCGACAAAGTGACCGCGATTCCGGCTGACTTTATCACGGTCGCCAGCACCGAAACCTGCCCGTTTGCCATTATGGCCAACGAAGAAAAACGCTTCTACGGCGTGCAGTTCCACCCGGAAGTGACTCACACGCGTCAGGGCCTGCGTATGCTGGAGCGCTTTGTGCGCGATATCTGCCAGTGTGAAGCGCTGTGGACCCCGGCGAAAATTATCGACGACGCCGTTGCCCGCATCCGCGAGCAGGTGGGCGACGATAAAGTGATCCTCGGTCTTTCCGGTGGCGTGGACTCCTCTGTCACTGCAATGCTACTGCATCGCGCTATTGGCAAAAACCTGACCTGCGTCTTCGTGGATAACGGTCTTCTGCGTCTGAACGAAGCCGAGCAGGTGATGGACATGTTTGGTGACCATTTCGGTCTGAACATCGTTCACGTGGAAGGCGAAAAACGCTTCCTCGATGCGCTGGCGGGTGAAAACGATCCGGAAGCGAAACGTAAAATTATCGGCCGCGTCTTTGTTGAAGTCTTCGACGAAGAAGCACTGAAACTGGAAGACGTAAAATGGCTGGCGCAGGGTACCATCTACCCGGACGTTATCGAGTCTGCGGCTTCCGCGACCGGTAAAGCACACGTCATCAAATCTCACCACAACGTGGGCGGCTTGCCGAAAGAGATGAAGATGGGGCTGGTTGAGCCGCTGCGTGAGCTGTTCAAAGATGAAGTGCGTAAAATTGGTCTGGAACTGGGCCTGCCGTACAACATGCTCTACCGTCACCCGTTCCCGGGACCGGGTCTCGGCGTTCGCGTGCTGGGCGAAGTGAAGAAAGAGTACTGCGACCTGTTGCGTCGTGCGGACGCTATCTTCATTGAAGAGCTGCATAAAGCTGACCTGTACAACAAAGTGAGCCAGGCGTTCACCGTTTTCCTGCCGGTACGTTCCGTGGGTGTGATGGGCGATGGCCGTAAGTACGACTGGGTTGTTTCCCTGCGTGCTGTTGAAACCATCGACTTCATGACTGCGCACTGGGCACACCTGCCGTATGACTTCCTGGGCCGCGTCTCCAACCGTATCATCAACGAAGTGAACGGCATCTCCCGCGTGGTGTATGACATCAGCGGCAAGCCGCCAGCTACGATTGAGTGGGAATGATTTCACGTCTTGCAACAGCCTGCACGTAAAAGCAGTAAAGTACCTCTAAGCCCGCGTAACTGCGGGCTTTTTTGTTTTTGTGTCTGGCACTTTCTGGCAGATGTTAGCAACGGGATGTTGAAGATATCATCTCCGGTATGCGTCGTCTTAGGGATGATGAGGCTCGCGTTCTTGCTGACATATTTGGGACTGATGAGGATTTCTGGAGCAATCTTCAGATGTTGCTAGATCGGAAAGAATGACGGCAGAAATGATAGCTCATATGCCATGATATCTGCAGCCCCTCAAGTGTCATGACAGTAGTCCTTTAAGGCATAGCAACTTGAAACGCTGACAAAGCACACTCTATCTGAGAGCCGAAAGGGTTATACTCAAGGTAGCTAAATCAGTTTCCCTTCAGGATAAACCTGCTCAACAACAATCTTGATCTTGGCTTCACAGCTTGGTGGAGTGGGATGCTCCGTTTACGACGCATTATGAAGAGTAGAGCAACTACAACATGAAATTGAATAACCCCATACACTTATTGTATAATCAAAGAGCTCTTTAGCTTAGGACGAATTCGTCTAGTCGGGTGTTTAGCCAGACTCTAATTTATTGAACGGTTTTATGGTTGCGATAGGTTCGCAACCTGATCTCTTCACTCCGTTCGTCAATCAGGTTGCGAACCTATCGCTTCCTTTAGTAAAGAGTTGAGCCCAAGAGTGTTACTCTTGGGCTCTTTTATGGGAGTAGATATGACTTTGATAGAGCAGTTAGCATTAGGGTTGCAAAAGAGCGAAGCCGAAGTAGCTCGCTTTCTCCTGAGTGCACCTAAAAGGTACAAAGTCTATACTATTCCAAAGCGTACTTCTGGGCATCGCGTTATAGCTCAACCTTCTAAAGAGTTGAAAGAATATCAGCGTAACTTTCTAGAAATTCAGCAGTTTCCTATCCATAGTTCAGCGATGGCTTATAGGAAAGGTATGAGTATCAAGCAGAATGCAATTGCTCATAAAAATAACCCTTACCTACTTAAGTTGGATCTCGAAAACTTTTTCAATTCTATATCTGATAAAATGTTTTGGGAAGTTTGGGAGTCAACACTACCTTTACCTTCAGACCAAGATAAACATACTTTAGAAAACTTACTTTTCTGGTGTCCAAGTAAAAAAACTGGAGGTGCATTAGTTCTCAGTATAGGAGCACCAAGTTCTCCACTTGTGTCTAATTTCTTTATGTACCAATTTGATTGTGCTGTTAGCAATTTATGCGTTGGAAAAGAAATTGTTTATACGCGGTATGCTGATGACTTGACCTTCTCGACCAAGAACAAGGATTCTCTCTTTGTCGTTCCTAAGCTTGTGAAAGAAAAGTTGGCTGAATTATTTAGGGGGGCGATAAGAATCAATAGAAAGAAAACTACGTTCTCATCTAAAGCCCATAATAGACATGTTACAGGTATAACCATTACTAATGATGGCACGCTCTCTCTGGGAAGAGAGCGTAAAAGATATATCAAACATTTAGTACATCAAGTTCAACTAAATAAACTTGATACTGAGAATAGACAACACCTTAGAGGTCTTATTGCTTTCGCTAAGCATGTAGAACCTATGTTTATTCAATCATTGAAACGAAAATATACTTCTGATTTAATTACTCAAATCATTGAGGAATCAAATGGTTAAGTTACGCAAAAATAGAAGCAGGTCTGTTAAACATCTAGTTCAAAGCTCAGATAAAGGTAATTTTCAATCTTCGTATCAGTTGTATCGAAACTACTCTGAAGGTAAGAATGTAGAGCATAAAAATGAGAGCTTAGCTTATCAATATTTGAACAAAGTAGAATCTGCACTTCTTGAAAAGAAACTTGTTTTATCTTCAGTGCACCTAACTGATTTTAGAAGATTTAGAGATCTTGATATTTCATTTAATGATAAATTTACTGTCCTTATAGGTGCCAACGGCGCTGGTAAAACGAGTATTGCAGATGCTATTGCGAAGACATTGTCATGGTTGAATAATAATCTGGAAAAAACAGACGTAGTTGGTAGGCCAATTACAGAAAGTGATATCCATGTTGACTCTATAGAATTCAGTGAAGTAACGACTAAATTTAAATTTGATAATCAGAATACCTTTGATGTGAGTATTGGTAGTACTGTTTCGGGATATGAGGGGAGTTCTCCTACTGATGTGGTTGCTATAAGACAAATTGCCGACATGTATAAAAGCACTGCAAGAAATCCATCAATACATATTCCACTTTTGGTATTTTATTCAGTTGAACGTTCAGACTTTTCATTGTCTTCAACTATCACGGAAATAGCCTCAGGAGATAGTGCCAGTAATAGATTTTCTGACCTTAAGACCGCTTTAGATGGAAGCGGAAAACTGGACGACTTTTCTAAGCTTTATATCGAACTCGTGAATAGGGCTAAAGGTGAAGAGAATAAGGAAGTTCAAGAACTGAAGGTTCAGATCGCAACGTTGCAGGCCACTATTGATGATGTATACGCTGGTCAAGTGCCTCCAGTAAATGATGTATTCAATGCCAAGTTAAGTACTAAAAAGCAAGAATTAGAAAATTTAATAAAAACTAAATCTTCAGAAAAATATCAGCGACATTTAGATCTAGTCAATCGAGCAATAGAAGCACTTGTTCCAGAAGTGAAGAATCTCGAGGTAGATCGTAGTTCAGGAAGAGCTAGACTAATGGTTGATAACTTTGGGAATAGAGTGAATATAGCCCAGCTATCACAAGGCCAGAAAATGTTGGTAGCCCTATCTGGAGACTTGGCAAGGCGTTTAGTTAAACTAAATCCTGACTCTGATACTCCTTTACATAGCCATGGAATTGTGATCATTGATGAAATTGAATTACACCTTCACCCAAAATGGCAACAAGAAATTCTAATAGGCCTTCAAAAGACGTTCCCTAACTTACAGTTCATCGTGACCACTCATAGCCCTCAGGTACTCTCTACTGTAGATAAAGATTGCATTCGTATACTTCGATTTGATGATAATGGAGTTGCTTTTATAGACAAACCAAGATTTCAGACCAAAGGTGTATGCAGCTCTGATGTCCTAGAACAGATCATGGAAACATTTTCTGTCCCTCCGGTATGTGAAGCAAATTGGATTTCTGACTATTCGAGTTTGGTAGCAGAGAACCTCTGGCAGTCGGAGGATGGCATAAAGTTATTCGAAAAAATAATTAAGCATTTCGGCACTGAACATCCTGAGGTCGTGAAAATTAAAGGAGATATTAGAACTCAAGAATTCAAATCAAAGGCCAAAGCACTAAAAGGAAATTGATTCTGATGAAGAAATTAGTTCGTGGTGATTTGCCCCTGTGTTTAGCTCAGTTTATGCATGGTCGAGATAATTGGTCTGTTATTTCAAAAAATGGCTTAACTAACGACATTTGGGAAAAGCTCAACATCATGCAACGTGGTTTTTGTGCATATTGTGAGTGTCAGTTACAAGAGGATAATACCAAAAGACATATTGAGCATTTTATTCAAAAGGATCGAGTTCCGAGTGTGACATTTGACTGGGATAATTTATTTGGCTCATGTAACAATCCGAATCGTTGTGGGAAGTTCAAAGATGAGGATTCAGAAGCTAAAAAAATAGATTTAGCTAAGGTATGTAAACCTGATGTAATGGATCCTAGTGAATTAATACTGTTCCTTAATTCTGGAAAAGTTAGACCTAGAATTTCTTTAACGCCGGAAAAAAAAGAGATTGCTGACAACACCATTGCTATTTTCAATCTTGATGGTGATAGTACACTAGAAAACTCTCGAAAATCGGCTATTGCGGGAGAAAAGAGTTTGGCAGATACTTATTGGGAGATGTTAGTTAATGATGATAACGGTGAGTTGGCTGAACTTTTGGAAACGGAGTTATCTGAAGCATTAAAAAGAATTCAAGGTGTCCCGCATTCAACGGCATTAGAACATTTGTGGATGCATAACATACAGTTTTAAATGGTTAACCAGTCATAACATGAATGGTTTTAAAGGTTTGTATCAAAAAAATCTAAAAAATACCCCTAACGTTTCCTGCTGATAACTCACATTTTGATGACGTAGATCTTTACAGGTAGGCAACGAGCACTGTTATGAAATGATGCGCCCCTGCAGGTGACCCATTCGATAACTGCCCCAGTGTTTTCATGCTCTCCTTTAATGGGGGCCGCATTTACTTACCACTGAAGATAAACAAGAGCTCCATCGTGATATGGCTTAATCCTCCATCTATGCCAAAGCCGAACTAAAATGTCGACAATTAGCAAAAAAATCATGTAAATGGTATAGATGATGGTATATAGAAAGGCGATTTTTCTAACTAGCTGTTATATAAATGTATTTTATTGCTATTGCTAATCGAGTAGGAGTGAGGCTATTATTTAAACTATTGTTTTATTTGATTTAGTGAGTGCCATTGATGTCATTGACTGCATTATCAATGGCGTTTTTCATGGTATAAGGCCGACGCTGAATCGAAGATATAGCAAATACCATGTGACCGTATCAGCAAATGCCATGGTATCGACAACCGGGTGCATTGCAGCGCTGTGCTGATGCCATCGATGCCCGCTTTTGGTCAGAACCGCTCTCTCGACCCAAGCCTCCAGATCGTTAAATATGCGCCAGAGGAGCACCTCGTGATCGAAATTGTGAACAAGACAGCCGCCGCTCGGAATCGAAGTATCCATATGGGTGAATAAAGTTTGCGGAAAACACGCTGAGAAAATAGAAAAGCGTCAATGAATGGACATAGCAATGGCGATTAACGGAGAGGACGGTGTTAGTGCAGTCACCGTGGATGAACTACTCAAGCAAGGCCTTCGGATACCGAACTATCAACGCCCATACAGTTGGGAGGTATCGACCGCTCTACAACTGGTGGATGATCTCAGCGAAGCTCTTCGAGATACCGAAAGAAAAGATATTCCCTATGTTTTGGGTGCAATCATTCTTCACGATGATGGTGAGTATCTCAATGTAGTCGACGGACAGCAACGTCTGCTGACTTTGCGAATGATTCTTGCGGCCTTAGATCCGATAAATCATCAGATTTCGGTGTCTGGTAACAGCGAAACCCCTGTCTCCCTGGTTTGGATAGAGCTTCAAAGGCGCCTGTCGCAGTTGGAAGATAAAAAAGAATTTTTGGATTTTATCTGTCACAAATGTCAGTTGGTGCGTATTGTGACGGACGATATTGATGAGGCATTTCGTGTCTTTGATTCCCAGAACTATCGCGGCAAACCGCTTGCCCCTCATGACTTGCTCAAAGCACACCACCTGCGCGAAATGCACGATGAGTCCGCTGCTATGAAAGTGGCTGTCGTTGAGGCTTGGGAAGCCGTAAATGATGAGGATCTGGACAGGCTTTTTTCTACTTTTTTATACCGGATATCCAAGTGGTCACGAGGCGAAAGCTCGCTCGAATTTGCTATTCGGGACATCGGCATGTTCAAGGGAATTTCATCACGATCCCACAGATCATTTTCGCCAAATCTGCGATATCACCTTGCAGCACAAGCCGCTATGCCACTTCTAAGTGCATGGGCGGTGTCCTCTATACATGATGCACGAAATGCCTGGCGCAGCCGCTTTCAGCTTGATGCCCCGATAATCGCTGGGCGCTCATTTTTCGAGATGGTGACATTCATGCTTGACGAATTGAAGATACTGGAAAAAGAGGTTATCGACAGAGGTTTCAAAAACTTTGGCCCATCTCAAAGTCGCTACCGCTACGTGTACGAATTGTTCATTGCCGCGCTGCTTTGCTATACAAACAAGTTTGGCGATGAAGATGTGGATGAAGTGCGAAATAGGTTATTCGCATGGGCATATGCCTTGCGGGTCGAGTTACTTCGTGTGCAATTTGTATCTGCTGACAACCGAGCTCGAGGTAAAAACGATGCAAATAAATCGCCTTTTGTTTTGCTACGCAACGCGATGACTGGAAGTGTTGTCCGCAAACTTCCAATAGCAAGTCAGCCATACAACGATAACCACGAAAAGGAACTCGTTGCTTTTATTAAGGGGCTGCAATGAGCAAGAAGGAGTTGAAACCCGAACTGCTAACAGTAGGCAAGCTATTCACGGACAATTATCTGATTCCTATTTATCAACGGAACTATGCTTGGCGGGCCGAACAGATTGAGCAACTTATCAGCGATATTCAAGACTCGGTGGTTGGGGGCCAGGACGACTATTTTCTTGGGAACCTTGTTGTAATCAAGCGGGGTAGAGAGGACGAGTTCGAGGTCATAGATGGACAACAACGACTTACAACCCTCTATCTGCTTCTGACCTTCCTGGAGCAAGAAGGTGAGAGTGGGAAGCCGTCGATTGGCCATGCAGGCCACTTGCAATATGAGTCGCGCGCACGGGCAACGGAAGCCCTGCGGCGAGTAGCACAGGAGGCGGCTAAGGGGCACGTCCGACCGCAGGGCTCCACGAGTAATGCAGATGCTGGCATCCATGAAGGCTACAGCATCATCAATCAGTTCTTCAAACAAAATGAAACCCTTAATCGCTCACGCGAAAAATTCTCCGATTTCTTGCTAACGAAGGTTACTGTCGTCCGTGCCTCGCTGCCACCCAATACCGACCTCAATCGCTACTTCGAGATCATGAACACTCGTGGGCAGCAACTCAAGCAGGTTGATATTGTTAAGGCTCGCCTGATGAGCAAGCTGCCCAATCAATATGAACGCGAATGCTTCGCGTGGGTTTGGGATGCCTGTGCTGACATGGATTCTTATGTCCAGATGTCTCTGACCCGTGGTGACACCAGTTTGCGAAACAAAGTATTTGGCGATGAATGGTCTTGGCTGGAGGTGACCAGCTTCGCGTCGCTAATGGAAAGTCGTCCGCAATCCGACATCAATTCATCAAGGCAATCCTCCGAAGGGGTATCGTTGTCCTTGGATGAGGCGTTGTCAAAATACGCTAAAGAGATCGAGTCAAATTCCACTGAAGACGAGGGCAACGAGCGGTTTCGTTCGACTATTGAGTTTCCGGCCTTTCTGCTGCACGTTCTAAGAATTATGAAAGGCGATGAGGTCGAAGACGAAGGCCAGCTTGACGACAAGCGCCTCATCAAGTCATTTGACGACGCCGTAAATAATGTACCCGATGCTAAAGCCGATTGGGTGCGTAGCTTTGCATTTATGCTTCTTAAGTGCCGCAACCTCTTCGATGGCTTCATCTTGAAGCGTCAATTCACGGCGAACATCGGTGACGATGGCGATTGGTCTCTCCAGCGATTGAAGAAAGGCGGCGCGGACAAGAAGCCAGCCCCGACGTACATCCATGTTTTCTCGGCCAGCAATGGAAACTTGGAGGAGGACAGCGGTGCTGACCCACATACCCGAGATGTATTGTTGCTTCAGTCCATGCTTCGGATTACCTACACTTCTCCGCGAACGATGCACTGGATTACCAAAGTTCTTCGCTGGCTATCCGTTAAAGCCCCTCAAGACGCGAAACATGCGGATCTTGCCGATTTGTTGAAGGGGTATGCCCGCAGCAAGGTTAAAGAGACATTCCCCTTTGAGGAAGATCAGCAACCACAAGGGTTTGGTATCAGCCGTATCGTCTTTTCATACCTCGACTATCTTCTGTTGAGTGATTCCTCAAAACGAGATTTCAAATTTCAGTTCAGAACTTCCATTGAGCACTTTTATCCACAGCATCCGGACAAAGAACAGTCGGGCGCGGCTGTTTCAGGTTCTAGCCTTAACCTGCTTGGCAACCTCGCGCTCGTAAGCGTCAGCGCGAACTCAAAATTCAGCAATAGCCTTCCCAGAGCGAAGGCCGAAAACTTCAAGGATACGATTGAACTTCAAAGTCCCAAGCTCAAGAGAATGGCGGAAATCACTCGAAATACAAGCTGGGACGATCAGCAGATAACAGCACATCATGAAGAGATGGTGACATTGCTTCGTGATGATGTAAGTCTGGTGGAGGCAAGCGGAAGATCCTACCCGGGGCGTTGACTTCTTTGAATAACCGCTTTTGGACGAATGTCCCTTGTGGAGTGCAAGTTGTCAGTCTAAAAGCGTTTTGCGTCGGGCGATACGATCAGTACAGCTCCCAGGTTTTCTTACCATGGTATTTTGTGTGGTATCGACATGCAAAGATAATGCTATTCTGTTGATTTTACAGTGTTTTAAGGCGGCACTGATCATCGAGTGGGAATGAGTTATTTCGTAACTAATTGATTATAAATAATTACTCTATGCCATTGATGATTTTGTTCACATCATCAATGGCGTTTTTTATGGTACTTCACAGAGGACCATATTGCCAAGACCGATAATATGTGATTGATCTATTAAGATTCTGGTAGCATTTTCGGTTGTGGGATGGCCGAATGCTTGTCTCTGTGTGACGTTTATTAGGGGCTTCGCTAGTGTATTGTGCCAAAGTCGAATAATGTTAGTGGCGGCGGAGAAAGGGGCGTCAATTTACACAGTGCGAATGTGAGACTAGTGCTAATGGCCCATCCGAACACTCGGGGCAAAACCTTGATTGACCGTTATGCGTTTGGAACCGATGGCAACTGTCCTCAGCTCTGATGCTTAGTTTTGGCGAGGTAGGCCGCGAAGCAATATCAACCTAGGTACAAGCACTCATGGAAGCCAGCCCGTCAAAATCAGAATGATCGTCCTTAAGTCATGATCATCAGGTAACCTTGAGGGAACTGATTCTGGATAGTTCAACCCATTATGTAGTGTCTTCATCGCCTCTTCACCCAGTACCGAGAGCCAGTCATTGACCCGTAAGCTCTCGCACAGTCGCTGCGCGCTATCGTATATGACATCGTAATGACGTTTCTGATCCTCCATCAATTGAACTTCAAAAGCACTAACTTTATCGGTGACTAAGGCCTCGTCAAGATGCTGTTTGACTCGTAACTCTGTCTGGTAAAGGAATATCAGATGTGCGCGCAGACAATGACCACGTGATTGAATGTGTGGCATATTGTCGGTCTGCCAATCAGTGTAGGTGCTCGAAAGGGAGGGGAATCGTTTCAAATACTCCAGAGCCTGTAGGTGATAAAACCCAACATAGATCGCACGCAGTATTCGTATAGGGTCTTCACCGTCTATGAGACCTTCAGCCAATACAAAATCTGAGGCGAAGATGTCACAAAATACCTCCTCTTCAGTTTGTGATTTAGCTAGCGAGGAAAGTTGTGCTTGTCTAAAGCGCTGACCCTCCTCAGATTCTAGTCCCAATCTGATATCACGAATTGCAGCATCGAAATCTTGATGATGCAGGGCTGCAGAAGGTCTATCGCGGAACGACTCAAGCGCTTCATTCAGCGGTTTTTTTTTCACTTGAACTTGGTGCTGAATGAGGAATTGTACGTGCTCACGCATAACTGGTAAGAGTGTGGGCTTTGAGAAAACACGATGCCCAAGTTCGTGGTAAAGCAAGAATCGCTCATGGGTCCGTGTCAGCAAGTTGCGCCAAGTCTCGTCTGAGTGTCTAGGATCTAGAACTTCACGCGAGGAGTGGTATACCGACGCACAATGTAATGCGTTAGCTAACTGCCCAACATCAATAAGTCTCTCTGCCAACACTTTGTGAAAATAGACAAGCGATGGGTGCGCATCCTCCGACTCTATGAAAAGCCTGTTCAGCATATTCATCGTCTGACCGATGTACTGGTCATAAATTAACCAAGACACTCCTGACACAGTAACGTGTTCTACCCTTCGCGTCGATGAGTACACGATTTTGATATCGAGAGGTAAACCTAACTGTTCTGCAATCGACTTCAGGCGCAGGATTGTAGTTTCGTATAGCGTCTCGTTCACTCTTGCTCCAATGTTTAGGCGCGTAGCAGTGATGAGTCGGTCAATCGACGAGGTTTTCTTCATCGGCTAATTGTGGGGTTTGTTGACGACATTACTCTTGAGGATATCCATAAGGGTTTTTTCGCTAACACCATGGATCTCAATACCATCAACAAGTACCCGTACATGCTTCTTCGCGGCAATCTGTGCTAGTACAACTTTGACAATGCCGGTAATTACCAATGGTCCCAGCGTCATCACCGCAGTGAAAAGCTGGACACCATCTATTCCTTGGTGCTCAGAAGAAAAACCATCGGAATCCTTGCCAAGTAATTCTAATTGCTCCAAAACCTGCACATCAGAAACCTCAATTGCAATTTCAGACATTCTATTCCTCGTAAAATGTTCGCGCCGATCTACTAAAAGTGATCCATGGTGCTGATTGAAAGCTATGCCAGATCGTCAAACCGCGTGAAGGTTTGTAAGGTTGCGGGCAATCTTACATGATATGACTATTGAGCCGCAATCTGTGTAGGTCAGGAGTGTAGAAGTGATCGTAGTGCTGCTTGTTGAGGCTGGTCGGCAAGCACCGTTAGTTGTCGCAGAAGTGAGTGTTGTCTGAATGCAACTGTAGGTGGTGTTTTTCGTGGTATCTGCTAAGTAATTACTTTCAGTGTATTGATTTATTTATATTTTATCTCATCATTGATAGCTGAGTGGGAATAATCAGATAACCCCTCTTGCCTGTTCATGACAAGGCAAAAATGCAATCAACCCTCTGTTTTTACAGAGGGTTTTTTTATGTATGGTCATGAAGTTTCTGGATAGCGAAAGTTTTTCCAAATAAATATATTTTTGAAGATTATTAAATGAAACGACGGTATTTAAATAATCTATGTATGATGACGGAATTATCCCGTAATCAGCGTTGTGGCTAAATTTTTACGTTTTTGGATGTTTTAACTATATTATTGGAATGTTTTTCAACTATAAACGAAGTGAATTTTATAAAGTGTCTGGTCCTGGGGGAAAACTCATTGTATATTTTATTATATAGCGACATGTATTTTTAAGATGCAGATGATAATATTTGTCGCTGTCAAAATTTTATTCTTGGTAATGCTTTTAATTTAGCTTGATAATCCATAAATGGTAGTTTAACTCACTATTTTTAATGATTTTTTTGTTTGAATCTCTCGCTGTTTTTGAATTTGAGACGCCCTTCATAGTTTCCTCTTTGTCTGTTTCTTCTTGCTTTCCATTTGATGAATATCAATAAGTCACCTGTGGCGCCTATTTAATGTCTACCTATAAAAGGGTATTTGGGTTTGCCAGGGTATACGATGAAAAAAATAAATAGAATAGTGATATGGATGGTGCTTCTGGGGGCCATTCTTGGTGTGTTCGTTATTTTTGCCGCGCAATGGACATTACATAAAACGTCCAGTACGGAATTTTGTTTGTCATGTCATACGATGCAGGCTCCTTATGAGGAATATCTGGGGTCCAAACATTTTCAGAATCAGAAGGGAATCCGTGCGGAGTGCGCAGATTGCCACATTCCGCAAGGTGGCATGGATTACCTGATCGCTAAACTGCGTGCTTCGAAAGATATCTATCACCAGTTCATTACCAAAAAAATCGATACCCCCGAAAAATTTGAGGACCATCGTTTGGAAATGGCACAAACGGTATGGGCACAACTCAAAGCCAATGACTCAGCGACCTGCCGCAGTTGTCACAGCATGGATGCCATGGATCTCGAAGCGCAAAGCGCGGATGCCCGAAAGATGCATGAGATGGGCGCTAAGGAAAAACAAACCTGTATCGACTGCCACAAAGGGGTCGCCCACTTCCCTCCAGAAATAAAAATGGACGATACCGCGTTACAAGGGCTTGAAGCACAGGCGGCCTCAATACCTGCATCAGCGAAAGAGCTCTATGTTGTCAGCGCCAGCGCGCTTGGCGATCTGGCGACGCTTTATCCGGCGACGCAATTACATGTGTTGAAAACCACGGGGACCTCGCGTCGTGTCGAAATTCGCGGCAGTCAGATGCAGGGCAGTGAACAGGTTATTTATTACGCGGCAGGTCAGCGACTTGTTCTTGCCAGTCTGAGTGAAAAAGGGCAGCAGGCGCTGAACGTGCTCTCTGACTGGAAGAAAGATGAGTATGGCAATGCGTGGCGGGACGTTGCGCTGCAAGGGGACTGGAGTACTTCTGCCCTGGCCAGCCGTGAACCGATGTGGGATTACGCGCGTAAGCTCGACAACGTGTATTGCGCAGGTTGCCATGCGCCGATCCCCGCGAAGCACTTTACCCTGAATGCCTGGCCTTCAGTGGCGAAAGGGATGGGAGCACGAACCAACATCAGTGAAAACGAGCTGGATATTCTGAGCCGTTATTTCCAGTACAACGCAAAAGACATGAATAAATAAGCGACAACACCAGGAGAAATCATGAAACTCACAAGACGTGACTTTATCAAAACGGCCGGGGCGGCAACCGGGACTATGGCGATTTCTTCGATGATCCCGATGCCTGCCTGGGCCGAAGGCCCGGGGGGCGGCGCTGTTCTGACAGCGGCGCGCTGGGGGGCTGTTTATGTCGAAGTCAAAGACGGGAAGGTTGTCTCTTCGAAGGGGGCATTACAAAAAACGATTCCTAACTCATTGCAACAGACCGCCCCTGATCAGGTTCATACCAGCGCGCGTATAAAATACCCGATGGTGCGTAAAAGCTATCTGGAAAATCCAGGAAAGGCAGATGGCAAACGGGGAAGCGATCCTTTTGTCCGTGTGAGTTGGGAACAGGCGCTTAAACTTATCCACGAGCAGCACAGTCGGATCCGTAGCAGCTATGGCCCAGCCTCGGTATTTGCGGGTTCTTATGGCTGGCGTTCCAGCGGTGTGTTGCACAAAGCACAAACCCTGTTGCAGCGTTACATGAGTATGGCGGGCGGTTACGCAGGCCATACCGGTGATTATTCTACCGGTGCGGCGCAAGTGATCCTGCCTTATGTCGTTGGGTCGGTAGAAGTCTACGAACAGCAGACTACATGGCCGATGATTCTTGAACACAGCCAGGTTGTGGTGCTGTGGGGGATGAACCCGCTCAACACATTAAAAATTGCCTGGAGTAGCACTGACGAGCAGGGACTTGAATACATCAACTTGCTCAAAAAATCAGGGAAGAGCGTGATTGCTATCGACCCAATGCGGTCTGAAACCATTGCGTTCTTTGGTGATAATGCCACCTGGATTGCGCCGCACATGGGGACGGATGTTGCGATGATGCTGGGCATTGCACATACGCTGGTGAAAAAGGGTCTGCATGATAAGGCCTTCCTGGAAAAATACACGACCGGTTATCCGCAGTTTGAAGAGTACCTGCTGGGTAAAAGCGATAAAACAGAGAAAACCGCGGAGTGGGCCGCAGGCGTGTGCGGTGTACCTGCAGAGCAGATCGAAAAACTGGCGGAAATCTTCTCCGGCAATAAAACCATGCTCATGGCGGGTTGGGGCATTCAGCGTCAGCAGTATGGCGAGCAAAAACACTGGATGCTGGTCACCCTGGCAGCGATGCTGGGACAAATCGGCACGGAAGGGGGGGGCTTTGGTTTCTCCTACCATTATTCTAATGGCGGTAACCCGACGCGCACGGGCGGGGTGTTGCCCGCAATTTCCTCGAAGATTGAAGGTGGCTCCTCTGCAGGCAATGACTGGGCTGTCTCCGACGCTGTGACGAGCCTTCCTGTCGCGCGAATTGTCGAAGCGCTCGAAAACCCGGGTGGAAAATATCAGCATAATGGTAAAGAACAAACCTTCCCGGATATCAAAATGATCTGGTGGGCAGGTGGTGGGAACTTTACGCACCACCAGGATACGAACCGCTTAATTAAAGCGTGGCAGAAACCGGAGCTGGTCGTCATTTCTGAGTGCTACTGGACGGCGGCAGCCAAACATGCCGATATTGTTCTGCCGATTACCACATCGTTTGAACGTAACGATCTCACCATGACCGGGGATTACAGTAACCAACATCTGGTGCCGATGAAGCAGGTTATTGCGCCGCAGTTTGAGGCGCGCAATGACTTTGATGTATTTGCCGATTTGGCGGAGATGCTCAAAGTGGGCGGCAAAGCTGTCTATACAGAAGGCAAAGATGAAATGGCGTGGCTGAAGCAATTCTACGACGCCGCGCAAAAGGCCGCGCGTACGCAGCGTGTGGCGATGCCTCAGTTCAATACCTTCTGGCAACAGAATAAATTGATCGAGATGCGTGAGAACGAGAAGAATAACAAGTATGTTCGCTACGCTGATTTCCGCAGCGATCCGGTGATGAATGCACTTGGCACGCCAAGCGGGAAGATTGAACTCTACTCGAAAACGATTGAAGGATATCACTACAAAGATTGCCCGCCGCATGCTTCATGGCTAGAACCGGATGAGTGGAAAGGTTCCGCGGATAAAGATCAGCTGCAGTTGCTGACCGCACACCCTGCGCATCGTCTGCACAGTCAGCTGAATTACGCTTCGCTGCGCAAAGAGTACGCCATAGCCAATCGTGAGCCAGTGACCATTCACCCGGAGGATGCAAAGGCTCGCGGTATTTCCGATGGTGATTTGGTTCGGGTATGGAACGCTCGCGGACAAGTGCTGGTGGGGGCGCATGTCAGTGATGGAATTAAACCCGGGATTATCTGCATTCACGAAGGTGCCTGGCCGGATCTGGAGAATGGGATCTGTAAAAATGGCGGCGCTAACGTACTGACCGCGGATATTCCGACATCCCGACTGGCGAACGGCTGTGCAGGTAATACGTCACTGGTCTACGCAGAAAAATTCACTGGCGAAGCGCCAAAACTGACAGCGTTTGACGAGCCCGCGATTGTCACCCTGTAGAACGGTGCGCAGACTGTTTGTCTGAACAAAACGGGAGTCTGTGTACTCCCGTTTTTACTGCCCAATGCCAGGGTTGAATAAAAAATATATTATATTACAACGATGTGGGGTTTTTTAGTCGCAAACAGATTATGACTGTGATGGCGTTTCAGTCGTCAGGGTTGATTGTTGTGATTCTTTTTTATCCTGATGATGATGCCAGGCGCCAATGGAAGAGTAGACGAAGCGTCCAAAAAAGAAGAGAAAACTGATAAGCAATACGATACGGGTCATGCGAGTGTTAAATCGATGTCGTTTTCGCATACTGGTAGCCTGACTCACAAAAGGTTCCTTAGGGTGGGCCCAACGCGTGGGCGATAATGACATTAAGGCACACTGTGAGGAGATGGTCAATTCTTCATTATGTAAAATTACGTCAGTCAATTCATCCTTTAATGTTATGAGAAATAAATTTAATATTTAAATAAATAATAACTTAATGATAAAACAGCAGAAATAAAGTAATAATTAATTAATGATAAGTGAGTTATTTGACATAAGTCAAATGTTACGCGCCGACGATAACTAAAATCTATGCTCCACAATTGTGATGAGTTTTTCATCATTGTTCTGACGTCAGGTGGGATGCCTGTCTGAATAAAGCCTTCAGGAAACGGAGGTTCTGCTGAGCATCTATGAGCCTTAAGAAATTATATATTCGTATCAGAGATAAATGGTGGGCACTGCCTCTCATCTTACCCTCTTTGTTATTACCCTTATTGAGCAACACCAATACCTTCGCAAGTACTGCTACAGGTAATGTCGTGCTGTTTTATCTGCCTCTGGCATTAATGTTAAGCCTGATGCTATTTTTCGGCTGGGCGGCGTTACCAGGAATTGTCATTGCCATCTTCTGGCATAAATTTTCGCAGGTAGGATGGTACGAGACGTTTCCTGTTATCGTTCACTTTGTGGTGACGATTGTGCTCAGTTGGGGGGGGTATCATGTGTTTGCCCCACGGCGTGGGCATGTCTATCATGGCGATGTGCGATTAATATTTCAGCGCATGTTCTGGCAGGTATTTTTCCCTGCCACACTGTTTTTAGTCATATTTCAATTTGCAGCCTTTATTGGAATGTATGACAGCAAATCCCATCTGATGGGGGTCATGCCTTTCAATATCAATACATTGATTGATTACCAGGCGTTACTGGTCGGAAATCTTGTGGGTGTTCCGCTGTGCTATTTGATCATTCGTATTATCCGTAATCCTTGTTATTTGAAGGGTTATTTTTCGCAACTTAAACTACAAATTGATGCGAAAGTAACGAAAAAAGAAATAGCTATCTGGCTGATAGTATTGGGTATGCTGATGGTTTTGTTATGCATGCCTTTAAATGAAGATAGCTCAATATTTAGCACAAACTATACGTTGTCACTCCTGCTACCCGTCATGTTATGGGGGGGAATGCGCTACGGCTATAAATTTATTTCGCCGTTATGGGCGATAATACTCGTAGTATCAATAAATTATTATCACCGTTATACGCCGTGGTATTCCGGATACGATACCCAACTGGCCATTACCTCTTCGAGCTATCTGGTTTTTTCATTTATTGTGAATTATATGGCGGTACTGGCGACGCGGCAGAGGATTGTCAGTAGCCGCGCTCGCCGTCTCGCTTACTTTGATCCTGTCGTGCATCTTCCCAACTTACGCGCTCTGAATCGGGCTCTCAAAAGCGCCCCCTGGTCGGCCCTCTGTTATTTGCGTGTGCCAGGAATGGAATTACTCATTAAAAATTATGGGATTATGTTACGCATTCAGTACAAGCAAAAGCTGTCTCACTGGATCTCTCCCTTGTTGGCGCAAAATGAGGAAGTGTTTCAGTTATCCGGCAACGATTTGGTGCTGCGTCTGAATACGGAATCCCACCAACAGCGAATAGAAGCACTGGATAACCATATAAAACAATTTCGATTTACATGGGATGGGATGCCAATGCAGCCGCAGGTTGGGGTCAGCTATTGCTATGTCCGTTCTCCGGTTAGCCATATCTACCTGCTATTAGGTGAATTAAGTACCGTTGCCGAACTTTCGATTTTGACAAACACGCCAGAGAATCTACAGCGTCGCGGTGCCATGAATTTGCAGCGTGGGCTGAAAGACAAAGTGGCGATGATGAATCATCTGCAACGGGCGCTTGAGTACGATCGCTTTTGCCTGATGGCTCAACCCATTCAGGGCGTTCGCGGCGATATCTATCATGAAATTTTGCTGCGGCTGAAGGATCAGAATGGCGGGATGATTAATCCCGATATTTTTCTGCCTGTCGCCCATGAGTTTGGGTTGTCTTCCAGCATCGATCTCTGGGTTATCGAACATACATTGCAATTTATGGCGGCGAATCGGGAAAAAATGCCTGCCCAACGTTTTGCCATCAATCTGTCGCCGACATCAGTGTGCCGTGCCCGATTACCTATCGAGGTGAGTAAGCTGTTGAGCCACTATCAGGTCGAAGCCTGGCAACTGATATTTGAGGTTACGGAGAGTAACGCACTCGCAGATGCCGAGCATGCGCAAACGACCTTATTGCAATTGCAGCAACTGGGCTGTCAGGTTGCCATTGATGATTTTGGCACCGGGTATGCCAGCTATGCACGCCTGAAAAACGTGAACGCAAATATTCTCAAAATCGACGGCAGTTTTATTCGCAATATCGTCTCGAACAGCCTCGACTATCAGATTGTGGCTTCCATTTGCCATCTGGCGCGCATGAAAAAGATGTTGGTAGTGGCAGAGCACGTGGAAAGTGAAGAGATACGTAACGCGGTGATCTCGCTGGGTATCGATTACCTGCAGGGGTATCTGATCGGGGAGCCGCAGCGACTGGAAGATACGTTTGGGAAACAGGCGCCAGAGTCCGGCGCCTGAATGAGGATCACGCCGCAATATCGGGTGAGCTTTCTTCTTCTTCAATGGTCAGACGCCAGCCGGTTACGGCTTCCCAGTATTGCTGCTCTCTTTCCAGATCGAGCAAAACCAGCGCGTTCTGGCTGAACCAGTCGTGCGGGAAACGTAAAATCCAGTGACTGTCGTGGGTTATCAGCGTTAGCGTTGGCGGCGTGGTCGTTGCCTGACGCTGATTGTTCAGCAGGACGCCGAGGCGCAGCAGCTGGATGAGCGGCAGAAACTGTTTCTTCTTAAACAGTGTAAACCGGGGCAAATCATCCAGTTTTACGGCCTTACGATGGTAACGAACCAATGTCGCCATCATCATTTGCTGTTCCTGGTTGAAACCAGGCAGATCGCTGTGTTGAAGAATATAGGCGGAATGACGGTGCAGACCGCTATGGTTGATGTTCAGCCCGACTTCATGCAGCATCGCCGCCCATTTCAGTAAAGCTTCCAGTTGTGGGTGCGCCAGTTTAGGTTGCTGCGACTGCCACTGTTCATACATCTGCATCGTGGTGTCCAGCACCCGTCTTGCCTGTTCGCTGTCGATATTGTACTGGTTCGCCAGGCTGCTGGCGGTACGGCTGCGCACATCCTGATGACGGAATCGGCCTTCCATTTCATACAAGACACCTTCACGCAGCGCGCCATCGGACAGCCGCAGTTCACGGATGGCCAGCGCGTCAAAAACACCGCACAGGATCGCCAGACCCGGTACGAAGACGGCTTTACGTTCTTCAGAAAGACCCGGCAGGCTGAGTGCGTCGAATGAGCGATGTTTGAGAACTTCGGTTTTCAGCTTATCCAGACGCTCAGGCGTGATAAAACCATCTTTCTCGCCCATTTCCAGCAGCACTTCGTGTGCCGCTTTAATGGTGCCGGAAGCGCCCAGCGCAACGTTCCAGCCCTGGATACGGAACTGCCAGGTTAACGTTTCCAGTTTTTGTGCTGCGGCCATCCGCGCACGCTGGAAGTTCTCCTGGTTAATCACGCCGCCGCGGAAATAGATCTGCGCAAAGCTGACGCAACCCATACGACGGCTTTCAACCAGCTTCGGTTCGAAGTTCTCGCCAATGACCAGTTCTGTTGAACCGCCACCAATATCGATCACCAGCTTGCGGCCTTTTTCCGGCTGCGTATGTTCCACCCCCATGAAAATCAGACGGGCTTCTTCGTTGCCGGAAATGATTTCAATCGGGTAGGGGATGACCTTTTCCGCACGTTTTAGAAAATCAGTGGCATTCAGCGCCTGACGTAACGTATGGGTACCGACAATACAGACGCTCGACGGCGCGAAACCCTGCAGGCGTTCAGCAAACAAGGATAAGCAGCTTAAGCCGCGTTCCATCGCTTCTTCACTCAGCCTGCCGTCTTCACCGAGACCATCAGCCAGGTGTACACGTTGTTTCAGCCGACCGATAATTTGCATCGCGCCATCCACAACGCGCGCAATGACCATATGGAAACTGTTTGAACCGAGGTCGACCGCAGCAAACTCCTGCGGCCGGGGTGTCCTGTCATGTATTGGCATAGCGTTAGTCTGGTTGCTCGAGTGATTTGATGTAGTCATAGATCGCCAATTGTGACTGCACTTTGCGGCGATTTCCGCGCGGTACATAGCGATTACTCAGTTCTTTATCGATATAACGGGCTTTAACCGTGTCGCTGAACAGAATGTCTATAATATCAAGAACCTGCTGTTTGAGGCGAGGGTCAAGCAACGGTGTGGCAACCTCAATACGATAATCGATATTGCGCGTCATCCAGTCGGCGGAGGAGAGATATACCCGCTTATCGCCGCCATTCTCGAAAACATAGACCCGGTCATGCTCAAGGTAGCGATCCACGATGCTGATCACCCGAATATTGTCGCTGATGCCTTCCAGATTGGGGATCAGCGAACACATACCGCGGATCAGCAGATTAATCTGCACGCCTGAACCGGATGCGGCGTACAGTCGGTCAACCAGCCCTTTATCGACCAGGTTATTGAGTTTCAGCGTGATGCCCGACGGTAAGCCCTGTTGCGCATTCGCAATTTCCCGGTCGATCATCTCATACAGCAGACGACGGGAGTTTTGCGGCGAAACCAGCAGGTAATCGAATGTCACCGGACGATAGGGGTTCTCGATAAAATTGAACACCCGGCGCACTTCGTTGGTGATCCGCGCATCCGCGGTCAGCAATGAATAGTCGGTATACAGACGTGCTGTTTTTTCATTGAAGTTCCCGGTGCCGATGTGCGCGTAACGCACCACCTCGTCGCCTTCTTTACGCGAGATAAGGAACAGTTTGGCGTGGATTTTCAGCCCCGGCGCAGAGAAGATCACATGGACGCCAGCCTCGGTCAGACGTTTAGCCCAGTGAATATTGGCTTCCTCATCGAAACGGGCCTGTAATTCCACAACCACGGTCACTTTTTTGCTGTTATGGGCGGCGTGAATCATCGCGTCAATAATGCGCGAGTCTTTCGCCACGCGATAAATATTAATTTTTATCGCCAGAACACTCGGATCAAACGAGGCCTGGCGCAGCAGTTCCAGCACATGCTCAAAGGTATGATATGGATAATAGAGCAGTACATCGCGCTCACGAATGGCGTCAAAACCGTTGCGGAACTTTTCTTTATCGAACCAGATATGGCGCTGCCGCGGCAACGGTTTATTCACCAGATTGGCTTTGCCCACATTGGGGAAATTAATAAAGTCTTTGAAGTTATGGTAACGCCCGCCGGGAACAATCGAGTCATAGCGGGAAATGGTCAGTTTTTCGCGCAGAACTTCCACCAGCGCATTGGGCATGTCACGTTGGTAGACAAAGCGAACCGGCTCCGCTGTCAGACGTTGCTTCAGGCTGGAGGACATCAACTCCATCAGACTGGATTCCATTTCGTGCACCAAATCGTATTCGGCGTCACGGGTCATCTTCATGGAATACGCATTGAGGGCATCGTAATCAAAGAACCCTTTGAAGATATCGTCGAGGCAGTAGCGCAGAATGTTGTCCAACAAAATCATTGGTTTGCGACGACGCGGCGCTTCCGGCGGCAGATTCACAAAACGAGGAACCTTGTCGGAGGGAATTTCCAGTAGCGCGTAGCGGATGGAATCTCCGCGAATAATCTCCACCGCCAGATAGGTATAATCGTCCTTCAGAAACTGAACTAAATCGGTCTCCCGGTTGATTAAAATCGGCGTAATGTGTTGGCGAAGATAGTGTTTAAAGTAGTGACGCAACCAGTCTTGCTGGTTTACCGACAGTTGGCGTTCGTTAATCAGGAAAATTTGATTACGCGCCATCTCCAGCAGTAATTCGTTGTACAGGCCGTCAAATTCTTGATCGGCTTTCAATACGCGGGACTGGATTTTGCCTAACAGGTGACGAGAATGAGAATTTGAACCCTGTTCTTCACTAATAATGATGCGACGCTTTAATTCGGCAAAGCGGACTTTGTAGAATTCGTCAAGGTTATTGGAATAGATGCCTAAAAAACGCATCCGTTCAATCAGCGGGTTTGATTTATCCGCTGCTTCCTGGAGTACGCGTTCATTGAACGCTAACCAGCTCAGTTCTTTCTCGATGTATAGCTTTTCCTGACCCATTACAACTTTTACTCCGTTTCAATCACGGGACACTGCCGGGTTATTATGGCGAGCATTGCTGTCAGATGTCCAACTGCGCCAGAAGAGTATGACAATAAACCGTCTGTGGCATGTGAGCAACTGACGCATTTTTGCGAAAAGGATAGGGAGACGAACAAGATAGACAGGAGTTGTTCCCCGTCAGTGGTTGCTAACGGGGAACGAAGAGACGTTACTCGTCTGATGCGTATCCCTGAGGAGAGAGTTTGATGCCGTCAAGCCATGCTGCGTTTTCGCGCATTTCAAGACGCCCATCTACAAACCAGCTAACCACTAACGGGTAAATGGCGTGCTCCTGCACCTGAACGCGTGCGGTGATGTCCTCTTCGCTATCGCCCTCAAAAACCGGGATCTTAGCCTGAAGAATCACCGGGCCGCCATCCAGTTCGTCAGTGACGAAATGAACAGAAGTGCCGTGCTCCTCATCGCCGTTTTCCAGCGCCTGACGATGCGTATGCAGGCCTGGGTACTTCGGCAACAGGGAAGGGTGGATATTGAGCAAACGACCTTCGTAGTGCGCGACAAACGCAGGACTAAGGATTCGCATATAGCCTGCCAGTACCACCACATCGGGGGCATAAGCATCAATTTCCCGCATCAGTTCGCGATCGAACGCTTCACGGTTGGCAAATTGACTGGCGGCCAGCGCATGTGCCGGAATTCCTGCTTCCCGGGCACGTTCAAGGCCGAACGCGTCGGCCTTGTTGCTGAATACTGCCCGGAGGGTGCCTTTAATTTTCTGCTCTTTGCAGGCGTCGATAATTGCCTGCAAATTGCTTCCGTTGCCGGAAATAAGCACCACAATGTTCATCATTCAATAACCACACGCTGTTCGGAATCAGAGGCTTTGATGATACCGATTTTCCACGCCTTTTCACCTTTGGCCTTCAACAGCGCGAGCGCGTTATCGACTTCCGCTTCCGGCAGGGCAATCACCATCCCGGCGCCGCAGTTGAAGGTGCGATACATTTCATGTTGACTGACGTTGCCTGCGGTTTTCAGCCACTCAAAGACGGCCGGCCACTGCCAGGAAGATTCGTCAATCACTGCCTGTGTATTGTCGGGCAGAACGCGCGGGATGTTCTCCCAGAAACCGCCGCCCGTCAGGTGCGCGATGGCGTGTACATCAACCTGTTCAATCAGCTCCAGGATTGACTTCACATAGATACGCGTTGGCGCCAGCAGATGGTCGGCTAACGGTTTGCCTTCGAGTTCTGTCGTTTCAGGGTTGCAACCGCTGACTTCAATGATTTTACGCACCAGAGAGTAACCGTTGGAGTGCGGGCCGCTGGAGCCCAGCGCTACCAGCACATCGCCATCGGTTACTTTCGAGCCGTCGATAATTTCTGATTTTTCGACCACGCCAACGCAGAACCCGGCCACGTCGTAATCTTCGCCGTGATACATCCCCGGCATTTCAGCGGTTTCTCCGCCGACCAACGCGCAGCCAGACTGCAGACAACCCTCGGCAATACCGCTGATCACACTGGCGGCGGTGTCGACATCCAGTTTGCCGGTGGCATAGTAATCCAGGAAAAACAGCGGCTCTGCGCCCTGAACCACCAGATCGTTAACGCACATCGCCACGAGATCGATACCAATGGTGTCGTGACGTTTCAAATCCATTGCCAGACGCAGTTTTGTCCCTACGCCATCAGTGCCGGAAACCAGTACAGGCTCACGATATTTTTGCGGCAATGCGCACAGCGCGCCGAAGCCACCCAGACCGCCCATCACTTCGGGACGACGGGTTTTCTTCACTACGCCTTTGATTCGATCAACCAGAGCATTACCCGCGTCAATATCAACACCGGCATCTTTATAGCTAAGAGAGGTTTTATCGGTCACTGCTTGGGTCCCCACGCGTTTACTTGCGGTGAAAATTAAATTCGGCGCAATTCTAACAGGGAAAGCAAACGTTTGCGAGCCTGCTTTGCATCGGCATATATCTGCTGATTTTTTCAGCATTTCACCCTCGAAATTCTGGTTATTTGAACTGTGCCACGAAAATGAACCCGGTTTCATTCTCGTGCTTGAAACCCGCCTGATAAATGCACAGTATCGTAATGAAACCGGTTTCTGTAAGTGTGTGCAGAGACTGCGGCCAGCAAATTGCAATTAATGAGGGAATTGTATGTCTGGATTTAACGCGAATTTCATGTGGGGAGGCGCGGTGGCGGCTCACCAGTTAGAAGGCGGCTGGCAGGAAGGGGGAAAGGGCGTCAGCGTGGCGGATGTTATGACCGCCGGAGCGCATGGTATTCCCAGAGAGATCACCCCCGGCGTGATCCCTGGTAAGAATTACCCCAATCACGAAGCCATCGATTTCTATCACCGCTACAAAGACGACATCGCGCTCTTTGCTGAAATGGGATTTAAATGTTTCCGCACCTCCATCGCCTGGACGCGAATTTTTCCGTTGGGCGACGAATCCCTGCCGAATGAAGCGGGCCTGCAATTTTATGACTGCCTCTTTGATGAATGTCTGAAACACGGCATTGAACCCGTCATTACGCTGTCGCATTTCGAGATGCCATATCACCTGGTGACGGAATACGGTGGCTGGCGCAACCGTAAACTTATCGACTTCTTCGTTCGCTTTGCGAAGGTGGTCTTCAAACGCTACCAGCACAAAGTGAAGTACTGGATGACGTTCAATGAGATCAACAACCAGGCCAACTTCCACGAAGACTTTGCGCCATTCACCAACTCCGGACTGAAATACTCGCCGGGTGAAGATCGCGAGCCAGTGATGTTTCAGGCGGCGCACTACGAGCTGGTGGCCAGCGCGCTGGCGGTGAAAGCGGGGCGCGAAATTAACCCGTCACTGAAAATCGGCTGCATGATCGCCATGTGCCCAATCTATCCGCTGACCTGCGCGCCGAACGACATGATGATGGCGATGAACGCCATGCATCGCCGCTACTGGTTCACCGATGTACATGTGCGCGGGAAATATCCGCAGCATCTGCTGAACTACTTCGCGCGTCGTGGTTTTACGCTGGATATCACCGAAGAAGATAAACAGGCGCTGACGCAGGGCTGCGTCGACTATATCGGTTTCAGCTACTATATGTCGTTCACCACCAAAGCGACGGCGGATAACCCGCAGCTGGACTATGACGAAAGCACTAGCCTGGTCTCTAACCCGTATGTGCAGAAGTCCGACTGGGGTTGGCAG
Organism: Citrobacter enshiensis; assembly: GCF_029338175.1. Classification (NCBI taxonomy): domain Bacteria; kingdom Pseudomonadati; phylum Pseudomonadota; class Gammaproteobacteria; order Enterobacterales; family Enterobacteriaceae; genus Citrobacter; species Citrobacter enshiensis. The sequence continues at coordinate 1,336,397 of NZ_CP119862.1, forward strand.
ATTGACCCGGTGGGGCTGCGCTATTCGCTGAACTGGTTCTGGGATCACTACCAGCTGCCGCTGTTTATCGTCGAAAACGGCTTTGGCGCGATTGATGTCCAGCAGGCCGACGGCTCTGTAGACGATCAATACCGCATTGATTACATGGCCGCGCACATCCGTGAAATGAAAAAAGCGGTGGTAGAAGATGGCGTAGAGCTGATGGGTTACACCCCGTGGGGCTGCATTGATTTAGTTTCTGCGGGGACGGGCGAAATGAAAAAACGCTACGGCTTTATCTATGTCGACAAAAATAATGACGGTAGCGGGACGTTAGCACGTCATCCAAAGAAATCATTTGCCTGGTATCAGCAGGTGATTGCGTCTAATGGTGAAAAACTGTAATCCCCGCAAATAGCGGTCAGCATGGGTTGGCCGCTCTTCCTTTTCGTTTCCATGCCCAGCGCTGAGATATTCGTCTGTCGAATATTTGCTCTATTCGCGCTAACCCCTCCTATGCTTGATCAACATCAAGTAAATAAATGTTGCCCACTAAAAGAATGGCGGTATAATCCGTCGATTTTTTTTGTGGCTGCCCTATTCAAAGGAGAAAGAGAATGAAGATTGTGGAAGTGAAACACCCACTCGTCAAACACAAGCTGGGCCTGATGCGCGAGCACGACATCAGCACTAAACGCTTCCGTGAACTCGCCTCCGAAGTTGGCAGCCTGCTGACTTATGAAGCCACTGCGGGTCTGGAAACAGAAAAAGTGACTATCGAAGGCTGGAACGGCCCGGTAGAAATTGACCAGATCAAAGGCAAGAAAATTACCGTTGTGCCGATCCTGCGCGCAGGCCTGGGCATGATGGACGGCGTACTGGAAAACGTCCCGAGCGCGCGTATCAGCGTCGTGGGCATGTACCGTGACGAAGAGACGCTGGAGCCGGTACCGTACTTCCAGAAGCTGGTATCCAACATCGACGAGCGTATGGCGCTGATCGTTGACCCGATGCTGGCAACCGGCGGTTCCGTTATCGCCACCATCGACCTGCTGAAGAAAGCAGGCTGCTCCAGCATCAAGGTGCTGGTACTGGTTGCGGCACCGGAAGGTATCGCGGCGCTGGAAAAAGCGCACCCGGATATCGAGCTGTACACGGCGTCGATTGACCAGGGACTCAACGAGCACGGATACATTATTCCGGGCCTCGGCGATGCCGGCGATAAGATCTTTGGTACGAAGTAAACGAAAAAATAAAAAGAGCCGACTTTTAGAGTCGGCTTTTTTTTGAATAAAACATCAATAACATACAACACTCAGAGGAAAACACTATGACGCGCCGTGCTATCGGGGTGAGTGAAAGACCGCCGCTTTTACAGACTATCCCGCTTAGTTTGCAGCATTTGTTTGCCATGTTTGGCGCAACCGTGCTGGTGCCAGTCCTGTTTCATATCAACCCGGCCACTGTCTTACTGTTTAACGGCATTGGCACATTGCTGTACCTCTTTATTTGTAAAGGTAAAATTCCTGCATATCTAGGTTCAAGCTTTGCCTTTATCTCCCCGGTTCTGCTGTTGCTGCCTCTGGGATATGAAGTCGCGTTAGGCGGCTTTATTATGTGCGGCGTCCTGTTCTGCCTGGTTTCAGTGATTGTGAAGAAGGCGGGGACCGGCTGGCTGGATGTGATGTTCCCGCCTGCGGCGATGGGCGCAATCGTTGCCGTCATCGGTCTGGAGCTGGCGGGTGTCGCTGCGGGGATGGCGGGATTACTGCCTGCCGAAGGCCAAACGCCGGACTCGAAAACCATCATCATTTCTATGGTCACCCTGGCGGTAACGGTATTCGGCTCCGTGCTGTTCCGTGGCTTCATGGCGATCATCCCGATTCTGATCGGCGTGCTGGCGGGCTATGCGCTGTCGTTTGCGATGGGCGTTGTGGATACCACGCCGATTGCACAGGCACACTGGTTTGCGCTGCCGACCTTTTATACTCCGCGTTTTGAGTGGTTTGCCATTCTGACGATTCTGCCTGCGGCGCTGGTGGTTATTGCGGAACACGTGGGTCACCTGGTGGTCACGGCGAATATCGTGAAGAAAGACCTGATCCGCGATCCGGGTTTGCACCGCTCAATGTTTGCTAACGGCCTGTCGACCGTCATCTCCGGGTTCTTTGGCTCCACGCCAAACACCACCTACGGTGAGAACATCGGTGTGATGGCGATTACGCGCGTGTACAGTACCTGGGTTATCGGCGGCGCGGCCATTATTGCGATTCTGCTTTCCTGTGTAGGTAAACTGGCCGCCGCCATTCAGATAATCCCACTGCCGGTGATGGGCGGCGTGTCGCTGCTGCTGTACGGGGTGATCGGCGCATCGGGTATCCGCGTATTGATCGAATCAAAAGTGGATTACAACAAAGCGCAAAACCTGATCCTGACATCGGTCATTCTGATCATCGGTGTCAGCGGCGCGAAGGTGCACATTGGCGCGGCAGAACTGAAAGGTATGGCGCTGGCGACCATTGTCGGGATTGGCCTGAGCCTGATTTTCAAAGTGATCTCGCTGTTGCGTCCGGAAGAAGTCGTCCTGGATGCGCAGGATGTGGATGGTCCTCAGCACTAACTCTCTGTCCGGGCAGCGACGCTGCCCGGTTCTATCGCGACGGAATTCTGTGGTAAACTCACTGCGATTTTGTGAAATCCTGGGTTGAGGTATCTCTGAACACACCGGCACAGCTCTCTCTGCCACTTTATCTTCCTGACGATGAAACGTTTGCAAGTTTCTGGCCGGGGGATAACGCCTCTTTACTGGCCGCGCTGCAAAACGTGCTACGTCAGGAACATAGCGGATATATTTATCTCTGGTCGCGCGAAGGTGCGGGCAGAAGCCATCTGCTGCATGCCGCGTGCGCCGAGTTGTCGCAGCGTGGCGATGCGGTCGGTTATGTCCCGCTGGATAAACGTACCTGGTTTGTGCCCGAAGTTCTCGACGGAATGGAACATTTGTCGCTGGTGTGCATTGATAATATTGAATGTGTTGCGGGGGACGAATTGTGGGAGATGGCGATCTTTGATCTCTACAATCGTATCCTGGAGTCGGGGAAAACCCGTTTACTGATCACCGGCGATCGCCCACCGCGCCAGTTAAATCTTGGGCTGCCCGATCTGGCCTCTCGCCTGGACTGGGGACAAATTTATAAACTTCAGCCGCTCTCCGATGAAGATAAACTCCAGGCTTTACAGCTGCGGGCAAGATTGCGTGGTTTCGAACTGCCGGAAGATGTGGGGCGTTTCCTGCTGAAACGACTGGACAGAGAAATGCGTACGCTCTTTGATACGCTGGATCAGCTCGATCATGCCTCCATTAGCGCGCAACGTAAGCTCACGATCCCCTTCGTAAAAGAGATCCTCAAGTTGTAATCTTGCCGGGCGGCGGTGGTGCCTTACCCGGCGACTCATAGACTCACGCCTGACGTATATCTTCCAGGAGATGTTCTACCAGCAGGGGAATCGGCCTGCCTGAGGCAACACTCTTCCCGTTTTCCCGCCATAGCGCCGTACCGCTAATATCCAGATGCGCCCATGGAATTGTCGGCGGGCAAAAGTGGTGTAGCAACCAGGCGGCGGAAGCGCTGATCGCCGCGTTATTACCGGGCGTATTGCACAGATCGGCAATGGTGCTTTCGGTCTGTTTTTTTAACCGCGCATCAAGCGGTAGCGACCAGACTTCATCCCCGCACTGTTTTCCGGCTACATTTAACGCCTGACGTAAGGGTTCATCCTGAGTCATGAGTCCGTTCAGTTCATAGCCCAGCGCTTTCACTACCGCACCGGTTAAGGTCGCCATATCAATAAGATACCGGGCCTGTGGATGCCGCTGGCTGGCCCAGGCAATCGCGTCTGCCAGCACCAGTCTTCCTTCTGCATCTGTATTATTGATTTCCACCGTCAGACCGTTGCAGGCGCGCGCCACGCTACCCGGCTGCATGGCGTCAGGGCCGATGGCGTTTTCAGCCAACGCCAGCACGCCCATAATGCGAAGCGGTAAATTTAACTCCGCAACCGTCAGCAGCAATCCCAGCACATTGGCTGCGCCGCACATGTCGTACTTCATGGTGTACATACCCGCGCCTTCTTTCAGCCACAGGCCGCCGGTATCAAACGTAATACCTTTACCCACATAGCAGCGTACCGGACCCTCGGCGATACCATCGTAGTGAATAGCAAGCAAACGAGGCGGGCAGGTCGCGCCTTTACCCACGGCATACAGCAGACCCAAACGTTGCTCAATAATCTGTTTTTCATCAAGTATTTCGCAACGAAGGGCAGGGAAAGCGGAGCACAGCCTTTGCGCTTCTGTAACCACAAATTGCGGCGTACAGCGGTCTGACGGAATATCTGCCAGGCGGCGTGCAGCAACCATGCCATTGGCAATCGCCTGCTGTTGGCGAAATAGCGTCTCTAACCTTTTTTGCTGCGCGGGCAGACAGAGCGCGTCTATGTGAAAAACGCGCACTGACGCATGGTCTGCCTTTTTGAGCTGTAAATCGCTGAGCCGGTGCGCCTGATTGAACAAAAAACGCAATAACTGCATCAGTACTGTGTCATTGATGTCCGTCACATCAATGACCACACGGGAACTGACAGGTGCTGCCAGCAACGGACGTAACGCGCCCAGCAAACTTTCGGTCAGCGGATCGTGCCAGAAGGCTTCGGGGAGTAACGTAATACGTGCAAACGGCGCGCAACCGAAACACGTATCGGCGGTTTTATCCTGCTGGCGCATCTCGTTGATAAGCGGGGTATCGGGTAGCAGCGGGCAGGATGCGCGTGCAATAAGATGGCTTTCCGGTTGCGTCTCTGTGAGTGAATGAATGAACTGGTAGGTAATCATTATTCTTCCTCTATCGGGGCACGAATTCGCGCAGCGTAGGCCTGCATCCATTCTTCATCGACAGGCTGATAATGCGTCTTTTCGCGTTGGCGTTCGGCGCGATAAACGGTAAGCGGATGGTGGGCAGAGGCCACCGTGAATGAAAAGGTTTTGATATTGGTGGCGGCGCCAAACTCACCTTTGTTGTTCATACAGACAACAGAGAGATCGCCCGCGCGGCCAAAGCGCGACATCAGTTTGTCTTCCAGTTCGAACACCACGGAATCTGCGGCTTGTTGCGGCGTCATACCCTGCGCCATGCGGCGCACGATTTCATAACTGGCACAGCCTTTCATCAGATCTTCGCCGACGCCCGTTGCGGTCGCCGCGCCTGTCTCGCTGTCGCAATAGAAACCGGAACCCATGATTGGCGAGTCTCCAATACGTCCGCGTTTTTTCATAAACAGGCCGCTGGTGGAGGTCGCGACGCTCATTGAGCCGTGCTTATCAAGCCCGATAATTCCGACCGTATCGTGGCCGTCATAGGGACTCAGACCTTTATCCAGCGTTTCGCGACAGCGCTTTCGATAATGTTGCATGGCGCGGTCAGTGAGCATGGTTTTGCTCGCAAACCCCTGATTAAGCGCCCACTCGCGAGCTCCCTGACCGACCAGCAAATTGTTATAGCGCTGGCGGCTTAATGCGTGAGCCACCCGCACCGGGTTGGCGATATCCACCAGATTGCCCACGGCGCCAAACGCCAGGGTGTCGCCATCCATAAAGGCAGCGTCCAGTTCGACATCGCCATTTTCAGTGGGCAAACCACCGTAGCCGACGGATTTGTAAAACGGGAAGTCTTCAACGGCGGCAACGGCGTCGACGACGGCGGATGCCGCGCGTGTCCCCGCCGCCAGTGCAGACGCAGACTCCGTGACGCCTTCAAGCGCCATTCGCCAGGTGGCGATAATTCCCCACATGGTTTACTCCTGTTTAGCCAGCGCGGCTTCGGTTTGCGTAAGAGAATCGATTTCTGCAGCGCGGTATTGTTTGTCCAGAATACGCAGGAAAGGCAGATACAGCATGGCGCCAATCAGCAGGTTGATAAGCTGCATGATGCTACCGCTGATATGCCCGGTAACGATAAAGCCGCTGATGACCGGTGGCAGCGTCCAGGGAATAAACACTCCGGTTGTCACCGCCACCATGCCGATTTTCATGGCCGCGTACTGGATAGTCACCAGCACCAGCGGTACCAGATTGAATGGAATCAGCATGATCGGGTTCATGATCACCGGCAGGCCAAACAGAATCGGTTCATTGATATTGAACAGTGATGCGCCCGCGCCCAGTCGGGCCACTTCCCGCATGTTTTTGCTACGGGCGAAAATCAACATGGCGATAACCAGCGACAGCGTCGCGCCCGCACCGCCCATCCAGATCATGTCAAAAAACTGTTCGGTGATAATGTGCGGCGGCGTGATGCCCGCCTGAATCGCGGCGATGTTATCAGTCTGATTTTCCATCCATGACGGGCGAATGATGCCGTTGACCATCGAACCGGAGTTAATCCCCACCGACCACAAAATGGTAATGCTAAATACCGTCAGCAGTGCGCCAATGTAAGAGGTGCCGAAGTGGCGTACCGGGGTGGCGACGACTTCGTAAATAACCTGATGAATTGTCTGGTAATGGGTGTTCTGGAAGAGAATACGAATGGCGAGTACCAGAATCATCACCAGTAACGCCGGAATCAGCGCGGCGAAGGATTCCTGCACGGCTGGCGGCACGCCATCGGGCATTTTGATCACCAGCTTTTTACGCTTCAGCCAGCAGAATAGCTCTGTCCAGAGCAGCGAGCCAATCATGGCCACGAACAGCCCTTTGCTGCCGATCCACTCAACCGGCATCACCGTAATACCGCCGTTTTCAGCGACTTTGATAAACGGGGTGAGGATAAGAAAACTGACCAGCGACAGAATCCCGCAGGAGAGGCGGTCATCACCATAATATTCTGCCAGTCGGAAGCCGACCAGAAAGCAGATAAACAGCGACATGGTAGAGAAAACGGCATTAAACGGGATCTCAACGATGTTGCCCCAGTTTTCGCCAAAGGTGCTGGACATGAAGTGCTGATAGCCCTCATTGGGAAACGACGAGATCACCAGCAGGATAGAACCGACGATAATAAATGGCATGAACGAAACGTATGCGCCGCGAATTGCACCTAAATGACGCTGCTGCGCCGTTTTTGCTGCAATGGGCATCAGTTTCGCTTCAAGAAATCCCAGAACATTGTTCATTGTGAACTCCGTACAAGATTAAGTGACGTGATGTGTGTTATGTCTGCGGATTATCAGTGAAGCATGGCGGCTGAAAGGTGAATCAGGTCACAATGTAATCGCTGTATTACTATAAATCTCACTTGATTAGTTACGGAAATGCGGAAATTCTTACGATGGAAATCAAATTACACGCCAATGCCACCACCACGCCACGCATTCGCCGTTATCTCCAGAACTCGGATAAAAGTGACAGAGAACTCGCCGCTGAGCTTGGTATATCGGTGACTACCGTGAGGCGCTGGCGTTGCCGCGAAGAGGTTTTAGATAAGAAAACGACGCCAGGTGTAATACACAAAGCGATGAGACAAGAGCAAATATCTTTGGTCAATGCGCTGCGCGATGTGTCGGGTGCGCCGCTGGATGAACTGTTGTTGCTGGTGAATGACGTTTTGGGGATACCGGTCTCCCGTGCGACGCTGAACCGGTATTTAAAACCGGTTGCGCCTAAACACCGGGATGCGCCGTTACAGGGGAACAAAGCGTTAAAAGCTGGGCTGTTACCCCATCACCTGGAGGTGCATCACCTTCTGCTTTCATTACCTATGGACGATGGCGGCGAGCATCATTTGCTGTGGGCGCGTGAACCGTTAAGCGGGTGGTGCTTTGCCAGACTGTATGCCGGGATCTCGCCGCAGCGCGTGGTGAACTGGCTGGAAGAATTACTGCGTGAATGTCCTGCTGATATACAATCTATTGAGACTTTTCTTTTTGAGGCTGACTGCGTCAGCGTGAGAAGCGCCCTGGAGCAGCGTGGAATCTGCCACAACATCAACCCAAGTTCACCGGTCAGGGCGCAGGTGGTTGTTCCTTTGATGACGATTATTCCGCGATTGCAAACCGAATCAGCCAGTCAGTTACTGATTCAGATATGCGAATTTTATAACGCAGGCAGGGCGCAAAAAAAATTGGGCGATAAGACGCCGCAGGCTTTTCTTGAAGCGCTGCGGCAGGAGGATTAGCTGACGATCTCCAACACCTGTTCTGGTGGGCGACCGATACGCGCCTGGCCGTTGGCGACCACAATCGGGCGCTCCATCAGTTTCGGGTTCTCTACCATCGCCTGAATCAGCGCCTCTTCACTCAGCTGGCTGTCTGCCAGGTTGAGTGAAGCATAAAGATCTTCTTTCTGGCGCATGAGCTCACGCGCGCTGGACATCCCCAGCTTTTGTAGCAGTTCACGCAGGGTGGCGGCATCTGCGGGGCTTTCCAGATAGAGCACCACTTCCGGCTCCACGCCGTTGGATTTCAGCAGGCTAAGCGTCTCGCGGCTCTTCGAGCAGCGAGGATTATGGTAGATTTTTACCGTGTCAGACATGAGTTCTCCTTTTACATCTTTTCATACGGCTTGAAGCGCTGCTGTAGCTGGCGCAACTGGTCGATGCGGGCATCGTAACGCGCCTGCTGCTGACTTCCCAGTTTGACCTGAGAGCTTGCGCTGCTGAGCATAGAGATCGCCTGATCCAGACGTCCCGACAGTGCATACACTTCAGCACGCGCCGCCAGTTCCTGATCGCGGTTATTTATCGCCGCTTCTACCTGAGCCAGCAGGTCCCAGCCGTTGCTGTCATCTTTATTATTGAAGGTATAGCGATTGAGAATGGTTGCAGCCTCTTTCGCTTGTCCTCCCTGCAACAAGGCATTGGCCAGGTTGAGCTGCAGGACGGGGTTAACGCGCAGATCGCGGGCGCTTTTCAGCCGGTTAATGGCGTCGTTGGGTTTCTTCTGACCCAGATCGATATCGGTCGCCAGGTCGAGATACCACGCATTGTTCGGCTCTGCGCTCAGCAATGGCTGCAGCGTCTTACGCGCCTCGTCATATTTATTGGCTTCCATCGCCTGTAACGCTTTGCCGTATTGCGCAGCGCGTTGCTGACGAACGTTGCCTTTGCTCCATTCATCCAACAGGTCGCTGGTTAACTGATTGCGCCCTGAATTGTACATCCCCAGCGTACGCGCTTTCGCCAGATAAAAGTCTTCTGAAGATTGCACCACGGCTGGTCGCATCTGGTTCGCACGGTTACGGGCGTCCGCGAGACGGCTTTCCGGCAAGGGGTGGGTGAGCAAAATTTCAGGCGGTCGGGTGGAGTAACGTGCCTGATCGAGCAGTTTTTCCAGGAACGTCGGCATCGCCTGGGGATCGAAGCCCGAACGTTGCAGAACTTGAATACCGATACGATCGGCTTCCTGCTCGTTTTGCTGCGTGAAGCTGATCATCCCCTGGCGCGTACCTGCCAGAGTTCCGGTGAGCGCCGCCATGCCCGCCTGCGGGCTGGCCATCGCCAGTAATATCGAGCCTAATGCGCCGACCCAGGTCAGCGGGGCGCTACGCTGTTGATCTTCCATCGCACGCGCCAGGTGACGCTGGGTCACGTGGGAGATTTCGTGCGCCATCACGGAAGCCAGCTGGCTTTCGTTGTCGGAATAGCGAAAAAGCGCGGAATGCAGAACGACGTTGCCGCCGAAGAAGGCAAAGGCGTTAATTTCGTCGTTATTAATCAAAAAGAAATGGAAGGGGGTTTTCACCGAATCGGCATGAGAGACCAGGCGCATCCCGAGGGTATTGATGTACTGTACCAGCAGCGGATCGTTAATCAGCGGTGCGCGGCCTCGCAGCTGGCGAACATAATAATCGCCCATCTGCATTTCCTGACCGATGGAAAGCGTACTTGCTGCCGAGGTCCCCATATCGGGCAGTGTGTCCGTTGGATCTGCAAACGCGGGCGCTATCTGACCGAGGGTCAGCGCAGCGATGAGGGTAGCAACCAGGTTTTTTTTAAACTGCCTGAACATGACCTCTGTCCTGTATTCTTTGAGATAGCCATTTGACCGATGCTGCGAAATATCGTTCCCGCGTCGGTGACATTGGGAGTGTAACTGCGAAACCCGCCAATGAACACCCGGACCAGGACGCATCTCAGTTTCCTGAATCAGCCATAAAAAGCGAAGTCTTTTTTGTGACATTTCGATACAATTCGGGATCACAATCCCGCTATTGAGTTCAGGGAAGGGTTTTTATGCTCGAAATGTTGATGCAATGGTATCGCCGTCGCTTTAGCGACCCGGAGGCGATTGCTTTGCTGGTTATTCTGGTGGCTGGTTTTAGCATCCTGTTCTTTTTTAGTGGGCTTTTAGCGCCGCTGCTGGTGGCGCTTGTCCTGGCTTATCTGCTCGAGTGGCCGACAGTGCGTCTGGAAGCGATTGGTTGTTCCCGGCGGTGGGCGACCTCGATTGTCCTTGTGGTCTTCGTCGGCATATTGCTACTGATGGCATTTGTGGTGATGCCGGTGGCGTGGCAGCAGGGGATCTATTTAATCCGCGACATGCCAGGCATGCTGAATAAGCTCTCCGATTTTGCGGCGACATTGCCGCGTCGCTATCCGGCGCTGATGGATGCCGGGATCATTGATGCAATGGCGGAAAATTTGCGCACCCGAATGCTCTCAATGGGCGATTCGGTGGTGAAATACTCGCTGGCGTCACTGGTGGGACTGCTGACGCTGGCGGTCTATCTGGTGCTGGTGCCGCTGATGGTTTTCTTCCTGATCAAAGATAAAGATCAGATGCTGAATGCCGTGCGTCGGGTTCTGCCGCGAAATCGGGGCCTCGCAGGCCAGGTCTGGAAAGAGATGAACCAGCAGATTACCAACTATATTCGCGGCAAAGTGCTGGAAATGGTGGTCGTTGGCGTGGCGACATGGCTTGGCTTTTTACTGTTTGGCCTGAACTACTCATTACTGCTGGCGGTCCTGGTCGGATTCTCGGTGCTGATCCCCTACATCGGCGCATTTGTGGTGACGATTCCGGTCGTGGGAGTGGCGCTGTTCCAGTTTGGTTTAGGGACGGAGTTCTGGAGCTGTTTTGCCGTGTACCTGATTATTCAGGCGCTGGACGGAAATCTGCTGGTGCCGGTGCTGTTCTCTGAAGCCGTCAACCTGCACCCCTTAGTGATTATCCTGTCAGTGGTCATTTTTGGCGGTTTGTGGGGATTCTGGGGCGTCTTCTTCGCCATTCCGCTGGCAACGTTAATCAAAGCGGTGGTCCACGCCTGGCCTGACGGACAGACCACTCTGGAAGAGTAATCTTCAGTCCATAAAATAGCCCGGCGCACATATGACCGCCGGGCTACCTTCATCTGTTCATATTTCCGGTATTATTGTTTTGTTTTTCGTAAATAAATGATCCAGTACGTCACGCTGACCAGCAAACCGCCGCCAATAATATTGCCGATGGTCACGGGAATCAGATTATCGGTAATGAAATTGCTCATTGTTAATGCCGGGAAATTATCCGCAGTGGTCTGCGTGAGATTCCAGAATGCGTCCGGTGAAAAATAACGAATCATGATGGCCAGAGGGATCAGAAACATATTGGCGATGCTGTGCTCGAAACCGCTGGCGACAAACATGCTGATCGGTAATAACATGGCGGCGATTTTATCGGTGAGCGAATGACCAGAATAACTTATCCATACCGCGAGGCAGACCATTAAATTACACAATATGCCCAGACAAACCGCTTCGATAAAGGTGTGGTGCATTTTGTGATCGGCGGTTTGCAGAACGTTTAATCCCCATAAACCGTTGCTGTTCATCGCCTGCCCGGAAAACCAAATCAGGCACACAAAAAAGAGCGCTCCGACCAGATTACCGCAATAGACGATAAACCAGTTGATCATTAATTGCCGCCAGCTGATCAGCCCACTCGCTTTTGCCATGACCGTCATTACTGTCGACGTAAACAGATCGGCACCACAAACGACGACAAAAATAAGACCGAGGGAAAAACAGAGACCGCCAACCAGTTTTGTTAATGCTGTCACCGGCCCTGCGCCAGTGGTCACGGTAATATAAAAAACAAAGGCAATAGAAATGAACACACCGGCAGTAATTGCCAGAAAAAATGCCAATTCCTTTTTCTTTGTCACCTTATAGACGCCTGCCTGTTCGGCGACTTTTGCCATTTCGGCAGGCATTCTCAAGTCTAAAGAAACGCTGTTCTTCATAAGATGCTCCTGAATAGCACTGAGATATCAAAGACTGCATACCTTCATGCACAGTGCGTACCAGAGTGAGAGCCTCTTACGAGAATGAAATGTGAATCCCTTCACAGAGTTGCAGCGTTATAAGACCTCACGCGCGGTAATGCCCAGCCGTTGCATACGCGATAATAAGGTTGTGCGTTTCATACCCAGTCGCGTAGCGGCGCCACGAGGTCCGGCGACAATGCCGTTTGTTTCCCGTAGAACCTGAATAATACGCTGGCGTTCCTCTTCATCATTTTCCGGCGTGGCGGGGTTCAGCATTTGCGACATCGGCCCGGAAACGGGGGCATCGCTTCCCAGCGGCGGCAGTAGCCGGGTCTGGCGGGTATTCAGGTGCAAATTCAGGCTATTGCCCCGGGTGAGCAGTACCGCACGCTCGATCACGTTTTCCAGTTCGCGCACGTTCCCCGGCCAGTCCCATGTCATCAGTTGACGTAACGCTTCGGTTGGGATCACGTCAATGTTCCGGTTCATCCGCTTCGCCATTTTTTGCGTAAAGTGTTTTGCCAGAAGCGGAATATCTTCCGGTCGTTCGCGCAGCGGCGGGATCTCAAGGGGAAAAACGTTCAGCCGATAAAACAGATCGCTACGGAATTGCCGGTCTTCGACCATTTGCCAGAGATCGCGGTTGGTGGCGGCAATCATTCGCACGTTGACCGGTATTGTTTTGTTTCCGCCCAGACGTTCTATCTCCCTTTCCTGCAGTACACGCAGCAATTTGGGCTGTAACTCGAGGGGAAGATCGCCTATTTCATCGAGAAATAAGGTTCCGCCGTCGGCAATTTCAAAGCGGCCGCGATGGGTGTTGATCGCGCCGGTAAAGGCCCCCTTATCGTGTCCGAATAGTTCGCTTTCCAGCAGGCTGGCGGGGATCGCGGCGCAGTTAATCTTTACCAGCGGTTTATCCCGGCGCAGACTTAACTGATGGATCGCGCGGGCAATCACCTCTTTCCCCGTCCCCGTTTCACCGCAGATCAACACGGTGCTGTCGCTCTGCGCCACAATGTTGATCTGCGAAAGCAGGTCATCCATTGCCTGGCTTTGATAGATAATATTACCGGCGCCCTGGCTGGCGAACAGTTGTTCACTTAGCTGAAAATTTTCCTGTTTCAGGCTCTCTTTCAGGTCCGTCATACTGCGCCAGGCGTCGGCATTATCTACGGCGATAGCCACGCGGTCGGCAATATGTTGGAGAAGTTCGCAATTCTCTTCGCTGAACAGCGAGCGCGAAGGGTGCGCGAGAAGTAAGACACCCGGCGTATGACTGCCAAAGGTCAGTGGCAGAAAGAAGGCGCTTCCGACGTTGTTGTTTTTCAGATCCAGCAGCAGCGGGTCGTGCTCCCACAGCACGGGATCGTCTTCCAGATGCAGCAAACAGGTGTGCTTGTCGCGCAGCGTTTGCATCAGCATGATGCTCTGTTCCTGCAGGATAAACTGCAGGCGTTCCGGCGGTTCTTCCTGAGAGAAATCGGTGCTCCATGCGCAGTACTTGTCTGCCCGTCGCGTATCCCGCAGTACCATGCTGACGAAGGTGATACCGAAGAAGTGGTTAATCTCTCTGGCAACATCGTCGATCAGCTCTTCCAGATTTAAATGAGAGAGCACCGAGTTGGTAATATCGACCAGCACACGGTGATGATCGCGTTCTTTCGAAACGGACTGAAGGGATTCCTGCTGGCTGGACTGGGTCAGCATAGACTCCAGCGCAGGCGTCATAATGCGAACTAACCAGTTGAATAAGCTGGTGTCCTGGCGGGTAAACGTTCCTTTATCCGTGCGAATGAAACGCAACTCCGCCATCAGCGTATTGCCGAGCAGCGTGGCATGTCGCGAAGAGTCGCTTACGTCGCGCAGGTAAGGCTCTTTGACAATCTCGTCGGTTCCGTCGTCGAAGCAGCGATAATAGAAGCTGCTTTCCGGGAAGTGGAGTTCAATGAGTTGTATTGGGCTGAAGGGCGGGGGGAGCGGAACGAAGGCGTGCAGTATAGAGGCCTTATCATTCTGCCGAGTCAGAGAGTGCATAAGTGTACTGACTACATCATCCAACAACTTACCTACAGGCGGGGCAAAAATTGCCTCGTCAAACTTTGTCATCAACGGTCCTTTTTACTGAAGAGACATTTTGTGTAGCGAGTGCGTTTCGGTAGCGATCATGGCAACGCGACACTTTACCTTATCCCTTCACTTCGTAATGTTATCCGTCTCACGAGATCTTCCGCGCCATCAGATAAATAGCCGGCTCACGAACAATATCATCCAGCAGATGAATCAATTGGATACTCAGACTACGCCACGGTTCCGCGGCGTCATCGGCGAGGGGGGAAAAGGCGCGGCTGAGCATGTTAACGTGACTGGCATCGATAACAATTTCGTCAAAGCGGAGTACGCCCGACATTTTGCGGCGCGCTTCTTCATCTTCCACTTGCGCTATCCATTGGTTGTAGTCTGCCAGCGGGCAGGTTAATGCCACGTTCAGGCAGTCGATGACGCCAACGTGATGGCCTATCGCCAGTGAGTAATACATGACCTGGCGACTTTTTTCCGGCATGGCGACCGTACTGTCGAGAAACTTCTGTCGCAGCGTCCAGAAGACGATTTCGCCGCGCTGATTAGCCATGTTGCCCCCTGAGAGTCAGTAATAACTGGTGTACGATGTCGGTCAGGCGCGGATCGTCCGCTTCTTGTAACCAGCTCGCCACCTGTTGACCGGAAGGATCCTGAGTCAGCACCCGTAAGAGCTGGTCGCAGATCTCCCGTCCCTGGCGATAACCCGCCAGGCGGCGCGCCTCTCTCTCCACGGCAATACGCTGAGCGGGAGGGATCTGCGGCCACAGCGGTTGAGACGGCTCGGCTGCGGCATCGACATAATCCACACCATGAATTTTCTGCTGCAGCAATCCCAGCGCCACGGCAAAACCGTGGATCGTAGCGGCTGGCGTGGGTGGACATCCCGGTATCCACACGTCGATAGGCACAATCGTGTCACTGCCTCCCCACACGCAGTAAAGATCGTGGAAAATCCCGCCACCGACGCCGCAGGCGCCATAGGAGACACAGATCTTATGGTCCGGCGCGGAGTGGTACGCGCGCAGCGCAGGCATGCGCATTGCCCGGGTGACGGCGCCGGTAAATAACAAAATATCGGCATGCCGGGGGGACGCCACCACCTTAATACCAAATCGTTCAGCGTCGAACACTGGGGTGATCGCAGAGAAGATCTCGATTTCGCAGCCGTTGCACCCGCCACAGTCAACGCGATAAACATACGCTGATCGGCGAATATCCTTCAGGAGGCGCTGCTTCATTTGTTGCGCCTGGTCGTCCAGCGTAATGGGCTGACTGACGTGGTGGCGATGTGTTGCCGTCAACGAAGTCATTGCTTCTCCTTAATGGCAAAAGATATATTTTCGCAGCCGCCATGAAACAGCGCGGCGCGTTGCTTACACTCCGGGCAGATGCCTGCCTGCTGACGCAGCAAGTCCAGGTTTTGCGGCGCATTTTGCTGTTGCACCAGTAACGCGATGGCCATTTCGATCGATTTTTCTGGCGCAAACGGCCGCTGACACTGAGTGCAGTGTTGCAGGCGGAACGTTGCGCGGGTGAACAGGTCCGCTTTACACGTGACCGCCAGCTCGAAGTTTTCAGACAGCCGTATCGCCCGGGTTGGACACACCTCTTCGCAACGACCGCAATAAATACAGCGCCCCAAATAGAGCTGCCAGGTGCGGGTGTTATCCTGCGCGGAGGTTTCCATGGTCAGTGCGTTGGCCGGGCACGCCGACGTACAGGCTCCGCACGCGATGCACTGACGTGGGTCCAGTTCCGGCTTGCCGCGAAAGCCAGGGCTGACCTCCAGCGGCGCAAAAGGGTATTTCACCGTGGGCTCTCCAGCCCGCATGATGGTTTTGAGTAATTTCAGCATCTTTCTGTCCTTACTTCAGCGGTGAACGGCTGCGGTCAATGCTGTAGCGCTCGATCTCTTTATACGGCACGGTTTTCGACTTGCGTTTACGCACATCAATCAGCGTCACGCGGTCAGTGCAGGAATAGCAAGGATCGAGGCTGCCGATAATCAGCGGCGCATCAGAAATGGTGTTGCCACGCAGCATGTAGCGCAGGACCGGCCAGTTCGCATAGGTCGCGGCACGGCAGCGCCAGCGGAACAGCTTCTGGTTGTCGCCGAGCATGCTCCAGTGCACGTCTTCGCCGCGTGGTGCTTCTACAAAGCCGAGTGCAAAAGCATGGGGGCGATAGGTGAAGCCTTCGGTGAGCAGCGGCGTATTCGGCATCATGTCGAGGGCGTATTCGATCATCGCCAGCGAGTCGAAGGTCTCTTTCACGCGTACCATCACGCGGGAGAACACATCGCCCCCAGGGAAGCTGAACAGCGTTTTCGGAATGTTGGCGTAGTCAGAATACGGGTGGTCAAAACGCAGGTCGCGGGCAAAACCGCTGCCGCGAATCAACGGTCCTACCGGACTAAAGTCGCGGGCAATTTGTCGGTCGAGAATACCGACACCCTGGGTGCGTTGTTCCATATTGGGGGTCGCGAGTAGCATTTCGACGAGATCCGAAACTTCTGCGCGCATCTCCTGAACCAGCTTCAGCGTTTGCAGACGCTGCTCTTTGAGAATGTCGCGGCGAACGCCGCCGATCAGGTTGAGGCCATAGGTTTTACGCGAACCCGTCAGCAGTTCCGCCATCGTCATCGATTTTTCGCGCACGCGGAAAAACTGCATAAAGCCGGTATCGAAACCGACAAAGTGGCAGGAAAGGCCCAGATTAAGCAGATGGCTGTGCAGGCGTTCGACTTCCAGCAATATCGAACGGATGGTATGCGCACGCTGCGGGACGTGGATCCCAAGCGCATTTTCGACGGACGTGGCGTAGGCCACGCTGTGGGCAAATCCACAAATGCCGCAGACCCTGTCCGACAAAAATGTCACTTCGTTGTAGCCCATCCGCGTTTCCGCCAGTTTTTCCATGCCGCGGTGCACGTAAAACAGGCGATAATCGGCGTCGACGATCCGCTCACCATCAACAAAAAGGCGGAAATGGCCGGGTTCGTCGGAGGTAATATGCAGCGGACCGATGGGGATCACGCGCGCGTCATCGCCACCGTCGTTAATAAACGGATAGGTTTCGCTATCGGTCGTCGGTCCTGGGCGCAGACGATAATCCATGGCATCTTTACGCAGCGGATGCATATCATCAGGCCAGTCGTCGGGCAGCACCAGTCGGCGCTGATCGGGCAAACCGACCGGAATAAGGCCATACATATCGCGAATTTCCCGCTCGCCCCAGACCGCCGCAGGGACGCGTGGCGTGACCGATGGGAACTCACGACTGTTGGCATCGACCAACGCCTTCACCACGATCCAGCATTTTTCCGCGCCTTCAATCGAGAGCGCATAGTAAACCGCATAGTGTCCGTTCAGGCTTCGTTCGTCGTTACCAAACAGCACCGGCAGCCAGCCTTCATGCTGGTAGTAAAGATAATGCACGATGTCGGGCAGCAGATTCGTTTTTACCGTAATCGTCACCTGCGTCGGTGTTTGTCGCTCTTCGTCCAGCACCGCGCCAGGAAACTGATTTCTTACTGCGGCCAGACAGGCTTCGCCGCAGTTTGACTGGTGATTAACGCTGTCTGAATAATTCACTTTTACTCTCCGGTACCGATGCAGTAGTGGGGTTAACAAAATCACGCCAGCCGTTGAGCTGAATCGGGCGTTCAGAGGAGCCTGAAAGCACGATCGCGGAGGCATTTTCCAGAATTCGGCTTACCGGTTGCGGTATGTGGGTGCCCATGACCAGCATCATGACCAGCAGAACCACCATGGGTAGCGTCGTCAGCCAGCCCAGTTCGCCGCGACTCACCGCCTCTGGCGGGCGAGCAAACAGAACCCGGGCGACCATGCGGACCAGACCCGCCAGCACCACCGTCAGCAGCAGCAAGAGCACAATGGTGAGCACGATATGATCGCGGGCAAGACCCGCCGTGACGGTCATAAATTCACTGAGGAAGATATTGAACGGAGGCATCCCTGCGAGCGCCAATGCACCACCCGCAAACAGGACGGCGGTAAACGGCATGATTTTTAGCATGCCGCAGACCACATCAATATTTCGCGTGCCGTATTTCAGCAGTACGTTGCCGGAACCGCAGAACAGCAGGGTTTTCGCCAGACTGTGGTTTAACGTATGCAGCAACGCCGCCAGAATACCCAGCGGCCCGCCGATACCCAGCGCGACGGCGACCAGCCCCATGTTTTCCACGCTGGAATAGGCCAGCAGACGTTTCATGTCCTGCTGCACGAGAATAAAGAAGGCGGCAACTCCGACGGACAACAGACCGAAGATCAACAGCAGCGTATTGGGGAAATCGCTGCCGATGGCGTTGCAGATAATGATGTAATAACGGATCAACACCAGCAGCGCACAGTTAAGCAATACCGCAGAAAGCAGGGCGCTCACCGGGCTGGGTGCCTCACTATGCGCATCCGGCAGCCAGGCGTGCATCGGGAACAGACCGGTTTTGGTACCGAAGCCAATCAGGACAAACACAAACGCCAGCAGCATCAGCGTCGGATCAAGCAGCGTCGCCTGCTTCAACACGTCGGTCCAGAAAATCGCCAGATTAGGATCGGACATGATGCTCGCGGCGTTGGCATAAACCAGTACGGTGCCAAACAGACCGAAAGCGACACCAACGGTACAGATGATGATGTACTTCCAGGCGGCTTCCAGTGAAGAGCGCTGGCCGTAGATACCCACCAAAAACGCGGAACTGAGGGTGGTGGCTTCAATCGCCGCCCACATCACGATCAGGTTATTGCTGGTCACCACCAGCAGCATCGTGAACAAAAATAAATGGAAGAAACCGTAATAGTTGCAGAGCGTGGGCTCGGTAATTTCTCCGTGTTTCACCTCATGATTCATATAACCGATTGAATAGAGGCCCGTGAGAAAACCAATGACGCCCAGAATGGCTAAAAACAGTCCACTCAGGCTATCAATATGCAGCCAGCGATGCCCGGCGAAAATTTCGCCTTCGCTCAGCGCTTCTTTTACCGTCCATAGCGTCAGAATCAGCAGTAATGTGATCCCCACGGTATGAATCAGGGTGACCGCGTTGCGTGCCGACCCGCCTGTCATGCGACAGGCGAAACAGAGCAATGAGATGACCAGCGGCGTCAGCAACAGTAAGGTGAACATGACAGAATGACTCATTTCATTATCCCTTCAACGCAGTCAGGTTGTTCACGTCCAGCGTGCCATGGGTCCGCCAAATCTTTCTGGCCAGCAGCACCATCACGATAACGGCGAAAATGGCATCGGTCGCAATACCTATTTCGACCAGCTCCGGCGCACGCCAGGCGATCAGCGCCAGCACCAGATGGGAGCCGTTCTCCATCAGGCAGTAACCGAAAATCTGCCGCAAAATATTGCGTTGGCTGATAATGCACAGCAGTCCGAGGAGGAAATGCCCCAGCGCCACCGCCAGTGCAGGCTTCAGGTCCGCCGCCATCGGTAATTTCACCGGCTGTACGACGAAAGCGCAGAGCAGCACAATAAGCGCGGCCAGCAACGCCATGGTTGCCGGGCCGAACAAGGTCTTCTCGGTGCTGACCGGGGCGATTTTGCGTACGGCAAAACTCATAATCAGCGGCACCATCACCACTTTGGTGACGAAGGCGCTGACCGACCACATCATCAATTGTTCTGCCGCAAACACCCGCGAGAGCGTCACGAAAATGGACACCAGAACCAGCGACTGGACGGCATAAAAAATACATGAAAGGCGATAGCCTTTGACGCAGATCACCAGAAGTGACGTCAGCATCATCAGTCCCGCCAGATTATTTACGAGCGTTGTTCCCGTCATCCTTCACCTCCTTACTGAAGCCAGGTTGCGGCGATGACGCTGGACACAAGCGACATCACAATCAGTACCATCAACACCAGACGCATTGAGAGCGGCAGCGGCACTGCCTGCGCAACGTCGTCACTCGGTTTGCCCGGCACGACGCGACCAAACCAATAAATAAACCAACCGAAGCTGGCGACCGATTCAATCAGCACCAGAACCATGACGGGTATCAGCAACCAGTACTGACTGGAGAGCATGAAACCGGCGGCGAAAAGCGGGTACTTGCTGAAGAAACCGTTGAATGGCGGGACGCCGGTGATGGCCAGCGCCGCCACGCAGAAACCAATTCCCACCAGCGGCAAGGTGCGCAATATGCCGCGCAGGCGCGGCAGCAGACGTGTTCCGCAGCTATAGCTCAGAGAACCCGCGACCAGGAAGAACAAGCTTTTGGCAAACGCGTGGTTGACGATGTAAGCAATACCGCCCTCGAAAGCGAGATGAGAACCGAAGGTGGCAAGCGACAGCGCGAGAAAGATATAGGCCAGTTGGGTAATGGTCGACCAGGCCAGCAGGCGCTTCATATCGTGTTGCGGCAGATACATCATGAAACCGTAGATCAGCGTCACCAGCGCCATCACCACGCCCGTCCAGCCAATGGCAGGCGGGATCTGACCGCCGTCGAGGATCGCGCGGGCAAAAATGTAGACCCCCACTTTGACCATCGAGGCCGCATGCAGATACGCACTGACCGGCGTTGGGGCTTCCATCGCATCCGGCAACCAGGCCTGGAGCGGCAACTGTGCCGATTTTCCCCATGCGGCGAACAGAATGCCGCCGTAGACCAGATAGCGGGCGTCACCTTGCACTTCACTCAGCGCGCTGAGCGCAAAGGTGCCGGTCTGTAAAAACAGCGTTGCGGCGGCGAGGTACAACCCCAGTGAGGCGATGTGCGTAATCAACAGCGCCTTTAATGCAGAACGCTGCGATTTTGCTGTCTGGTAGTAGCTGATCAGCGCCCAGGAACAGCCGCCGGTGATTTCAAAAAACAGCAGTTGCCCCAGAATGGTGGAAGAGAGCACCAGCCCGGACATTGCACCGATAAAAATCAGCAGAAAGGCGTAATAGCGGTTGCTGCCGTTATGCGGGTGTTCGCGGTTTTTTTCGGTCAAATAGCCGGTGGAAAAAAGTGAAACCAGCAGGCCGAGAAAAACAACCACAAACAGGATTAACGTACTGACGCGATCGATAACCAACCCAAACAGCGCGATGTCATTGACGCTTGCCAGCGGCAGAACAACGGTCACTTTCCCGGCCTGGTAAAACATGACCTCCAGCGCCAGCATACTGAGCGTCGCCAGTCCGGCAAAGAGCGTCCCCAATGTGGCGGCCTGGCGCTGTGGGGCAAGCGAAACGACCAGCGCGCCGATAAACGGTAGCAGCAGCGTCGTTAGAGCAAGAGATTCCATGGTATGTCGATGCTCCTTACAGACCGGTTAACCAGAAAACATACGACAGCGCGGCGAGACTAAAACCGAGCCAGGTAACGTGGTGCGTCAGCAGGAATCTGCCGCGCGCCAAAGTATTTTCGACGAAAGATGCCAGCACGAAGAGCAGCAGAACTTTGCCCAGTGTCACGACCAGTGAGATCAGTAAGCTGCTGAAAGTCAGGGTTGTTGCGTTACCAAACGGCAGGAACAGCGAGATGAACAACGCGGCCATCACCACCTGTTTCAGCCCAAGCCCCCACTTCACCAGCGCCAGTCCGGCACCGGAATACTCCGTCAACGGCCCTTCCTGAAGTTCCTGCTCGGCTTCTGCAACATCAAAAGGAATTTTTCCCATTTCAATGAAGCAGGCGAAACCGCAGGCGAGCAATGCCAGCAATGTGGCGACCGGTGATGCCCAACCTGCTGCCAGTACGTTGCTAATGACGGCGATATGCGTAGAGCCGGCCATTAATGCGATGACGAGCAGAGAGAGGATCAGAATGGGTTCCACCAGAATACCCATCGTCATTTCCCGGCTGGCCCCGATCCCTGAGAACGGACTTCCGGTATCCAACCCGGAAAGGGCAAAAAAGAAGCGGAATAAGGCAAAGAGATAGATAAGAGTGATCAAATCGCCGCCGCCCGCGAGGGGCGACGTACGGATGAAGAGTGGCAACGCCATTGCCACCACCAACATGCTGCTCAGCAATACCCATGGCATCACGCGAAACATCAGACCCGATGAAGAGGGCGCGACTTCCTGACGCTTTAACAGTTTGTTGATGTCGCGGTAGTCCTGCCAGATCCCCGGTCCCGTACGTGAGTGCATACGGGCGCGGATCTGCCGGGAGATCCCGGTGAACAACGGCGTCAGTGCCAATAAAATGACGGCCTGCAACAACGCAAAACCCGCCAGATATCCGTCGAAGAGTGTGGGTGTCATGGTCGTTTCCTCAGACGGCGATAATCAGTAACAGAATGACCAGCGCTGCCACGACATACAGGCAATACAGGCGGAAGTCGCCGCTTTGCAGATACTGTATTTTGTGCGCCAGACGCTGTGTCATACGAACGATGGGGGCGATGATGTACTCATCCCAGAACGGTTCCGTGTTCCGCGCAACGGTCGTGGCGTGGAGTAAGCCACTGGCGAGCGGTGGTGACGGATCGAGCTGTTTGCGTAACCGATAGAGTGTGGCGAACATCACCCGCAACGGCTGAGTGAAGCTGCCAGCAGAAGGCGCCATCGCACTTTCCCAGCCGTAGCCACAGGCCCAGGCATCCCCGGCGCGGCGAAACGTGCCGCGTCTGGAGCGATAGACCCACCAGTAGAGACCCGGCAGGAGAGGCAAGGCGAGCAGCAACAGGAAAACGGTTGATGGGGTCATCAGGGTTTCATGCATTTCGCCCGGGATCAGCGAAATTCCCTCTGCCACAGGCGCGGTGCTGGCCGCCGTGAACGAGAGCACAATCTGCATGATTTGCGGCGCGACCCAGCTGGCGCCAATGCCGGTAAAGACGCACAGCGCGGCGAGCACGATCATCGCCACCACCATCTGCCAGGGCGCTTCCTGCGCCTGCTCCGCTTTTTCGCTGCGCGGTGCGCCGCAGAAACTGATTCCGTAGACTTTAACGAAACACATGGCGGCCAGCGCCCCCGTAATGGCGAGCATCACGATGGCTATGGGACCCGCCAGGCGCAATGCCACATCGTCAAAGCGGGTCATGGCGAATAATGACTGGTAGGTGTACCACTCACTGATAAAACCGTTCAGCGGCGGCATCGCCGAAATGGCCAGACAGCCAATCAGGAACGCGCCTGCGGTCCAGGGCATCCGTTTCGCCAGCGCGCCCATTTTTTCCATATCGCGGGTGTGTAAACGCCAGATAATGGCCCCGGCGCCAAGAAACAGCAGACCTTTAAACAAGGCGTGATTGAGCAGGTGAAAGAGGGCACCCAGCAGGCCGACCGCCGCCAGGATTGGCTGGTGTATCGACAGGCCAATCATGCCGACCCCGACCCCGAGCAAAATAATGCCAATGTTCTCAACGGTGTGCCAGGCCAGCAGGCGCTTAATGTCATGCTCCGCCAGGGCATAAAGTACGCCGAGCACGGCAGACACGGCACCAAACGCCAGCACGACGATGCCCCACCACAGCGGAATGCCGCTATGCGCGAGGAGATCGATACCGACTTTGAGAATGCCGAAAATGCCGATCTTCACCATCACACCCGACATCAGCGCTGAAGCATGTGACGGTGCGGCAGGGTGGGCGCGGGGTAACCAACTGTGCAGCGGCAACATCCCCGCTTTTGCGCCAAAGCCAAAAAATGCCAGCAGGAAGACGGCAGAAGCCAGACCGGGCGAGAGTGACAATTCCCGGAAGCTGGCGAAGTCGAGGCTGCCGCTTTGTCGCCACATCAGGAAGAAGGCGATCATGATCAGAACTGAACCGGCGTGGGCAATGAAGAAGTAGAGCATGCCAGCGCTGACGGACTCGTCATCCTGTTCGGCAATCACCAGGAACCATGAGGCCAGCGACATGATTTCGAACAGTACAATAAACCAGAAGGCATTGTCCATCACCAGCAAGCCGACCATCGAAGCGATAAAGAGATTCATAAAGAACCCCATCGCGGCTGCGCCCTTGCCGACATATTCGCGCATGTAGGCCAAAGAGTAGAGCGCACAGACGGTGACCAGCAGTGAAATCACCAGCACCATAAAGGCGGACAGGCTGTCCATTCGAACCGTCAGCGCGGCAAATGAGAAGGGGGTCTGAATAGCCCAGGTGAGCGTCGCGCCGGTTTTCAGCTGCGTAATCGCACTGCCGATGCCGGTAAGTCCCCCTAAAACCCCCGATAAACCGGCGATATTAATGGCAGCCCGATCGCGTCCTGAGAATAACAATGACATCACGCCGCCGGCGACATAGAGCGCCAGCGACCACATCAATAATTGCAGGGCATCCATCAACGTTGCTCCTGAGTCAATGAAAGAGGATCCAATGCGAGGTCCGGCATCGCGTCGACAGCCAGTTGTTGTTTCAGTCTGGTCTGCTGGCGCAGGACATCGTCGGTGACCAGGTGCAACGCCTGAGTGACGCAGGTGGCGACGCACGCCGGACCTTCGGGGAGGAAATAGCAGAGGTCGCACTTAACGGCGATGGCTTGTACCCCCGCATCCCAGCGTAGGAAGGGGCTGAGCGCCGGCGCGCTTTCCGGCACGTCATTGAGTTGTCCTTCCGCCTGATGGGCAAACTGCGTGGGAACGTCAACAGGACGACTGCCGGAAGGGACAATCGCGCCAAACGGGCAGACAAGGCCGCAAAGTTTACAGCCAATGCAAAGGCTTTCATTGAGCTGAATGGCGTCATCATGGCGCGTGATCGCATTGACAGGACACACCTGCTTGCAGGGGGCGTCTTCGCAGTGACGACAAAGCACAGGCGCGGTGTGTGTGGGGGTTCGCACCAGAGCAAGTCGTGGATGTTGCTGCAAGCCTTGCTTTTTATGTACGTCTGAACATGCAGCAAGACAGGTATTGCATCCAATACACCACTGAGGATCGGCTATCACAAAGCGGTTCATGTGGCTCCTTGAGACAAAACAAAACGTTGCGCCTGTTATGCACAAAGGATGCCATCTTTTAAATTATATTGAAATCAATTGGTTACGTGGTTTTCGTTGCGAATACAGAACAAAAGTGATGGTCAATACCGTCCGCGATTTCGTGTGTCGGCATTAGTGTCGGCAGGGAAAATAACACTGTGATATTAGTCACATTGGAGGGCATTGCGCAGAGAAAAACGGCGCTGGCGACACGATTGCCGCCAGCGCCGGGAAGAGGAGTTACGCGTTTTCTTTTAACCAGTTCAGCACTACATCGTGGTGATTGCTGGTTTTAAAGTCATCGAACACATGTTCAATTTTCCCGTCGGGATCGACCAGAAAACTGATGCGATGGATGCCATCGTAGGTTTTGCCCATAAAGGATTTTTCACCCCAGATGCCGAATTGTTCGCAAACCTTATGATCTTCATCTGACAGCAGCGTGAAGTTAAGGACTTCCTTCTCAGCAAATCGGGAGAGCTTCTCAGGTTTATCTGTGCTTACCCCCAGCACTTCAACACCTGCTTTTTTTAACTCGTCCATGTTATCGCGTAAGCCACAGGCTTGAACGGTACAGCCGGGCGTCATGGCTTTGGGGTAGAAATAAACCAAAACTCGCTGTCCCTGGAAGTCGGTTAAATTTACTTGTTCTCCGTCTTGATCCGGCAAGCTAAATTTCGGTGCGGTATCACCGGCTTTCAGTGGGTTCATTACTTAACTCCATCCTGTTCATCATGATGTGAATAATTGACAACGTTTATACTGCCTTGCGCATTGAGTTCTGTACATAATGATTTAAACGCGTGTTCAATATTTACCGAAACCTGCGATGCCGGGCTGTGTGCGGTAATTTGAATAAAAAGTTGTGCAGCCTTTTCGTTTTCAGCGGGTTGAGTGCGAGAAACCAGTTCGGCGATGTTCATTTGGTGGTTGTCGAACAGGGCGGTAAAACGCTCAATCAAATGCGGAGAGTCTGGCACGTCGACCTGCACCCACACCGTGGCGGGCATGGCCGGGCGAGGACGGGCGGTCGTGCGCTTCATCACAATCAATAAATCCAGCTCTGCGCCTTTCAACGGCAAGGTCGATTCAATCAGGGTGATGGCGTTCCAGGAACCCGATAACAACATAATAAACGTAAACTCATCCCCCAGCATCGCCAGTCGGCTGTCTTCGATATTACAGCCACAGCTGCTGACATGGCGGGTGATAGTGTTCACAATTCCCGGGCGATCGGCACCCAGCGCAGTGATGACCAGATAATGTTGCGATGACGATGTCAATCCTGTTCTTCCTTTGAGAGGTGAGGTAATCATAAGGAAAGCATAAAAAAAACCTGCATACAACAATCAGAACGGCTCTGGTCACTTGCTTTTATTGTCGTACCAAACGTACCATTGAGGCACTTGTTTGCACAGAGGATGGCCCATGTTCACGGGAAGTATTGTCGCGCTTGTTACACCGATGGATGAAAAAGGTAATGTCTGCCGGTCAAGCCTTAAAAAACTGATTGATTATCATGTCGCTAGCGGCACTTCGGCGATTGTTTCTGTTGGCACCACCGGCGAGTCCGCCACGCTGAGTCATGATGAGCATGCCGACGTGGTGATGATGACGGTGGAGCTGGCTGATGGACGTATTCCGGTGATCGCCGGAACAGGCGCCAATGCGACTGCGGAAGCCATTAGCCTGACTCAGCGTTTCAACGACAGTGGAATTGTCGGTTGCCTGACGGTGACGCCGTACTACAACCGTCCGACGCAGGAAGGGCTGTTCCAGCATTTCAAAGCCATCGCTGAGCATACTGACCTGCCGCAAATTCTGTATAATGTGCCATCCCGTACTGGCTGCGATATGCTGCCGGAAACCGTTGGTCGCCTGGCGAAGGTGAAAAATATTGTCGCAATTAAAGAGGCGACAGGGAACTTAAGTCGTGTTCACCAGATCAAAGAGCTGGTTTCAGATGAGTTCGCTCTGCTTAGCGGTGATGACGCGACCGCGATGGACTTTATGCAGCTCGGTGGTCATGGCGTGATTTCTGTAACGACTAACGTTGCGGCGCGCGATATGGCTGAAATGTGCAAACTGGCGGCAGAAGGGCGTTTTGCCGAGGCGCGCGTGATCAACCAGCGCCTGATGCCGTTACACAACAAACTATTTGTCGAACCCAATCCTATCCCGGTGAAATGGGCATGTAAGGAGTTGGGTCTTGTAGCGACCGATACGCTGCGCCTGCCAATGACGCCGATCACGGATAATGGTCGTGAGATTGTCAAAGCGGCGCTTAAGCATGCCGGTTTGCTGTAAAGTTTAGGGAGATTTGATGGCTTACTCAGTACAAAAGTCGCGCCTGGCCAAGGTTGCGGGTGTTTCGCTTGTTATGCTGCTCGCTGCCTGTAGTTCTGACTCGCGCTACAAGCGCCAGGTGAGCGGTGATGAATCCTATCTGGATGCCGCACCGCTTGCTGAACTTCATGCCCCTGCAGGGATGATTCTGCCGGTGCAAACAGGCGACTACAACATTCCGGTGACCAACGGCAGCGGTGCTGTGGGCAAAGCGCTGGACATTCGTCCGCCAGCTCAGCCGTTAGCGCTGGTCAGCGGTGCGCGTACCCAGTTTACTGGCGATACCGCAACCCTGCTGGTGGAAAACGGGCGTGGCAACACGCTGTGGCCACAGGTTGTTAGTCTGATTCAGTCTAAAAACTACTCGATTGAGAAACGTGATGATGCCACTCAGACGCTGACGACCGGTTGGGTTGACTGGAACCGTCTGGACGAAGACGAGCAGTATCGCGGACGCTATCAAATCTCTGTTAAACCGCAGGGTTATCAGCAGGCTGTCTCAGTGAAACTGGTTAACCTGGAACAGGCGGGTAAACCGGTTGCCGATGCGGCGTCGTTGCAGCGTTACAGCGCTGAGATGATGAACGTCATTTCTGCGGGCCTCGATAAGACGGCCACTGACGCGGCGAATGCGGCGCAGAATCGTTCTGCTGCGACCATGGACGTACAGAGTGCGGCCGACGACACCGGTCTGCCAATGCTGGTGGTACGTGGTCCGTTTAACGTCGTCTGGCAGCGTCTGCCGGCAGCGCTTGAAAAAGTGGGCATGAAAGTGACCGACAGCACGCGCTCGAAGGGCAGTCTTGCCGTGACTTACAAACCGCTTTCTGACAGTGACTGGCAGGAACTGGGCGCAAGCGATCCGGGACTGGTTTCCGGCGATTATAAATTGCAGGTCGGTGATTTAGATAACCGCAGCAGCTTGCAGTTTATCGATCCGAAGGGGCATACCCTGACGCAATCGCAAAACGATGCCCTGGTTGCTGTATTCCAGGCTGCATTCAGTAAGTAATAAAACAGGGCTGGAGATATCCGGCCCTTTTTTCTGATATGATACGCAAACGTGTGCGTCGGCAGAAAAACGCAATTTTTATCGTTAATTCACACCCAGGAGTGTTAAAGATGCAAAAGCAAGCTGAGTTGTATCGTGGTAAAGCGAAGACCGTATACAGCACGGAAAACCCGGACCTGTTGGTGCTCGAATTCCGCAATGATACGTCAGCAGGGGATGGCGCGCGCATTGAACAATTTGATCGCAAAGGGATGGTGAACAACAAATTCAACCATTTCATTATGACCAAACTGGCAGAAGCGGGTATCCCGACCCAGATGGAGCGACTGCTTTCCGACACCGAGTGTCTGGTGAAAAAGCTGGATATGGTGCCGGTAGAGTGTGTGGTACGTAATCGCGCGGCAGGCTCTCTGGTGAAACGCTTAGGCGTAGAGGAAGGCATTGAACTGAACCCGCCGTTGTTCGATCTGTTCCTGAAAAACGACGCCATGCATGATCCGATGATCAACGATTCTTACTGCGAAACCTTTGGTTGGGTGAGCAAAGAGAATCTGGCACGGATGAAAGAGTTAACTTACAAAGCCAACGATGTGCTGAAAAAGCTGTTTGATGATGCGGGTCTGATTCTGGTCGACTTCAAACTGGAATTCGGTCTGTACAAAGGCGAAGTGGTACTGGGTGATGAGTTCTCTCCGGACGGCAGCCGTCTGTGGGATAAAGAGACGCTGGATAAAATGGACAAAGACCGTTTCCGTCAGAGTCTTGGCGGCCTGATCGAAGCCTATGAAGCTGTCGCACACCGCCTGGGTGTAAAGTTAGACTAACATCTTCTCTGAAACCGGAGGGTTAAAAACTCTCCGGTTCATCCCGAACAGCCGATTCTGGTAGCTGTTTCCTATGGTAATCCTCTCCCTGAGCGCCTACGATCATCACTATAACGAATATATTGATGAGGTATGATTATGCGCTGGCAAGGGCGTCGTGAAAGTGACAATGTGGAAGACCGGCGCAACAGCACCGGTGGTGGCCCCTCCATGGGCGGTCCTGGCTTTCGTTTGCCGAGTGGCAAAGGCGGCATCATTCTACTGATTGTGGTGCTGGTGGCGGGTTATTACGGTGTGGATTTAAGCGGGTTAATGACCGGTGAACCAGTCTCGCAACAACAATCGACACGTTCCATCAGCCCAAATGATGATGAAGCGGCAAAATTTACCTCGGTGATCCTGGCAACAACAGAAGACACCTGGGGGCAACAGTTTGAAAAGATGGGGCGTACCTACCAGCAACCGAAGTTGGTGATGTACCGTGGCGCGACCCGTACGGGCTGCGGCGCGGGCCAGTCGGTGATGGGGCCGTTTTACTGCCCGGCGGACGGTACCGTCTACATCGATCTCTCGTTCTATGATGACATGAAGAACAAACTGGGCGCTGATGGCGATTTCGCTCAGGGCTATGTGATTGCCCATGAAGTGGGACATCATGTGCAAAAACTGCTGGGCATTGAGCCGAAAGTGCGTCAGTTGCAGCAGAACGCGTCGCAGACAGAAGCAAACCAGCTTTCCGTGCGTATGGAACTACAGGCGGATTGTTTTGCCGGGGTCTGGGGCAACAGCATGAAACATCAGGGCGTGCTGGAATCGGGCGATCTGGAAGAAGCGCTGAATGCCGCTCAGGCGATTGGCGACGATCGCCTGCAACAGCAGGGTCAGGGGCGGATTGTCCCGGACAGCTTTACGCACGGAACATCTGAGCAGCGTTACAGCTGGTTTAAACGCGGATTTGATAGCGGCGACCCTGCACAATGTAATACCTTTGGCAAAGGCTTTTAAACGACCGGGGCAGGGATGTCGGAAAACAATGTGCTGAGTACCTTAACTGCGCAAATGGCGCAGGAGGGAATACGTCGTCTGCTGGTGCTCAGTGGCGATGAACGCTGGTGCGGCGAACAGGCGCTCATGCTTCGCGACGCGTTAGCGGGCGACTGGCTGTGGGTCGCGTCTGAAGCACCCGTTGAGCCGCACTGTCGGCCCCAGGCGCTGCAGACATTACTGGGGCGAGAGTTTCGTCATGCGGTATTTGATGCGCGACAGGGGTTTGACGCCGCCGCGTTTGCCGCGTTGAGCGGTACGCTCCAGGCGGGAAGCTGGCTGGTATTACTGACGCCTGCCTACGCCGTTTGGGAAAATCACCCTGACGAAGATTCGCTACGCTGGAGCGACTGCCCACAACCGATTCCCACCCCCCATTTTGTACAACATTTTAAGCGATGCATCGCCCGCGATGAGCAGGTGTTGCACTGGCAACAACATCAGCCCTTCTCGTGGCCGCACTTTCCAGCCCGTGACGACTGGCAGCCCGCATCGGGTGAGCCGCAGCCTGAACAAGCCGAAATTTTGCAGCAGTTGTTGCAGATGCCTTCCGGCGTGGCCACTGTCACCGCCGCGCGTGGTCGGGGAAAATCGGCGTTGGCAGGGCAGTTGATCCGGCGAATCGGCGGTACGGCGATTGTGACGGCACCGGCAAAAGCGGCAACGGACGTGCTGGCGCAGTTCGCGGGTGACAAATTTCGTTTTATTGCACCGGATGCGTTGCTGGCGGGCGCTGAATCTGCAGACTGGCTGATTGTTGATGAAGCCGCCGCACTGCCCGCTCCGCTGCTTCATCGCCTGGTTGCGCGGTTTCCCCGCACGCTGTTGACCACCACCGTTCAGGGTTACGAAGGCACTGGCCGCGGCTTTTTACTGAAGTTTTGCGCTCACTTTGCGCATCTGCAGCGTTTTGAGTTGCGCCAGCCGATCCGCTGGGCGCAAGGATGCCCGTTGGAAAAAACAGTCAGCGACGCACTGGTTTTTGATGACGAAACATTCGCGCAGACCCCGCTGGGCAATATTCGTATCTCGGCGTTTGAACAGGATGTCTGGCGCACAAATCCGGAACTGCCGCTGGCGGTATATCGACTGCTCTCCGGCGCGCACTATCGTACATCGCCACTGGATTTGCGCCGCATGATGGATGCTCCCGGCCAGCATTTTCTTCAGGCCTCGGGGACTGACCGTGTGGCTGGCGCCGTCTGGCTGGTGGATGAAGGCGGATTATCCGCCAGTCTGAGTCAGGCGGTCTGGGCGGGCTACCGCCGACCCCGAGGCAATCTGGTTGCGCAATCACTGGCGGCGCATGGGGGCTGCCCGCTGGCGGCAACGCTGACGGGGCGACGCGTGAGCCGCATTGCCGTACATCCCACACGGCAACGTGAAGGCCTTGGTCAACAGTTGATCGCGCAGGCCAGTGCCGACGCGTCTCGACTGGATTATCTCTCCGTCAGCTTTGGCTTCACCGCAACATTGTGGCGCTTCTGGCAACGCTGTGGATTCATCCTCGTCCGGATGGGGAACCATCGGGAAGCGAGTAGCGGGTGTTTTACGGCGATGGCTATTTTGCCTGTTAGCGAGGCGGGGAAACAACTGGCAGAGCGTGAGCATCACCGGCTGCGACGAGATGCGATGGCGTTGTCTCACTGGAACGGTGAAGCGGTTCCGGTTATCCCGCTGAAAGAGGCTACGCTTAATGATGATGACTGGCAGGCGCTGGCAGGTTTTGCTTTTGCCCATCGTCCGCTGCTGACGTCAGTGGGAAGTCTTAGTCGTCTGCTGGAGACCTGCTGTCTCCCGCTTCCTGCATTACGTGGACGTCTGCAGGACAAAGACAGTGAAGCGCAATTGTGCGCCAGACTGGATCTGTCAGGGCGTAAAGCGCTGCTGGCCATGCAGAGAGCGGAAGTAGCGCAGGCGCTGGCAACGCTGGATGCCGGACGCGCGCAGCGGTTACACGATCGTATTTTGCAATGGCAATTTTTTCACTAACTCCTTCAATTTCCTGGCATGGTCATTGTGATTAAGCGGCGTAGAATCGACCCATCAGTTAAGGAGATTGCCATGAAACATGACCATTTTGTTGTTCAACGTCCTGCCCAACCCGCACAACAGTTGTTGCTGCTGTTTCATGGCGTGGGTGACAACCCGGTTGCGATGGGGGAATTGGGGCGCTGGTTTATTCCCCTGTTCCCGGAGGCGCTGATTGTCAGCATTGGGGGCGCAGAACCCTGTGGCCCGGCACCGGGACGCCAGTGGTTTTCCGTGCAGGGCGTGACGGAAGAAAATCGTCAGGCGCGGGTAGACGCTATCATGCCGGTCTTCGTTGATACCATTCGCTACTGGCAACAGCAAAGTGGGGTGAGCGCGAAAGCCACGGCGCTGATTGGCTTTTCGCAAGGCGCAATTATGTCGCTCGAAAGCGTGAAAGCGCATTCAGGGCTGGCCTCCAGAGTGATTGCGTTTAATGGTCGCTACGCCAGTCTGCCGGAAACCGCGACAACGGCGACGACCGTGCATCTGATTCACGGCGGTGAGGATCGGGTGATTGAGTTATCGCATGCGGTGGCGGCCCAGACCGCATTGTTGCGGGCGGGGGGCGATGTCACGCTGGATATCGTGGAAGATTTAGGTCACGCCATTGATGACCGCAGTATGCAGTTTGCACTCGATCATCTGCGCTATACCGTACCGAAGCATTACTTCGATGAAGCGCTGAGCGGCGGTACGCCCCATGATGATGATGTGATTGAGATGATCTGATCCTGTAGGCCTGAAAAGCGTAGCGCCATCAGGCGCGAGGGCCGGATGGCAACGCTACGCGTTTTATCCGGCCTGCGGGTTACTTCTTCGGTTGATCTTTCTTTGGCCAATCGTCGTCATCGTCCCACTTGTCGTTAAAGTCACGATGTGGGGGAAGATCCGGCTTATTGGCGAGGAATTTTTTATGGTCGACGCGCTTGAGATCTTTGATCACGTTCAGCAGTACGCCTACCAAAAATACCAGTATCAGAACCCACCAATATTGTGCCAGCCAGTCCATGCTTATTTCCTCTTTCGGGAACACTCATCAGGCGACGAGTTGCTCCATGATACGTTGATACATACGGGCAAGGAGTTGCAGATCGGCCGCATTCACACATTCATTAATTTTATGAATGGTGGCGTTGACCGGCCCAAGTTCCACCACTTGTGCTCCCATACGTGCAATAAACCGCCCGTCGGATGTTCCACCCGTCGTGAGCAGTTGGGGTTTGATCTCATTATAGTGCGCAATGGCGTTCACCACCGCATCCACCAGTTTACCGCGCGCCGTCAGGAAAGGCTGGCCGGAAAGCCACCAATCGACGGTGTAGCGCAACTGATGTTTGTCGAGCAGCGCCTGTACGCGGGACTTGATCATCTCGTCGTTCAGTTCCGTGCTAAAACGGAAATTGAACTGGACAAACAGTTCGCCCGGGATCACGTTATTACTGCCGGTACCCGCCTGGATGTTGGCTATCTGCATGCTGGTGGCAGGGAAGAATTCGTTACCCTGATCCCACTCAATGCCCACCAGTTCGTTCAGCATAGGCGCTGCGCGGTGAACGGGGTTATCCGCCAGATGCGGGTAAGCCACATGTCCCTGGACGCCGTGAATCGTGAGATTACAGGTCAGTGAGCCACGACGACCGTTTTTCACCACGTCGCCGACGATTTCAGTGCTGGAAGGTTCGCCCACCAGACAATAATCGAGCCTTTCGCGGCGCGCCATCAGCGCTTCAACCACTTTAACGGTACCGTTTTGCGCGCTGGCTTCTTCATCTGAGGTGATCAGAAACGCCAGACGCCCACGGTGATGGGGATGCTGAGCCACGAAGCGCTCTGCCGCCACTACCATCGCTGCCAGTGAGCCTTTCATGTCTGCCGCGCCGCGCCCGAACAGCATACCGTCACGGATCGTTGGCTCGAAAGGCGGGTTAATCCACCGATCGACATCCCCGACGGGCACCACATCGGTGTGGCCGGCAAAGGCCAGGGTTTCACCTTGTCCGCGCCATGCCCAGAAATTCTGTGTGTCACCAAAATCCATGCGCTCGACGGTAAAACCGATAGCGCGCAGGCGTTCAATCATTAACGCCTGACATCCCGCATCATCCGGGCTCAGGGAAGGGCGGCGAATAAGCTGCTGTGTCAGCTCAATGACCGGGCACGACATAGACTACACCTCATTAAAAAACTGCTGATAACTGGATTCGCTAAAGCCAAGCAGCATAGGCTTACCGGGCGTCCAGAGCAATGGTCGTTTTATTATTGCGGGCGTTTCTGTCATCAATGCGGCAGCGGCATTAGCATCGGTAATGCTATTACGCGTCGCTTCATCAAGTTTGCGCCAGGTGGTGCCGCGCGTATTCAGTAACGCTTCCCAACCTAACTCAGCAATAAAGGTATTCAATAATTCACTCTCTAATCCGTCTGCACGGTAATCGTGGAAACGGTAGTCGATGCCGTGCGCCTCCAGCCAGCGCCGCGCTTTCTTGATGGTGTCACAGTTTTTGATGCCGAAGACGGTAACCATTTTTGAATCCTTTTACGCGAATTTCGAATAATTAAGCAATATTATCGCAGTGCATGACCACGCGGAATAGTCATCATTGCTGTTATTTCTCAGGTAATGATGATCGTAAAATATAACATTGTTGAATGTATTGTGAATAATGATACATGAATGTTCTTGAATATTCCGCAGATGTGATAATTCAGATTATGACCTGTTGCAATTGACTGTTTTTACATCAAAATTGAGAAAGTAGTAGTTGATGTATGATTGTTGCGAAATATTGCAGTTGGTCACATAAAGTTTATGAGTATAGAACCATAGTGATGACATAGTCTTGTTCTCCGGAGAATGTAATTGCACCAATCGGTTAAATTATCTTCTCCTGAAGATAATGTTTTTGTAGAATACCCATAATAATAAGAGAGGTTGTTATGATTGAACGTGAACTGGGGAACTGGAAAGACTTTATCGAAGTGATGCTTCGTAAATAGTTTTCAGGAAGAAATAAGCAGTGAAATAATCATAGTGTGAAGGTTTCACACAGAAAAGGCGACCCGTTGGCAGGTCGCCTTTTTTATGGCGCGATTATTCTGGTCGCGGTTTTAGCGGAAAGCGTCGACGTACCAGCACGAAGAACAAGGGGACGAAGTAGATCGCCAGAATCGTTGCGGAGATCATTCCGCCCATCACGCCGGTTCCCACGGCGTGCTGACCGCCGGAACCTGCGCCATTGCTGATCGCCATCGGCAACACCCCGAAGATAAACGCCAGCGAGGTCATCAGAATCGGTCGTAAGCGCTGACGACAGGCGTGCAAAGTGGCTTCCAGCAGATCGTGCCCTTTCTCATTCATCTCGTTGGCGAACTCGACAATCAGAATGGCGTTTTTCGCCGAGAGACCAATGACCGTGAGTAACCCCACCTGGAAATAGACGTCGTTTTCCAGACCGCGCATCCACGTGGCGAGCAGGGCGCCGATAACGCCCAGCGGCACTACCAGCATCACCGAAAACGGCACCGACCAGCTTTCATACAACGCCGCCAGACACAGGAATACCACCAGTAGCGAGATGGCGTACAGCGCTGGCGCTTGTGCGCCAGAGAGGCGTTCCTGATATGACATTGCGGTCCACTCCAGACCAAAGCCCGTCGGCAATTCGCGTACCAGCGACTCCATAATATCCATCGCGGTGCCGGTGCTGACACCGGGGGCGGCTTCCCCCACAATCTCTACCGCAGAGTAGCCGTTGTAGCGCTCCAGACGCGGTGAACCGGTCTCCCAGTGTGAGGTTGCAAAGGCGGAGAAAGGCACCATCCCGCCCTCTTTATTACGCACGTACCAGAGATTGATGTCGCCTGGCAGCATGCGGTATTTTGCCGCCGCCTGTACGTACACTTTCTTCACACGAC
Organism: Citrobacter enshiensis; assembly: GCF_029338175.1. NCBI lineage: Bacteria > Pseudomonadati > Pseudomonadota > Gammaproteobacteria > Enterobacterales > Enterobacteriaceae > Citrobacter > Citrobacter enshiensis. The sequence continues at coordinate 1,372,774 of NZ_CP119862.1, forward strand.
CTCTGTCCATAAAGTCGTTGACGTAGCTCGACCCCCAGGCCGTTTGCAACGTATCGTTGATATCGTCGATAGAGACGCCAAGCGCCTGCGCTTTACGTTGGTCAATTTCAATTTGCAACTGCGGACTGTCGTCCAGACCATTGTGGCGGACACGGGTCAACAGACTGTCTTTCCCGGCGAGTTCAATCAGTTGGTCGCGGGCGGCCATCAGCGCGTCATGACCGGCGCCAGCGTGATCCTGAAGCTCCATATCAAACCCGGCGGAACTGCCAAGGCCGCTGATCGCGGGGGGACTGCTGGCGAAAACCCGGGCTTCTTTAATCTTGCTAAAGGCTTTTGTTGAACGCTCGATAATGGCAAACGACGTTCCGGTTGTGGCGTCACGTTCGTCCCAGTCTTTTAAACGGACAAACATGCGGGCCACGTTCTGCCCGTTTCCGCCCGGTCCTGAGCCGACGGTAGAGAAGACGGACATGATGTTGTCTTTCTCATGGGTAAAGAAATATTTCTCGACCTCCTCCACCACTTTCAGCGTCTGTTGCTGCGTTGAACCGCTGGGCAACTGGACTGAGGTCGTGAACATGCCGCGATCTTCCAGCGGCAAAAATGAGGTTGGCAAGCGCAAAAACAGGAACACCATACCGCCAAGCAGCAGCACGTAGATCAGTATCCAGCGCAGACTGCGATGCAGAATTCTCGCGACCCCTTTTTCGTAACGTTCAGCATTGCGGTTAAAGCTTCGGTTAAACCAGCCGAAGAATCCTTTTTGCCCGTGGTGTTCGCCTTTATGCAACGGCTTTAACAATGTGGCGCACAGGGCAGGGGTCAGGATCATCGCCACCAGCACGGAGAGCACCATCGCGGCCACAATGGTGATCGAGAACTGTCGGTAAATTGCTCCGGTTGTTCCGCCGAAGAAGGCCATCGGCACAAATACCGCAGAAAGCACCATCGCGATACCGACCAGCGCCCCCTGAATTTGCCCCATCGATTTGCGTGTTGCTTCGCGCGGAGAAAGCCCTTCCTCGCTCATTATTCGCTCGACGTTCTCCACGACCACGATGGCGTCATCGACCAGCAGGCCGATCGCCAGCACCATCGCGAACATCGTCAGCGTATTGACACTGTAACCAAACGCGTAGAGGACGGAAAAGGTGCCCATCAATACCACGGGCACCGCAATGGTCGGGATCAGCGTCGCACGGAAGTTTTGCAGGAACAGGTACATGACCAGGAACACCAGCAAGATAGCTTCCAGCAGCGTTTTTACCACGTCTTCAATAGAGGCTTTTACGAAGGAGGTGGTTTCATAGGCCACCTTGTATTCCAGCCCATGCGGGAAGTACTGTGCCAGCTCATCCAGACGGTGAAGCACCAGACTGGCGGTGGCCATTTCATTGGCGCCAGAGGCCAGTTTCACCCCGAGACCAGAGGCTGGATTGCCGTTAAAGCGGCTGATGTAATCGTATTTTTCCGCCCCCATTTCGACGGTGGCAACATCCGCCAGTTTAACTTCGGAACCGTCCTGATTGACGCGTAGCGTAATGGCGCGGAATTGATCGGGCGTTTGCAGCAGCGATTGCGCATTAATGGTGGCGTTCAGCGCCTGTTTGTCCACCGAAGGCGTACCGCCAAGTTGCCCGACGGCGATTTGCGCATTCTGCGACTCAATGGCGTCGGTCACGTCTTTGGCGGTCATCTGAACGCTGTTCAGTTTGGCGGGGTCCAGCCAGATTCGCATTGAGTACTGTGAACCGTAGGCATCAATGTCCCCGACGCCATTCACGCGGCTCAGCGGATCCTGAATATTACTGGCGACATAGTCGGCGATATCCTGCTTATCCATCGAGCCATCGGTAGACACAAACGCGATGGTCAGGATGTTGGTATCCCCGGTTTTTCGCACGGTGACGCCTTGATCCTGCACCGCCTGCGGCAATTTACGCATCGCGGATTGCAGCTGGTTTTGTACCTGCTGAACAGCTTCATCCGGATCGGTTCCGGCGATAAAGCTGAGCGTGATAGACGCTTGCCCTGTTCCGCTGCTCTGCGAGGACATGTACATCAGATTATCGAGACCTGTCATATTCTGTTCGATAACCTGAGTGACGGTATTTTCCAGCGTTTGTGCGGACGCGCCCGGATAGTTTGCGGTGATTCGCACGTTAGGAGGTGCCAGGTCGGGGTATTGTTCAACGGGCAAAGATAAGATGGCCAGGGTTCCTGTCAGGCACAACAGTATTGCCAGCACCCAGGCAAAAATGGGGCGATCGATGAAAAAATTCGCCATTAAAAGAGGACCTCGTGTTTCTACGTATCGTTATGGGTATGACTTGCATCACTGTAGCGGCAAGGCGTCAGGCAAACGTGGAGAAAAAAAGGAGATAATGTAAATTATCATGCCCATTTACAGCGTACGTTTTGTGCCTGTCGCGTCTGGCCTGTATTCAGGTTTTCTGACGCGTTGCCATTCTTTAGGTCTGTTGAGTCTCTTGTGTTTCTGATGACCGGAAACTGATGCTCACCAACGTCCCACCCCCGGAAGGCTGAGAAAAAAGTAAGGTACCGCTGAGTCTTTCAGCCCGTTCACGCATAATGTTCAGACCATAGTGCCCCGGTGGTTCGTTCGGTTCGCCGATCCCCACGCCATTATCCCGAATGTAGACGGTATGATTTCCGTCCGGCGCGGTGACGCAACTGACGGCAATCTCGGTGGCGTTGGCATGTTTAATGGCGTTTAACACCGCCTCCCGGATAATCTGCAACAAATGCACCTGCATTTGCGCATCCAGCGCCAGCGTGGGCAAGCGACAGTCCAGAGACAGTTTAGCGGAGGTTTGATTTTGCAGGGTATCGAGCATTTCGCGCAATGCCGAGGGCAAATCGGCCTGCTGCAGCGTCAGGCGGAAGGTGGTGAGTAGCTCACGCAATTGACGCCAGGCATCATTTAACGCGACGGAAAAATCGGCGAGGATCGATTGTGCTACCGCGTTCTCTTCCGCCACGGAGCGTTTTAGCAGGGTGAGCTGGATGCGTAAATAGGAGAGCATCTGCGCCAGCGAATCGTGCAGTTCGCGGGCGATAGTCGCGCGTTCCTCCATCAGCAGCAACTGCTGGAAGTGTTTCTGTGCCTGGTTAAAGTACAACCCGCGCCCTAGCATACTTGAAACGCTGTTCAGCAGCGGAGCGGAGGCATTAACGTTGGGGCTTTGCCAGTGCAACTCACCGTAGACCGTCTCCTGCATGGTGACGGGCAAGATTTGCAGCGGGAGATCGGCGCTCAGCGTCCCTTCGCTGATGCGCCAGTTGTCGCCGACGGTCAACTCCAGATAATACGCGGCGTCATTTTCCCGCACGATCTTCAGAATATGGCGGAAACAGTGCACATCGATCTGGCTGGTATTCAGCGCCTGAGAGCACTGATATAACACCTCCAGTCGACGATTGGCTTCATGCAGATCGTGGGTTTTCTCTTCGACAGAGGCCTCGAGCGAGCGATAAAGTTTATACAGTTCGCTCGACATCTGATTAAAGGTTTTTGCCAGCAATCCCAGTTCGTTGGGTAACCCGGTATCCAGCGGCGGAGTATCAAACTGTCCGTGCTCAATTCGCTGGCTCGCCATCACCAGATGATTGAGCGGCCGCACGACCTGTTGGCGAATCCGCCGCAGCGTAAAGAAGACCAGCGTAAAAATCCCAATCCCGCCTGCCAGCGAGATGCCGACGACCAGCATCATTTTCCGCTCGGCATAGCGCTGGAGCGCCAGCACGTACAGATCGATTTGATCGACATACGCGTTGATGTTTTTTTGATACCACGGCAAATCGCCGTCAACCAACCGTGCGTCCATTTCCAGCCAGTTAGCATGCAGTCGCGCGTAGCCGCTTTTTACCGCGTCCGGAACGTACCAGGTATTCAGTTTTTGCAGCACTGGCGAGTTCAGGGTCTGCTGGAACAGCTGGCGGTGCGCATTCAACTGGGGGCTGCGGCTTTGCAGGTCGTAGCCCAGCCGATAGCTTTGCATACGCAACGAGCCAGAAATATTGATGGCTTCGGCATCCTGCAAACTGCTGGCAAGCGTCAGCAACGCGACACCGGTAGAAAGTATCGACAGCAAAACAATGTAAAAAAATGCCCGGGCCAGGCTGGCCGAGACGGGGCGTTTGACCGTCACACGCGTAATCCTCTGTACAAAGGCAATGGGTAAAGCGCAGGTGATGAAATGATAGAGAAAGTCCTTAATTAACTAAAACGCAATTTCACCTGCCATGAAATAAATTGATCTGCCACAGGTTCTGGAGAAATAGTTGCCCATCCTGGGCAAATGGACATTGCCGACCTTTGTCGGGTCGGTTAATAACATTGTTCCTATAAAGAATAAGGTTTTTACAACCAAAACAGAAGGTCGCCATGAATCGTTTTATTATGGCTAACAGCCAGCAGTGCCTGGGATGCCATGCCTGTGAGGTCGCCTGCGTGATGGCCCACAATGCAGAGCAACATGTACTGAGCCAACAACATTATCAACCCAGGATTACGGTTATTAAACATCAGCATCAGCGCAGCGCGGTGACCTGCCACCACTGCGAAGATGCACCCTGCGCCCGAAGCTGTCCTAACGGCGCGATAAGCCATGTCAACAGCAGCGTCCAGGTGAACCAGCAGAAATGTATCGGCTGCAAATCCTGCGTGGTCGCCTGTCCGTTTGGCACCATGCAAATTGTGCTAACGCCGGTCGCCCGCGATCAGGTCAAAGCCACGGCGCACAAATGCGATTTGTGTCAGGATCGTGAAGGCGGTCCGGCCTGCGTCGAAAACTGCCCGGCCAATGCGTTGCAACTGGTGACGGAATCGTCCCTCGCCAGCTTGTCTAAAGCGCGCCGTTTGCGTACGGCACGTCAGGAAAGTCAACCCTGGCATGCTGACGCCACCGGGATGACGCCTTACGTCATGAGCAAAGTGGAGCAGATGCACGCGACGCCGCCGCGCGGCGAGCCGGACAAGCTGGTGATTGAGGCGCGAAAAACCACCTTTGAAGAAATTTATCTGCCCTTTCGCACGCTCCAGGCCCAGCGTGAGGCGTCGCGTTGCCTGAAGTGCGGCGAGCACAGTATCTGCGAATGGACCTGCCCATTGCACAACCATATTCCGCAGTGGATTGAACTCGTCAAAGCCGGAGACATCGACGCGGCGGTGGAGCTCTCCCACCAGACGAACTGCCTGCCGGAAATTACCGGGCGCGTGTGCCCCCAGGACAGGCTGTGTGAAGGCGCGTGTACCGTTCGTGACGAGCACGGCGCGATCACTATCGGCAACATTGAGCGCTACATTTCCGACCGGGCGTTGAGTAAAGGCTGGCACCCCGACCTGAGCGATGTCCAGAAGGTCGACAAACGTGTTGCTATCATCGGCGCGGGGCCGGCAGGTTTGGCCTGTGCCGATGTGCTGGCGCGTCATGGCGTGAGTGCGACGGTGTACGATCGCCATCCGGAGATTGGCGGCTTACTGACATTTGGCATCCCGGCCTTCAAGCTGGATAAATCTCTGCTGGCGCGCCGCCGGGAAATCTTCAGCGCAATGGGGATCCATTTTGAGCTGAATTGTGAAGTGGGCAAAGAGGTAACCCTTGAATCGCTGCTGGGCGATTTCGATGCCGTATTCGTGGGCGTGGGAACCTACCGCTCCATGAAAGCCGATCTACCGAACGAAGACGCGCCGGGGGTTTACGACGCGCTGCCGTTCCTGATCGCCAATACGAAAAACGTAATGGGAATTGATGAATCGCCGGATGAACCTTTTATTGATACCGCAGGGCTGAATGTCGTGGTGTTGGGCGGCGGCGACACGGCAATGGATTGTGTGCGTACGGCGCTGCGCCACGGAGCCAGTCAGGTCACCTGTGCTTATCGCCGTGATGAAGCTAACATGCCGGGTTCGAAGAAAGAGGTGAAAAACGCCAGGGAAGAAGGGGCACACTTCGAGTTCAACGTGCAGCCGGTTGATCTGGTGCTCAACGATGAAGGACGCGTGAGCGGCGTACGCTTCCTGCGTACTCAACTGGGCGAACCCGATGCGCAAGGGCGACGCCGTCCGGTGCCTGTCGAAGGCAGCGAGTTTGTCATGCCAGCGGACGCGGTCATTATGGCGTTTGGCTTTCATCCTCACGGCATGCCGTGGCTGGAAGCGCACGGCGTGAAGGTAGACGACTGGGGGCGGATTGCGGCTAACGTCGAAAGCGCTTTCCGTTATCAGACCACCAATCCGAAAATCTTCGCCGGAGGCGATGCGGTACGCGGCGCCGATCTGGTGGTCACGGCGATGGCGGAAGGGCGGCATGCCGCGCAGGGGATGATCGACTGGTTGGGGATAAAATCAGTCAAATCTCACTAGGTCAGGCTGACGACAAATCCGGTTTCACGGCGTAGTATGGTGATTCACTTCTCGCTGTGGAGCCGGTATGTCGCAAAAAATTACCCTCATCAAAGATAAAGTCCTCTCTGATAACTATTTCATCCTGCGCAATATCACCTACGATCTGACTCGCCAAAATGGTGACGTCATCCGCCACAAACGCGAGGTTTACGATCGCGGAAACGGCGCGACGATTCTGCTGTACAACGCGGAGAAAAAAACGGTCGTTCTGATCCGTCAGTTTCGTGTTGCCACCTGGGTTAATGGCAATGAAACGGGTCAATTGATTGAAACCTGTGCCGGATTGCTGGATAACGACGAGCCGGAAATCTGCATCCGTAAAGAAGCCATCGAAGAGACCGGGTACGAAGTCGGGGAAGTGAGGAAATTGTTTGAGCTGTATATGTCGCCGGGCGGGGTGACGGAACTGATCCACTTCTTTATTGCTGAATACAGCGATAGCCAGCGCGCCAATGCCGGTGGTGGCGTTGAAGATGAAGATATCGACGTACTGGAGTTGCCCTTTACCCAGGCGCTGGCGATGATCAAATCTGGCGAAATACGGGACGGTAAGACTGTGTTATTGCTCAATTATTTGCAGTCATCGCATTTAATGGACTGATAAATAAGTGTTATATTTATTTACATTTCTTAACGTAATCCGATAAATCTGATTGAGACTGATGGGAACCCCAACGAAGATACAATCTGTGTAGGTTGTTTGACTTCTGGGGTTTGTACCGTCCATGCGCTATCGCGTTATTTTCATTTTCCTGCTCAGCGTCATCGCGGCCCGACTTACGTGGGCGGCGCCAGCACAACAGACGTTTTCCGACTGGCAGGTGACCTGTAATAATCAAAATTTCTGCGTGGCGCGAAACAGCGGTGAGCATCATGGCCTGGTCATGACCCTGAGTCGCAGCGCCGGGGCGCGTACGGATGCCGTTTTACGCATCGATCTGGGCGGATTGACGCTCCCCGACGCGAAAGAAGCGGATATTGCACCGCGTCTCCTGCTGGAAGGAAAACCGCTGACGCTGGACGCTCAGAACTGGCAGATCTCACCGTGGCATCTGATGACGGGCGATGCGGCGACCATCACATCATTTTTACAGACCATTCAACAAGCCCGGGCGATAACTCTGAGCGGAGGGCCGCAGGTCCTTTCACTGGAGGGATTAAAGTCCGCCTTACTGTTTATTGATTCTCAACAAAAACGGGTTGGCAGTGAAACAGCATGGATTGAAAAAGGCGACGATCCGCCGCTCAGCGTGCCGCCTGCGCCTGCGCTAAAAGGGGTGGCAGTGATTAACCCAACGCCGACCCCTCTGTCTGATGAAGAACGCAACGATCTGCTGGAGTACGCCAACTGGCGAATGAATGGTTTTCGCTGTTCGCTGGACCCGATGCGTCGCGAGGTTCGGGTCACCGCCCTGACTGATGACAAAGCGCTGATGATGATAGGCTGTGAGGCTGGCGCTTATAACACCATAGATCTCGCGTGGATTGTTTCGCGCAAAAAACCGCTGACGTCCCGATCGCTGCGCCTACGCTTACCGTTTAATTCCGGTGCGGAAAGTAACGACATGGAACTGATGAACGCCACGTTTGACGAAAAATCGCGTGAGCTGGTGACGCTGGCAAAAGGGCGGGGGTTAACCGACTGTGGGATTCAGACACGCTGGCGTTTTGACGGCCAGCGTTTCCGTCTGGTTCGGTATGCCCAGGAGCCGAGCTGTGACAACTGGCATGGGCCAGACGCGTGGCCCACTCTGTGGATCACGCGTTGACCGCTATGGTAAGAAGACGCGAAGCGTCGGTTTCTGGTATCGCTTACTGACCCAACACGCGATGCGCCTTCGCCACGATGTTGTCGACCGTGAAACCAAAGTGGGGGAACAGTTTTTCTGCAGGCGCGGATTCCCCGTAACTCGTCATCCCGACAATGGCCCCTTTCAGTCCGACATATTTGTACCAGTAGTCGGCAATTCCCGCCTCGATGGCCACCCGGGCGCTGACTTTCGAGGGCAAAACTGACTCCCGGTACGCTTCATCCTGGGCGTCGAAAATATCCGTTGAAGGGAGGGAAACGACGCGTACATTGCGGCCTTCTCCGGTCAGCTTTTCTGCAGCCTGTAGCGTTATCTCCATTTCGGAGCCGGTCGCTATCAGGATCACATCCGGTTTTCCTCCGCTGTCTTTCAACACATACCCGCCGCGGGCGATGGCTTTTACCTGCTCGGGTGTGCGCTCAATCTGAGCCAGGTTTTGGCGGGAGAGGATCAGCGCCGTCGGTCCATTACGACGCTCAACGGCCAGTTTCCAGCCGACGGCCGCTTCGACCTGATCGCACGGTCGCCAGGTGCTGAAGTTTGGCGTCAGTCGCAGGCTCGCTAACTGTTCAACCGCCTGGTGCGTCGGACCGTCTTCGCCCAGACCGATAGAGTCATGGGTGTAGACCATGATTTGCCGGGCTTTCATTAGCGCCGCCATTCGGGCTGCGTTGCGGGCATATTCAACAAACATCAGGAAGGTGGCGGTGTAGGGTAAGAATCCGCCGTGATGGGCGATGCCGTTGGCAATGGCGGTCATGCCGAATTCACGTACGCCGTAGTGGATATAGTTGCCTGCCAGATCCTCGGTCAGTGAGGTGGAGCCTTTCCAGATGGTCAGGTTGCTGGGGGCGAGATCGGCTGAACCGCCGAGCAGTTCCGGCAGCAGTGGGCCGTAGACATTCAATGTGTTCTGCGAGGCCTTACGGGTGGCGATTTTAGCCGGACTAGACTGGAGTTCGGCGATATATTTTTGGGTGGTCTTTTCCCAGGATTTGGGCAGGTCGCCGTTCATCCTGCGGGTAAACTCTGCCGCCAAATCGGGGTAAGCTTTTGCATAGGCGGCGAACTTCTCTTGCCACGCCTGCTGCGTTTTCCCGCCTTTTTCATGGGCATCCCAGGCATGATAAATCTCTTTGGGGATCTCAAAAGCTGGGTGATGCCAGCCCAGTTTCTGGCGCGATAACGCCACTTCTTCCTGGCCAAGCGGCGCGCCGTGCGCCTCTTCTTTACCGGCTTTATTCGGTGAGCCGAAGCCAATCACCGTCCGGCAAAGAATCAGCGACGGTTTATCTTTCACGCTCTGCGCTTGCAAAATCGCTTTTTTCACCGCTTCCGGATCGTGGCCGTCGATCTCCTCCACCACATGCCAGTGGTACGCTTCAAAGCGTTTTGCCGTGTCATCGGTAAACCACCCTTTGGTTTCACCATCAATGGAGATGCCGTTGTGATCGTAAAAACCGATCAGTTTGCCGAGCCCCAACGTGCCCGCCAGCGAACACGCCTCGTGGGAGATCCCTTCCATCAGGCATCCGTCGCCCATAAACACATAGGTGAAGTGATCGACAATTTCATGATTGGGCTGATTAAACTGCGCCGCCAGCGTACGCTCGGCGATCGCCATCCCGACGGCATTGGCCAGGCCCTGACCCAGCGGACCCGTCGTGGTTTCTACACCTGGCGTATAGCCGATCTCCGGGTGTCCCGGTGTTTTTGAGTGCAGCTGGCGGAAATTCTTTAACTCTTCTAACGGCAGGTCGTACCCGGAAAGATGCAGGAGGCTGTACAGCAGCATGGACGCGTGACCGTTGGACAAAATAAAGCGGTCGCGATCGTGCCAGCCGGGGTCAGCGGGATTGTGGCGGAGAAAATCATTCCACAGCACTTCGGCGATATCGGCCATCCCCATTGGCGCACCGGGATGCCCGGAATTGGCTTTTTGCACGGCATCCATACTCAGCGCACGAACAGCATTGGCAAGATCTTTACGGGTCATAAATCACTCCGTGGCAAGGTTTACAGTTTGGCAGCAAGCAGGTCTTCCAGTTTGCGTTGGTCAACGGCGAACAGACGAATGCCGTCCGATAATTTTTCTACTGCCATCGCGTCCTGATTGTGTTCCCAGCGGAATTCCGCTTCCGTCATTGGCGTTGGGCGGGGGAGCGCCTGGGAGGATGGCACCAGTTTGCGGACCACCGGGTCCTCGTTATCCTGTAGCTCTTTTAGCAGGTTAGGGGCGATAGTCAGACGATCGCAGCCGGTCAGCGCCAGAATTTGTTCAGTGCGACGGAAGCTGGCGCCCATGACGATGGTGTCATAGCGATGCTGCTTGAAGTAGTCGTAGATGTTACGTACTGATTTCACGCCCGGATCTTCATCGACCACGTACGGATCCATTGGGCTGCGCGCCTGATACCAGTCGTAAATACGGCCGACAAAGGGCGAGATCAGAAATACGCCTGCTTCGGCGCAGGCACGTGCCTGAGCAAACGAGAACAGCAGCGTCAGGTTGCAGTTGATCCCCTCTTTTTCAAGCTGCTCGGCGGCACGAATACCTTCCCAGGTTGAGGCCAGCTTGATAAGGATCCGTGACTTTTCGACACCTTGTTGTTGGTAGAGGTCTACCAGATGGCGCGCTTTCTGAATGCTCTTTTCTTTATCGAAAGAGAGCCGCGCATCCACTTCGGTCGACACGCGACCGGGAATGCTGTTCAGAATTTCCGCACCGAAATTCACCGCCAGTTTGTCGCAGGCTTCGGCCACCTGCTCCCGCTGGGTTTTTCCATGGTGTTTGCCCCAGACAACCGCGTCGTCAATCAGATGACCGTACTGGGCTAGCCCGGCGGCCTTCAGCAACAGCGAGGGGTTGGTGGTGGCGTCCTGGGGGTGATAATGGCGAATAGACTCAATATCACCACTGTCGGCAACGACTGTCGTGAATTGTTTGATACCGTCTAACTGGTTCATAGGAAATACTCCTTGAAAAGTAAAGTGTTAGCTGAGTGCTTTGATTCACACTTCTGAGAAATTCATGGGGTATACCACAAAAAAGCATAGCAGACGGGCATGGTATTGCTGGTTTAAGCAGGTAACATGACAGTTATAAATTGATAACAAATTCTTTCTTTGAGTAGTGAGAGTTTGGTGACGTTCAAAGTTTGTGCTGCCCTGTGAGGCGATAATGTGCGGCTCAATTGAACCGCGCCACTTTTTTGATCGATACGTGAAAGGAACAACAAGATGGATGACCAGTTAAGACAAAGCGCCCTCGATTTCCACGAATTTCCTGTGCCGGGTAAAATCCAGGTTTCTCCAACCAAGCCTCTTGCCACCCAGCGCGATCTTGCACTGGCCTATTCGCCAGGTGTAGCGGCCCCTTGTCTTGAAATTGCAAAAGACCCGCTGGCGGCCTACAAATATACCGCGCGCGGCAACCTGGTTGCGGTGATCTCCAACGGCACGGCGGTACTTGGGCTGGGCAATATCGGCGCCCTGGCAGGTAAACCGGTGATGGAAGGCAAAGGCGTTCTGTTTAAAAAGTTTGCCGGTATTGATGTCTTCGACATTGAAGTGGATGAGCTCGACCCGGATAAATTTATCAATGTCGTTGCGGCGCTTGAGCCAACGTTTGGCGGCATTAACCTTGAAGACATCAAAGCGCCCGAATGTTTCTACATTGAGCAAAAACTGCGCGAGCGCATGAATATCCCGGTATTCCACGACGATCAGCACGGCACCGCGATCATCAGCACCGCAGCCATTCTAAATGGCCTGCGCGTGGTGGAGAAAAACATCTCTGACGTGCGCATGGTGGTCTCCGGTGCAGGGGCGGCGGCGATTGCCTGTATGAACCTGCTGGTGGCGCTCGGGATGCAGAAGCACAACATTGTCGTCTGCGACTCGAAAGGCGTTATCTACAAAGACCGCGAACCGAACATGGCGGAAACCAAAGCGGCTTACGCGGTGGAGGACGACGGCAAACGTACGCTGGATGATGTAATTGACGGGGCGGACATTTTCCTCGGCTGTTCAGGGCCAAAAGTCCTCACGCCTGAGATGGTGAAAAAAATGGCCCGCGCGCCGATGATTCTGGCGCTGGCCAACCCGGAACCTGAAATCCTGCCGCCGCTGGCGAAAGAGGTTCGTTCGGACGCCATTATCTGTACCGGTCGTTCTGACTATCCAAACCAGGTTAACAACGTTCTGTGCTTCCCGTTCATCTTCCGTGGCGCACTGGATGTGGGCGCCACGGCGATTAACGAAGAGATGAAACTGGCGGCGGTGCATGCCATTGCTGAACTGGCGCATGCAGAGCAAAGCGAAGTCGTGGCTTCCGCCTATGGCGATCAGGATCTGAGCTTCGGCCCGGACTACATTATTCCAAAACCGTTCGATCCGCGTCTGATCGTCAAGATCGCGCCTGCGGTGGCGAAAGCGGCGATGGATTCCGGCGTGGCAACGCGTCCAATTGCTGATTTTGATGCTTACATCGATAAACTGACCGAGTTTGTTTATAAAACCAACCTGTTCATGAAGCCTATCTTCTCTCTGGCCCGCAAAGCGCCAAAACGCGTGGTGCTGACGGAAGGGGAAGAGGCGCGAGTCCTGCATGCCACGCAGGAGTTGATCACCCTGGGGCTGGCGAAACCGATCCTTGTCGGCCGTCCGAGCGTGATCGAAATGCGCATTCAAAAACTGGGGTTGCAGATCAAGTCCGGCGTCGACTTTGAGATCGTCAACAATGAATCCGATCCGCGTTTTAAAGAGTACTGGAGCGAGTACTACCAGATCATGAAGCGCCGGGGGATCACCCAGGAGCAGGCGCAGCGTGCGGTGATCAGTAATACGACGGTGATTGGCGCAATCATGGTTCAGCGTGGTGAAGCGGATGCGATGATCTGCGGGACGATCGGCGACTATCACGAACACTTCAGCGTGGTGAAGGATATCTTCGGTTATCGCGAAGGCGTACACACGGCAGGCGCGATGAACGCTTTGCTGTTGCCAAGCGGTAACACCTTCATTGCAGACACCTATGTCAACGATGATCCTGGTCCGGAAGAGTTGGCTGAAATTGCCCTGATGGCGGCGGAAACCGTTCGTCGTTTTGGCATCGAACCGAAAGTGGCGCTGCTGTCACACTCCAACTTTGGCTCCTCTAACTGTCCATCCGCTGGCAAAATGCGCACCACGCTGGAACTGATCAAAGCGCGGGCACCTGATCTGATGATCGACGGCGAAATGCACGGGGACGCCGCGTTGGTGGAGAGTATCCGTAATGACCGGATGCCGGACAGCCCGCTGAAAGGGTCGGCCAATATTCTGGTGATGCCGAACATGGAAGCCGCCCGCATTAGTTACAACTTACTGCGCGTCTCCAGCTCCGAAGGCGTCACGGTGGGACCTGTGTTGATGGGCGTCTCTAAACCGGTTCACGTATTAACGCCGATCGCCTCTGTTCGCCGTATCGTGAATATGGTGGCGCTGGCCGTGGTGGAAGCGCAAACACAGCCGCTGTAATTTCACTTTAATTAATTCAGGCGCGGGTTTCTCCCGCGCTTTTTTATTTCCCCATTCTTAGTGATCCATCTCACCTTTTAAACCAGCTTGCCGAATTTTGTTATTTACTCTGACGAAAAATTGCCACGATGAGGAAAGTTTCAGCACAGGCGGTGAGCAATGGATAAAGAACGCATCATTCAGGAATTTGTGCCGGGTAAACAGGTCACGCTGGCGCATCTCATTGCGCATCCTGGTGACGAGCTGGCGAAAAAGATCGGCGTTCCCGAAGCCGGAGCCATCGGCATTATGACGCTGACTCCAGGAGAAACCGCGATGATCGCCGGTGACTTAGCGATGAAAGCGGCTGATGTACATATCGGTTTTCTCGACAGATTCAGCGGGGCGCTGGTGATTTATGGTTCTGTCGGCGCGGTAGAAGAGGCGTTATTACAGACGGTCAGCGGCCTGGGACGCCTATTAAATTTCACCTTGTGCGATCTGACAAAAAGCTAATGAGAGGCGGCCATGAAACGAATTGCGTTTGTCGGCACCGTCGGTGCGGGAAAAACAACGCTTTTTAACGCATTACAGGGAAATTATTCCCTCGCCAGAAAAACGCAGGCTGTGGAATTTAATGAAAACGGCGATATCGATACCCCTGGGGAATATTTTAGCCATCCTCGCTGGTATCACGCCTTAATTACCACGCTGCAGGATGTCGATACGCTGATTTATGTTCATGCAGCCAATGACAAAGAAAGTCGCTTACCTGCCGGACTGTTGGATATTGGCGCCAGTAAACGACACATCGCCGTGATCAGCAAAACAGACGTACCGGATGCCGACGTCGCTGCAACGCGACAATTACTGCGCGGATTAGGGTTCCAGGACCCCGTTTTCGAACTCAATACGCATGATCCGGACAGCGTGCAGCATCTGGTGGATTATCTGGCAGCACTTACCGAACAGGAGGAAGGGGCAGGTGAAAAAACTTATCACAGCTAATGACATTCGTGCGGCTCACGCACGGGGCGAGCAGGCATTGTCGGTTGTTCTGCGCGCCAGCATCATCACCCCGGAGGCCCGCGAAGTTGCGGATCTACTGGGCGTCACGATTACCGAATGCGACGAATCTACCCCGGTAGCCGCCGCGACATCCGCTCCGGTGGATGACGGCAAAACGGACAGCCAGCGTATTCGTGAAACCATCATCGCCCAGTTGCCGGAAGGGCAGTTCACCGAAAGCCTCGTCGCGCAGCTGATGGACAAAGTGATGAAGGAAAAACAGTCGCTGGAACAAGGCGGTATGCAGCCGAGTTTTACCTCGGTCACCGGCAAAGGCGGCGTGAAAGTGATTGACGGCAGCAGCGTGAAGTTTGGCCGCTTTGACGGTGCTGAACCGCACTGCGTCGGCTTAACGGATTTAGTGACGGACAAAGACGGTAGCAGCATGGCCGCTGGCTTTATGCAGTGGGAAAACGCCTTCTTCCCGTGGACGCTGAATTACGACGAAATCGACATGATTCTGGAAGGGGAACTCCACGTTCGTCACCAGGGCGAAACCATGATTGCCAAAGCCGGGGATGTGATGTTCATCCCGAAAGGCTCCAGCATTGAATTTGGTACGCCATCGACCGTGAAATTTCTGTATGTGGCCTGGCCTGCGAATTGGCAGTCCTGCTAACCGCCTGACCCAGCAGGCTATTTTATTTGCCATTTTGGCTCTGGGCAGTGCTCACAATCCTCACGTACTCCGCGTACGCTCCGGTTGTTCCGCGCTGTCCATGTCCAAACTGGCGGCAACAATCACGCCTGTTGGGACAGGCTTTGGGGCGGATGTATGAAGGATTTCATTACTGAAGCATGGCTGAGAGCGAATCACACGCTCAGCGAAGGAGCTGAAATTCACCTCCCCGTTGATGCTCGCCTGACGCCATCTGCCAGGGAACTGCTGGAAAGCCGTCACCTGCGCATTAAGTTTCTGGATGAACAAGGAAGTCTGTTTGTCGATGACGAGGAGCAGCAACCGCAGCCGGTACACGGTTTGACCAGCAGCGACTCGCACCCGCAGGCGAGTTGTGAGTTGTGCCGTCAGGAAGTGACGAAAAAGCCCGACACGTTGACCCATCTGACGGCGGACAAAATGGTCGCCAAAAGCGACCCACGGCTGGGGTTTCGCGCCGCGCTGGACAGCACCATTGCCCTGACGGTGTGGTTACAAATTGAGTTGCCGGAACTGTGGCAACCCTGGCTTGCGGACATTCGCTCGCGTCTGGGCAACATCATGCGGGCCGATGCGATGGATGAACCGCTGGCGGCGCAGTCCATCGTGGGGCTCAACGAGGAACAACTGCACCGGCTTTCTCATCAGCCGCTGCGCTACCTTGACCACGATCACCTGGTGCCGGAAGCCAGCCACGGTCGCGATGCCGCATTACTGAATCTGCTGCGTACCAAAGTGCGTGAAACGGAAGTGGTGGCGGCCCAGGTCTTTATTACCCGCGGTTTCGACGTACTGCGACCGGATATCCTGCAGGCGCTGAACCGTCTCTCGAGTACGGTTTACGTGATGATGATCCTGAGCGTAGCGAAGCATCCGCAGACGGTCAGCCAAATTCAACAACGACTGGGAGGTGGCAATGATCATTGAACGTTGCCGTGAGTTGGCAAAAAACTCGCCTGCCCGGGTGGTCTTCCCGGACGCGCTGGACGTACGCGTGCTGAAGGCGGCGCATTACCTGCAACAGCAGGGTCTGGCGCAGCCGATTCTCGTGGCCAGCCCGTTTGAGATGCGCCAGTTTTCCCTGACGCACCGTATCGCCATGGACGGTCTTCGCGTAATTGATCCACAAAGCAATCTGCAGATGCGTGAAGAATTTGCGCAGCGTTGGCTGGCTCGAGCCGGTGAGAAAACGCCGCCGGATGCGCTGGAGAAACTCAACGATCCGCTGATGTTCGCCGCCGCCATGGTCAGCGCAGGCAAGGCGGATGTCTGTATCGCAGGCAACCTGTCGTCAACGGCGAACGTACTGCGTGCCGGGCTGCGCCTCATTGGTTTACAGCCGGGCTGTAAAACGCTGTCGTCCATTTTTCTGATGCTGCCGCAGTACACCGGACAGCCATTAGGGTTTGCCGATTGCAGCGTGGTGCCGCAGCCAACGGCGGCGCAGCTGGCGGACATCGCCATTGCCAGCGCCGACACCTGGCAGACGATTACCGGCGTTGAGCCGCGCGTGGCGATGCTGTCATTTTCCAGCAACGGCAGCGCCCGTCACCCCAACGTCGCCAACGTGCAGCAGGCGACGGATATCGTGCGTGAACGTGCGCCGCAGCTGGTGGTGGATGGCGAATTGCAGTTTGACGCCGCGTTTGTGCCGGATGTCGCGGCGCAAAAAGCGCCAGCCAGCCCGTTACAGGGGAAAGCCAATGTGATGGTCTTCCCGTCGCTGGAAGCGGGCAACATCGGTTACAAAATCGCACAGCGTTTGGGCGGTTATCGCGCCGTCGGGCCATTGATTCAAGGGCTTGCCGCGCCGCTGCACGATCTTTCCCGAGGCTGTAGCGTGCAAGAAATTATCGAACTGGCGTTGGTGGCAGCTGTGCCGCGCCAGACTGACGTGAGCCGTGAAAACGCCTCGCACACACTGGTTGTATAAGGTCCCGTTCTGGACCCTTTAAACGAGGAAAACACAATGGAAGCATTAGGAATGATCGAAACCCGGGGCCTGGTTGCACTGATTGAGGCTTCTGACGCAATGGTTAAAGCGGCACGCGTGAAGCTGGTTGGCGTGAAGCAGATCGGTGGCGGCCTGTGTACTGCCATGGTTCGTGGCGATGTGGCAGCCTGCAAAGCGGCGACCGATGCCGGTGCTGCCGCAGCGCAACGTATTGGTGAGCTGGTTTCTGTGCATGTTATTCCGCGTCCGCATGGCGATCTGGAAGAAGTGTTCCCGATCAGCTTCAAAGGCGACAGCAACGACATGTAATCACCCCATGTGACGTCACAGGCTGGCGTCACTCTCTCTCCTTTTCGCATTGTTCTCTTTGGAGAGCAGGGGGAGGTTTTACCTGAAAATGCCACGGAGGCGGGTATGAAACTGGCAGTCGTCACAGGACAAATCGTTTGTACCGTACGCCATCAGGGTCTGGCGCATGACAAATTGTTGATGGTGGAAATGATTGATTCCCAGGGAAATCCCGACGGACAGTGTGCCGTTGCTATCGACAGCATCGGGGCGGGAAACGGGGAGTGGGTGTTGCTGGTCAGCGGCAGTTCTGCTCGCCAGGCTCATCGTAGCGAAGCGTCGCCTGTCGACCTGTGCGTGATTGGCATCGTCGATGAAGTGGTGGCCGGTGGTCAGGTGATCTTCCATAAATAAGGCAGAAAATCATGAATCAACAGGATATTGAACAGGTCGTCAAAGCGGTGTTGCTGAAAATGAAAGACAGCAGCCAGCCTGACCAGGCTGTTCATGAAATGGGCGTCTTTGCCTCCCTGGATGACGCGGTTGCCGCCGCAAAAGTGGCTCAGCAGGGGCTTAAAAGCGTCGCGATGCGCCAGCTGGCGATTCACGCTATTCGTGAAGCGGGCGAAAAACACGCCAGAGAATTAGCGGAACTTGCGGTTTCTGAAACCGGCATGGGACGCGTAGAAGATAAATTTGCCAAAAACGTGGCGCAGGCCCGCGGCACGCCGGGTGTGGAATGTCTGTCACCCCAGGTGCTGACCGGCGATAACGGCCTGACCTTAATTGAAAACGCGCCGTGGGGCGTGGTGGCATCCGTCACCCCGTCAACCAACCCGGCGGCGACGGTAATTAATAACGCCATCAGCCTGATTGCCGCGGGTAACAGCGTGGTGTTCGCGCCCCACCCGGCGGCGAAAGGCGTTTCGCAGCGCGCCATCACCTTGCTCAACCAGGCGGTTGTCGCGGCAGGCGGCCCGGAAAACCTGCTGGTCACCGTCGCAAACCCCGATATCGAAACGGCTCAGCGCCTGTTTAAGTACCCGGGCATTGGCCTGCTGGTCGTCACTGGCGGCGAAGCAGTGGTGGACGCCGCACGTAAACACACCAATAAACGTCTGATTGCTGCAGGCGCGGGGAACCCGCCGGTGGTGGTGGATGAGACCGCAGACCTGGCGCGTGCCGCGCAGTCCATCGTCAAAGGCGCGTCCTTCGACAACAACATCATTTGTGCCGATGAGAAGGTGTTGATTGTTGTCGATAGCGTCGCCGATGAGCTGATGCGTCTGATGGAAAGCGAGCAGGCGGTGAAACTGACCACGGCTCAGGCCGAACAGCTTCAGCCGGTGCTGCTGAAAAATGTTGATGAGAACGGCAAAGGCACGGTTAGCCGTGACTGGGTAGGACGCGACGCAGGGAAAATTGCCGCTGCGATTGGTCTGAATGTGCCAGAGCAAACGCGCCTGTTATTCGTCGAAACGCCCGCCAACCACCCGTTCGCCGTTACCGAACTGATGATGCCGGTATTGCCGGTAGTACGGGTGGCGAACGTCGACGAAGCGATTGCGCTGGCGGTCACGCTTGAAGGGGGTTGTCACCATACGGCGGCGATGCACTCGCGCAATATCGACAACATGAACCGGATGGCGAATGCCATTGATACCAGCATTTTCGTCAAGAACGGACCGTGCATTGCCGGACTGGGGCTGGGCGGTGAAGGCTGGACCACCATGACCATTACCACGCCAACCGGGGAAGGGGTGACCAGCGCGCGTACCTTTGTGCGTCTGCGTCGCTGTGTTTTGGTGGATGCGTTCCGCATCGTTTAGTGCCTGCCCATCAGGCTATTTTATTTGGCATTTTGGCCCTGGGCAGTGCTCAGAATCCTCACGTACTGCGTGTACGCTCCGGTTCTTGCGCGCTGTCCGTGTCCAAACTGCCTGCAACAATAACGCCTGATGGGACAGGCACCAGGAGAAAAGAGATGGCGCACGACGAACAACAGTGGCTTACCCCACGTTTGCAAAAAGCCGCAGCGCTGTGCAATCAGACGCCGGCAAAGAGCGATTCAGCGCTGTGGCTGGGCGTTGATTTGGGCACCTGCGATGTGGTGTCGATGGTTGTCGACAGCGACGGAATTCCGGTGGCGGTCTGCCTCGATTGGGCCGACGTGGTGCGTGACGGCATCGTCTGGGATTTCTTCGGCGCGGTGACCATTGTTCGTCGCCATCTCGATTCCCTTGAACAACAACTCGGCTGTCGGTTTACCCATGCGGCAACCTCGTTTCCGCCGGGCACCGACCCACGCATCTCGATTAACGTGCTGGAGTCGGCAGGTCTGGAAGTGAGCCACGTGCTGGACGAACCGACTGCCGTGGCAGATCTGCTGCAACTGGATAACGCCGGGGTGGTGGATATCGGCGGTGGCACCACCGGGATCGCCATCGTCAAGCGGGGTTTGGTGACTTACTCCGCCGATGAGGCGACAGGAGGACACCACATTTCCCTGACCCTTGCCGGAAACCGCCGCATTCAACTGGAAGACGCAGAGCAGTACAAGCGCAGCAACGGGGCAGAAATTTGGCCCGTTGTGAAGCCGGTCTACGAAAAGATGGCGGAGATTGTCGCCCATCATATCGAAGGACACGGGATCGCTGATTTATGGCTGGCGGGCGGTTCGTGCATGCAGCCGGGCGTCCATGAGTTATTTCGCAAGCGCTTTCCAGAGTTAGCGGTGCATTTACCACCGCACAGTTTGTTTATGACGCCGCTGGCGATAGCGAACAGCGGGAAAGAGAAAGCGGAGGGGATCCATGCAAGCTGAATTGCAGACGGCGCTCTTTCAGGCCTTTGACACACTGAATCTGCAACGGGTTAAAACGTTCAGCGTTCCACCGGTCACGTTGTGTGGTTTGGGCGCGCTCAGTGCCTGCGGGCAGGAAGCGCAAACGCGCGGGCTGACGCATCTGTTTGTGATGGTCGACAGTTTCCTTCACCAGGCCGGAATGACAGCCGGGCTGACGCGCAGTCTGGCGATGAAGGGGGTGGCGATCACGCTCTGGCCTTGCCCGGTGGGTGAGCCGTGTATCACGGATGTTTGCGCGGCAGTGGCGCAACTGCGTGAGTCGAAGTGCGATGGCGTGGTGGCGTTTGGCGGCGGTTCGGTGCTGGATGCGGCAAAAGCGGTCGCCCTGCTGGTCACGAACCCGACACAACCGCTGGCAGATATGACAGCGCAAAGCGCATTGCGTCCGCGGTTGCCGCTGATTGCGGTGCCGACGACGGCAGGAACCGGGTCGGAAACGACGAACGTGACGGTCATTATTGATGCGGTCACCGGACGTAAACAGGTGCTGGCGCATGCGGCGCTGATGCCGGATGTAGCGATTCTGGATGCCGCGCTGACGGAAGGGATCCCGTCGCACGTGACCGCGATGACCGGGGTCGATGCGTTGACCCACGCGGTTGAGGCATACAGCGCGCTGAACGCCACGCCGTTTACCGACAGTCTGGCGATTGGCGCGATTGCGATGATCGGCAAATCACTGCCGAAAGCGGTGGGCAATGGTCACGATCTTGCCGCGCGAGAGAGCATGCTGCTCGCCTCCTGTATGGCTGGAATGGCGTTTTCCAGCGCGGGGCTGGGGTTGTGTCATGCGATGGCGCATCAGCCAGGCGCTGCGCTGCACATCCCGCATGGACAAGCGAACGCCATGCTGTTGCCAACGGTGATGGGATTTAACCGCATGGTGTGCCGTGAGCGCTTCAGCCACATCGGGCGGGCATTAACCAATAAGAAATCAGACGATCGCGATGCGATCAATGCGGTGAGTGAACTGATTGCCGAGGTTGGCCAGACCAAACGGCTTGCCGACGTCGGCGCGCAGCCTTCGCAATACAGCGCATGGGCGCAGGCCGCGCTGGACGATATTTGTATCAGCAGCAACCCACGAACCGCCACGCAGAGAGAAATTATCGATTTGTACGCGGCGGCACAATAAAAGCATACCAGGACGTAGGCCGGATAAGGCGTTCGCGCCGCCATCCGGCAAAACGCGGCATCATTGCCTGATGGCGCTGCGCTTATCAGGCCTACGAAAACCCTGGCAAATGGAGACAAGGCTATGGGAATTAACGAAATCATCATGTACATCATGATGTTCTTTATGCTGATTGCCGCCGTGGACAGGATCCTGTCGCAGTTTGGCGGCTCTGAACGCTTCCTCGGTAAGTTCGGTAAGAGTATCGAGGGTTCCGGCGGTCAGTTTGAAGAAGGGTTTATGGCAATGGGCGCGCTGGGTCTGGCGATGGTCGGTATGACCGCGCTGGCACCGGTGATGGCGCATGTGCTGGGACCTGTGATTATTCCGTTGTACGAGATGCTGGGTGCTAACCCATCGATGTTCGCCGGTACGCTGTTGGCCTGCGATATGGGCGGCTTCTTCCTCGCCAAAGAGCTGGCGGGCGGCGATGTGGCGGCGTGGCTATACTCAGGTTTAATTCTCGGCGCGATGATGGGGCCGACGCTGGTTTTCTCTATCCCGGTGGCGCTCGGCATCATCGAACCGTCTGACCGTCGTTACCTGGCACTCGGCGTGCTGGCCGGTATTGTCACCATCCCTGTCGGCTGTATCGCCGGAGGGTTGATTGCCATGTACTCCGGCGTTGAGGTCAACGGCCAGCCGGTAGAGTTCACCTTCGCGCTGATCCTGATGAACATGATCCCGGTATTGATTGTGGCGGTGCTGGTGGCGCTGGGGCTGAAATTTATCCCGGAAAAAATGATCAACGGTTTCCAGATCTTCGCCAAATTCCTCGTGGCGCTGATAACGATCGGTCTGGCGGCGGCGGTGGTGAAGTTCCTGCTGGGCTGGGAGCTGATCCCGGGTCTTGATCCTATCTTTATGGCCCCTGGCGACAAACCTGGCGAAGTGATGCGCGCCATTGAAGTCATCGGTTCCATCTCCTGTGTGCTGCTCGGTGCTTATCCGATGGTGCTGCTGCTGACCCGCTGGTTTGAAAAACCGCTGATGAGCGTTGGCAATCTGCTGAAAATCAACAACATTGCTGCGGCAGGTATGGTGGCGACGCTGGCGAACAACATTCCAATGTTCGGCATGATGAAGCAGATGGATACCCGCGGCAAAGTGATTAACTGCGCGTTTGCGGTCTCCGCCGCGTTCGCGCTTGGCGACCACTTAGGCTTCGCGGCCGCAAATATGAACGCCATGATCTTCCCGATGATTGTCGGCAAGCTGATTGGCGGTGTGACGGCGATTGGCGTAGCGATGCTGCTGGTGCCAAAAGATGACCCGGCAGCGGTTAAAACCGAAGCGGAGGCGCAATCGTGAAGACTCGCCAGCTACTGAGCGTCGGTATCGATATCGGCACCACCACCACTCAGGTGATCTTCTCGCGCCTTGAGCTGGTTAACCGTGCGGCAGTGTCGCAGGTGCCGCGTTACGAATTCATCAAACGCGAAATTAGCTGGCAAAGCCCGGTCTTCTTTACTCCCGTCGATAAACAGGGCGGATTGCAAGAAGCCGAACTGAAGGCGCTGATTCTGGCCCAGTACCAGGCCGCAGGCATTGCCCCAGAGTCTGTGGATTCCGGGGCTGTCATCATCACCGGCGAGAGCGCGAAAACCCGTAACGCCCGTCCGGCGGTGATGACCCTTTCCCAGTCTCTCGGCGACTTTGTCGTCGCCAGCGCCGGACCTCATCTGGAATCGGTGATTGCCGGTCACGGGGCAGGGGCGCAAACCCTGTCGGAACAGCGTCTGTGTCGCGTGTTGAACATCGATATCGGTGGCGGTACGTCGAACTACGCGCTGTTCGACGCCGGGAAAGTAAGCGCAACGGCCTGTCTGAACGTGGGCGGCAGACTGCTGGAAACCAACGGTCAGGGACGAGTTGCCTGGGCGCATCAGCCGGGGCAACAGATTGTTGATGCGGTTTTCGGCGCGGGGACCGATGCCCGCGCGCTGACGGTCACACAACTGGGTCAGGTGGCGCGGCGGATGGCCGATCTTATCGTCGAGGTTATCGACGGTTCACTCTCGCCGCTGGCGCAGGCGCTGATGCAAACAGGGTTGCTGCCCGCAGACATGCAGCCTGACGTCATCACGCTTTCCGGCGGTGTGGGGGAGTGCTATCGCAACCAACCTGCCGATTCATTCTGTTTTTCTGATATTGGACCGCTACTGGCACTGGCGCTGCATGAACATCCGCGCCTGCGTGAGATGAACGTGCAGTTCCCGGCGCAAACCGTGCGCGCCACGGTGATTGGTGCCGGGGCCCACACGCTGTCGCTCTCGGGCAGCACGATATGGCTGGAGGGTGTTGCGCTTCCGCTGCGCAATCTGCCGGTGGCCATTCCCGTCGATGAATCCAGTCTGGTCAACGCCTGGCATCAGGCGCTGATTCAGCTCGATCTCTGCCCACAAACTGACGCGTATGTACTGGCGCTTCCCGCCTCGTTGCCGGTGCGTTACGCCGCATTACTCACGGTCATCGACGCGCTGTTAGCGTTCGTCGCGCGTTTTCCGAATCCGCATCCCCTGCTGGTGGTGGCCGAGCAGGACTTTGGTAAAGCCCTGGGCATGCTGTTACGCCCACAGTTACAGCAACACCCGCTGGCGGTCATTGACGAAGTGATCGTTCGGGCGGGGGACTATATCGACATTGGTACGCCTCTTTTTGGCGGATCGGTTGTGCCGGTGACGGTGAAATCACTCGCATTTCCTTCCTGAGGGAACGACTTATGAAACTAAAGACCACATTGTTCGGCAATGTTTATCAGTTTAAGGATGTAAAAGAGGTGCTGGCAAAAGCCAACGAACTGCGTTCGGGGGATGTGCTGGCAGGGGTTGCCGCAGAAAGCTCGCAAGAGCGTGTTGCTGCGAAACAGGTGTTGTCGGAAATGACGGTAGCGGATGTCCGCAACAACCCGGTGATTTCCTATGAGGAGGATTGCGTTACGCGTCTGATTCAGGATGACGTCAACGAAACGGCCTATAACCGCATTAAAAACTGGAGCATCAGCGAGCTGCGCGAATACGTGCTGAGCGATGAAACCTCCGTTGATGACATTGCCTTTACGCGTAAAGGTTTGACTTCGGAAGTGGTGGCGGCGGTCGCCAAAATCTGCTCGAACGCTGACCTGATCTACGGCGGCAAGAAGATGCCGGTGATCAAAAAGGCCAACACGACCATTGGTCTGCCGGGCACCTTCAGCTGTCGTTTACAGCCGAACGATACCCGTGATGATGTGCAGAGTATTGCTGCACAAATCTATGAAGGACTCTCTTTCGGCGCGGGCGATGCGGTGATCGGCGTTAACCCGGTAACGGACGACGTGGATAACTTAAGCCGCGTGCTGGACACCGTTTATGGGGTGATCGACAAGTTCAACATTCCAACCCAGGGCTGTGTGCTGGCGCACGTCACCACCCAGATTGAAGCCATTCGTCGCGGTGCGCCGGGCGGACTGATTTTCCAGAGTATTTGCGGCAGCGAAAAAGGGCTGAAAGAGTTTGGCGTAGAGCTGGCGATGCTGGATGAAGCGCGAGCCGTCGGTGCTGAGTTCAACCGTATTGCCGGGGAAAACTGCCTGTACTTTGAAACCGGGCAGGGTTCTGCGCTGTCAGCGGGCGCGAACTTCGGCGCGGATCAGGTGACGATGGAAGCGCGTAACTACGGTCTGGCGCGCCATTACGATCCGTTCCTCGTGAACACCGTGGTGGGCTTTATCGGGCCGGAGTATCTCTACAATGACCGCCAGATTATCCGCGCCGGTCTGGAAGATCACTTTATGGGCAAGCTGAGCGGCATCTCGATGGGCTGTGACTGCTGCTACACCAACCATGCCGATGCCGACCAGAACCTCAACGAAAACCTGATGATTCTGCTCGCTACAGCGGGCTGCAACTACATCATGGGCATGCCGCTCGGTGACGACATCATGCTCAACTATCAGACCACCGCGTTCCACGATACCGCGACCGTGCGCCAGTTGCTGAATCTGCGCCCGTCGCCGGAGTTTGAACGCTGGCTGGAAACCATGGGCATTATGGCAAACGGTCGCCTGACCAAACGGGCGGGCGATCCGTCACTGTTCTTCTGATGACGCGGGGATGACACACGATGGATCAAAAACAGATTGAAGAAATTGTACGCAGCGTAATGGCGTCAATGGGACAACCGCAGCCACAGGCATCCGCGCCGTTACCGGAAGCGAAATGCAGCACGACGCAATGTGCAGCCTCCTCTGCAGTGGAAAGCTGTGCGCTGGATTTAGGTTCGCCGGAAGCCAAAGCCTGGATTGGCGTTGAGAACCCCAACCGCGCTGATGTGCTGACAGAGCTGCGTCGCAGTACCGCTGCGCGCGTCTGCACCGGTCGTGCAGGTCCGCGTCCGCGTACCCAGGCGCTGCTGCGTTTCCTGGCTGACCACTCACGCTCGAAAGATACCGTCCTGAAAGAGGTGCCGGAAGAGTGGGTGAAAGCGCAGGGTCTGCTGGAAGTGCGTTCAGAAATCAGCGACAAAAACCTGTACCTGACTCGCCCGGACATGGGCCGTCGCCTGAGCCCGGAGGCCATTGAAGTGCTGAAGGCGCAGTGCCTGGCGAATCCGGACGTGCAGGTGGTGGTTTCCGATGGCCTGTCTACCGACGCCATTACCGCCAACTATGAAGAGATCCTGCCGCCGCTGCTGGCCGGGTTAAACCAGGCGGGTCTGAAGGTCGGCACACCGTTCTTTGTGCGCTATGGCCGTGTGAAGATTGAAGATCAGATCGGCGAAATTCTTGGCGCGAAAGTGGTGATTCTGCTGGTCGGTGAGCGTCCGGGGCTGGGGCAGTCGGAAAGTCTCTCCTGCTACGCCGTGTATTCACCGCGCGTGGCGACGACCGTTGAGGCTGACCGTACCTGTATTTCCAACATTCACCAGGGTGGCACACCGCCGGTTGAAGCGGCCGCTGTGATTGTAGATTTGGCAAAACGTATGCTGGAGCAGAAAGCCTCCGGCATCAACATGACCCGTTAAGGAGACATCATGCCAGCATTAGATTTAATTCGACCCTCGGTCACCGCCATGCGTGTGATTGCCTCCGTTAACGCTGAGTTTGCACGGGAACTTAAATTACCGCCGCATATCCGTAGCCTCGGACTCATCACTGCAGACTCTGATGATGTGGCATATATTGCCGCAGATGAAGCCACTAAACAGGCCATGGTTGAAGTGGTGTTCGGTCGCTCGCTGTATGCGGGCGCCGCACATGGCCCGTCACCGACGGCCGGTGAAGTGATGATCATGCTGGGCGGCCCGAATCCGGCGGAAGTGCGCGCCGGGCTGGATGCGATGGTCGCCAACATCGAAAGCGGCGCGGCGTTCCAGTGGGCGAACGATGCCGAAAACACGGCATTCCTCGCGCATGTGGTTTCACGTACCGGTTCGTATCTTTCGGCGACCGCCGGGTGTCGACTCGGCGATCCGATGGCCTATCTGGTGGCACCGCCGCTGGAAGCGACATTTGGGATTGATGCGGCGCTGAAATCTGCCGATGTACAACTGGTGACCTACGTGCCGCCGCCGTCAGAAACCAACTATTCAGCGGCGTTTCTGACCGGCAGCCAGGCCGCCTGTAAAGCTGCCTGTAACGCGTTTGCCGATGCCGTTCTGGATATTGCCCGTAATCCAGTACAGCGCGCGTAAGGGAGGTTTCCATGATCAATGCACTGGGATTACTGGAAGTGGAGGGCATGGTCGCCGCTGTTGATGCTGCGGATGCCATGCTGAAAGCCGCCAACGTGCGTCTGCTCAGTCACGAAGTGCTCGATCCTGGCAGGCTTACGCTGGTGGTTGAGGGGGATTTAGCGGCGTGTCGCGCGGCGCTGGATGCCGGAAGCGCTGCCGCACAGCGAACAGGTCGTGTTATCAGTCGCAAGGAAATCGGGCGGCCAGATGATGACACCCAGTGGCTGATCGGCAGTTTTAAGCGCCAGCCAACACCCTCTGTGAAACCGAAAAAGACGCCAGATGAGCCGGTGGCGTCTGAATCTCTGGAGGAATTGCTGGCGCAGTTGGCAACAATACGTCAGGGAATGACGGCAGGGGAGGTGGCGGCGCACTTTGGCTGGCCACTTGAAAAAGCCAGAAACGCGCTGGAGCAGCTCTTTTCTGATGGGACGTTGCGTAAACGCAGTAGTCGCTATCGTCTGAAGAACGAATAACCTGTCGGAGGCGCCGGGGGCTTCGGTGAAGTTCCCGGCCTTAAAAGATCATGAAAAAGACCCGTACAGCAAACTTGCATCATCTTTATCATGAAGTGTTGCCCGAAGACGGTAACTTTACGCCGAAGGTCGAGGTGGACGCGGTTCACCAGCGACGGACAACGGATGTGTATGAACACGCCCTGACGATTACCGCCTGGCAGCAGATCTATGATCAGCTAAATCCTGGCAAATTTCATGGCGAGTTCACGGAAATCCTGCTGGATGATATTCAGGTATTCCGTGAATACACCGGTCTGGCGTTACGCCAGTCTTGTCTGGTCTGGCCAAACTCATTCTGGTTTGGCATTCCGGCGACACGCGGCGAGCAGGGCTTTATTGGTTCTCAGTGCATTGGCAGCGCGGAGATTGCGACCCGACCAGGGGGAACTGAATTTGAGTTGAGCACGCCGGACGATTACACCATTCTTGGGGTGGTCATCTCCGAAGAGGCCATTACACGGCATGCAAACTTTTTACATAACCCGGAACGGGTGCTGCATATGCTGCGTAACCAGTCGGCGCTGGAGGTAAAAGAACAGCATAAAGCGGCGCTGTGGGGGTTCGTGCAGCAGGCGCTGGCGACCTTTAGCGAGAATCCTGGCAATCTGCATCAGCCCGCGGTACGTAAAGTGCTGCGGGATAATTTGTTGTTGGCGATGGGGACGATGCTGGAAGAAGCGCAGCCGATCATAACGGCGGAGAGCATCAGTCATCAGAGCTATCGACGGTTGCTTTCGCGCGCGCGGGACTATGTGCTGGAGAATATGTCAGAGCCGCTAACCGTACTGGATTTATGCAATCAACTGCATGTGAGCCGTCGTACGCTGCAAAACGCCTTTCACGCGATTTTAGGCATTGGGCCGAATGCGTGGTTGAAGAGGATCCGCCTGAATGCGGTGCGTCGTGAGTTGATAAGCCCCTGGTCGCAAAACGTCACGGTGAAAGACGCTGCGATGCAGTGGGGGTTCTGGCATTTGGGGCAGTTTGCCACCGATTATCAGCACCTGTTTGCCGAGAAACCGTCGCTGACGCTGCACCAGCGGATGCGCCAGTGTATGTAACCTGTGTGCCGGATACGTGAAGCGCTATCCGGCATTAACGCAGTTAGCTTTGCTGATAAGACGTCGCCGTAGTCCGGCAATCCGGGCAGATGAATGCGTAAAGCATCCCTTCACCGTATTGTTCAATATCGGCATAATCTAGCTGCGCGAGAAACATCATCGTCCGGGAACATTCCGGGCAATGAGGATAAAGCGCATCCTGAATCCAGGTTGGATGCCCACCCAGTTGTGAAAAGGATGTCGGTAAAAAGGGGTCTGCTGCAAAAAGGGGAGATCTTGTATTCCCCAATTGCATGCCATTAATTGGCAGTCGGCGCCACTCCTGGACATCTTCTGGTAACCAGGACGGCGGTACATTTTTTGGGGACAAATGAGCGCAGCCGAGTGAATCAACGTAGCCGAAAACGGTGCTGTAAGCGGTGCAGCACTCACAGGTCACGACACGAATGATATCGGTCACGGGTTCAGTCAGGAGACCAGCAGCTTTCAGGTCAACTTCAAATAGATTTGCCAAAGGCAATGTGCAATGCGGACAGGCATCGCTGTGTTCACCCGCGACGCGCAAAACAGCAGAAGATGCGGCAGTTTGCTTCACCAGATGAAAACACTGAGAAAAATAGAGATTGCGCCTTTGGCCTTCAGCGGTTAATTCCCAGCCTGCCACATGCGCATATTCTTCTGGCGCAACGTACAGTGAATTGCGCCACGGCGGCGGGTTTTGACGCCACCGGGCAAAACGTTCGACGACGGCGTCATCCCCCATCCATGCCAGGCATTGAAGGATCTCATTTCTATTTTCCGCATCCACCTCGACCCGCTGTAATAGCGTATCGCGCACATCCGGGGGCGCGCGATGGAAAGGCAGAGGATAATCGCATTCAAAATCCTCATCCTGGACCCATTCTCTTAAACACGCATCCAGGTTCGCGTGGGTAAATGCGGCAAGATAAAGGCAGATTTCCTGAGCTTGCGTATATTGACCCGACTCAAAGCGTGACATGGCATACTCTGCCATGCGGCGGGCTTCTGCGGGTTGTAGCTGCTGGTAAAGCACATCGGTTGGGATGGGGCAAGGCTGCCAGTCGATTAACGGATCGTGTTTCCGCGGCTGATGAATAATTTTCAGCATTTCAACCGGATCGCCCACTCCTGCAAATGCATTCACGGTTTTCTTATTTTTTCGGATAAATTCATCGTGCTCGCGTTTCTTTTGGGCATGAATGCAGGGCATGCAATATCCTTGTGTACGCGCTGCGGTTTCCGGAAGAATACAGTTTAAGCAATCAGGATTTTTACAGGGAAGGCGCTCGCTCATTGGGTTTTGCTCCACGCGTGTAATGACATGCTAATAGTTCATCGTTATAGGTTAGAACCTATCCCAATAGGATTTTATTCCAGACAATAATGCCGCATGAAATGGGTGTTATCCTGGCAGTGGCAGAATGCGATATAAGCGCTCTGAACTTTGTAAAAATCGCTGCGTTATCGAAGGTAAGCAACCGCACCTAACGGGATGGGCTCAGGGTTGTTCAGTACCCAGATAACAGCCAGTTCAGCGAGTCGTGTCAATGATTCATCTGCCATAGTAACGTCGGCTTTGATTATCTGTCGGGCCTCTTGCGACTGGCCTTCGTTAAGCGGCATACCTGTTTGAAAGTATTGAGGCAGGGCAGCCAGCATGTCGCGATAATTAGTATCCCAGTTGGCTCCACCGTTTCGCTGAAGCTCGTCACTGATTTTTCCCGTTATTCTGATCGCTTCCCCTTGGACGGTTTTCGCTGCGCCGCTTGAAGGAACCAACATTGACCAAAGTGTTGCATATTGCTCATTCCATGTACCGGGAGCAAGTACGATCGGCGAAAAACCATCATGGATGATTCGTTGCACAACGGGCTGGGTGCCAAAAATTTCATATAACTGCGTCAGGGCAGCGTCGGTATCGGGGAGTAATTCCCGGTTGAATTTTTCTCGATGAAACTCGAAGTTTTCACCCATTCGCGTGACGGATGTTCGCATTTTTTCCGTAATGGGCGTACCTGCTTTTACCAGCAGGGCAGCAATGGGCGCTAAGTTTCGAATGCCTGCATTATTTGCTGCCGCCAGCGCTTTCTCAAGCGGTGTTTCGCCCCGATCATTTTGGATGAGAACACTGGCGCCGTGGTTAAGCAATTGCTGAACCATGTTCAACGATTTGCAGGCGGCTAGATGCAGGGGCGTATCGCCATACTGGTCGCGGGCTTCTGTATCTGCGCCCAGTTCCAGAAAAATAGCCAAATCACCGCTGAACCGCATCGCGTGTTGATGAAGCGGGGTACGTTGATAGCGATCCCACTTATTAATATCCGCCCCTTTTTCAACAAGCCAGCGAACAAGTTCATCTGGAATAGCGGAAAAACTCAGCGCGACATCTTTATTATCACCGTTCGTGGCATCCAGTTCGCATTTATCAAAAACGGCTTTTAGTTTAGCTACGTTCCCTTCCTGTATTAATTCCCGAAAATCTTTCGGTAGGGCTTTCAGTTTTTTGTCCATGTGTTCCCTCACTCTCTGTTTGGTATATACCCAACATACTCCAATATGTTTACCGCAGGACTATACCCAATCGCGTACCTGAATAAACTCGCTTAAGGCGGCTTCCGGGCTGTCGGCTTCTGGTTGCCAGTCATATTCCCAGCGAACCAGCGGCGGCATCGACATCAAAATGGATTCGGTGCGCCCGCCGGTCTGCAAACCAAACAACGTTCCTCTGTCCCACACCAGATTGAATTCCACGTAGCGCCCGCGACGATAGAGCTGGAAGTTCCGCTCACGTTCGCCCCAGGTCATCGTTTTGCGGCGCTCGACGATCGGCAAATACGCATCGCT
Organism: Citrobacter enshiensis; assembly: GCF_029338175.1. NCBI lineage: Bacteria > Pseudomonadati > Pseudomonadota > Gammaproteobacteria > Enterobacterales > Enterobacteriaceae > Citrobacter > Citrobacter enshiensis. The sequence continues at coordinate 1,404,684 of NZ_CP119862.1, forward strand.
ATACCCTTTACCGACTGCCTGCATAAAGGCAAAACAGCGGTCGAAATCCGGCGTGTTCAGGTCGTCAAAGAACAGCCCGCCAATACCGCGCTGTTCGTTGCGGTGTTTGAGGAAGAAGTAGTCGTCGCACCATTTTTTATAGCGTGGATAAACGTCATCGCCGAACGGCTGGCACACATCGCGCGCCGTACGGTGCCAGTGAAGGGCATCCTCTTCAAAGCCGTAGAAGGGCGTGAGATCAAACCCACCGCCAAACCACCAGACCGGGTCCGCCCCGGGTTTCTCTGCAATGAAAAAGCGTACGTTGGCATGGCTGGTTGGAATGTACGGGTTGAGCGGATGTACTACCAGCGAGACGCCCATCGCTTCAAAGCTGCGCCCCGCCAACTCAGGACGGTGTGCGGTAGCGGACGCGGGCATCGCATCGCCGTGAACATGGGAAAAATTGACGCCCGCCTGTTCAAATATTCCACCGCTGCGCAACACCCGACTGCGTCCGCCGCCGCCCGCTTCACGCTGCCAGTTGTCTTCAACGAAGCTGGCGCCATCGACCGCTGACAATTGCTGGCAAATATCATCCTGCAAACTCAGCAGGAACTGTTTCACGCGTTGTGCATCGGGTTTCATGGTTAACGTTTCTTCGAGTGGGCTTTCTGGTTATCGAACCAGTGAAAATAGCTGATCACGCCGTTGGCGATGGCGGTGGCAATTTTTTGCCGGAATGCGGCTGTGCCCAACAGGCGTTCCTCTTCCGGATTGGTGATAAAAGAGGTCTCAACCAGCACTGACGGAATTGACGGTGATTTTAGCACCACGAACGCGGCCTGCTCTGTACTGCGCGTGTGCAGACGATGCACGGGTTTGATCTTCCGGAGAATATGCGACCCCAGCGTCAGGCTGTTTTTAATGGTGTCCGTCTGTACCAGGTCGAAAAGCACCTGCTGCAACAGATGATCTTTGTCGGTGGTTTTCTTGCCCGCGACTTCATCGGCGCGGTTCTCGCGATCGGAGAGGTATTTCGCCATGGCGCTACTGGCGCCGCGATTGGAAAGTGCGAAAACAGACGCGCCAGCGGCAGACGGGTTGGTAAAGCCATCGGCGTGAATGGACATGAACAGGTCAGCGCCGTGTTTGTGGGCAATCTCAACGCGATCGTATAACGGAATAAACGTGTCGCCGCTGCGGGTTAAACGCGCATCAATCCCCTGACCACGCAAGATTGAACGGACGTTTTTGGCGATAGCCAGTACCACGTGTTTCTCTTTCGAACCGTTGCGGCCAATGGCGCCGGTGTCGATTCCTCCGTGGCCGGGGTCGAGTACGACAACACGTCTGGCCCCTGCTTTTTTGGCTTTCGGCTTACTGTGGCCGTTGCTGGTTTTCAGCGGTTCTTCTTTGGCGATGGCGTTCGACATGCCTGACAGCGTCAGGGCAGCCAGCCCAGCTTTCAGCACCTGGCGGCGCGATGTGAGAGTTTTTAGTGGTTTAAAAGTGCTCATACGGCCTGAGTTGTAATAAAAATAAGTTCCAGATGTACCCGTCATACTTCAACTTGCATGTGCGTTGGCTGCGTTCGCTCACGCCAGTCACTGACTTTAGTCAGCTCCTGAAGATTCACTCACTTGCCACCTTCCTGCAACTCGAATTATTTAGGGTATATATATCGTACCGTGTAATCCGTTACGACTGTTCAGGATGAGAATTGTTTTACGTTTCATTTCAATACGTGACAATGCGCTATTATGCCATTTTTTTCGCCGCTTCGCGTCAGATATTGGCTAAATCAGACGATCGCGCCATAATCACAGTTTTTAACCCTAAAAGGTAACTCATACCATGGAGATACGCGTTTTCCGCCAGCAAGATTTCGAAGAGGTGATCACTCTCTGGGAGCGCTGCGATCTGTTGCGTCCATGGAACGATCCGGAAATGGATATCGAGCGTAAGGTGAACCATGACGTCAGCTTGTTCCTGGTCGCTGAGGTGAACGGCGAAGTTGTCGGCACGGTGATGGGGGGATACGACGGGCATCGCGGTTCGGCGTACTATCTTGGCGTGCATCCGGAGTTTCGTGGTCGTGGCATCGCCAATGCGCTACTGAACCGTCTGGAGAAAAAGCTGATTGCGCGCGGCTGCCCGAAAATTCAAATCATGGTGCGGGACGATAACGACGTCGTGCTGGGCATGTATGAGCGCCTGGGCTACGAGCACAGCGATGTGCTGATTTTGGGTAAGCGTTTGATTGAAGATGAAGAGTATTGAGTTTCATCCTGGCGATTATGATAGTCACGGACGTTTGCGCCTGCCTTTTCTGTTCTGGTGCGTACTGTTGCTACAGGCGCGTACCTGGGTATTGTTTGTGATTGCGGGAGCATCCCGTGACCAGGGCAATACGCTGCTTAATCTGTTTTATCCCGATCACGATTCTTTTTGGCTGGGGCTAATCCCTGGCGTACCCGCCGTGCTGGCGTTTTTACTCAGCGGGCGGCGCTTTGCGTTTCCGGTTCTGTGGCACGGATTTCGCGCGCTTTTGATTTTAGCCCAATCGGTGCTGCTTTGTTGGCAACCGGTATTATGGTTGATGGGGGAGCCGGTCAGCGGCGTCGGACTGGCGCTGGTCGTGGTGGATATTATCGCGCTTATCTGGCTGGTGACCCATCGGCGTTTACGCGCCTGTTTTGCCATTGAAAAAGAATAACGGCACTTTTTAACGAAGCTGGACTCCAACCAACGTTGATTAATAAAGAAAGGAAGTGAGATGAAATCGCTGCGTTTGCTTTTATGTGCGATGCCGCTGGCGCTGACCGGCTGTTCGACGCTCTCGTCTGTAAACTGGTCCGCCGCAAATCCGTGGAACTGGTTTGGATCATCGACGGAAGTCACCGAACAAGGCGTTGGAACATTAACGGCGTCCACCCCGCTTGATGAAAGCGCCATTGCCGACGCGCTGGATGGCGACTATCGCCTGCGTAGCGGGATGAAAACGGATAACGGCAATGTCGTACGTTATTTCGAGGCGATGAAGGGTGACAAAGTGGCGATGGTGATCAACGGCGACCAGGGAACCATCAGCCGGATTGCTGTATTGGACAGTGAGATTCCGGCACACACCGGCGTTGAGATCGGTACACCGTTTAGCGACCTTTACAGTAAGGCGTTCGGCAACTGCGCGTTAGCCTCTGGTGACGATAGCAATGCTGTAGAGTGTAAAGCGGAAGGAAGTCAGCATGTTAGCTATGTTTTTTCTGGCGAATGGAGCGGTCCTGAAGGGTTGATGCCCTCTGATGACACTCTGAAAAACTGGACGGTGAGCAAAATTATCTGGCGTCGTTAATTTGCGTCTGAACAAACCGCCCCGCAGAAAATACGGTTACAATAGCCCCCATCAATAATGCCACCCAGTCGTGGCATTCTCATATTCAGGAGGAATAATGTCTCAGGTTCAGAGTGGCATTTTGCCAGAACATTGCCGTGCGGCGATTTGGATTGAAGCCAATGTTAAAGGGGAGGTTGATGCCCTGCGTGCGGCGAGCAAAGCGTTTGCCGACAAACTGGCAACCTTCGAAGCGAAATTCCCGGATGCGCACTTAGGCGCCGTCGTGGCTTTCGGCAACAACACCTGGCGTGCCCTCAGCGGTGGCGTCGGCGCAGAAGAGCTGAAAGATTTTATCCCTTACGGTAAAGGTCTGGCGCCAGCAACGCAGTACGATGTGCTTATCCATATTTTGTCCCTGCGTCATGACGTGAATTTCTCCGTCGCGCAGGCGGCGATGGAAGCCTTTGGCGACTGCATTGAGGTGAAAGAAGAGATCCACGGTTTCCGTTGGGTAGAAGAGCGTGACCTCAGCGGCTTTGTCGATGGTACTGAAAACCCGGCTGGCGTTGAGACGCGACGTGAAGTTGCGGTCATTAAAGACGGCGTTGATGCGGGCGGCAGCTATGTGTTCGTTCAGCGTTGGGAACACAACCTGAAGCAGCTCAACCGCATGAGCATCCACGATCAGGAGATGATGATTGGCCGCACCAAAGAAGCCAACGAAGAGATCGACGGCGACGATCGTCCGGAGACCTCTCACCTGAGCCGCGTGGATCTGAAAGAAGAAGGTAAAGGGCTGAAAATTGTCCGTCAGAGTCTGCCGTACGGGACGGCCAGCGGCACACATGGCCTCTATTTCTGCGCCTACTGCGCGCGTTTGTACAATATCGAACAGCAGTTGTTGAGCATGTTCGGCGACACCGACGGCAAACGCGATGCCATGTTGCGCTTCACCAGACCGGTCACCGGCGGCTATTACTTCGCGCCGTCACTGGATCGTTTGATGGCGCTGTAAGTCGCTAATTGCTTTGCATGTGCTGAAAGGCCAGTCAGTGATGTCACTGACTGGCCTTTTTGTTATTCACGTTTCAGCGTGGTGCGGGGGTATAACTGACGGCAAGCAGGGAAGCAAAGCGTCAGGTGATTGCCATTTTTTAATCCAGATCCACGTTACGGCAGCCAAAGAGAACCGTAAAAATAAAACCGCTCGTCCAGGAAATCAGTATGCCGCCGGCATACACCGCCATTGCAGGGAGGATGCCTTGCGCAGAGGTCATTAATGGCAGGGCCACCAGACCGGAGGGACCAAAGGCGCTGTTTAACCCCATCGGCAGACCGGACCAGGCCACCAGACCGATAAACAGACCTCCGGCAGCGCCGCCGAAGCAGGCGGTGATAAAGGGTTTCATTCGCGGCAATGTGACGCCATAAATCAGCGGTTCGCCGACGCCGAGTAAACCTGGAATGATCGCGCCGCGAACCTGGCTGCGTAACGTGCTGTGTTTTTCTGCCCGCCAGTAGAGCGCCAGCGCGGCCCCGACCTGACCCGCGCCCGCCATAGAAAGAATTGGGAACAGGCTGTTAAAACCCTGACTGCTCATTAACGCCAGATAGACGGGAATAAACCCCTGATGCACGCCAAAGACGACAGAAATCAGAAAAAGCCCGGCGAGGACGGCACAGCCCAGCGGATTGCTGTTGAGATGGATAAAGAGCCACGACATCCCTTCGAACAACCATCCGCCCAGCGGCATAATCACCAGATAAGCCAGAATGGCCGTGATCACCAGAGTTAGCATGGAGGTCAGAAGCATATCCAGATCGTCAGGCATAAAACGGCGAATCAGACCTTCAATGCGCGCGCTGGCCCAGGCGGCGATCAGGACGCCAATAATGTTGCCGCGCGGGTCTATCGTCAGCCCGAAGAAATCCTGAAGACCGGAGTAATAACCCGTGGTGGCGCTCGGGTTGTATCCCAGCAAGAACAGCGAAGCGATGATTGCACCGTTAACCCCTGTGCCGCCAAACGCCTGCGCCGCGTTGTAACCAATAAGAATGACCAGAAAGGTAAAGAGTCCTTTGCTGAAGACTTTCATAAAGTTCAGCGCATCGGGAAGCGTGCCGGTCGCATCGGCCGGGACGTGCATCACGGTGCCGAGGAGCGTTGCAATCCCGAGTAACAGACCTGCAGCAATAAAACCGGGGATCAGCGGGGTGAAAATAGTGGCAAACTTTGACAGAAATTGCTGAATCCCGGATGTCTGCTTCGCTTTAATCTGGCGTTTGTTCTGCGCAGCGATTTCCGCAGCCTGCGGGGTCACCGTTTCGCCAAGCAACACGTTCATGGCATCTGCCGCGCGTTGCGCTTTACCCGGGCCAAAAATAACCTGCACCTGGTCATCAGAGAGCAGGACACCTTTCACGCCTTCCAGCGTTTTGATGGCGGGATCAATCAGACTGCTGTCATGCACTGACAGCCGCAAGCGGGTCATACAGTTGCCGCATTTGGAAATATTAGCGGCACCACCGACCCGGTCGATGATGGTATTCAGGAGTGCGTTGCTGATGTCTTTTGCCATTCGCGTTACTCCTCTTCCAGTGCCCGGCGAATGAAGCCGCCATGTTGCTCAAGCCGTAATCTGGCTTCTGTTGCATCGAGGTTTTTCAGCAGCATGATAATGGCGGTTTTGCAGTGACGCGCACACGCCAGCAGCGCGTCCTCGGCTTGTTGCTCAGTACAGCCTGTTGCATTTTTGACGATATTGACCTGGCGGGCATTCAGTTTTTCATTGGTGGCGACAACGTCCACCATCAGATTTCCGAATACCTTTCCTGATTTAATCATCAGACCGGTCGAAAGCATGTTGAGTACGAGCTTTTGCGCGGTGCCAGCTTTCATCCGAGAAGAACCGGTGACCACTTCTGCGCCGACCACGGGGGTGATGGCCAGCTCCGCGGTTTTTGACACATCGCTGCCCGGATTACAGGAGATCCCGATCGTCCGGCAACCGATTTTACGTGCATATTCCAGTCCGGCAATGACATACGGAGTACGACCGCTGGCAGCGATGCCAACAACCACATCGTGGTTGTTCAAGGCGAGGCTTTTCAGGTCATTGATGCCGAGTTCCCGGTCATCTTCTGCTCCTTCAATTGCGTGCTGTAGCGCGCGATCGCCGCCAGCAATCACCCCCACGACGATTCCGGGGGCCACGCCGTAAGTCGGGGGGCATTCACTGGCATCAAGGACTCCCAGGCGGCCTGAGGTGCCTGCGCCTGTATAAATCAGACGTCCGCCAGCGCTGACCTGAGCCGTAATCATATCAATGGCCGCTGCGATTTCTGGCAGCACACGCTCTACCGCAAGGGGAACGGTTTTATCCTCATTATTGATGATTTGGCACATCTCTACTGTAGATACACGGTCAATTTCTGCTGAGGCGCGGTTCGCCCCTTCGGTAATCATCTTTTCAAGTTGCATGATGCGGGCTGCCTTACAGGTTCGTTGTTACCCCAGGATATAACTGGAATCATATATTTCATAAAATTAAACACAATGAGAATCATTGAGTCACAGCGCGGAGTGTGAGGACAATCAAACTCTGATGGCCTTTATGGTATGCTGCGCTGACGGTTTGGAATTTTTGATTCCATGATGACGGGGAGCTGGAGCGATATGTTTTATCTGACGAAAATGCGCAATGCAGAGGGAGAATTCACGGAAAATGAGCAGAAAATTGCCGGGTTTCTTTTGGCGAACGTCAGTGAGCTGAAGGCAGTCTCTTCCCGTAGCATGGCAAAACAGCTGGATGTGAGTCAGTCCAGTATCGTGAAATTTGCCCAGAAGCTTGGGGCAAAAGGCTTTACTGAACTCAGAATGGCGTTGATTGAAGAGTACAGTATCAGCCGGGAAAAAAAGCATGATACGGCGCTGCATCTGCACAGCACCATTACCAGTGAAGACAGCCTGGAAGTTATCGCCCGCAAACTTAACCGGGAAAAAATGTTTGCCCTTGAACAAACCTGCAGTCTGATGGATTTCGCTCGCCTGCAAGCGGTCATCGGGGCGATCAGCAAAGCCAGTCTCATTCAGATAACCGGAGTAGGCGGTTCCTCCCTCGTAGGACGGGATTTATCGTACAAGCTCATGAAAATTGGCTATCGCGTTGCCTGTGAGGTGGATACCCATGTTCAGGCAACGGTCGCGCAGGCCCTGCAAAAAGGGGATGTGCAGATAGCGATCTCCTACAGCGGTTCGAAAAAGGAAATCGTGTTGTGCGCTGAAGCGGCGCGTCAACAAGGGGCCACCGTTGTTGCAATCACATCACTGAGTGATTCGCCGTTACGCCGCCTGGCGCATTACACGCTGGACACGGTATCCGGGGAGACCGAATGGCGAAGCTCTTCCATGTCAACGCGAACCGCGCAGAATTCAGTGACCGACCTTCTCTTTATCGGCATGGTACAGCTTAACGACGTTGAGTCCCTGCGCATGATCGAACGCAGTAGCCAACTGATTAAGCAGTTGGGTAAATAGCGCGCTGATTTTTTACTTAAGATTTACCTGAATTAGTGAGCTGTTCCGCAGCACTTATTTGTTATTGCTGTATTTTCAGTGTTAATGGAGTGTAAGGCTCTGTATTCAAATGGAGAACATTGAAATGGGTAAACTCACGGGTAAAACAGCACTGATTACGGGCGCGTCACAAGGTATCGGCGAAGGGATCGCCAGAGTGTTTGCCCGCCATGGCGCGAACTTAATTTTGTTGGACATCTCCGATGAGATTGAAAAACTGGCGGACGAGCTAGGGGGCCGCGGTCATCGTTGTACGGCGGTTCATGCTGATGTCAGGGATGCCGCCTCTGTCGCGGCAGCCATTGCCCGCGCAAAGGCGACGGAAGGTAAAATTGATATTCTCGTCAACAATGCGGGCGTTTGCCGGTTAGGTAACTTCCTCGACATGAGCGAGGAGGACCGGGATTTACATATCGATATCAATATTAAAGGTGTCTGGAACGTCACAAAAGCCGTACTGCCCGAAATGATCGAGCGCAACGACGGTCGCATCGTGATGATGTCTTCCGTGACGGGCGATATGGTTGCCGATCCGGGCGAAACCGCCTATGCCTTATCCAAAGCTGCACTGATCGGTCTTACCAAATCACTGGCCGTGGAATTCGCGCAGGCGGGGATTCGTGTGAATGCGATCTGTCCAGGCTACGTGCGCACCCCGATGGCGGAAAGCATTGCCCGGCAGTCCAATCCGGATGATCCAGAGTCCGTGCTGACCGAGATGGCGAAAGCGATCCCGATGCGCCGCCTGGCGAGCCCGCTTGAGGTCGGTGAGCTTGCAGCCTTCCTGGCATCCGATGAGTCCAGCTACCTGACGGGGACACAAAACGTCATTGACGGTGGCAGCACGTTGCCGGAAAGCGTCAGCGTCGGGGTCTGATTGACACGCCTTACCTCCTCACCGTCGGTGGGGAGGTGTTCTCTTATTCTCTTTTCAACTTTCAAATCATCAAACGGTATATAAAACCGTTACTCCTTTCACCCTGGTTATAAATATGATGGCAAATAGAAAGTCATTAAATTTATAAGGGTGCGCAATGGCCGTTAACTTACTGAAAAAAAGAACCCTGACGCTGGTAGCGTCTCTGTTACTGGCCACGCAGGCGCAGGCAACGGAGCTGCTGAACAGTTCATACGATGTTTCCCGCGAGCTGTTTGCCGCCCTGAACCCACCGTTTGAACAGCAATGGGCGAAAGACAACGGCGGCGACAAGCTGACGATTAAACAATCTCATGCCGGGTCATCAAAACAGGCGCTGGCGATTTTGCAGGGCCTGAAAGCCGATGTCGTCACTTACAACCAGGTGACGGATGTGCAGATCCTGCACGATAAAGGCAAGCTTCTCCCGGCGGACTGGCAAAGCCGTCTGCCGAATAACAGCTCGCCATTCTATTCAACGATGGCGTTCCTGGTGCGCAAGGGCAACCCGAAGAACATCCACGACTGGAATGACCTGGTGCGCACTGACGTGAAACTGATTTTCCCGAACCCGAAAACCTCCGGTAATGCGCGTTATACCTATCTGGCGGCCTGGGGGGCGGCGGATAAAGCCGATGGCGGCGATAAAGCCAAAACCGAGCAATTCATGACCCAATTCCTGAAGAATGTTGAGGTGTTTGACACCGGCGGTCGCGGCGCAACCACCACCTTTGTTGAACGCGGACTGGGCGATGTGCTGATCACCTTTGAGTCGGAAGTGAACAACATTCGCAAACAGTATGAAGCGCAGGGCTTTGAAGTCGTGGTGCCGAAGGTGAATATCCTCGCCGAGTTTCCTGTGGCGTGGGTCGATAAAAACGTGCAGGCCAACGGTACAGAGAAGGCGGCGAAAGCGTATTTGAACTGGCTCTACAGCCCTGAAGCGCAGACCATCATTACTGATTTCTACTACCGCGTGAACAACCCGGACGTGATGGACAAGCTGAAAGACAAATTCCCGCAAACCGAACTGTTCCGCGTGGAAGATAAGTTTGGCGCCTGGCCTGCGGTGATGAAAACCCATTTTGTCAGCGGTGGCGAACTGGACAAACTGCTGGCGGCGGGGCGTAAGTAAATGTTTGCCGTCTCCTCCAGACGCGTGCTGCCCGGCTTTACCTTAAGTCTGGGCACCAGCTTGCTGTTCGTCTGCCTGATTTTGCTGCTGCCGCTCAGTGCGCTGGTGATGCAACTTTCTGAGATGAGCTGGGCGCAGTACTGGGAAGTGATCACCAACCCGCAGGTGGTTGCGGCCTATAAAGTCACGCTGTTGTCGGCCTTCGTGGCGTCGATCTTTAACGGCGTGTTCGGCCTGCTGATGGCGTGGATCTTAACCCGCTATCGCTTCCCGGGACGTACGCTGCTGGATGCATTGATGGATCTGCCGTTTGCCCTGCCAACGGCGGTCGCTGGCCTGACGCTGGCGTCGCTGTTTTCGGTCAACGGTTTTTACGGCGAGTGGCTGGCGAAGTTTGATATTAAGGTCACCTATACCTGGCTCGGTATTGCGGTGGCGATGGCGTTTACCAGTATTCCGTTTGTAGTGCGTACGGTGCAACCGGTGCTGGAAGAGTTAGGCCCGGAATATGAAGAAGCGGCAGAAACACTCGGTGCCACGCGGTTGCAGAGCTTTCGTAAAGTGGTGCTGCCGGAGTTATCACCTGCGCTGGTGGCTGGCGTGGCGCTCTCTTTTACCCGCAGCCTGGGAGAATTCGGCGCGGTGATTTTTATCGCGGGCAATATCGCGTGGAAGACCGAAGTGACATCGCTGATGATTTTTGTTCGCCTGCAGGAGTTTGATTATCCGGCGGCGAGCGCAATCGCGTCGGTGATCCTGGCCGCATCGCTGTTACTGCTGTTCTCGATTAACACTCTGCAAAGTCGCTTTGGTCGACGTGTGGTAGGTCACTGATGGCGGACGTTACTCAATTAAAACGCTATGACGCGCCCCGCATTAACTGGGGGAAATGGTTGCTGATTGGCGCGGGCATGCTGGTGTCCACGTTTATTTTGCTGGTGCCGATGATCTATATCTTCGTGCAGGCATTCAGCAAAGGATTGATGCCGGTATTACAGAATCTGGCCGACCCGGACATGCTCCACGCCATCTGGCTGACCGTGCTGATCGCATTGATTGCCGTGCCGGTCAACCTGGTGTTCGGCGTGTTGCTGGCCTGGCTGGTGACGCGCTTTAACTTCCCGGGTCGCCAATTGTTGCTGACGCTGCTGGATATCCCGTTTGCCGTCTCGCCGGTGGTCGCCGGTCTGGTGTATCTGCTGTTCTACGGTTCTAACGGACCGCTGGGCGGCTGGCTGGATGAGCATAACCTGCAAATTATGTTCTCCTGGCCGGGCATGGTTCTGGTCACTATCTTCGTCACCTGCCCATTTGTGGTACGTGAACTGGTGCCGGTGATGCTAAGCCAGGGGAGCCAGGAAGATGAAGCGGCGATTTTACTCGGCGCTTCCGGCTGGCAAATGTTCCGCCGCGTGACGCTGCCGAACATCCGCTGGGCGCTGCTGTACGGCGTGGTGCTGACCAACGCCCGTGCGATTGGCGAGTTTGGCGCAGTGTCGGTGGTCTCCGGCTCGATTCGCGGTGAAACCCTGTCGCTGCCGCTACAGATTGAATTACTGGAGCAAGACTACAACGCTGTCGGCTCCTTTACTGCCGCCGCGTTACTGACGCTGATGGCGATTATTACCCTGTTTTTGAAGAGCATGTTGCAGTGGCGCCTGGAAAATCAGGAAAAACGCGCGCAACAGGAGGAAAATCATGAGCATTGAGATTGCCAATATTAAGAAGTCTTTTGGTCGCACCCTGGTGCTGAATGATATCTCACTGGATATTCCTTCAGGTCAGATGGTGGCTCTGCTGGGGCCGTCCGGTTCCGGAAAAACCACGCTGTTACGGATTATCGCCGGGCTGGAACATCAGTCCAGCGGCCATATTCGCTTCCACGGGACGGACGTCAGCCGCCTGCATGCCCGCGATCGTAAAGTCGGTTTCGTGTTCCAGCACTACGCGCTGTTCCGCCATATGACCGTATTCGACAATATCGCCTTTGGCCTGACGGTGCTGCCGCGTCGTGAGCGCCCGAATGCGGCAGCGATTAAAGCGAAAGTGACAAAGTTGCTGGAGATGGTGCAACTGGCGCATCTGGCGGACCGCTTCCCGGCGCAGCTTTCCGGCGGGCAGAAACAGCGTGTGGCGCTGGCGCGCGCGTTAGCCGTGGAACCACAAATTCTGTTGCTTGATGAACCGTTTGGCGCACTCGACGCTCAGGTACGCAAAGAGTTGCGTCGCTGGCTGCGTCAGCTGCATGAAGAGCTGAAATTCACCAGCGTCTTTGTGACGCACGATCAGGAAGAAGCCACCGAAGTGGCGGACCGCGTGGTGGTGATGAGCCAGGGGAACATTGAGCAGGCCGATGCGCCGGATCAGGTATGGCGCGAGCCTGCGACCCGCTTCGTACTGGAGTTTATGGGCGAGGTGAACCGCCTGCAGGGGACGATCCGTGGCGGGCAGTTCCACGTTGGGGCGCACCGCTGGCCGCTCGGCTACACGCCAGCATATCAGGGCCCTGTCGATCTGTTCCTGCGCCCGTGGGAAGTGGACATCAGTCGCCGTACCAGCCTTGACTCACCGTTGCCGGTACAGGTGCTGGAAGCCAGCCCGAAAGGCCACTATACCCAATTAGTTGTGCAGCCTCTGGGGTGGTACAACGAACCGCTGACGGTGATCATGCAGGGTGACGATGCGCCGGTACGCGGCGAGCGCCTGTTCGTTGGGTTACAAAATGCGCGGTTGTATAACGGCGAACAACGCATCGAAACGCGCGAAGCGGAGCTTGCTCTGGCTGAATCGGCCTGATAGGTTAATTCGTATGTTTATCGCCCGGTGGTGCTGTACTTACCGGGCCTACGGTATTGTCGTCACTTGTCGGCCGGGTAAGCGCAGCGCCACCCGGCTTTTTTATGAGCAGAAAACGTGAATACATTAGAACAAACCATCGGCAACACGCCGCTGGTTAAATTACAACGTCTGGGGCCGGACAACGGCAGCGAAATTTGGCTCAAACTGGAAGGCAATAATCCGGCAGGCTCGGTAAAAGATCGCGCCGCGTTATCGATGATTGTCGAGGCGGAAAAGCGAGGTGAAATCAAACCGGGCGACGTGCTGATTGAAGCGACCAGTGGCAACACCGGAATTGCACTGGCGATGATTGCCGCGTTGAAAGGCTATCGCATGAAGCTGTTAATGCCGGACAACATGAGCCAGGAACGACGCGCCGCCATGCGCGCCTACGGTGCTGAGCTGATCCTGGTCACCAAAGAGCAGGGGATGGAAGGGGCGCGGGATTTGGCGCTGGAAATGGCGAATCGCGGTGAAGGCAAACTGCTGGATCAGTTTAACAACCCGGATAACCCGTACGCGCACTACACCACCACCGGTCCCGAAATCTGGCAACAAACGTCCGGGCGGATCACCCATTTCGTCTCCAGTATGGGGACGACCGGCACCATTACCGGCGTGTCGCGTTTTCTGCGTGAGCAAGAGAAACCGGTGACGATTGTGGGGTTGCAGCCTGAAGAAGGCAGCAGTATTCCGGGTATTCGTCGCTGGCCGGCAGAATATATGCCGGGGATTTTCAACGCCTCGCTGGTGGATGAAGTTTTAGATATTCATCAGGATGACGCCGAAAACACGATGCGTGAACTGGCGGTGCGTGAAGGTATTTTCTGCGGCGTCAGTTCCGGCGGCGCGGTGGCAGGGGCGCTGCGCGTGGCAAAAGCGAATCCTGGAACCGTGGTCGTAGCGATCATCTGCGATCGCGGCGATCGCTATCTGTCGACCGGGGTCTTTGGCGAAGAGCACTTCAGCCAGGGAGCGGGAATCTAAGAACATCGCCCGGCAATGGCCGGGCACGTCGGTTATTTGCGGTGCTTCTCGACCAACAGGTCGAGGAACTGCCACAGTTTTTCATTCATTCCCCGGTAATTCCATTCACGCATTTCCTCGTTTGAGCGAATAAAGCGCTTCCCTTTGGCTTCTGCCAGTTCCTGTTCGGAATGCTGAATCAGTCCTTCAACCGCGTCGGCGGTAAACTCCATATGGCACTGGAAACCATAAACAAAATTACCGTACTGCACGATTTGCCGTGGGCAGCCTGTGCTTGTGGCAAGTACCGTTGCCTGGTCGGTTAACCCCGGCATGTCGTTGTGCCAGTGACCGACCATCAACGGGGAGCCAAAGTGGGCAATCAACGGATGCTGTTGACCTGCTTCGGTCAGCGTAATGGGATAATGACCAATCTCTTTTTCCGGGCTCTGACAGACTTTTGCCCCCAGCGCCTCGCCAATCAGCTGTGAGCCTAAACAAATCCCCACCACAATCCGTTGTGCGACAATGGCCTGGTTGATCAGATGCTGCTCGGCCAGTGAGTCAAAATGTGGGCACTCGGCAAGCGTGGTGCGCGGTGACTGCGGGCCGCCAAAAACCACCAGCATATCGAAATCATCGGCATTCGCGGGAATGGGTTCTCCGCTATAGACGCGAGACCAGGAGATGGCGTAACCACGTGCTTCTGCCCATTGCAGATAGGCTCCGGTTGATTCGAACGACTCATGAACAACAAAATGAACTCGCACTTGTATTCTCCTGTTAGCGTTTCAGCGCCTGATGAATATCAGCCGCCAGTGTGTTGATGTCGCTGTCGCTGAGTGTCGACAGCGTAATGCGCAGGCCGTGGGCTGGCGTATTCACGGCAAACACTTCACCTTCACGCACCAGCCATCCTGATTTTGCCAGTTTAAACGCAACCGTCTGACTTGCGTCATGCAGCGGTAGCCACAGATTCAGGCCGTCGCCGGGAGAGACGGAATCAATGCCCTGATGGCGCAATGCCGCCGCCATTTTTTGCTGCACAGAAGCATAAAACTGCCGGGTATGACGAAGCGATTGCTGGTAGTCCTCGTCGGTCAGGCAGGCGCAGACGAGATCCTGCAACAGATGGCTGACCCACTGACTGCCTGAATTCAAGCGTAAACGAAGCTTCGCCGAGGTGGCCGCGTCGCTGCAAACGATAGCGAGGCGCAGGTCCGGGCCGAGCGTTTTCGACATGGAACGCACCACGGCCCAATGTTGCGTTTCACGGGCAATGACCGGATACCAGGGAGATGAAGACAGCAGGGCGAAGTGATCATCGACAATTACCAGCACTTGCGGATAGCGAGCCAGAATGGCGTGTAACGCCGACGCGCGTGATGCGCTCAGGCTGCATCCTGTTGGGTTGTGCGCCCGTGGAGTCAGAATGACCGCTCTTGCCCCTTTTTGCAGAGCCTGCTCCAACCCTTCCGGCTGCATGCCTTCGCTATCGACATGCACGGGAGCCGCGCTAAATCCGGCGTAACGCAGCATGCTGATACTGCTTAAAAAGCAGGGATCTTCCACCACCACACTGTCACCTGGCAGCAGATGCGCGCAGAGCAGGCGCTCAATCGCATCAATGGCACCGCTGGTAATATCGATTTCGCCAGCGTGAGGGGTCGCATTCTGCATCCAGTGTGCAGCCCATTTCTTGAGTTCAGGAGACACTGCCGCATCACCATACAGACGTGGCGACGTGTTTATCGCTGTGAAGTAGCGGCTAAGATCGGGTAGGCGCTGAGGATCAGGGTTACCACCGGAGAGATCGGTCAGCGGTGTTCCAGGATTGCTCCCTTCGAGCGCGACAGGTGATGGAGTGCCTTTGATCACCGTCCCGTTGCGTCCAAGGCTGACGGCCAGCCCGGAGGTGACCAGCCGCTTGTAAGCCGCCGCGACAGTATTGCGGTTGATCTCCAGCGCGGTCGCCAGTTCACGGACCGGCGGCAGCGTTTCGCCTGGCGTCAATTTGCCACTTGCGACATGTTGGCGAATATTGTCAAAAATTTCGTTGGCGGTTTTTCCGTCGATCATTATTGACCTATGACAAAATGAATTTTAGCATATGACGATAATAGTGAGGCGTGAGCCCGCTGTCCAGTGAGAGGAGAAGGCAATGGGGCAGGATAGTGAAATACAGTCAGTGCTCTTCGACGATACGCATCGGGCGATACAGACCGATATTGTCGCCGTTCAGTCACAGGTCGTTTATGGTAGCGTCGGCAACAGCATTGCGGTGCCTGCCATTAACGCGCAGGGATTACGGGTGACGCCGGTTCCTACGGTACTGTTTAGCAATACCCCGCATTATCAGACGTTTTATGGCGGCATTATCCCTGCCGACTGGTTTCGCGGTTATCTTCAGGCCTTAAATGAACGTGACGCACTGCGCGAACTTAAAGCGGTGACCACCGGTTATATGGGAAGTGCGGAGCAAATCGCTCTGCTGGCGCAGTGGCTGAAGACGGTCCGGGAGTCGCATCCTGATGTGTGCATTCTGGTGGATCCGGTGATAGGCGACACGGACAGCGGAATGTACGTGAAAGCGGAAATCCCCGCCGCGTATCGCCACCATCTGCTGCCGTTGGCACAAGGACTGACACCCAACGTCTTCGAACTGGAGATGCTCAGCGGGAAGCCGTGCCGCACGCTGGATGATGCCGTGATCGCCGCCAAATCGCTGCTTTCCGACACCTTGAAATGGGTCGTGATCACCAGCGCGCCGGGTGAAACCGATGAGACGATAAACGTTGCGGTGGTGACCGCCGATTCGGTGGATGTCATTGAACACTCACGGGTGAAAACCGATCTGAAAGGGACCGGCGATCTGTTCTGTGCGGAGCTGGTGAGTGGCCTCGTGAAAGGGAAAACGCTGGTGGCGGCGACGAAAAATGCGGCACAGCGCGTGCTGGATGTCATGACCTGGACCCAGCAATGTGGCTGCGATGAACTGATACTGCCACCGGCAGGGGAGGCGCGATGAAGAGTTATCGGTTAGTGGTTCGCCAGCAGGGGCGTGTCGTCGGCCATTTCGAAACCAGCGGCCTTGAGGCGCTGGAAGACATTTGTGTGGCGCGGGCGATGTTCGGCATAGCGGGGGGATATCAGTGCGAATTGCAGGTTTCAGATTCGGAAAGGCGTATGCTGGAAAGCGGGCCGGAAGGGATGAAAATCCTGATGCGTGAAAAATGTTATCGCCCGGTGACCTCGCCATTGTGACCGCGGCACCGATGCCGGATGAAGTGTATAAAAAAAATGGCGCCAGTCGGCGCCATTCTTCACTGCGGCAAGAATTACTTCTTGATGCGGATAACCGGGGTTTCACCCACAGTTACGCTACCGGACAGTTTGATCAGTTCTTTGATTTCGTCCATGTTGGAGATAACAACCGGCGTCAGGGTAGACTTGGCTTTTTCTTCCAGCAGCGGCAAATCGAATTCAATAACCGGGTCGCCAACTTTAACGCGCTGGCCTTCTTCAGCGATACGCTTGAAACCTTCACCTTTCAGTTCAACGGTGTCGATACCGAAGTGAACGAACAGCTCAATGCCGCTATCAGATTCGATAGAGAACGCATGGTTGGTTTCAAAGATTTTGCCGATGGTACCGTCAACAGGCGCTACCATTTTGTTGCCGGTGGGTTTGATAGCAATGCCATCACCAACGATTTTTTCAGCAAATACTACATCCGGCACGTCTTCGATGTTGACGATCTCGCCAGAGAGCGGAGCAACAATCTCAATAGTTCCGGTGTCTTTCTTATCATCAGAAACCAGAGATTTCAATTTATCAAACAAACCCATGATCTTCTCCTAAGCAGTAAATTGGGCCGCATCTCGTGGATTAGCAGATTGTTTTTTCTTCAATGAACTTGTTAACCAGCGTCATTAACTCGTCCGTTGTCGGTTGAGCAAGAGCCTGCTCTGCTAACACCTTCGCATCTTCGAAGTTCGTGTTACGGATAATCTTCTTAATGCGCGGGATAGAAATGGCGCTCATAGAGAATTCGTCCAGACCCATCCCCAGCAACAGAAGTGTAGCACGTTCGTCGCCTGCAAGCTCACCACACATGCCAGTCCATTTGCCTTCCGCATGAGAAGCATCGATAACCTGCTTGATAAGCGTCAGGACAGACGGTGACATTGGCTGGTAAAGGTGTGAAATCATATCATTACCACGGTCAACTGCCAGGGTATACTGCGTTAAATCATTGGTACCGATACTAAAGAAGTCCACTTCTTTGGCTAAATGACGCGCAATGGTCGCGGCGGCCGGTGTTTCCACCATCACGCCAATCTCAATGCTCTCGTCAAAGGCTTTCCCTTCGTCACGCAGTTCCTGTTTGTAGATTTCGATCTCTTTGCGCAGTTCGCGTACTTCTTCAACAGAGATGATCATCGGGAACATGATGCGCAATTTACCGAAAGCAGACGCACGCAGGATGGCGCGAACCTGGTCACGCAGGATCTCTTTACGATCCAGTGCGATACGCACAGCACGCCAGCCGAGGAACGGGTTCTCTTCTTTCGGGAAGTTCATGTACGGCAGCTCTTTGTCGCCGCCGATGTCCATGGTACGTACGATAACAGCCTGAGAGCCACACGCTTCAGCAACGGCTTTATACGCCGCAAACTGCTCTTCTTCGGTTGGCAGAGCGTCACGGTCCATGAACAGGAATTCGGTGCGGTACAGACCAACACCTTCAGCGCCGTTACGCTCGGCACCTTCAACATCACGTACAGTACCGATGTTAGCGCAAACCTCAACCTGATGACCGTCAAGCGTGATGGCCGGCAGATCTTTCAGTTTCGCCAGTTCGGCTTTCTCAGTCGCAACTTGCTCCTGAACCGCACGCAGCTGTTCGATTTCTTCGTTAGTTGGGTTGACGTAAACCAGGTTGTTTACGGCATCCAGAATCAGATAGTCGTCATTTTTTACCTGAGCGGTCACGCTACCGGTACCTACGATGGCGGGCAGTTCCAGAGAACGCGCCATAATAGAGGTATGCGAAGTACGACCACCAGCGTCAGTAATGAAACCCAGCACCTTGTTCAGGTTCAGCTGCGCAGTTTCTGACGGCGTCAGGTCAGCCGCAACCAGGATAACTTCGTCCTGAATTGAGCTCAAATCGATAATTGCCAGACCAAGGATATTACGTAGCAGACGTTTACCGATGTCACGTACGTCAGCCGCACGTTCTTTCAGGTATTCATCATCCAGCTCTTCCAGAGCAGTGGCCTGACCTTCGATAATTTCATGCGCAGCTGCATCAGCCGTCATGTGTTTATCTTTAATCAGGGCTATGATTTCCTGCTCCAGCTCCTCATCTTCGAGCAGCATAATATGCCCTTCAAAGATGGCTTCTTTCTCTTCACCGAACGTTTCACCAGCTTTCGTTTTGATCGCTTCCAGTTGCGAAGATGCCTTGGCACGACCGCTCAGAAAACGTTCAACTTCCTGATCAACCTTGTCGGCAGAAATTTTTTTCCGGTCAATGACGATTTCGTCTTCTTTCAGCAGCAGTGCTTTGCCGAAAGCGATACCCGGGGATGCTAAAATGCCTGAAATCATAACCCTACCTTACTTGTGACTGATTTTTAAAAGAACCCGGAAAATTACTCGAGTTCCGCCATCAGTTTAACCAGATGTTCAACCGCTTTCTGCTCGTCTTCACCTTCTGCTGCGATGGTAACGACGGTCCCCTGAGTCAAGCCCAGAGTCTGCAGTTTGAACAGGCTTTTTGCGCTAGCGCTTTTGCCGTTGGAGGTCACAGTAATATCAGAAGTGAAGCCTTTCGCTTCTTTAACAAACTGAGCAGCAGGGCGGGTGTGCAGACCGTTCGGAGCGGTAATGGTAACTTCTTGCTGGAACATTATATTTCCCCAACTTATAGGTTTAGTGTTGTGGAACTAAAGTCTAGCCTGGCGGCTCAACTTTAGCCTGTATTGTTAGCGCCGGCGTAAACGGGGCACGACACAGTCGGTGTTCTACGCAATTCCGTTGCTGGCAACTTCTGGCCGCTGACGTTTCGCTCGTCATTAAACATTATGCCGCTAAAGGGAGACTTGAACCAAATCATAAAATCGATTCAGCTAGCGGTTTTCGTGTAACGATTAATTTCGCGCATCAAAATAATTAGTCTGGTTAAATACCAGACCCGGCAGGGTGAATCAATGCCAGGAGGAGTGAAACTTTGAAGCAGGCCACAAAAAAGCGCCCAAAAAGGCGCTTTTTTACGCGTTATTAACATGCTGGCATTACTGTTGCAGTTCTTTCTCAGTGAAGAGATCGGCAAACAATGCAGTGCTCAGATAACGCTCACCTGATGATGGTAATATAACCACAATATTCTTACCGGTAAAGGCTTCATCTTGCTGGAGCTTAAGCGCTGCAGCAACGGCGGCGCCTGAGGAGATACCCGCCAGAATACCTTCTTCTTCCATCAGACGACGTGCGGTGGAAATGGCCTCATCGTTGGTGATGCCGACAACTTTATCAATCAGTTTCAGATCCAGGTTGCCGGGGATGAAGCCCGCGCCGATACCCTGAATTTTGTGCGGACCGGGTTTCAGTTCTTCGCCTGCCAGCGCCTGAGCGATAACCGGAGAGTCCGTCGGCTCAACGGCAACGGTGATAAGATCCGTTTTGCCTTTCGTTCCCTTAATGTAGCGGGTTACGCCGGTGAGCGTACCGCCAGTACCAACGCCAGAGATAAACACATCGACCTGACCGTCGGTATCTTCCCAAATTTCCGGGCCGGTGGTTTTCTCATGAATTTCAGGGTTTGCCGGGTTGCTGAACTGTTGGAGTAACAGGTACTTAACCGGATCGCTGGCGACGATCTCTTCGGCCTTCTGGATTGCGCCTTTCATGCCTTTTGCGCCTTCGGTCAGCACCAGATTTGCGCCCAGCGCTTTAAGGAGCTTACGACGCTCAATGCTCATGGTTTCCGGCATGGTCAACGTCAGTTTGTAGCCACGAGCTGCCGCCACATACGCCAGAGCGATACCCGTGTTGCCGCTGGTTGGCTCGACCAGTTCAACACCTGGTTTCAGTACGCCACGTTTTTCGGCATCCCAAATCATATTGGCACCGATACGGCATTTGACGCTGAAGCTCGGGTTACGTGATTCCACCTTCGCCAGAATGCGTCCGTTACCGATACGGTTCAGTCGAACCAGCGGCGTATGACCGATAGTCAGCGAGTTATCTTCAAAAATCTTACTCATGGCCTGTCCTTAACTGTATGAAATTGGGGTACAAGGGCTAGCATACCCGCTCAGAGAATATGCGGAAGTAAGGATTTAGCATATCTATATTCAGAAGGGAAATAATGGGGATCCAGATGGAATAAGGAGCGGCATAAGCCACTCCTTTTTTGCACAATTTTTTTACAAAGAGAAAAAAGATCAATTACTTCCAGAGGGCATGTTTATCACGATAACAATCCACCCACATTGCCGTCGCGCCGCAGACGGCAACCGGCATAATGAACAGGTTGAGCACGGGCAGCATAGTGAACAGACTGGTCAGCGCGCCGAACTGCATATTGGTGACTTTTTTCGTACGCAGGGCATTCCTCATCTCTTTGAAAGGCACCTTGTGGTTGTCGAAGGGATAGTCGCAGTATTGAATCGCCAACATCCACGCGCTAAACAAGAACCACAGCACCGGCGCGACGGTTTGCCCGATGCCGGGAATAAAATAGAGAACCAGCAGGGCAATCGCGCGCGGGAGATACCACGCCAGTTTTTGCCATTCACGTTTCATGATGCGCGGCACATCTTTCATGATGCCGAGTACGCCGGTGTCGGGAGGCATCGCCCCGGTTAAACGCGCTTCAAGCTGTTCTGCCAGCAAACCATTAAACGGCGCGGCAATCCAGTTGGCGAGCGTCGAGAAGAAATAGCCGAATACCAGCAGCACAGAGAGGACGACAATCGGCCACAGCAGGTAGCTTAACCACTGTAGCCAGTCCGGTACATGGCTCATCAGCGAAGGTATCCAGCTGTCCAGCTCGGTAAACAGCCACCAAAACGCGCTGCCCATCAACAGAATGTTGACCATCAAAGGTAAAATCACAAAGCGACGGATACCCGGTTGGGTGACCAACTTCCATCCCTGAGAAAAATAATAGAAACCGCTGCGTGGCGCAGCTGCGGATGATGAAACCATAATCAGGACATGCTCCTTTTGTTTAAGCCCCGGCTAAACTTTGTCTATCTTACCGTGTTGTGGCCTGGTGGACAGTTAAGAAATGTTCGAAAAAACAGCAAAAAGTACAATTTTGTTCATCTTTATGCTGTGAAAGACAAGAGTCCACTTGCACTTGAGGTAATCGGCAAATACTCTTAGTGAGTAAATGTTTGCCGTGGTGGCAAGGTGTTAGAACAACAGAGAATATAATGATGCAGGATTTGCGTCTGATATTAATCATTGTTGGCGCGATCGCCATAATCGCTTTACTGGTACATGGTTTCTGGACCAGCCGTAAAGAACGATCTTCTATGTTCCGCGATCGTCCACTAAAACGCATGAAATCAAAACGTGACGACGAATCGTTTGACGACGATGTCGAACAAGACGACGAAGGCGTGGGTGAAGTTCGTGTTCACCGCGTAAATCATGCCCCGGGCAATGCACAGGAGCATGACGCACCTCGCCAGCCGCCGCAACACCAGTACCAGCCGCCTTATGCGTCTGCGCAGCCGCGTCAACCGGCTCAGCAACCGCCGGGAGCGCCGGTACCGCCGCAGCATGCTCAGCCGCAGCCAGTACAACAGCCGCAGTCGGTACAACCGCCTGTGCAGCATCAGCCGGTACAACAACCGGCTGCGCCGCAGGTGCAACCGGTTCAGCAACCTGTGCAGCACGCCCCGCAACCTGCGCCGCAAACATTCCAGCCAGCGGAACCCGTTGCCGAGTCAATACCTCAGCCAGAACCTGTCGTGGAAGCGCCGCCAGCGCCTGAAAAACCGCAGCCTAAAGAAGCGGTCATTATCATGAACGTCGCAGCGCATCACGGCACCGAGTTGAACGGTGAGATCCTGCTGAACAGCATTCAGCAAGCCGGCTTCAAGTTTGGCGATATGAATATTTTCCATCGTCATTTAAGCCCGGATGGCAGCGGTCCTGCACTATTCAGCCTGGCAAATATGGTGAATCCAGGGACGTTTGATCCTGAAATGACGGGTGATTTCACCACCCCAGGGGTGACTATTTTCATGCAGGTGCCGTCCTACGGCGATGAACTGCAAAACTTTAAGCTGATGCTGCAGTCAGCACAGCACATCGCCGACGAAGTGGGCGGCGTGGTGCTTGACGACCAACGCAGAATGATGACCCCGCAGAAATTGCGTGAGTATCAGGACCGCATCCGCGAAGTGAAAGACGCTAACGCCTGATTCTACTCAGGCGTGACATTTCCTTTCTGAACCCCCGCCTGTCGGGGGTTTTTTATCATTGATGGTGCGATATGGAATCAATCGAACAACAACTGACAGAATTACGAACCGCACTTCGCCATCATGAGTATCTTTACCATGTGATGGACGCGCCGGAAATTCCCGATGCGGAATATGACCGCCTGATGCAGACGCTGCGCGAACTGGAAGAAAAGCACCCGGAAATGGTGACGTCAGACTCGCCAACCCAGCGCGTCGGGGCTACTCCGCTGGCGGCATTCAGTCAGATTCGCCATGAAGTGCCAATGCTGTCGCTGGATAACGTGTTTGATGAAGAGAGCTTTCTGGCCTTTAATAAACGCGTACAGGACCGGCTGAAAAGCACCGACAAACTGACCTGGTGCTGCGAACTGAAACTCGATGGCCTGGCGGTGAGCATTCTGTACGAAAACGGTGTGCTGGTGAGTGCGGCGACGCGTGGCGATGGGACAACCGGTGAAGATATTACCTCTAACGTGCGTACCATCCGTGCCATTCCACTCAAACTGCGCGGCGACAATATTCCTGCTCGCCTGGAAGTGCGCGGCGAAGTCTTCCTGCCACAAGCCGGTTTTGAAAAAATTAATGAAGATGCCCGCCGTACGGGAAATAAAGTGTTCGCTAACCCGCGTAACGCGGCGGCGGGTTCATTGCGCCAGCTAGACCCGCGTATTACCGCGAAGCGACCGCTCACTTTCTTCTGTTATGGCGTTGGCGTGCTGGAAGGGGGCGAACTTCCCGATACGCACCTTGGGCGTTTGCTGCAGTTTAAAGCGTGGGGGCTTCCGGTGAGCGATCGGGTGACGCTCTGCGACTCCCCTGAGGCTGTACTGGCGTTCTACCATAAAGTGGAAGAGGATCGTCCAACGCTCGGCTTTGATATTGACGGTGTCGTCATTAAGGTCAACTCACTGGCACTCCAGGAACAACTGGGTTTCGTGGCTCGCGCGCCACGCTGGGCGGTGGCCTTTAAATTCCCCGCGCAGGAGCAAATGACCGTCGTTCGTGACGTGGAATTCCAGGTTGGGCGGACGGGCGCAATTACCCCTGTGGCCCGCCTCGAGCCGGTGCAGGTGGCGGGCGTGCTGGTGAGCAACGCCACGTTGCATAATGCCGATGAAATTGAACGCCTCGGTTTACGCATTGGCGACAAGGTCGTTATCCGCCGTGCTGGTGATGTGATCCCTCAGGTGGTTAACGTGGTGCTTTCAGAGCGCCCGGAAGAGACCCAGGAAATTGTGTTCCCCACCCATTGCCCGGTCTGCCAGTCGGACGTCGAGCGTGTGGAAGGCGAAGCGGTCACCCGCTGTACCGGGGGCCTGATTTGCGGGGCGCAACGTAAAGAATCACTTAAGCATTTCGTTTCACGTCGCGCCATGGATGTTGACGGTATGGGCGATAAGATAATCGACCAGTTGGTCGAGAAAGAGTATGTCCATACGCCCGCCGATCTGTTCACCCTGACGGCCGGTAAGTTGACCGGGCTTGACCGTATGGGGCCGAAATCGGCGCAGAACGTGGTGAATGCGCTGGAGAAAGCCAAAGAGACGACCTTTGCCCGTTTTCTGTATGCGCTGGGTATTCGTGAAGTCGGCGAGGCGACCGCTGCCGGACTGGCGGCATATTTCGGTACGCTGGAAGCGCTGGAAGCCGCCTCTCTCGACGAACTGCAAAAAGTTCCGGATGTGGGCATCGTGGTGGCCACTCACGTGTTCAACTTCTTCGCGGAAGAGAGCAACCGTGAGGTGATCGAACAACTGTTGGCGCGGGGCATTCACTGGCCTGCTCCGGTCGTTGTCAACGCGGAAGAGATCGACAGTCCGTTCGCCGGTAAAACGGTGGTACTGACCGGCAGCTTAAGCCAGATGTCCCGCGACGATGCCAAAGCGCGTCTGGTTGCGCTGGGGGCGAAGGTGGCAGGCAGCGTGTCGAAGAAAACCGATTTAGTGATTGCGGGCGAAGCGGCGGGTTCGAAACTGGCGAAAGCACAGGAACTGGGCATTGCCGTCATCGACGAAGCTGAAATGCTCCGCTTGCTGGGTGTCTGAGATGGAAAAAGAGCAGTTGGTCGAGATAGCCAATACGGTGATGCCGTTCGGCAAGTACCAGGGGCGTCGATTGATTGATGTGCCGGAAGAGTATTTGCTGTGGTTTGCCCGCAAGGATCAGTTCCCGGCGGGAAAATTAGGCGAGCTGATGGCGATCACGCTGTTGATTAAAACAGAGGGGCTGACGCAGTTGGTTCAGCCCCTGAAACGCCCGCTCTAAGCTTTCGCGGCGCGGTTTTCTTGCTGCGCCTGTAACGCCTCGGTCTGGCGCTTGTAGCGACGCGCCAGCACCGCACACACCATCAGTTGAATCTGGTGGAAGATCATCAGCGGCAGCACCATCATCCCAATCACCGAGGTCGGGAACAGAATGTTTGCCATCGGGATACCGTTGGCGAGACTCTTTTTCGACCCGCAGAAGACAATCGTAATCTCATCCGCCTTGTTGAAACCGCATTTGCGGGCCACAAACATGTTGATTGCAATAACAATCGCCAGCAGCACGATGCTGACCACCACGATAAACAGCAGCGATCCCCAGCCCACTTTGTGCCAGATACCGTTCACAACCGCTTCACTGAAGGCAGAATAAACCACCAACAGGATGGAAGTTTGGTCGGTTTTGCCAATCCACTTTTTATTGCGCGCCACCCAGTTGCCAATCCACGGGCGTGACAAATGCCCAAGCACAAACGGTAGCAGCAGTTGCAGCATGATTTTACCGACCTGCTCCAGGCTACCTTCTGCGCCGTGGATATTCATCACCAGGCCCACCAGGAGTGGCGAGAGGAAAATGCCCAGCAGGCTTGACGCGGATGCGGAACAGACCGCGGCAGCGACGTTGCCGCCCGCCAGGGAGGTGAAAGCGATGGCGGACTGGACGGTGGCAGGAAGAATGCAAAGATAAAGAAAACCGGTATAGAGCATAGGGTCGACGTTAACCGGCGCCCACCAGGCAAATAACACGCCGATGATCGGGAACAGAACGAAGGTACTGCACATCACCCACAGATGAAGTCGCCAGTGGCTACCGCCTGCGATAATCGCTTCGCGCGAGAGTTTGGCACCGTGCATAAAAAACAGCAGTGCAATGGCGGCCGTGGTTAAGCCTTCAAAGAAGGGAACAAAGCTGCCTTCGGCCGGAAAAAACGAGGCCAGCAATACGACGGTGATAAGGCTCAAGGTAAACGGATCAAGGATACGAAAAAGTTTCATAAATACTCCAGGAATCTGATGCCGATATTTTGCGTTTTTTCATTTGAGAAATAAAATTGATTTATTGCATCTATATATGAGCTGAATTAATGAATTACTCTCTGCGTCAACTCCGTATCTTTGTCACCGTCGCTCAGGCTAAAAGTTTTAGCCGTGCGGGGGATATTATCGGTCTGAGCCAGTCGGCAGTCAGTCACAGTATTAAAGAGCTGGAGCGGCAGACAGGCGTCAAACTGTTGGATCGCACAACGCGTGAAGTCGTTTTGACGGAAGCCGGGCAGCAACTGGCGACACGCCTGGATCGGGTGTTGGATGAACTGCACAGTACCCTGCGTGAAGCGGGTAGGGTGGGCACACAGTTGACCGGCACGGTACGCGTGGCGGCCAGCCAGACCATCTCCGCGCATCTTATTCCGCAGTGTATTGCGCAAAGTAATCACCTTTATCCTGCGATTGATTTTGTTCTGCACGACCGTCCACAGCAGTGGGTACTGGAGAGTATTCGTCAGGGGGACGTCGATTTTGGCATTGTGATCGATCCCGGTGCCGTGACGGATTTGCAGTGTGAAACCGTGTTGTCTGAACCGTTTTTGCTGCTCTGCCATCAGAATCATCCCTTTGCCAGGCGGGAGTGGGTGAGCTGGCAGGATCTTGAGCATGAGCGGCTGGTATTGCAGGATTATGCTTCAGGCAGTCGACCGTTGATTGACGCGGCATTGTCGCATTTTTCGATTGATGCCAATATCGTGCAGGAGATTGGTCACCCAGCGACGCTGTTTCCGATGGTGGAGGCGGGTATTGGTATTAGTGTATTGCCTGCGCTGGCGTTACCGCTGCCTCAGGGGAATCAATTACAGGTGAAGCGACTCACGCCTGTCGTGGAAAGACAGCTCATGCTGGCCCGGCGGAAAAACCGGTCGCTTTCGACCGCCGCCCAGGCGCTCTGGGATGTGGTTCGTATGCAGGCCAGTGAGCTCACCGCGGGCCGCGCTCAGGACCCGTTGTATCAGATCTAGATCGCGCAATAAAACGCCTGCTATTTCTGGCAGGCGGACACGTTAAAAATATTGGCGGGAGTGGGTAATTCCGTCCTGCAGGAATGACTCACCTAACTTATTTATAGAATGTCCCGCAGGCTAAATAAAATTAAATGAGCAACTAATAAATTTTCAATGCTTTATTTATGCTGTGCAGGGTTGCGTGCGATATTTTTTAAGGTGATTCCGTTATCCCGTATTTAATTGTGGGGGAGTGATAGCAGACCGTTCTTAATGAAAATAAGATCAATATAGGATTGATATCAATCATCACGAGAAAGTGTATTGGCAAATGGTCGTGGACTCTCGTTATAAAAGAAAGAGGACAGCTATTTTTATTTGACTATTCAGCCTTATGAGGATTTACCATGAGTCATTCCCCTTTTTCGCAGAATCCGTTCTATTGCGCGGATATCATTCGTGGTTACAAACCTGATTTCACCCCACGAGTGGCTTTTATTCTCGGTTCAGGTCTCGGGGCACTGGCAGAGCAAATTGAAGAGGCTGTCGCAATCTCCTATGAAAAACTGCCGGGTTTCCCGGTAAGCACCGTTCATGGTCATGCGGGCGAGTTGGTACTGGGTCATCTGGCGGGCGTACCGGTTGTCTGTATGAAAGGCCGGGGCCATTTCTATGAGGGGCGTGGCATGACCATCATGACCGACGCGATTCAGACCTTCAAGCTGCTGGGCTGCGAACTGTTGTTCTGCACCAATGCTGCCGGTTCACTGCGTCCTGACGTCGGCGCGGGCAGCCTGGTGGCGCTGAAAGATCATATCAACACCATGCCGGGTACACCAATGGTCGGCACCAACGATGAACGCTTTGGCGAACGTTTCTTCTCGCTGGCCAATGCTTACGACGCGGACTATCGCACTGTTCTGCAGCAAGTCGCGAAAGAGGAGGGCTTCCCGCTGACAGAAGGTGTGTTTGTCTCTTACCCAGGGCCGAACTTCGAAACAGCGGCGGAAATTCGCATGATGCAGATTATCGGCGGTGATGTTGTGGGGATGTCAGTGGTGCCGGAAGTGATTTCCGCCCGCCATTGTGGCCTGAAAGTGGTGGCAGTATCCGCCATTACCAACATGGCGGAAGGTCTTAGCAACGTGAAACTCTCGCACGCCCAAACGCTGGCTGCTGCAGAACTCTCACGGCAGAATTTTATTAACCTCATCTGCGGCTTTCTACGCCGTATTGCCTGAATAAAATAACAATAAACGGCCTCAGTCGTGAGGCCATAGGATGCGACAAGGAAACGATGATGAGTATCGCAATGCGCTTAAAAGTGATGTCCTTTTTGCAATATTTTATCTGGGGGAGTTGGCTGGTAACCCTCGGATCTTACATGATTAATACTCTACATTTTACCGGTGCCAATGTGGGCATGGTGTACAGCTCGAAAGGGATCGCGGCGATTATCATGCCTGCCGTGATGGGGATCATTGCCGACAAATGGCTACGCGCGGAACGCGCTTATATGCTGTGCCATCTGGTTTGCGCCGGTGTGCTGTTTTACGCCGCTTCTGTTACCAATGCCGATACCCTGTTTTGGGTGATGCTGGTGAATGCGATGGCGTTTATGCCAACCATTGCGTTGTCAAATAGCGTCTCTTACTCCTGCCTTGCACAGGCGGGGCTTGACCCGGTGGCGGCCTTCCCGCCCATTCGGGTGTTTGGGACGATTGGGTTTATTATTGCGATGTGGGCGGTCAGCCTGCTGCACCTGGAGTTGAGCCGTCTGCAACTTTATATCGCGTCTGGCGCGTCATTGCTGTTGGCGATCTATGCGCTGACGCTGCCCAAAATTCCGGTGGCGGGGAAGAAAGCGACGGCAACGCTTGCCAGCAAACTGGGGCTGGATGCCTTTGTCTTATTCAAAAATCCGCGTATGGCCATTTTCTTTCTCTTCGCCATGCTGCTGGGCGCGGTACTGCAAATCACCAATGTCTTCGGTAATCCATTCCTGCATGATTTTGCCCGTAACCCGGAATTTGCCGACAGTTTTGTCGTGAAGTATCCCTCTCTTTTGCTTTCGGTTTCACAGATGGCGGAAGTGGGGTTTATCCTGACGATCCCATACTTTTTGACGCGTTTCGGCATTAAAACCGTGATGCTGATGAGTATGGTGGCCTGGACGCTTCGCTTTGGTTTCTTTGCGTATGGCGACCCATCTCCGACCGGCTTTATCCTCCTGCTGTTGTCGATGATCGTCTACGGCTGTGCGTTTGATTTCTTCAATATCTCCGGTTCGGTATTTGTTGAGCAGGAAGTAGACGCCAGTATTCGCGCCAGCGCTCAGGGGCTGTTTATGACCATGGTGAACGGCGTGGGGGCCTGGGTCGGATCTCTTCTGAGCGGCATGGCGGTGGACTATTTTTCTGTCGATGGCGTGAAGGACTGGCATACGATCTGGCTGGTTTTTGCCGCTTATGCATTAGGCCTGACCGTGATTTTTGCTATTGGTTTTAAATATAAACATCAACCCGATAAGGTCAGCGCTTCCGTTGTACAGTAATTTTTATCTGCAGCCCCCTGCACGAACCTGCTTTTTTTGATTGAAGGATGTTAAGTGAAAGAAATATTATTCTCTTCCGGTGTCAGTTTAGGTCCTGGTATGTTTTTTACGTTGTTACGATTACCCATTCCTGTACCAAATGTGTTGCCGGGTATTTTATCTAGTGTGTTTATGTATATTGGTTATCAGGTGGTGCAGTTTTTTATTTCCTGACGGAGTGTGATACGTTCAGGTTAACTTTTTAGACACCTGCGGGCTCTTATTTATGGAACGTGTTTATCGTACAGACTTAAAGCTGTTGCGTTATTTTCTCGCCGTTGCTGAAGAGCTCCATTTTGGACGGGCTGCTGCCCGTCTGAATATGTCACAACCTCCTTTAAGTATTCACATAAAAGAACTGGAACAACAACTCGGTACGCTGTTATTTATCCGTCATTCCCGCAGTGTGGCATTAACACATGCAGGTAAAGTATTGATGGAGGAGTCACGTCGTCTGCTGGCCAGTGCAAATCAGGCGCTGGCAAGGGTTGAGCAGATTGGACGGGGCGAGGCAGGGCGCATTGAGTTAGGGGTTGTAGGTACGGCAATGTGGGGCAGAATGCGGCCTTCAATGCGTCTGTTTTTAAAGCAGAATCCCAATGTTGAAGTCGTGTTTCGCGAAAAATCGCCAGGGATGCAAATGGCGTTGCTGGAGCGCCGTGAACTGGATGCCGGAATTTGGCGGATGGCGGTCGAGATACCAGACGGATTTACCCGCCTGCGTTTGCATGAATCCGCATTTTTGGTTGCAGTTCCCGAGGATCATCCGCTGGCTTCCTACACTGCGGTGCCTCTTGAAGCATTACGCAATGAGTATTTTGTTACTCTGCCTTCGGTGCATTCTGACTGGGCATTTCTACAGAAGGTGTGCCAGAACGCCGGATTCTCACCGATGATCGTGCGCGAGGTTGTGGAGCCTCAGACGGTGCTGGCGATGATCAGTATGGGGATTGGCATTACGCTGATGGCGGACGGTTACGCTCAAATGAACTGGCCAGGCGTTGTATTTCGCCCGCTGGAGGAACCTATCCCGGCTGATTTGTATATTGTCTACGAGCAGCAACAGGCGACACCGGCGCTGGAGAAGCTGGTTAGCGCACTGACAGCGTGAGAGAAGCAAAGGTAGGTCTGATAAGCGAAGCGCCATCAGGAAAGTGAAGCAAATGTTCCAAACCGCAGATAGCAAAAAGGCGCCTTTAGGGCGCCTTTAGGGCGCCTTTTTACATTGGTGGGGCGTGCAGGATGACTCGCTTCGCTCGCCCTTCGGGCCGTCGTCGCAAGCGACTCCGTTGTTTCGCTGCGCTCAACACCGAACCTGCAGCAGGTTCGAATCGTACAAACCGCAGATAGCAAAAAGGCACCTTTAGGGTGCCTTTTTACATTGGTGGGGCGTGCAGGATTCGAACCTGCGACCAATTGATTAAAAGTCAACTGCTCTACCAACTGAGCTAACGCCCCGAAGTGGTGGGTGATGACGGGATCGAACCGCCGACCCCCTCCTTGTAAGGGAGGTGCTCTCCCAGCTGAGCTAATCACCCACTTCGGTACTTCACATTTTGCAAGAAATCCAGCTGGCGAGAAAGTGGTGGGTGATGACGGGATCGAACCGCCGACCCCCTCCTTGTAAGGGAGGTGCTCTCCCAGCTGAGCTAATCACCCACTTCTCAATTTCTTGCTACACGGCGGAGACTACATAAAGTAGTTGGTGGGTGATGACGGGATCGAACCGCCGACCCCCTCCTTGTAAGGGAGGTGCTCTCCCAGCTGAGCTAATCACCCCCGCTGTGTGGAGTCGCATTATAGGGAGAGTTGAAAATGAGTCAACGCCTTTTCTAAATAATTTGTTTGTTCGTCGTAAAATTAGACAAAACGATCGCAAAACGGCCCGCGCCGCATGATTTATAAACAAAAATGGCAAAGCGTGATGTTCCAACCGGATCAACATTGAGGAATCAAGCCACAGTGATAGAATACCGACCTACCGATCTTTCCAGGATTTGCCGGTTTTCGGCATCTTTATAAACGTAAGGCCATTTCATGAAAATTAAAACTCGCTTCGCGCCCAGCCCGACAGGATATCTGCACGTCGGCGGTGCGCGTACTGCTCTTTATTCCTGGCTTTTTGCACGTAATCACGACGGTGAGTTCGTGCTGCGTATTGAAGACACCGATCTCGAACGTTCCACGCCGGAAGCTATTGAAGCCATTATGGATGGCATGAACTGGCTGAGCCTGGAATGGGACGAGGGTCCGTACTACCAGACAAAACGCTTTGATCGCTATAACGCGGTGATTGATGAAATGCTCGAAGCAGGGACCGCATATAAATGCTACTGCTCTAAAGAGCGTCTGGAAGCGTTGCGTGAAGAACAAATGGCGAAAGGCGAGAAGCCACGCTACGACGGCCGCTGCCGCCATGGTCACGAACATCATGCGGAAGATGAACCGTGCGTGGTGCGTTTTGCCAACCCGCAGGATGGTTCCGTTATTTTTGACGATCAGATCCGTGGCCCGATCGAATTTAGCAACCAGGAGCTGGACGATCTCATTATTCGCCGCACTGACGGCTCTCCGACCTACAACTTCTGTGTGGTTGTCGATGACTGGGATATGGAGATCACCCACGTTATCCGTGGTGAAGACCATATCAACAACACTCCGCGCCAGATCAACATCCTCAAAGCGCTGAATGCGCCAGTGCCGGTTTATGCACACGTGTCCATGATCAACGGTGATGACGGTAAAAAGCTCTCCAAACGTCATGGCGCGGTAAGCGTGATGCAATACCGTGATGACGGTTATCTGCCGGAAGCGTTGCTGAACTATCTGGTCCGTCTGGGCTGGTCCAGCGGTGACCAGGAAATCTTTACCCGTGAAGAGATGATCAAGCTCTTTTCTCTGGGTGCGGTGAGCAAGTCTGCCAGCGCGTTCAATACTGAAAAACTGCAATGGCTGAACCATCACTACATTAATACTCTGGCACCGGAATATGTGGCGACTCACCTGCAATGGCACATTGAGCAGGAAAACATCGACACCCGCGTTGGCCCGCAGCTGGCTGAACTGGTGAAATTGCTGGGTGAGCGTTGTAAGACCCTGAAAGAGATGGCGCAAAGCTGCCGTTACTTCTACGAAGATTTCGCTGAGTTTGATGCTGATGCAGCGAAAAAACATTTGCGTCCGGTTGCGCGTCAGCCGCTGGAAGTGGTGCGTGACAAACTGACCGCCATCAGCGACTGGACTGCAGAGAATGTTCACCACGCTATTCAGGCGACTGCCGATGAGCTGGAAGTAGGTATGGGTAAAGTTGGGATGCCGCTGCGCGTTGCCGTCACTGGCGCGGGTCAGTCCCCTGGTCTGGACGTTACCGTTCATGCTATCGGGAAATCCCGTAGCATCGAACGTATCAACAAAGCGCTGGCGTTTATTGCTGAGCGTGAAAATCAGCAGTAAAACAGACGGGTAAATACAAAACGGCAGGAGTGTATCCTGCCGTTTTTTTTGGGGGGATGTTACTTAGATTCGTCAATATTCAGGCGGGCGAGAAAGCCGCGAATACCTTCACGTGACAGTAACTGCGCCAGTTTTTCTTGTTCTGTTGAGGACATGTTGTCCAACGCATCAACAATCTGGCGATACGCATGACTGTGAGCAAAATGCTCGTATTCCGCGAGGGGTTCTTCCATTTGATAAAACGCAGGGGTTTTACGAAAGGCAGGAATATTGAGGATAAATTCCCGTACGCTGGCATCAATATGAATGAGTCTTGCCCGACCACCTTTAACACCGGGGAATTTTTCTGTTTTCCAGTTTTGTTCTCTGATCCAACGGTTAACAGTTTGTTTGGCCACATTCAGGCACTCCGCCAGCTCTTCCGTGGTCATTTTGCTGCGTAATCTTTTCATATTATTTGCTATCGCGGATCCCTAAGCGTTGTAACAAACCGGTAATTCCTTCCCGTAGGAGCAATGACGTAAAGTTCTTCTGTTCCGAAGGCGTCATCTCTTTGGCGAGTGTGATGAGCAGAGTCTCAAGTGAAGTATCACCGGCCAGCGGAAAAGGTTCCGCCATACCTTCAGTTAAGCGTTCGGCACTACGGATATATTCACGCACCTGTTCATTGACATGAACCAGACGTGCCTTGCCTCCCTGAACTCCGGGTTTTGGTGATGTCGCCCATCCTTCCTTGCGTACCCATTTATTGATGGTCTGTCGGCTGTAACCGGTCAGATTCGCGAGTTCTTCTGGCGTCATCCGTTCCTTGAACATAAGATTCCCTGAATAGATGTGGGGTTAATTAGTGGTTCATTTTATAGCACCATTTTAATAGAAACCGTGACGGGATTAACTACTGAATGCGAGTTGTTACGCAATGTTCTTCATTTGCATGCTTTTTCAGCGATTGAGTTCTGCAGGGTAATTTTGCCGTTGACACGTGCGAAGGGAATTCATATGATGCCGCCCGTCAACTCGACAAGCTTTACGTAATGGGGCTATAGCTCAGCTGGGAGAGCGCTTGCATGGCATGCAAGAGGTCAGCGGTTCGATCCCGCTTAGCTCCACCAAATTCTATCCCAAGGAATTTGGTACGTAATCGCATCGTGGGGCTATAGCTCAGCTGGGAGAGCGCTTGCATGGCATGCAAGAGGTCAGCGGTTCGATCCCGCTTAGCTCCACCAAAATTTTAACCCTCGCTGAAAAGCGGGGGTTTTTTATATCTGCGTTTTTCCTTTCTATTTCATGCGGTTTAACCCTTCGTTGTGTACCTCTATGCGATGCAATAGCTCGCAAAGCCTGGCGTTGAGCGGGTATCAGGTTGCTTCGTGTCGCGAATAAACTTATCATTTATGCGTCAACTTTATCGTTCTATGAGAGCATTAACGTAATGCCAGTGATGCATAACATGTTAAAAAACATAAGAAAATTTACTCTGGCTTTAGCGCTTTCCGTTATTGCGATACAGTTTTCTCGTTTGATTTCCCCGTTAGCCGTTGTTGATTCCAGCTCTATTTACTTAGCCTGGCTGCCACTGTGTGTCGTTTATTCCGTACTGTTTCTCTTTGGCAGACACGGTATTGCGCCAGTCGTTCTCGGCATGATGCTGACCAATCAGTGGAATTTCCACCTGCCGTTTGCACAGGCAGCGGTTCTGTTGTTTTGCCAGCTCTTTTTTGTGTTAGGGATGTGCGCGCTGGTGCGCTGGCAAATCGGCTCGCGTTGGCGATATCGACTCCCTGACAAAAATATCTGGGTGAGGGTGTTCTGGCTGGGGGGGGTTGCTCCCATTGGGATCAAAGTCATGATGCACCTGGCCGGGCGTTACCTGGATTACCCGGTAGAGATTTCAACCTTTTTTGGTACTGCGACGGCTATTTACACGATTGTCGACGTTTTAAGTTTGATTTCTGCCGCGCTGATTTTCACTTTATTTTTCTACTTTCCCATGCGGATGATAGCGAATCCGCGTTATGCGCGCTTGTTTTGGCGCAGGGAAGTCGTATCCCGTATTCGCAAAAAGAATCGACTCTATATCATGGGTTGGCTGATGGTGCTGTCGGCGTTGTTGGGGGTGATGTGTACGCCGTACCATGCTGACTATGTTGCAGGTTACCTTGTCCCGGTGTTCTTCATTGTTTTTACGCTGGGTATCGGCAAGTTCAGCTATCCATTTTTGAATCTCAGTTGGGCTGTCTCAGCGCTTGCCTTACTGACGTACAACAAAAATTTCCTGCAGGGAGTGGTATCAGCCTATTCGCTGGCTTTTATTCTCTCCGTACTGATTTCTTTCAGTATTTGTATGCTTTACATGGCGCGGATGTACCAGCGTGGAGAATGGCTTAATCGGCGCTGGCAGTCGCAAGCACTGACGGATCCGCTCACCCAATTACCCAATCTTCGGGCGCTGGAGAAATTCCTCGGTAACGAGTCCGGGCAGAGTGTGTGTTGCCTGCGCATGGAAAATCTGGAGTTTCTGAGCCGTCATTACGGCATGCTGATGCGCGTTCATTGCAAGAAGTCGATATTTCGCGCCTTACAGCCGCTGCTGTTGGAAAAAGAGAGTGTCTTTCAACTGCCGGGTAGCGAGCTGTTGCTGGTACTGACAGGGCCGGAGACCGAAGCCAGATTGCAGCATATGGTCAACCTTCTCAACAGTCGAAAAATCCACTGGAATAATACCGGACTGGATATGGAGTATGGCGCGTCCTGGGGGACGTTCGATGGCCGGCAAGAAACATTACAACCTATGCTCGGGCAACTGAGCTGGCTGGCGGAACAATCCTGCACGCACCAGCAGGTTCTGGCGCTGACGAATAGTCTTGAGGTGGCTTCCGGGCAGACGACCGAGCGGGTATTGCTACTGCAAAAAATACGTAGCGCCCTGGAAAGCGACGATTTGGTTTTGTATGCACAACCGATTTATGACGCGCAAGGGAAGGGCTACCATGAGATTCTGGCGCGGCTGAGAAGTGATGACGGCCTGATGATGCCTGACCAGTTTATCCCCTTAATTACCCGCTTTAACCTCAGTGCGCGCTTCGACTTACAGGTGGTGGAGGCGTTGCTGAAATGGCTCTCTGTGCATCCTTCACAACAGAAGGGGGCGCGTTTTTCCGTCAATTTGATGCCGCTAACGCTGATGCAGAAAGAGATCTCGCTGCACATTATTCGTCTGTTCAAACGTTATCAGATAGCGCCAGAAAGCGTGATCATTGAGATTACGGAAGAACAGGCTTTTTCTAACTCAGAGAGTAGCGTGCAGAATATTGAACATCTGCGTAAATTCGGTTTCAGGATAGCTATCGATGATTTTGGGACCGGGTACGCCAACTATGAACGTCTGAAACGGTTGAAAGCCGACATTATCAAGATTGATGGTTGCTTCGTGAAAGACATTGTGACTGATTCCCTGGATGCCATGATCGTCAAATCCATCACCGATATGGCAAAAGCAAAGTCTCTGAGCGTGGTGGCTGAATTTGTCGAAACCCCGGAACAGCAGGCGCTTTTATTCAGTCTTGGCGTGAACCATCTGCAGGGTTACCTGATTGGGCGGCCCAGTCCGCTGGCAGAATTGCAGGCATAAAAAAACCGGGGAGAAGCCCCCCGGTTTTCAATGTTATCTCTTAGATTACAGAACCAGTGCAGCGATAGACGCTGACAGTACGCTGACCAGCGTAGAGCCATACACCAGCTTCAGACCAAAACGGGAAACCACGTTGCCTTGCTCTTCATTCAGGCCTTTGATTGCGCCTGCGATGATACCGATAGAAGAGAAGTTAGCGAAGGAAACGAGGAAGACAGACAGGATACCTTCAGCGCGCGGAGAAAGCGTTGAGGCGATTTTCTGCAGATCCATCATCGCAACAAACTCGTTAGAAACCAGCTTGGTCGCCATAATACTGCCCACCTGCAGCGCTTCGTTCGCCGGAACACCCATTACCCAGGCAATCGGATAGAAGATGTAACCCAGAATGCCCTGGAAGGAGATACCCAGTACGGCAGCAAACAGCGCGTTCAGTGCGGCAATCAGGGCGATGAAACCAATCAGCATTGCGGCAACAATAATCGCGACTTTAAAACCAGCCAGAATGTATTCACCCAACATTTCGAAGAAACTTTGGCCTTCGTGCAGGTTGGACATCTGAATATCTTCTTCGCTGGCTTCAACGCGATACGGGTTGATCAGAGACAGCACGATAAAGGTGCTGAACATGTTCAGAACCAGCGCAGCAACCACATATTTCGGGTCCAGCATGGTCATGTAAGCGCCGACGATAGACATGGAAACCGTGGACATCGCCGTGGCTGCCATGGTGTACATGCGGTTGCGCGACATTTTGCCAAGAATATCTTTATAGGCAATAAAGTTCTCGGACTGTCCCAGAATCAGGGAGCTCACGGCGTTAAAGGATTCCAGTTTGCCCATACCGTTGACTTTGGAGAGCAGGAAACCGATAGCACGGATAACGATCGGCAGGACGCGAATATGCTGGAGAATACCGATCAGCGCAGAAATAAAGACGATAGGGCAAAGGACTTTCAGGAAGAAGAACGCCAGACCTTTATCGTTCATGTTGCCAAAGACGAAGTTTGTCCCTTCATTGGCAAACCCGAGCAGTTTTTCAAACATCTCGGAGAAGCCTTTTACGAAGCCCAGACCGACGTTCGAGTTCAGGAAGAACCAGGCCAGTAATACTTCAATGACGAGTAACTGAATAACGTAACGAATACGAATTTTTTTACGGTCATGGCTTACCAGCAGCGCGAGCACTGCAACGACGGCGAGGGCCAGGACAAAATGAAGGACGCGGTCCATATTTGCTCCAAATATGAGGCAGGTTTAATTTCCGTGCACATTCTATGCAACAACACCAAAGAAAACGAGATCAAACACACACTATAATAAGGACCTGTGACGAGATTCAAAATTAGTGATCTGCGATACACTTCCCCTATGTTTAGTATGGAAGTGAAAAGTTATGTCATTGTGCTAATCTAATAACAATTATTAAACAATATACTGCCATACCCCAATACCTCAGCGATCCATCGTTCAACACTATCAGAGAAATCAACTTTACCCGCTTTAACGCACTTGATAATCATTATCAATAAACATAACATGAAACATAGCAAAGGCTATGTTTCTGAGGCACAAGATGACAGACGATCGCGTTGAGAGTAGCAGTGGACGGGCAGCGCGCAAGTTGAGGCTCGCATTAATGGGACCTGCGTTCATCGCGGCTATCGGATATATCGATCCCGGTAACTTTGCGACCAACATTCAGGCCGGGGCCAGCTTTGGGTATCAACTGCTGTGGGTGGTCATCTGGGCCAACCTGATGGCGATGTTGATCCAGGTGCTGTCGGCCAAACTCGGTATTGCTACCAGTAAAAATCTCGCGGAACAGATTCGCGACCACTACCCGCGTCCTGTGGTCTGGTTCTACTGGGTTCAGGCCGAAATTATCGCCATGGCGACCGATCTGGCGGAGTTTATCGGCGCGGCCATCGGCTTTAAACTCATTCTCGGCATCTCGTTATTGCAGGGGGCGGTACTGACCGGTATTGCCACGTTTTTGATTCTGATGCTGCAACGCCGTGGGCAGAAACCACTCGAGAAAGTGATTGGCGGATTGTTGCTCTTTGTGGCGGCAGCTTACATTGTGGAGTTGATTTTCTCCCAGCCGAATCTGGCGCAACTGAGTAAAGGGGTGATTATCCCGAGTTTACCCAACTCTGAAGCCGTCTTCCTGGCGGCCGGGGTTCTGGGGGCGACGATCATGCCGCACGTTATTTATCTGCACTCTTCTTTAACTCAGCACCTGCACGGCGGTTCGCGCCAGCAGCGCTATTCGGCAACCAAATGGGATGTGGCTATCGCGATGACTATCGCGGGGTTTGTGAACCTGGCGATGATGGCGACAGCCGCCGCGGCTTTTCACTTTAGCGGCCACACCGGCATTGCCGATCTTGATCAAGCCTATTTAACACTGGAGCCGTTGCTCAGCCATGCCGCCGCCACCGTTTTCGGGTTGAGCCTTGTGGCTGCGGGGCTCTCCTCTACCGTGGTGGGAACCCTGGCAGGGCAGGTCGTGATGCAAGGGTTTATTCGCTTTCATATTCCTCTGTGGGTACGCCGTACGGTCACTATGCTGCCGTCGTTTATTGTGATTCTGATGGGGCTTGATCCGACGCGTATTCTGGTTATGAGCCAGGTACTGCTCAGCTTTGGTATTGCGCTGGCGCTGGTGCCTTTACTGCTTTTCACCAGCGACCGTTCCCTGATGGGTGATTTGGTCAACACCTCGTGGGTAAAATATCTGGGATGGCTGATTGTCATACTGGTTGTCGCGCTGAACATCTGGCTGCTGGTCGGTACGGCACTGGGATTGTAATAATAACCGCCGCCGGACGTGCCGTGTTTGTCGTAACGAGAAGATTTTCTGATATAAACAGAACGCAATAAAAAAGAGCCCGAAGGCTCTTTTT
The DNA here is from genome assembly GCF_029338175.1 of Citrobacter enshiensis. Lineage (NCBI taxonomy): Bacteria > Pseudomonadati > Pseudomonadota > Gammaproteobacteria > Enterobacterales > Enterobacteriaceae > Citrobacter > Citrobacter enshiensis. Next base: position 1,444,766 of record NZ_CP119862.1, read on the forward strand.
TTAATGGTGATGTTTTTTACCGTGACCGTGGCCATGACCCCGATGATCATCGCGATCATTCCAGCCTTCACGGTATCCGCGTTCGTAAGCTTTGCGCTTATCCCAACCACGGTGATAACCATTGTCATGTCGCGACCAGCGATTCTGGCGCCATTCATAATGATGGTGCCAATAATCGCGGTCACGCCAGTATCCGCCGTCCCAGTAGTTACCGTAATTGTCGCGATCGCCAATTTGTAATTTTATTGATGGCAACAGGGTGATTTCGCCAGCGTTAGCGGCCAGCGGTGTAAAAGCCAGTAAGGCTGCCGCCAGAATCAGTGACCTGAACATTCTTTTTCTCCTTCACGATCGAAGCCGTAACCGGCCTGTTAACGTAATATTACGAGGCAGTAAAGCCCCGTTTCATCGCCTTAACTCTTAAATCTTGTAGGAGAGCACTTTTTGTTAAAACTGTATTTATTTTGCACTATTCAGGATGGCGTCAATCTCTGCACATTCCTCGGCGGAGAAGTGGCGGTTTGCCAGCATCCCAATAGCGTCCTCTATTTGCGCGCATTTACTGGCGCCAATCAGCACGGAGGTGACGTTATCATCGCGTAGTACCCAGGCTAATGCCATTTGCGAAAGCTTCTGTCCCCGTCGCGCGGCCAGCGCATTCAACTGGCGGACTTTATCCAGTTTTTCTGCGGTGATCTGCTCAGGATTCAGGAAACGGCTTGTGCTGGCTGCACGGGAATCGGCAGGAATACCATTGAGATAGCGGTCAGTTAATTGCCCCCCTGCCAGAGGTGAAAACGCGATACTCCCGACACCTTTCTCCTGCAACAACGATAAAAGACCGCCTTCCACCCAGCGTTCAAACATCGAGTATTTGGGTTGGTGGATCAGACAGGGCGTTCCCAGATCGTCGAGAATCTCAATAGCTTGTCGCGCAAGGTCTGCCGGATAATTGGAAAGCCCCACATAAAGCGCCTTCCCCTGACGCACGACATGATCCAGCGCCTTCATCGTCTCTTTGAGGGGTGTTTCGGGGTCGGGACGGTGGTGGTAAAAAATATCGACATACTCAAGCCCCATGCGTTTCAGGCTTTGATCAAGACTGGAGATCAGATATTTACGCGAGCCCCAATCGCCGTAAGGTCCCTCCCACATGGTGTAACCCGCTTTGGTGGAAATGATGAGCTCGTCGCGCCACGGTAAAAAATCTTCCTGGAGAATACGCCCGAAGTTGCGTTCTGCGGAGCCGGGTGGCGGACCGTAGTTGTTGGCGAGATCAAAATGGGTGATACCCAGGTCAAAGGCCCGCTGCAGGAGCGAGCGACTGTTTTCTAGCTGGGTGGTGTCGCCAAAATTGTGCCATAGCCCCAGTGAAATCGCGGGGAGCTTTAATCCGCTCTGACCACAGCGGCGGTATTCCATTGTCCGATAACGATTTTCATCAGCCCGATAAGCCATTTTGTTACCCCTGTTAGTGACGTCTTCTTTTCAGTGTATACGTTTACACTGAACCTAATTCAATGAGATTACGCTGCGAAAAACTGTAAATTTTGCTTTCCACCCCCAATCGCCGTGACGTTTCTGGACAGCTATCACAGTTCTTTAATACTCAACAGTGAGGTTACCGTCAGAAGGATAGCTGTCATGAAAACCCTCTATTCAATCGCGGATTATCTGCTGGACAGACTGGCAGGTTGCGGTATCAACCATCTTTTTGGTGTGCCGGGCGATTATAATTTGCAGTTTCTCGACCATGTTATTGAGCACCCCGAGGTACGTTGGGTTGGGTGTGCAAACGAACTGAACGCCGCCTATGCTGCCGATGGTTACGCCCGGGTAGCAGGGGCAGGGGCGTTACTGACAACATTTGGCGTTGGTGAATTAAGCGCCATCAACGGTATTGCGGGAAGCTACGCAGAGTTTGTCCCCGTCTTGCATATTGTGGGGGCGCCTTGCCAGGGCGCACAGCGAAAGAGGGAGTTGATGCACCACACCCTTGGCGACGGTGATTTTCAGCACTTTTACCGTATGAGCCAGTCGGTAACGGTTGCCAGCGCCATACTGGATGAACAAAACGCCTGTCATGAAATTGACCGCGTACTGCGTGAAATGCTGACCGAGCGGCGACCCGGTTATCTGATGCTTCCCGCAGACGTGGCCAGATCGCCTGCGACGCCGTTTGCAAATGCGCTCACGGTAACGCCGTCTGAGCCAGACAGCAGCGTCGTGGCGGCGTTTCGCTACCATGCCCGCCAGCGGTTGATGAACAGCCCACGGGTCGCATTGTTAGCTGATTTTCTGGCATTGCGTTTTGGCTTGCAGCCGGTGCTTCAACGCTGGATGGCGGAGACACCCATGGCGCATGCCACCTTATTGATGGGAAAAGGGCTGTTTGATGAGCAGCATCCGCATTTCGTCGGCACCTACAGCGCCAGCGCCAGCAGTGAATATGTGCGTCAGGCGATAGAGGATGTCGATATGACCATTTGTGTCGGCACCCGATTTATTGACACGCTGACCGCCGGTTTCAGTCAGCAGCTCCCGCAGGAACGCACTATTGACGTCCAGCCTCATGCCTCGCGAGTGGGCAATACCTGGTTCAGCGGCCTTTCTATGGAACAGGCCGTCACCACATTACGAGAATTGTGCCTGGAGTTGTCTTTTTCCCCGCCTCCAGATCGTCCTCCTGTTGCGCGTACGCGGGTAGAAAAGGGTCCACTGACGCAGGAAAATTTCTGGCATACGCTGCAGAAGTATCTGGTTCCCGGGGATATCGTGCTTGCCGATCAGGGCACCGCCGCGTTTGGCGCAGCCTCTCTGTCGCTCCCCGCCGGAGTGGACGTGCTGGTACAGCCGCTTTGGGGATCGATTGGCTACTCGCTGCCTGCCGCATTTGGCGCACAAACAGCCGCTCCTGACCGCCGGGTGATCCTGATAACCGGTGATGGCGCGGCGCAACTGACCATTCAGGAACTGGGGTCAATGATGCGCAATGGGCAGGCGCCGATCGTTTTAGTGCTCAATAATGACGGTTACACCGTGGAACGCGCCATTCACGGGGAGAACCAGCGTTATAACGACATTGCGAACTGGAACTGGACCCAGGTGCCGCATGCGTTGAATGCGGAAGGCCAGGCTGAATGCTGGCGGGTGACGCAGGCCGTTCAACTGGACGAGGTGCTTGAACGGCTGAAATATCCGCAGCGGCTTTCGCTCATCGAAGTCATGTTGCCGAAAGCCGATTTACCGGATCTGTTAAGGACGCTCACCCGCTCGCTGGAGGCGCATAATGGGGCTTAGTTATTCATCGTGACGATGGGCGATCATCATCGGTTTCCCTGCCAGCAATAGCCACGCCGGGAGCATTACGATACACAACAATGGCAGCAGGGTGGCGTTAGGGACGACGACTGCTGCCATAAACAGGCTCAGCCAGCCGTCACGCGTGACCACCAGTACCAACCCAAGAATCGCGCAGGATACGGTGATGGCTGCCGGAACCGCCTCCACGTGGGCGTGCAGCATCAAACCTAACGCCACGCCCACAAACACCGCAGGAAATATCCGTCCGCCGCGAAAACCGCTGGCGGCTGCAACGACCAGGGCTGCCAGTTTTATCACCGCGAGCATAAAAAAGTCGGAGGTGCCTAGTGTCTGGCTAAAGGCCAGTTGCTGCATCTCGTCCAGACCTTTAAATAAGGTCAATGGTCCACCGATCACGCCCAGAATACCCAGGATAAAGCCGCCGACGCCCAGCATCAGTACCGGGTTTTTCAGCCGATGTATCAGGCGGTGCAAACGCGGCAAACACCAGACTGCCACCATCCCTGTCGCTATCGCAATTGCCGCCACGATCGCACCACTGAAGATATCCACCAGTTGCATCTGCGCGTAGTGGGCAATGGGTAAAGAAAAATGAGGATGAAAAAACAGGCTGGTCGTGAGTGACCCCGCTGCGGCAGCCATCATGGGAGCAAACAGGCGATCCCACAAGGGGATGTCGTTGGTGCCGTTCAGCGTTTGTGAAAATATCAGCGCGGCGGCAACCGGAGTGCCAAACAACGCCCCAATGGTGCCGGCAGACGCCAGAATAGTCCAGTCAAGGGCACCAATTCGGGGGAACAGGCGAGCGCCAAGGGCAACGGCCAACGCGATATTTACGGCCATAATGGGATGTTCCGGACCAAGGCTGACTCCGCCAGCCAGACCGAGGATCAGCGCCATCAGTAAACCGGGAAGTGCGCCTGGGTTGACCGGTGCGCTGATCAAAGGCTCTGTTGCTGGATCGGGGCCGGCATGGCCAGGACTGAAGCGGATAACCAGCCCGACCATAATCCCGGTCAGCGTCAGGATGCCGACAATCCATAGCGATGAGTCGTGAGCCACGCCGAGACTGGCAGGCAGACGTTCCCACAGTATCTGCTGTAACGCGTTCGCGACTTTCATTACAGCGATTAATATCAGACTGGATACGACCCCGATGACCAGCGCGGGAAGTGATAATGCCAGCATAGTTCTGGCTCGCGGATGGAGCATGATTCATTCCTTGTACAAGGGTATAAGCCATAGTTTGCACAACCTGCTGGTTGTCATCGCTGCAAATGGTGCTGAAACGATAAAGTAATTCTGTGACCCAGATCGATATTTTCAGGGAGCCCGCTTTCCAGGCGTTGTTGTTATGCCTTCGTGAATCTACAGTGTGGCAAAGAATCATTTTGACTTTAGCGGAGCAGTAGAAGAATGACAAAGTATGCATTAGTAGGTGATGTCGGCGGCACCAACGCGCGTCTTGCTCTGTGCGATATCGCCAGCGGAGAGATTTCGCAGGCGAAAACCTATTCGGGGCTTGATTACCCGAGCCTGGAAGCCGTTGTACGTGTCTATCTGGATGAGCATAGCGCCAGGGTGGAAGACGGATGTATCGCCATTGCTTGTCCTGTCACCGGTGATTGGGTGGCAATGACCAACCATAGCTGGGCATTTTCTATTGCGGAAATGAAAAAGAATTTGGGGTTCAGCCATCTGGAAATCATCAATGATTTCACCGCCGTGTCGATGGCAATCCCGATGCTGAAAAAAGAGCACTTGATTCAGTTCGGCGGTGCGGAACCTGTTGAAGGTAAGCCCATCGCGGTGTATGGCGCGGGAACCGGCTTAGGCGTGGCGCATTTGGTGCATGTGGCTAAGCGTTGGGTCAGTCTGCCGGGCGAGGGGGGGCACGTTGACTTTGCACCGAACAGTGAAGAAGAAGGCATCATTCTGGAAGAACTGCGCGCCGAAATTGGTCACGTTTCGGCTGAACGTGTGCTGTCAGGCCCAGGTCTTGTGAACTTGTATCGTGCGATTGTGAAATCAGACGGGCGTCTGCCGGAGAATTTGCAACCGAAGGATGTCACTGAGCGCGCGCTGGCGGATACCTGCATTGATTGTCGTCGTGCGCTGTCGTTGTTTTGCGTCATTATGGGGCGCTTCGGCGGCAATCTGGCGCTAACGCTGGGGACCTTTGGCGGTGTCTATATTGCGGGTGGCATCGTGCCGCGTTTCCTGGAGTTCTTTAAAGCATCCGGCTTCCGTGGAGGATTTGAAGATAAAGGCCGTTTCAAAGCCTATGTTCAGGATATTCCTGTCTATCTGATCGTCCATGACAATCCGGGGTTACTCGGCTCCGGCGCGCATCTGCGCCAGACGCTGGGGCATATTCTGTAATCGGAGTACCGGATGGTGTCTACGACGCCATCCGGTAACAAAAACACCCCAAAACAAACGTAATAATCACTCGTTCCCGAGCTACAAATGCATTAACTGCCTGAACTCTTTCACTTTGCTCCGACTCACCGGCACTTCAAATTCCAGATCTTTGAGCCGCAGAATGTAGGTGTTATTAAACCAGGGCTCAATCTCGCGAATTTTATTCAGATTCACGCAAAATGAGCGGTGGCAGCGGAAGAAATGCGACGCCGGAAGTTTGCTGCAAAATTCGGTGATATTCATTGGCATGACATACGATTCCCGCCGTGTATAAACAAAGGTCATCTTTTCATGGGCTTCAGCGTAATAAATATCGTTGATCGGCGTGACGATGATCCGCTCATCTTTGACTAAGTTGATGGTGTCATTCTCGCGCGTTACGGGATTAGCGGGCGCAGTTCCGGGCTGCAGTTGCTGTTGTTGCCAGGCTGATTCCAGTTTTTGCAGCATGCCGACAATACGTGACTCCTGATAGGGTTTCAGAATGTAGTCAAATGCTTCCAGTTCGAACGCTTCCACCGCATGCTCCTTCCACGCGGTGATAAACACGATAAACGGTTTATGGGCGAACTGACTGATGTTTTGCGCCAACAGGACGCCATCCAGTGACGGAATATTAATATCCAGAAAGATGGCATCGACGCGGTTATGCTGAAGAAACTTCAGAACATCCAGACCATCGTCAAACGTACCGACAATCTCCATCTGGCTGTGTTCTTTTATCAGCCAGCTTAACTCTTGCTGGGCAAGGAACTCATCTTCAACAATGATGACTTTCACAACACATCTCCGAATTAAAGCAATAACGTTGCCGGCGCGGCGGCAGGGGAGTGCTGGTTAGGCACATAGAACGCAATCTCTGTACCGGGTTCCAGGCGACGGATATGAAGCCCTTCGCCATATAACAGCTTAACGCGGTGGTGGACATTGAGCAGACCAATTTTATTCCCTGGCATTTCATTGGATTCCACCCGTTCGATCACTATGGGATCAATTCCGTGGCCGGTATCTCTGACGGCAATCCGTACTCGATTACCGCATTCGGCGACGCTGATGGTGACCACGCCTTTCCCTTTGCAAGGCTGGATACCGTGGACGATAGCGTTCTCTACCAGCGGTTGAATAAGCAGGCTGGGAATATAGCAGCTCACCTCTTCATCGATATCATAAATAACCGTCAACTTGTCGCCAAAACGGGCCTGCTCAATGGCAATGTAATCTTTAATTTGATACAGCTCTTTCTTGATATCGATCTGCTCATCATCTTTCAATTCAATGTTATAGCGCAGGTAGCGCGATAAATTAAAAATGAGCTGGCGAGCGGTGTCCGGGTTTAAGCGGATTGAGGATGAAATTGCGTTCAGCGCGTTAAACAGGAAATGAGGATTTATTTTGCTCTGTAACGCCCGCAGTTCTGCCTTATTTGCCATTTCACGTAATTGTTCAGCGCGGGAGACTTCCAGTTGTGTCGAGATGATTTGCGACAGGCCAACCGCCATCTCCTGTAATGAGGAGGTGATCTGGTGAGCGTGACAGTAATAAATTTTAAGCGTACCGGTGACGATGCCTTTCTCCCACAACGGGATCACCAGCATGGAGTGTATCTCTGGCGTTCGATGAGCCTCATCATTGTTTTTTATAATGATTTCGCCGTGATTTATCGCCTGCTGAGTGGTAGGGCTGACAAAATCATCGTTCTCGCGATAGTTGATTTCCCCAACACCAACATAGGCAAGCACATGCTGCGTATTGGTGATGGCGACCGCATCGGCGTGAATATCATGGCGAATGATTTCACACACCTGACGTAAAGACTCGCTGTTGACATGACGAAAAAGCGGCAGTGTTTTATTGGCAATATCCAGCGCCAGCTTGGCTTGTCGCGCTGCACTGGCTTCCTTTTCCCCTTCAACGCTCTGTACCAACAGCACAATAAAGCCGATGCACACGCTGCCGAGAATCATAGGAATACCGATTTTCGACACAATATCCAGACCCAGTTCGGTGGTTGGCGCCCACACAATCACCAGGATCATGGTCAGCGTTTCACATAACACGCCGCCTAAAATACCCGCCCGCCAGTGTTGTGCTTTGGGGATCTTACGATTAATCCATCCTGCGATGCAGCCTGCCAGAATGCTGGTGATAAAACACGGTATGGCGGTGACGCCTCCGATATCAATAAGATAGCGATGGATGCCTGCGATCACTCCCGTAATGATGCCTACCCACGGGCCAAACAGAATGCCGCCTGACATCACGGCGATAATGCGCACATTGACCAACGAACCTTCTACGGGAACGCCTGACCAGGTGCTGAACAGCGCAAACATGGAAAAGATGGCGGTGACGGCGAGCAACTCTTTTGGGGAGTGTGCTGACTTGTGCAACAGTTCGCGGAACAGACGGATACGAATGAGGAAAAAAAGACAGAACAGCATCAGCGCTGCCCGATCGAATACCGCCAGCAGCATGTTGAATATTTCGTGCACGGGTGACTCTTGCGAAAGGATTAAACCCCTATGATAGGTAACCTGAGCCCGCTTGACCAGCGTACCGGGAAGTCATCTCTAATGAGGAAAAACCATAATATTAAAAGGGGATTGATATTCATCCAGTTAATTGACAGTAGATCACCCGGTGGTGATAAATTTTGGTGTAATTATATTGATGTCAATATGTTAACTAAATGGTGGTTATTCGCCGTTAAAGGTGTTTTTGGAGTTCAGGTTTTGTTGTCCGTTGTTCCTCTTTTTAACGTCCAACATTATTTTCGCTTTTCCCTCGACAGACGGTTTTTTTTCAGGCTATTTTTTAAGCGTGCCACCCTTGTGGCAGCGTCGCTCGGACGGTCCGGGCGCTCACGTTAATCTGAGGATATTATGGCTGACTCTCGTCCTGAACGTCGCTTTACGCGTATTGATCGTCTCCCACCCTATGTTTTCAACATTACCGCTGAACTGAAAATGGCTGCGCGTCGGCGCGGCGAAGATATTATCGACTTCAGCATGGGGAACCCGGATGGCGCCACGCCTCCTCATATTGTCGAAAAACTTTGCACCGTGGCCCAGCGCCCGGATACCCACGGTTACTCGACGTCCCGCGGCATCCCGCGTTTACGTCGGGCGATTTCCCACTGGTATCAGGAACGCTACGATGTGGAGATTGATCCGGAAACCGAAGCCATTGTGACTATTGGTTCGAAAGAGGGGTTGGCGCACCTGATGCTGGCGACGCTCGATCATGGCGACACGGTACTGGTGCCGAATCCAAGCTATCCGATTCATATTTATGGCGCCGTCATTGCCGGGGCGCAGGTACGTTCTGTGCCGCTGGTGGAAGGCATTGACTTCTTTACTGAACTGGAACGTGCCATTCGTGAAAGCTACCCGAAACCGAAGATGATGATCCTCGGATTCCCCTCCAACCCCACCGCACAGTGCGTTGAATTAGCGTTTTTCGAGAAAGTGGTCGCGCTGGCAAAACGCTATGATGTGCTGGTGGTTCACGACCTGGCCTATGCCGATATTGTTTACGACGGCTGGAAAGCGCCGTCGATCATGCAGGTGCCAGGGGCGCGTGATGTGGCCGTTGAATTTTTTACCCTGTCGAAAAGCTACAATATGGCAGGCTGGCGCATTGGCTTTATGGTCGGAAACCCTACGCTGGTCAGCGCTCTGGCGCGAATTAAGAGCTATCACGACTACGGTACGTTTACGCCGTTACAGGTCGCGGCGATTGCGGCGCTGGAGGGCGATCAGCAGTGCGTTCGCGATATTGCTGAGCAGTATAAGCGTCGCCGCGATGTGTTGGTGAAAGGGTTACATGAAGCGGGGTGGATGGTTGAGATGCCGAAAGCATCCATGTACGTTTGGGCAAAAATTCCCGAACAGTATGCCGCAATGGGCTCGCTGGAATTTGCCAGAAAGTTGCTGAAGGATGCCAAAGTCTGTGTCTCGCCGGGAATTGGTTTTGGTGATTACGGGGATACTCATGTGCGTTTTGCGCTGATTGAAAACCGCGACCGTATTCGTCAGGCGGTCAGAGGCATCAAAGCCATGTTCCGTGCTGATGGCGTATTGCCAACGGGTGCGAAATCCACAACGGAAAGCGCAGAGTAGAAAAGCAAAACAGGAGCCAATGGGCTCCTGTTTTTTGCTGCATTTTTTTGTTTTTAGATCATCAGGGCAAAAGTACCGGCCCATACGATGACCATAAATGAAATGCCCATAAAGAAATATTTCACGTTTCATCTCTCCGCGTACCTTCATGTACGCCTAAATGAACTTAAACTCACCTGATTATAGAGAGTTGGTGCCAGACTGAATGAAACTGAGAATGTTCCCCGTTTCGTCTGCGGCATCACCTCAGAATTCTGTGCTTCATCGCTCCAGACGGCGCTAATGTACGCCTAAAAATGAGGCGAGACAAGAGGCATTTTTTTATTTACTTTTAGTAACTTACAGGTGTCGTGATTCGGCGACAGTTTAATTTCTGACGGTAATAAATGGTCAATCAGCGACGTGAATATTGATCGGATAACGCTTGCTATACCTTGCTGTAATTGTGGTTATTTTTAGGCAATATCCACATTGAATGGTGTGATGTCAGCGTGGTCTGGATGGGGGGGGCAGGGCATGAAAAAGGCAAAAAAAAGAAAGGCCATATGGCCTTTCTTTTTTAAATATAGAGGGAGGCTTCGCCCTGCGGGCGAGTTTTGAACCGACGATGGATCCAGAGATATTGTTCAGGCGCGCGCATAATCTCTCTTTCGATGATCTTGTTCATGTAGGCGGCAGCCTGGCTTTCTTCGCTCGGGTAACCTTCCATTTCAGGCGAGATAAACAAACGATATCCTGAGTTATCGGTTTTTCTCACCATGGTGACGGTCAGCATGGCAGCGCCAGACAGGCGGGAAAGCACATACGTCCCGTTAGTGGTGGCAACATTTTTGACCGCAAAGAAGGGTGCAAATGAGCTGCCTTTACGTCCGTAGTCCTGGTCGGGAGCAAACCATACGGCCTCACCTTTTTTCAGCGCGCTGACGATGCCGCGAAGATTGTTTCTGCCGATCATCGCTTTATTAGAGCGCATACGTCCGCGCGTCTGAACCCATTCCATTAACGGGTTATTATGCGGACGGTAGGTTGCCATCATCGGCTGGCAAAGTCCCATTACGCGACCGCCCAACTCCAGAGACATAAAGTGAACACCGACCACCATAACGCCCCGGTTTTGCGCCTGGGCGCGCAGCAGGTTATCCATGCCTTCGACATCAAACCATTTGCGCACGCGTTTGTCAGGCCAGAACCAGGCCATGCCCGTTTCGAGCAATGCCATGCCGAGAGAATGAAAGTTCTCTGCAATCATGGTTTCTCTCTCTTCCGGCGATAATTTTGGGAAGCAGAGTTCAAGATTTTTACGGGCGATAGATTCGCGACGTTTTAAAAAAGGGCGCGCCAGTTTGCCGGTTCGGGTCCCCAAAAAGCATAAAACGGGATAAGGCAATTGCACCAGCAACCAGAGCACACCGACACCAAACCAGGTGAGCCAGTAGCGCGGATGCAGGAATGCGCGTGAAAATTTGCTTGTTGGGAACATAAGCACCTTCAATAGATACGGGAGGTTGTATCGCAGAAGACTTCTGGTCTGCAGCGGTACACTTTTACTTAGGCCATCATGTACGACAATGGTTCCTGTAAAGAGTGTAAAGCTGAGTCAGGACAAAACCACGAGGGGCATGAATGCTTGCCGATATAATATACCATTTTAGGATTAGAACCTGCTATAAAATCTTATACAAGAAACGTAAAGATTTTTCGGGTTATGAGTGGGGGGAGTACTTAATTTTAATTCTATGTTTTAAATGCTTTTTGAGACCGTGAAGCACGATGAGTGCAGGGGGGCAAATTGTGAGGCGAATGTGATACACGCGGTTCCGTTATAAGGTATAACTTAAAGTATAAACGGTAAGGAGTGTAAAGCATTACGGGAAGCATCACGGCCCACAGGAGGTAACGCTATGATCTATTTATTGATGTTTCTTGCGATAGGTATTGTAGCCGTAAGCGGTTATATCGGTCAGGTTTTGGGGATCGTTTCAGGTATTTTTTCTTTTATCGGAATGATTACTCTTGCAATCTTAATATACTACTTCACCTGGTGGTTGACCGGGGGAGCAGAAATGGTTACCGGCTTTTTTCTTTTTCTTTCTCCGGCATGTGGGTTGATGATCCAATTAATGGTGGGTTACGACAGGCGATAAAAGCAGACGACATCCTCCTGTAAATAAAATTGAATAATAACCTACGCTTATTCTAAACATTTTGCTTATTTTCATGTGTTAAGTGCCAGCCTGGTCTGGCACTTAATTTGGATAAACCTGGTGTTAAGTCGCATATTGCTCAGTTTCGCCGATGATTCCTCATTCTCCGAACGCCCACCGAACTTCGCCTGCCGGTGGAAACGTTGGGTTATCAGAAATTGGCCGGACTAAAGTGTAAGACATTTGCCGGAAAACAACGTGCGTTCGTTATCTTTGACGACCAGTTGATCGCTGTTTTTCAACTGCTTCCATTCACCGGGAGTCAGATAGTGCATATCCCGCAATTGCGTCATCGGGGCAAGGTAAACCAGCTGGCCACTGGTTTTGTCGCGCATCCACAACGTTGCCTGCGTAAACGCTGCCGGGTCACTGTGCGCGCTGTATTGCACACGGATGCTGGACTGTCCGGGTTTACTTCCCTGGAACGCCAGCAGGACAAAACAATCCCGACACTCCGGGGACGACATCATCGCCAGATAACTTACGGGCTTTATTTGCTGCGTTACCGGCGTTAGCGTCAGAAACATCAGCAGCGCCCCTGCTGCCAGCCACCCAGCATTACGCAGCCAGTGTTTTACGCCGCGCGCTGATGCGTCTCTGTCCATTGATGCCTGTATATTGCGCCAGACGCGTGCTGGTGGATGGGCGATCGGGAGACTGCGAGCATCCAGGCGTTGCTGCCATTCTTCCACCGCCTCCCATAAAGAAGGGTCCTGTTGCAGAAGGTTTTCAAACCGCCGTCTGGCAAGCGGAGACAGTACACCCAACAGATATTGACTGGCGAGATGCTCGCGGATCTGCGGATGGCGATAGCGGGAAGGGGTTATTGGCTGAGGCATTGTTTTAACTCACTGAGACCCCGGCGGATCCAGGATTTGATCGTGCCCTGCGGCGCACTGAGATGGCTGGCAATCTCGGGGTGTGAAAAACCGTGATACCAGGCGAGGACGATGGCGCTGCGTTTCTCTGCTTCCAGTTGGGAAAGGCAGTCGGTGAGCCGACGCTCTTTCTCCTGTTGCACCGGTGGCGCAATGAGGTCGTGTTCCTGATCCAACAGCGCTGTTTCACCGCGTCTACCGTGCTGTCGGATGTGGTCGATTGCCTGGTTTCGCATGACCTGGCACAGCCATGCCCAGGGGGCGTCAATCGGTGAACGGAGTTTACCGTGCCAGATTTTTATATAGCCCTCCTGGAGCAAATCAGCAGCAATCGCCCTGTCTCTCACGATAAGTAAAATGCGGGTATATAAATACCCGCTGGTGCGTTGATAAAGGGTGGTAAAGGCTTCTCTGTCCTGCAGCATGATCCGCGAAAAAAGTGTGCGGATCTCTTCCTTATCAATGTCCACGCAATGCCTTATTGAGTAATGGAGATGATATGCCACACGTTTTTGACGTTATCTCCGGTGGTGTCGCCTGGGGCGCGATCCTGTTTCCAGAGATAGAGTGGCATGTTGTTATAACGCAACTGCCGCTGGCCGTCCCGGCGAGCGGTGGAACTGAATGGCGGCGTTAATTTTGCACTTGCCCCGACAATCACTGGCGGCCACTTTTCCGCGCAATCGTCGTAGCAGGCCGGGATGCCATTCTGATCTTTATCAAAGGTGTAAAGCGTCATGTTTTCGGCGTTCACCAGAATACGGCCTGTTTTTGTCGAATACAGTCGGACAGGCGTTTCGTCGGCGCGCGCCAGCTGCCAGACGTTTTTGACCCCCGCGCCAGTGGTATCGCCGGGTTTCATATCTTTTACCCAGCGGTAGAGCGGTTTACCGTTGAGTGCCCATTGTTGGGTGCCATCCTCTCGCTTGATGGCTTCAAGCCCATCGAGCGCGGGCGACATCTTTTCTGTGACCCGCAGCGGCGGCCAGTTTTTGCTGCACTCCGCGTCGCAAACGGACATACCGTTACCATCTTTATCAAAGGTATAGAGCGTCATGCTCTCTTTGTCGGTATACACCTTTCCAAGTGACGTATCATGTACGGCGATATCTGCGGCCTGCACGGCACAGGTGGTTCCTGCTAACATCACACTCCAGATGAATTTGTTCATAACTGTTTCCTGTTGATTGATTGTAGACGGAATTTTCTAACGGGTTATTGCATCCAGCCTTCATGAGCAAAAATTTTGCTCGCCTCCGGGGAGCTCAGGTAACGGACGAAATCCTGGGTCTGCGGATCGGCATTTTTAGCGACGGCGATATTCATATCCCGATAGATCCGCCGCTCGGGTTCTATCTCGACCAGCGTGGCCTGATCGGGGTGTGCGAGAGGCCAGTCGCTCCACGTGATCCAGGCATCGGCCTGGGGTTGCTGAAATGCCTTAAATGCAGCGCCGCTACCTTTTTCAAACGCAACAATTTTGCTGCGGATGTTTTTGATATCGGCAAGCTGGCCGGTACGTCCGGCGATATCCTCCCAGACCCCGGTTCCGGAGGTGTTGTAAACCCCTGCACCTTCGGTGACTACGATGCCGACGTCTTTGTTCAGTAGATCGTTAATTCCCTTGATGCCTTTAGGATTTCCCGGTTTCACCGCAAGCACCGAACGCTGTAAATAGAGGGGCTGTACATCCTTACTTTGAATAAAGGCATACGTTTCCAGAAAAGCGGTCATCGACTGCTGGGAAGAGCCGAAAATGAGATCGGCATCGTGCTGCGCCTCTTTGCTCCATTTACTTTCCGGTCCATAGATGATCGCAACGTTAACGCCCGATTGTTTCGACCAGGCGCTGGCGGCTTTTTGCAGCGCAGAGTGCGGACCGCCAGGTCCATAGACCTTAATGACGCCATCCTGAGGCTGGTGCTGAATTGCAGGATCGGTAAGCGGTGAGGCAGAAAAAGCAGTAAAACTGGGTAACAACAGTGAAAGGATTAGGTGCTTATATTTCATGAGGACTCCAGTCGTGGTGAGGGTTTACTGGAGAGACGATGCAAAAGCCAAAATGGATGCACCCGGATCAGCATTTTTTTGTCGGGTGCTTTTCCGTTTCCCTGTGAGATGGGCAAGAGACTCGTCAGGGGGATAGTCGTTTATCTGACGCGCGCAGTGCGGGAGCGCTTTGCATACCTCGAACCTTTACAAAACCACAGGCCTGGAGCAAGTCTCGTCACAATGCGCAGCTGTAATTAAATAGTTGAATAAAATCATGCGGTAAAAATAATCATTAAAAATGCCGCGAGAGAATAATTGCAACAAATGCAAAATGCTAAATCGTTAAATGATAGGCAATGATTGACGTAAAAAACTGCGTTCTCTCGCAGTGTTAATACTTTCATCTTCACTATCAGGTTTCTGTTTTTAGGTTGATGATGCTTTTTATCACAGCACAGTTTTTAACTCTGCTTTTGTGCGTGTTGAGTATTTTGATTGTAATGGTAATAATTTGAAACATTGTGTGAATCTTTCATTAGGAACCCATCTGTATGGCCAGTATATCGTCTCCAAAATATGACAGTGCTTTTACTTTCACAGGGTTAGATTTTATTGCCAGAAGTATGGTGATGATGGAAACCAACGGCACCTATATTTCACTTGCTGCTATGACCGGTAATATGACCAATGAACAAAAAGAAATCTTAACGGCGCGTTGGGAATATCACCAAAGCAGACGGAATGTATCCAGCAATGAGAATCAGCCTTTAGCATAATAAATAACTTCGGTGAATATATTAAAGCAGGTCGTCTCTACCATTATCCTCATTGACCAGGAAAACGCGTGCCGTACGGAAAAATTGCCTCATACTGTGGCCATCTCAGCTTGACCGCAAAGCGGGGTTTACTTCTGCTGTTTATTTTTTTGCAAACGGCAATTCTTGCCGGGCATCTTTATTATCAATACACATATATTATGGGTGAGGCTGCCCGTATTCTGCGCAATACCACGTTATTGGAAGCCGAGCGTTTTGAAACCAGTCTGGATGCGATGGGGTATCAGGTACGTCTTATCGGCAATGCTTTGTTGCTGAATCACACCGTCACGTCTGAAAATACCAATCGGTTTCTGGATGAAGAGCTGAAACAAGACTGGCTCGATGGTGTGATCGTGTTCGATGAGAAGGGCGACTTTGTTGCTCAGCGTGCACTTTTCCCGCTGGAAAACGCACTCAGCGCATCGACCCTCACGCAGGCCAGCTTTCGCGATCGCCCTCTGTTTAAGCAACTGCGTCACAGTAAAGAGAATGACAGCCTGTTTTATTGGCAGAGTCAGGGAACGGATCCCAATATCCACGGGTTTGTGATGTACCACGCTATCCGTGACGCCAAAGGAAACTTCCTTGGGGGTGTTGTTGGATATTTCGATGCCCACTCTATAGTAAAAATTTTTAGAAAACTGAGTGATAAAGGTTTTTATCTCGGCTCCGGTGGGGCAATGGTTGTGCTGGATCGTGATAATTATATTCAGCTCACCCGCGTGGGAGCCGGTATTACCGTGGGCCCGCTTCATTTCAACCCTTACCTCAAGGAGGTCATGAAATATTCCTCCGATTCGGCTCAGACCAATCAATATATATCGCCTATTGACGGTACCTCACGCATGGGGGTATTCCTCAATTTGAGTCATCATAAATGGGTGATGGCTGCGGGACTTGCGGAACATGAGATCCTGCATGGCTGGTATTTGCAGGTCTTTTGTTCGGTCATGGCGCTTATTGCCATCATCATAACGCAGTGGTCATTGTTGAATTATATGCATGCGAACTCCCTGCAACGGGCACAACTTGTCAAAGATGCTCTGCGTGATCCACTGACCGGTTTGGCAAACCGCCGCTATTTTGACGAACAAGTCCGGAATATCTGTCGTGTGATGAGTCGTCAGCGGCAATCCCTGTGTGTGCTGAGCATTGATTTGGACTATTTCAAAAAGATCAACGACAACTTCGGCCATAGTGGGGGAGATGAGGTACTCCGGTGTGTAGGGCAAATATTACCGGGATTGGTTCGGGGAAATGATATTGCCGCCCGGCTTGGTGGTGAAGAGTTTGTCGTGGTGATGCCATTTACCGAATCTGATTACGCCAACGTAGTGGCCGAACGCATCCGAAGCAATTTCGCGCGTCAGGAAGTGGATTTCCATGGTCGTAAGATTCAATTCACGGCAAGTTTTGGTCTTGCACAGATGACGCCTGATGAACTGAACGCCAGTGAGGGTTTCCAGGCTGCGCTTGACAGAGCCGATCAGGCGCTTTACCGCGCGAAACGGGAAGGGCGTAACCGGGTCTGCATGGCGAGCAAAAATCAGCAACTCATTCTGTATCCAACGTAGCCGAGAGAGTCGGAACACGATGGCGGGAAATAACGCACCAGGAAGGGTATTACAACCGCTTCGAGTACAAACCCGCTTACGAAGCCAGTATTGATAGATCCCACTCTCAGCGCTAATCCCAAAATCTCAATCCAGACCGACATGCCGTATCCGCTTCTTGAGAGGTTTACGGCTGCGGTCATTTTTACTTTTCGTCATTATCCGCCGTTGTTATTCAGGTGATGAATATAAACACCCCGTTGTTGTCTGGACGGCCCTGGGGACTTTGCTGTGGCGAGAGCGCCAGGTTGCGGGAGGCATACCGAACTGGGCACTGAACCAGCGCGTGAAGGAACTGGGCATGGAGTAGCCGAGCATGTCGGCGATGTGGCCAAGGGAGTAGCCTGGATTCTGCAGTTAACGGATCACCAGGTCGCGCCGCACATCATTGATAAGCTCGCTGAAGGTGGCGCCGCTCTCTTCCAGATGGCGTTGCAGGGTACGCACATTCATCCCCAGGGTGCGGGAGATCTGCTCTATGGTGGCGCGCCCCATCGGCAGACGCAGGTAGATCGACTTGCGCACGTCGAACATCAGGGACTGGTGGTTTTCCACCAGCAGCGAGTCGAGGTAGTTGCGCGCGTGGAGAGCCATGGCCTTGTTGGCCAGCGGGTTGGCGATGTCCAGATCGGCAGCCTGACAGACAATACCATTGAATTCACTGCCAAACTCCACCTTGCAACCGAATATGCGTTTGTGGACGGAGAGATCCGTCGGCGCGGGGTGAGTGAAGTTGACGCTGATGGGACGCCAGTTTGCGCCAACACCGACCTGAGCGGAGCAGAAACGGTACATAACACCGACCGCCAGCTCGCTGGCATGGCGTGACGCGGTGGGGATGTCGGTGATCACCTCCTCGCGAATGATGACCATCTTACCTGCCTCCTCGATGTAGATTGCCAGCGAGTCATTGCACAGCTGGCGATACTGTACGATCCCCTGCAGCGCATCGCGCAGGGTGGGCAGGTGGCTGAGTAGCAGACTTATCTCGCCAAAGTCCGACAGATGACGATGCTCCGCCATCCGTAGGCCCAGGGTATCGCATCCGCTGACGAGGGCAGACTGCTCGATCAGCTTGATGGCGGTGGAGACGGGGATGCGTTGATTGGGCATACCCAGGATGGAGGTACTGAGTCCCACCTGCGCCAATAAGTGCTGGGTATTGAGACCGAGTTGACGGGTGACGTCCAGATAATTGGTGAGGATGGCGGCTCTGGCTAAGACAGTCATAGTGCAGCTTCCTTAAGTTATTAATCTGTGTCGTGAATAGTTGATTAACATTTAATTAGCAGTCATGTAACAAAATTGAAAGTATTGTGGTTGTATTTTGCAACATAGATGCTTCACTTATTTGGGGAAGTGGGGTAGGCGGGCGCGAGCCTTAGTCTTGTTTGCCAGTGTCGTAAAATGAAAAATCGATGGCGTCAAAAGTAAAGCAACGGGAATGTTGGGGCTTTAGTGTTGCTCCCGAGGCGCTGGCCCTTAGCCAGACCCGTATGGAGAGTAAGGAAAGTCATATGGATAAATTACATACCAGGGCGACAGTGCTGATCGTCCCCGGATTGCGCGAGCATGTGGCGGAACATTGGCAGACGCATCTGGCGGCCAGCCTGGCCAGGGTGCGTTCAGTGTCTCCTCTGACCCAGGATAAGCTCAATTGCCGGGCTCGTGTCGAGGCCATTGCACAGGAACTGGCGCAGATCGACGGCCCGGTGATCCTGGTGGCGCACAGTGCCGGTGTACTGATGACGGTGCACTGGGCGCAGCATCACAAGCATCAAATCAAAGGAGCCCTGCTGGTCACCCCCCCGGACCTTAACGCCAACTGGCCGGCCCAGTACCCGAGCAAGGAGACCTTGCAGGCCGGTGGCTGGTGCCCGTTGCCGCGTACGCGATTGCCGTTTCCCAGCCTGGTGGCCCTCAGCAACAACGATCCCCTGGCCAGCGCCGACGCGGTGAGTGCCATGGCGACCGACTGGGGCAGCGAGGTTGTCGAACTGGGCTCCGTGGGCCATCTCAATCCGGCGAGCGGCTTCGGTCCCTGGCCTCAGGGGCTGGAACTGGTGCGTCGCCTCGACACCTGATGCCCATGTTCCGCGACTATCGATATTCAGGGAAGCGGGCTGGCCAGTGAGCCACCCGCTTCCTGTTTAGAGGGCAGAGGTTAACCTTCCTCTGTCATTGCAATTTTACCGAGCAAATAATGCGCCAGGGAGTCACCTGCATGGTGAAGACAAGAATCATACCGTCAGCGCAGGGAGCCCATGCTTATCCGTTGCTGATCAAGAGTCTGCTGCTGTCGGGCGGGCGTTATCACCCCGAGCGAGAAATCGTCTACGCCGACAAGCTGCGTTACGACTATCGCACCCTCAGGCAGCGTATCCACCGTCTGGCAAACATGCTGACCGCGGCCGGTGTTAAGCCCGGTGACACCGTCGCTCTGCTGGACTGGGACAGCCATCGCGCCCTTGAGTGCTTCTTCGCCGTGCCCATGATCGGGGCTGTGCTGCACACGGTCAACGTCCGCTTCTCGGCGGATCAACTTGCCTACACCATGAATCATGCCGAGGATCACCTGGTGCTGGTGCACGACGACTTCTTGCCGCTTCTCGAGTCGCTGGAAGAGACGCTGACCACGGTTCGGGGCTACATCCAGCTCAGTGACGACGGGGGGAAGGCGACCAGCCTGCCGGTGCTGGGGGAATATGAGACCCTGCTGGCTGCCGTGGGGGATCACTTCGACTTCCCCGACTTCGATGAAAACTCGATGGCCACCCTGTTCTACACCACGGGCACCACGGGCGACCCCAAGGGCGTCTACTTCAGCCATCGCCAACTGGTGCTGCACACCCTCAACGAACTGGGTACTCTGGCG
Source organism: Citrobacter enshiensis (assembly GCF_029338175.1). Classification (NCBI taxonomy): domain Bacteria; kingdom Pseudomonadati; phylum Pseudomonadota; class Gammaproteobacteria; order Enterobacterales; family Enterobacteriaceae; genus Citrobacter; species Citrobacter enshiensis. The sequence goes on from NZ_CP119862.1 coordinate 1,465,015, forward strand.
GCTAACGAAGGGCAGTCGCTGCTGCGTTCGAACGATGTCTACATGCCGATCACCCCCATGTTCCACGTGCACGCCTGGGGCGCCCCTTATGTGGCGACGATGCTGGGGGTGAAACAGGTCTACCCCGGTCGTTACGAACCCAACAAGCTGGTGCGCCTCTATCGCGACGAGGGTGTGACCTTCTCGCACTGTGTGCCGACCATCTTGCAGATGATCCTCGAGTGCGGCGAAACCGCGCAGACCGACCTGTCGGGATGGAAGATGTTGCTGGGCGGCAGTGCGCTGTCTCTCGGTCTGGCGACGCAGGCACACCGCAAGGGCATACGTATCCACGCAGGCTATGGCATGTCGGAGACCTGCCCACTCCTCTGTCTGACCCACCTGAGCGATGCAGAGCTGGCCCTGCCCATGGATGAGCAACTGCCCCTGCGGATCCGCACTGGCCTGCCCGTCCCGCTGGTGGATCTGCGCATCGTCGATGGCGAAGGCCGGGAGGTGGTGCAGGATGGCGAGGCGCTGGGCGAGATAGTGGTACGAGCACCCTGGCTGACTCAGGGTTATCTGAAGGAACCCGAGAAAGGGGCTGAGCTATGGAGCGGCGGTTGGCTGCACACCGGCGACATGGCCTCTATCGATCCCCATGGGATAGTGGAGATCAAGGATCGCATCAAGGACGTGATCAAGACGGGCGGAGAGTGGGTAAGCTCGCTGACGCTGGAGAGCCTCATCAGCTCCCACGCGGCGGTCAGATCGGTGGCCGTTGTCGGGATCCCGGATGAGCAGTGGGGAGAACGCCCCCTGGCGCTGGTGGTTTGCAAGGAAGGGGAGTTTCTGGAGCCGCAGGCCATAGTGGCGCATCTGCAAGGGTTCGTCGACAGCGGACGCATCAATAAATGGGCTATCCCCCGGCAGATCCGGATAGTCGCGGATATTCCCAAAACCAGTGTCGGTAAGATCAACAAGCGGCTGATCCGGGAAATCGAAATCAGCAGCGGGGGCGAGGACAGCTGAGGGTTCTGTCGCATTAACAATAAAAGGTTAGCCATCTTTCGCTGCTTATATTTCAGGTCGTTAGCCGGTAAAAATGTTCAGCCGGGGACTCACCCTCCCCGTGCGGATGCTGATACTGCCCCTTACGCAACCTGTGTATCCATTCAATGCCGCCCTCGGCGAAGATCCTGTCGGCGGAGCACTCCAGTGACCAGTCAATACCGTTCACCACCAACGAACTTATGGCCCCGCTTTGTCTTTTTTTATCAAATTCAAACAGTTGTCTTTTAAAAAAACATTTTGGCGGCCGTCCCCGGAGCCGTGAAACCTGTCGCGAGGCGGTAAGACGAGGTCGGTTTTGGTGGTTTCCCTCCCGCTAACACAATGAATTCAGAGCGATAGTCACGAGATGAAAAGCGCCTGTCGCCGGATGAAAAGCGTACGTTTACGTCATCTCCTAGATTCAATTCAGTTCGAGGCATTTTGCTCACATCAAAGACGAGTTGGAGAACAGAGATGGCCAAAGCCGTACGCTTTTACGAGACTGGGGGACCGCAGGTTCTGCGCTACGAAGACGTCACGGTCGGAGAGCCAGGCCCGGGCGAGGTGCGTCTGCGCCAGGTCGCCGTCGGTCTGAACTATGCCGACACCTATTTCCGCAATGGTACCTACCCGATCCCGATGCCGAGTGGCATGGGTGTCGAGGCGGCTGGGGTGGTGGTGGCCATCGGCGCCGGGGTGACTAACGTGGCGGTGGGCGATCGTGTCACCTACACCGGTTTCCTCAATACCCTCGGCGCCTATGCGACTGAGCGACTGCTCCCGGCTGCCCCACTCATCAAGTTGCCCGACAACATCACCTTCGAGACGGCCGCCGCGATGACCATGCGCGGGCTGACCTCTGCCTATCTGATGCGCCGTATCTATGACTTCAAGCCCGGCGACACCATTTTGTTGCACGCCGCCGCAGGTGGCGTCGGCCTCATCGTCGCCCAGTGGGCCAAACTGCTCGGTCTGACCGTGATCGGCACCGTCTCCAGCGAGGCCAAGGCTGAGGTGGCCCGTGACCATGGCTGCGATTACACCATCAACTATAGCCATGAAGATGTGGCCCAGCGCGTACGTACCCTGACCGAGGGCGTCGGCGTCAACGTGGTATTCGACAGCGTCGGCAAGAGTACCTTCATGGGCTCGCTGGACTCGCTTAAGCGTCGTGGCCTGATGGTCTGCGTCGGCACCGCGTCCGGTCCCATCCCGCCGTTCGATCCTGTGTTGCTGGCGATGAAGGGGTCGCTCTGTCTGACCCGCCCGGCGCTGGCCGACTATATCGCCGATCCGGCCGAGAAGGCGGCGCTGGCCGCCGAGCTATTCGACCACGTCGGCAGCGGGCGGATCCGGATTGATATCAATCAAAAATATGCACTGCAGGATGCGGTGAAGGCCCACAGCGATCTCGAATCGCGCAAGACCACGGGCTCATCGATCTTCGTCATCCAGGGGGCGTGACATGCGTGTAGAACAACTGACCTACCATATCGGCGCTGAGCTGAGCGGTGTTCGTCTGGCCGACGCCATTCATGATGCTGGCTTGTTTAAGGAGATCCGTGCGCAACTGCTCAGACATCGAGTCCTGTTCCTGCGCCAGCAGGATATCAGCCGTGCCGAGCACGTCGCCTTTGCCCGATTGTTTGGTGAACTGGAGGATCATCCGGTGGCGGGCAGTGACCCGGACCATCCCGGTCTGGTACGTATCTACAAGACGCCAGAAGTGGCGAATGAGCGCTATGAAAATGCCTGGCACACCGATGCGACCTGGCGCGAAAAACCCCCGATGGGGTGTGTGTTGCGCTGCGTCGAGAGTCCGCCAGTGGGAGGGGATACGCTCTGGGCCAACATGGTGGTGGCCTGGCAGTACCTGCCGGAAGACGTGAAACAGAAGATCGCAGACTTGCGTGCCTACCATAGTCTGGAGGCCAGCTTCGGGGCGGCCACCCCCATCGAGAAACGGCTGGCGCTCAAGGCGCAGTTCCCGGACGCGGAGCACCCGGTGGTGCGTACCCATCCGGAGACGGATGAGAAGATCCTGTTCGTCAACGCCTTCACCACGCATTTCAGCAACTACCACACCCCGCAGCATGTTCGCTACGGGCAGGACTACACCATGGGCGGCAGCGATCTGCTGCGCTATCTGATAAGCCAGGCCTATCTTCCCGAATACCAGGTGCGCTGGCGCTGGCAGTCCGGCAGCATCGCCATCTGGGACAACCGCAGCACCCAGCACTACGCCGCCATGGACTACCCGCCCAGCCACCGCAAGATGGAGCGGGCTGGGATCATGGGCGACAAGCCCTTCTAGATTGCACCTCCACCTGGGCGACGTCGCCCGGGTGAATCAACGACTCATCAAAACCCTACTATGCCAGGAGAGAATAGATGCAATTTTTTGACGATTCCCTGCACCCGGAGAACATGGAAAAGGTCGTGATCACCGTGGCCCCTTACGGCCCAGAGTGGGCACCGCAAGATTTCCCGGAAGACATCCCGGTCACCATGGGGGAGCAGATCCAGAAGGCGGTGGATTGCTACGAAGCCGGTGCGACCGTGCTGCACCTGCATGTGCGTGAGTTGGACGGTACAGGCTCCAAGCGTTTGTCCAAGTTCAACGAGCTGATCGCCGGGGTGCGCAAAGCCGTGCCGGACATGATAATTCAGGTCGGCGGCTCTATTTCCTTCGCCCCGGAAAGTGATGGCGAGGCGGCCAAGTGGCTGTCAGACGACACCCGCCACATGCTGGCCGAACTGACGCCGAAGCCCGATCAGGTCACGGTCGCCATTAATACCACCCAGATGAACATTATGGAGCTGCTCTATCCGGAATACCTGGAAGGCACTTCCCTGGCCAACCCGGCCTTGCAGGCCGCTTACAGCGAGATGACGGTCCCGGCGGGGCCTGCCTGGGTGGCAGAGCACCTCAGACGCCTACAGGCCCATGGCATCCAGCCGCACTTCCAGTTGACCGGTATGCACGCCTTCGAGACCCTGGAGCGTCTCGTGCGCAAGGGTATCTACATGGGCCCGCTCAATCTGACCTGGATTGGCATCGGTGGCGGTTTCGATGGTCCCAATCCGTACAACTTCATGAACTTCGTCCAGCGCGCGCCTGATGGTTGCACCCTGACCGCCGAATCCCTGCTCAAGAACGTGCTGCCGTTCAACATGATGGCGATGGCCATGGGTCTGCACCCGCGCTGCGGCATCGAGGACACCATCATTGGCCAGCACGGTCAGCGCATGAGTTCGGTCGAGCAGATCCAGCAGTGCGTGCGGGTGGCGCACGAGCTGGGTCGCGAGGTGGCGAACGGCAAGGAAGCTCGCGCCATCTATCGTATCGGCGTCCAGTACGACAGTGTCGAACAGACTCTGCTGGCCAACGGTATGGCACCGAATCGCAAGGCGGGTGAGAAAGGCGTGCCGCAACGCGGCTAAACGAGATGTGCCGCCCCTCCACGCGGATGGGGCGACCTGACAAGTTCGGTTGGCAAAAAGGTTGCTGTCCTGAGCGCTATGCGGTGCGGGCAGATGAATGAGGGACTGTATGGCTACGTATCATATCAACAACGATGACGACGCGAGCAAGGTTACCGTTCCGCGTCGTTATGCCTGGGTCGTCTTTGCGCTAACCTTTGGGCTGCTGATCTCCGACTATATGTCGCGTCAGGTGCTCAACGCCGTCTTCCCACTGCTCAAGGGAGAATGGGCACTCACAGATACGCAACTTGGCCTGCTCAGTGGCATCGTGGCGCTGATGGTCGGGTTGCTGACTTTCCCGCTCTCCCTGCTGGCGGATCGCTTCGGCCGGGTGAAGAGCCTGACGCTGATGGCCATGCTGTGGAGCCTGGCGACCCTGGGCTGTGCAGTGGCCCAGAATTACGAAGAGATGTTCATCGCCCGCTTACTGGTTGGCGTGGGGGAGGCCGCTTATGGCAGCGTCGGTATCGCCGTGGTGGTTTCCGTCTTCCCGCGGAGTATGCGGGCCACCCTGTCAGCCGCCTTCATCTCCGGAGGCATGTTTGGCTCTGTACTGGGCATGGCTTTCGGGGGCGTGCTGGCCCATCTGATGGGCTGGCGCCTAGCCTTCGCTGGCATGGCGTTGTTTGGCCTGCTGCTGGCAGCGCTCTATCCCATTATCGTCAAGGAAACGCGCATTTCACCGGCGCGTGGCGTAGCGCGTCCTGCCCCCGAGGTCTACAGCAAGTCGTTGCGAACCCTCTATTCCAGTCGCTCCGTGATTTCGGCCTATGTTGGCAGCGGCTTGCAGCTGTTTGTCGGCGGGACCGTCATCGTCTGGATGCCGAGCTACCTCAATCGTTATTACGGTATGGGTACAGAAAAGGCGGGGAGCATCGCCGCTATCATCGTGCTGTGCAGCGGCGCTGGCATGATCCTCTGCGGCGTTCTGAGCGACAAACTGTGCCGGGATCGGCCGGATCGCAAGATAAGCCTGGCCATCTTTTACAGCCTCAGCAGTTGCGCTCTGCTATCACTGGCATTCGCCCTGCCGACCGGCATCCTCCAACTGGTCTTGATCTGCCTCGGTATGTTCATCGCCACCGGCACCTCGGGCCCGGCGGGCGCCATGGTCGCTAACCTGACTCGCGCCAGCGTGCATGGCACGGCCTTTGCCACCCTGACCCTGGCCAACAACCTACTCGGGCTGGCCCCTGGCCCCTTCGTCACAGGAAGGGTCTCCGACCTCATCGGCCTGGATAATGCCTTCCGGCTGGTGCCTCTGATCAGCATCGTGGTGGCGGCCGTCTTCTTCTATGCTAAGCGCCACTATCACAAAGACATGGCCAGGCTGGAAAGTGATCCACAGCCGTCTGTTGCTAGCGAACCTGCCGTCGGTACCCATAGCACGGAGGCCCGGACATGAACAAAATCGTGAAAGTAGAGATCTATTTATGAAAGAAAAACGCATCGCCGTTCCGGTCGGGCGCGTACCAGCCCCTGGTCAGCGTGTCTTGATCGAGGCGGAGGGGAAGAGCCTTGCGCTGTTCAACGTTGCCGGGCAGTTCCACGCCATCGATGACGGCTGTCCCCATCAGGGGGCGTCCCTGTGCGGCGGTCGGTTGGAAGGGGAGGTGATCCAGTGCGGTGCTCACGGTCTGCGTTTCAATCTACGTACCGGCTATCTGCTCAACTCGACTCAGCTCAAGGTCAGTTGCTACCCTGTCGAGCAAGTAGACGAACAGCTATTTATCGTCATTGAAGCTTTGTAAGCGTGTACTGACCACCGCTCTGAACCATCACGTAGCCGAGGTGGAACAGGAACAGCGGAATATCAAACGACGATCAAGACACATTTACTCAGTTTTTTTACCCTTCATGCGACACAATCGTTTATTCTGGTTTCTGTTTACAATCGTTCTCATTCGTCGTGAGATAACGCTTTACAGGTGGCTTAATGGGGTATATTTCAGAAAAATTTCAACGTGCATATCAACGAGAATACGAAAAAGAAGCTGAAAAAAATGCCTTGATATGGATGAGTACGAAGGACTATTTAACTGAATGCCTGGATATTCACGAGCAGCTCCACAAAGATTATTCACTTCAGGAGCAGGTGAGTTCATGGCTTTTTATGCTCAGAATGAAACGTATACCGGATTTACTGGGATACAAAACAGCGATATTGTCAAACAATATGGAGGTACTCCATTCAGCGTTGCTTCAGTCTGCCATGATTAAGCATGTGACGCTGGGGGGGGATTCAGGATGCGATCACTGCGCTAATATATGGATAACCCTGGATATTCTTGCTGTAGGCATGTTTACCCGTGTTCCACTTCTTTTGCCTGAAAGGCTTGGCATGAGTGACAATGGTCATCCTGTAACAATAGCGATAACTAATTTAGTCATGGCGTTATGGTACAAACGTACTGATTTTGAAGTTGATGCAAGGAAAAGAGCGGAAGCGGTACTTGCGTCTAAGCAAGCCACAATCGATCTTTTGACCATCCGTTATCTTATCGCACTCCTCGACGGTAATGTTGCAGAAGCAGGGAACCAACTCGATTTATATTGCCAAAATGTACCAAGGGTGAAGGAGTACGGGGTCACTAAGCTTAATAAAATGTTCTGGCCATATGCGCATGGGTTATACAACCTTGCTTTTGTTGTTTGGGGCAGTGAAAAGGCCAGCGCTATTGCAAAACCAGAGTCCGATTGTTTTATTAACGAACTGGCGGAATGGCAAATTCAACATAATTACCGCCATGGGCAATTGTTTTTTGAATACCCAATGCCAATTGATCTCGTTAATACAATTATCTCTTGCACCCCACCGGAATGTTCGCTGCATCAACCCTACCTGGATACCGATAAAAAATATAAAGAAAAGCGATATCTGCATGCAGAACATTTTGAACAACAGATGACGAAGATGGCTTTGGAGGCACTCTTGCAAAGAACGCCGTGACCCTGGCCCAAAATCAGTGCAGCGCTAAATCAGAAAGGAGATCATAAGGCGGGATGGTGTCCCCTGCAGGAATCGAACCTGCAACTAGCCCTTAGGAGGGGCTCGTTATATCCATTTAACTAAGGAGACGAAGCGGCACGAGTATAGCGTTTTTTATGCAGCGCGGTAAGTATAAGGCCGCCTGACTGCTCAAACCGTCGCCACTCAGGACTGTTTTTTCTGGTTTTTCTGCTGTTGCTCATTATCTTCGGCGCGTTGTCTGGCCTCTTCTTTACGTTTGGTGCTCATATCGTTGCGGATTTGCGCGTGACTCATCAGCGCAAAGATAAAAGTGCCGCCGCAGATGTTTCCGGCAAGTGTTGGGAGGGCGAAGGGCCAAAAAAAGTCGCTCCAGTGTAGTGTACCGTTAAAGACCAGATAGAGGATTTCAACCGATCCGACGACAATGTGGGTGGTGTCGCCCAGCGCGATGAGCCAGGTCATCAGGATGATCACCACGATTTTTGCAGCCCCGGCTGCGGGAAACATCCACACCATGGTGGCAATCAGCCATCCTGAAATGATCGCGTTGGCAAACATTTCTGACGGACTGTTTTTCATCACCGCCATACCGATACTGACAAACGCGTCCCGCGTTTCTTCATCAAATATTGGCATATATTCAAAGGCCCAGGCCGCGATGCCGGTGCCGAGAATATTGCCCAGCAGCACAATTCCCCAGAGTCGCATCAGCAAGCCGATATTACCCGGCGTTGGTTTATGCATGATGGGAAGGACAGCCGTTACCGTATTCTCTGTGAACAGTTGTTGGCGTGCCATGATGACAATGATAAAGCCAAAGGTATAACCGAGGTTCTCGAGTAAAAAACGGCCGGGGACATCGTCCAGCTGAACATGAAAAATCCCTTTTGCCAGTAAAGAGGCTCCCATGGAGAGACCGGCAGCAATTGCCGACCATAGCAGCGCCATGGCGTCGCGCTCCAGTTCCTTTTCGCCATCCTGACGGATGTGCTCATGTATGGCCATTGCCCGCGAGGGGAGGCGGTCTTCGTCCAGCTCAATTTTCTTGCCGCGCTGTTTCTCTTCGCTTTCTACTTCAAGTCCATCGCTGTTCCGATCGATTTTATCGCCGCTGAGCTTGTCCATCGGGTCACCCTGTTATGAGCACGTATAGCTAAAGCGTAGCGACTTTTTATTCACGCAAGAGATACATACTTTGAAATCGCAAAAATGGTAACGTTTGGTTTTTCGCCGTCAGTTAAAATAGAAGCATTACGAGCGTTGCGTTACCAGGCTATGATCAGATCAACGAGATTGGGTATATAGACATCGTTTGACGTGCTGTTACAATCGCTCACACCTAAACAGGCGGATACGGTTTCGTTCCGTCATGGATGGCAATCAGCGATAGCCATAATCAACAGGGAGACATTTATGAAGCTTCGCCTGTCGGCGCTTGCGCTGGGAACCACACTGCTGGTGGGGTGTGCGAGTTCCGGTACAGAACAGCAGGGGCGTTCCGACCCGTTTGAAGGGTTCAACCGCACCATGTACAACTTCAACTTCAATGTGTTGGATCCGTATGTCGTTCGGCCGGTCGCCGTCGCCTGGCGTGACTATGTTCCTCAACCTGCACGAAATGGTCTGAGCAACTTCACCGGCAACCTTGAAGAACCCGCGGTAATGGTGAACTACTTCCTGCAGGGCGATCCGTATCAGGGGATGGTGCATTTCACCCGATTCTTCCTGAACACCCTGTTGGGGATGGGCGGCTTTATTGATGTTGCGGGAATGGCGAATCCGAAACTACAGCGTGCTGAACCTCACCGTTTCGGCAGTACGTTAGGGCACTATGACGTGGGTTACGGGCCGTATATGCAGCTTCCGTTCTACGGTAGCTTCACGCTTCGTGACGACGGCGGTGATATGGCGGATACGCTCTATCCGGTCCTTTCCTGGCTCACCTGGCCGATGTCTATCGGTAAATGGACGGTTGAAGGGATTGAGAGCCGCGCACAGCTTCTCGATTCTGATGGCCTGCTGCGCCAGTCTTCCGACCCCTACATTATGGTGCGTGAAGCGTACTTCCAGCGCCATGATTTCATCGCCAATGGCGGGAAGCTTAAACCTCAGGAAAACCCGAACGCGCAGGCGATTCAGGACGACCTCAAAGATATTGATTCTGAGTGATGGCCTGAGGCCAATAAAAAAGGTGAGCCTGAAGCTCACCTTTTTTTATGTCCGGGACAAACTTAGAACGCGTAGTTAAAGTTGGTACCGAACAGCCAGGCCTTACCTTCAGATTCGAACTGGTATGGGCCTTCGTTGATCGTAACGCTTTGACCGTGCATGTAAGAGACGCCGACATCAATAGAGGCATCTTTATTGAAGGCATAAGTGGTACCTGCGCTCAGCCAGAAACGGTCCTGATCCGGAATAGAGATGGAACGTTTGTCGGCAGGCACTGGGCTATCATCGAACGCGATACCGGTGCGGAACGTCCAGTTATCATCGTAATAATAGGTGGTACCCAACGCGATACGGTAAGCATCTTTAAAGCCTTCATCTTTCTGGAACAGCGTGTCGCCACTGGTCGATGTCGCTTTCAGCTCCTGGAACTGACTCCAGCTGGTGTACGCCAGGCTATAGTGAATCGCCCATTGCGGCGCAACGCGGTTATAACCGGAGATTTCCCACATTTCAGGCAGGTTCAGCGTCAAATAACCTGACTGGGTTGCACCGCCGGTGGCGGTCGGGATGGGGAGACCAAAGCTATTGAGTCCACTGTTCAGATCGCTACTGTAGTTACCTTTGAAGTCGATTTTCACTTCAGAACGGTAGGTTAATGCGTAGCGGTTGTTTTTGTCGACTTCATAAAGGATACCGGCGTTCCAGCCAAAGCCCCACTGATTACCGTTCAGGTGAGCAATATTGGTGTCGCTTGGGATACCGTTTGCTGTCGCTGCTAATTGCTGGCCTTGCGGGGTTTGCCCGGCAGGAGACCGCATAATCTGACCGGCAACCAGTTGACCTAAGTCACCGGCGTAGCGATCAATTTTAGCGCGGGCATAGACGGCATCCAGACCGAGACCAAAGCTCCAGCTTTCATTTAAGCGATATGCGCCGCTTAAATTCAGGTTCATGGTTTCGAGGTCGGTCGTACCGCCAACAGAACCTGCGGTGTAAGTATCGTTAAACTCGGTGGCCAGACCGTAGTTAGAGGTAATAGATGCCCCGATACCAAACTGATCGTTGATTGGCGCAACGAAGTGGACGTTCGGTACCCAGGCGGTTGGCGCGATGTTATCTGCGTCCAGACTGCGACCTGAGGGTGAACGTCCGCTAATATTAACATCAGGATCGATGTACACCGCACCGGCTGAGAACATTGGGCGATCAAACATGGTGATTAACGCAGGGTTACGGCTGACGTTACCCGCGTCGTCTGCGATAGCACCTTCGCCCGAATAGGCCCGGCCAAGGCCAGAGGAAGAAAATTCGTTTAACTGAAAGCCTGCAGACCAGGCCTGTGTGGAGATGATTGCCACTGTGACTGCGAGAGCAGACTTTGTAAACAGGGTTTTCTGGCTCATGACCATAACCTCATTGATTTATTTTTATTCAAACAATGTTACATACCGTAACAGGAGCGCGAAGTGTAGGGTCTGAGGTACGACAGAGAAATCAGACCAGTGGCGTGAGTATAGGTCTGACCAGATGGAATGTTGCAAGTATGTTTATAAGTTTTTTCAATTGTGATCTTAGAAACGCGATCCAGCTGGCAAAACTGAGGGGATACGCACTCACCCGTTTAGGCGATTTTTGTTTTAGATCATTTTTAGGTGTGATTTCCCTCACTTATCCTATTTCACATCATTAACGACTGGAGAGGTGAATGGCGGGAGCGTAAAATGTCCCCAGCGTTTATCTGGCACCTAAGGTGCGAATACAGAGGAAATCTACAATGAGTAAATGCAGTGCTGATGAAACCCCGGTTTGCTGCTGTATGGATGTTGGTACCATTATGGACAACTCCGACTGCACCGCGTCGTACAGCCGAGTGTTCGCGAACCGCGCGCAGGCTGAAGAAACGCTGGCTGCGTTGACGGAGAAAGCGCGTAGCGTGGAATCCGAACCTTGCCAAATCACCTCCACTTTTACTGAAGAGTCTGAAGGTGTGCGTCTGGATATCGATTTTGTCTTCGCTTGTGAAGCTGAAACGCTGATCTTCCAGCTGGGCTTGCGTTAATCCCCACCTTTCAAACACCCTTGTCAAATACTGGCAGGGGTGTTTTCGTAACGCTATGTAACTATTCATTGTGCCATAGCTCGCACTTTCTTATGTCTCCCCTTGGCTAAATGTAAAAAATTGGTTAAGACTGTGATCAGGTCAGACCACTTAAAATATTTTTTACAGGGGAGTGCTATGAGTCAGGCTTTACCACTGGTCACCCGTCAGGGCGATCGTATTGCCATTGTCAGCGGTTTACGTACACCGTTTGCCCGGCAGGCTACTGCATTTCATGGCATTCCCGCCGTTGATTTGGGGAAAATGGTGGTAGGTGAACTGCTGGCGCGCAGTGAAATACCCTCCGACGCGATTGAACAACTGGTTTTTGGCCAGGTTGTACAAATGCCTGAAGCGCCAAACATCGCGCGCGAAATCGTGCTGGGTACCGGGATGAACGTTCATACGGACGCCTACAGCGTGAGCCGGGCCTGTGCGACCAGTTTTCAGGCGGTGGCGAATGTGGCCGAGAGCCTGATAACGGGCACTATTCGCGCCGGTATCGCCGGGGGGGCCGACTCTTCCTCCGTGTTGCCCATTGGTGTGAGCAAAAAGCTGGCGCGCGTGCTGGTGGACGTCAATAAAGCCAGAACGACCGGTCAGCGACTCAAACTCTTTTCCCGCCTGCGTTTACGCGACCTGATGCCGGTTCCTCCTGCCGTGGCGGAATATTCGACGGGGCTGCGGATGGGGGATACCGCCGAACAAATGGCGAAAACGTATGGTATTACCCGTGAACAGCAGGATGCGCTGGCGCATCGTTCTCACCAGCGTGCCGCTCAGGCCTGGGCCGAAGGTAAGTTAGCGGATGAAGTCATGACCACCTGGGCACCACCCTTTAACGATCCTTTCTCCGAAGACAATAATATTCGCGGTAACTCTACGCTGGCTGATTACGCCAAACTGCGTCCAGCGTTCGACAAAAAGCACGGTACTGTGACGGCGGCTAACAGCACACCGCTGACGGACGGTGCGGCTGCCGTTATTTTAATGACGGAATCTCGCGCTCGGGAACTGGGACTGGTCCCGCTGGGTTATCTGCGCAGCTACGCCTTTACCGCCATCGATGTGTGGCAGGACATGTTATTGGGTCCCGCATGGTCTACACCGCTGGCGCTGGAGCGTGCTGGATTAACAATGGCTGATTTGACGCTCATTGATATGCATGAAGCCTTTGCCGCGCAGACGTTGGCCAATATTCAACTGCTTGGCAGCGAACGTTTTGCCCGTGACGTTTTGGGGCGGGCGCATGCCACCGGTGAGGTGGATGACAGTAAATTCAACGTGTTGGGCGGGTCGATTGCCTATGGTCACCCGTTTGCCGCCACGGGCGCACGCATGATCACCCAGACATTACACGAGTTACGGCGCCGGGGCGGGGGCTTCGGTTTAGTCACTGCTTGCGCGGCGGGTGGTCTGGGTGCGGCAATGGTTCTGGAGGCGGAATAATGGAAATGACATCGGCTTTTACGCTTAACGTGCGTCTGGATAATGTCGCCGTCGTTTCCATGGACGTCCCCGGCGAAAAGATGAACACCTTAAAAGCGGCATTTGCGACGCAGGTTCGCGCCATTCTGAAACAAATCCGTGAAAACAAAGCATTGCGCGGCGTGGTGTTCATTTCCGCAAAGCCAGATAATTTTATTGCTGGCGCCGATATCAATATGATTGGCCATTGCCGCAGCGCTCAGGAGGCTGAAACCCTCGCACGTCAGGGCCAGCAGATAATGTCTGAGATTAACGCGTTGCCGATCCCGGTCATTGCCGCCATTCATGGTGCGTGTCTGGGCGGGGGGCTTGAGATGGCGCTGGCCTGCCACCACCGCATCTGTACCGATGATGCAAAAACAGTCCTGGGCCTGCCGGAAGTACAGCTTGGGCTGTTGCCGGGTTCGGGCGGCACACAGCGACTGCCGCGTCTGGTCGGGGTGAGTACAGCGCTGGATATGATCCTCACCGGTAAGCAACTGCGCGCCAAACAGGCGCTGAAGGCGGGGCTGGTGGATGAGGTTGTCCCCTATTCCATTTTGCTGGAAGCCGCTGTTGAGTTAGCCAAACAGGATCGGTCATCTCATCGTGAATTACCGGTTCGTGAACGCATTCTTGCAGGTCCGCTGGGGCGTGCACTGTTATTTCGTATGGTCAGGAAACAGACGGAGCAGAAAACTCAGGGTAACTATCCGGCCACCGACCGTATTCTGGAGGTGATCGAAACCGGGCTGGCGCAGGGGAGCAGCAGCGGTTATGACGCTGAAGCCCGTGCGTTTGGTGAACTGGCGATGACGTCGGAGTCAAAAGCCTTACGTAATATCTTCTTTGCCAGCACAGAGGTGAAAAAAGACCCAGGCAGCGACGTGCAACCCGGCTCACTCGAAAGCGTAGGGATCCTTGGCGGTGGATTAATGGGCGGCGGAATTGCTTATGTTACGGCCTGTAAAGGCGGCTTGCCAGTTCGCATCAAAGACATTAATACGAATGGAATCAACCACGCGCTGAAGTACACCTGGGATCAACTTGAAACGAAAGTGCGCCGCCGCCATATCAAGGCAGGCGAACGTGACAAACAGCTAGCGCTAATTTCGGGCTCTATCGATTATCGCGGTTTCTCTCATCGGGATCTGGTTATTGAGGCTGTGTTTGAAGATCTGTTGTTAAAACAACGGATGGTGGAGGAAGTTGAGCAGAATTGCGCCCCTCACACGATTTTTGCGTCTAACACCTCATCTTTACCGATTGGGGATATTGCAGCAAAGGCTCTCAGACCGGAGCAGGTGATCGGTATGCACTTCTTCAGTCCGGTAGAAAAAATGCCGCTGGTTGAGGTAATCCCGCATGCGACCACCTCTGCGCAGACAATTGCGACAACCGTTAAACTGGCGAAAAAACAGGGCAAAACGCCCATTGTGGTTAGCGATAAAGCGGGTTTCTACGTCAACCGTATTCTTGCTCCCTATATCAACGAGGCAATACGTCTGCTGACCGAAGGGGAACGTGTCGAACATATTGACGCCGCGTTAGTAAAGTTTGGTTTTCCAGTAGGCCCAATCCAACTTTTGGATGAGGTCGGAATCGACACAGGCACTAAAATTATACCTGTACTGGAGGCGGCTTACGGAGCACGGTTTAGCGCGCCTGCAAATGTTGTTGCTTCAATTTTGAATGATGATCGCAAAGGTAGAAAAAATGGCCGGGGTTTCTATCTTTATGGTGCAAAAGGGCGTAAAAGCAAAAAACGAGTCGACCCTGCAATTTATACGCTTATTGGCGTGCAAGGGCAGACAAGGCTTTCCGCGCAGCAGATTGCTGAACGTTGTGTAATGTTAATGCTCAATGAGGCGGCACGCTGTTTCGATGAGCAGGTTATCCGTAGCGCCCGGGATGGCGATATCGGCGCTGTTTTCGGTATTGGTTTTCCGCCATTTCTTGGCGGCCCGTTCCGTTATATGGACTCCCTGGGGGCGGGTGAAGTGGTTGCAACTCTGCAACGGCTGAGCGCGCAATATGGCGACCGGTTTACGCCGTGTGAGCCGCTATTGCAGATGGCGCAGCGTGGTGAACGCTTCTGGAGGAGCGGGGGAACGGACCTGTAAGTATAAGGTCAAAGGTAGGATGAATCCGCACCGAATGAATGTATCATGCTCAATTTGTAAACAGAGATTGACTATACTTACGCCATTACGGTAAAAAACAGCGTTTCATTCGGTGAACGGATAAGGCACAATGCCGGCCACCGCATTTTTACCACTGCCATTACGGTATTGAGTACGAATGTGGGTGATTCTGGTTAACAAAAGCGGTGCAATATGCAAGTTTTTATCATGCGTCACGGCGACGCGGCCCTCGATGCCGCCAGTGATTCGGTTCGTCCCTTAACCTCTTGTGGTTGTGACGAGTCTCGCCTAATGGCGAACTGGCTGAAAGGTCAAAAAGTGGATATCGAACGTGTTCTGGTGAGCCCGTTCCTGCGAGCCGAACAAACGCTGGATATCGTTGGGGAGTGTCTGAACCTGCCGAAGGGCGTAGATGTTTTGCCGGAGTTGACTCCCTGCGGCGATGTTGGTCTGGTCAGCGCCTATCTGCAGGCTCTGGCTAATGAAGGCGTCACCACTGCGCTGGTGATCTCTCACTTACCTTTAGTGGGATATCTCGTGTCTGAACTGTGTCCGGGTGAAACGCCGCCGATGTTTACCACGTCTGCAATTGCGAGCGTCACGCTTGATGAGACTGGTAAAGGTTGTTTCAACTGGCAGATGAGTCCATGTAATCTGAAAATGGCGAAAGCCATTTAACGGTAAAATGGCGGATAAGGCGAAGCCGCCATCTGGCAAACACAACGATCAAAAGAGCCGCTGCTGCGGCTCTTTCTGTTTTGGCGGTTCAGGGAAGCTCGGGTGGTAGCCACTCTTCTACTTCTATCAGCACCAGCAGCGCGGCATCGCCGCCATACTCCTTCGGCGCCTGATGAAAAGCCATCACATGCGGGTGTTGTGCCAGCCATAGCGGTGTCTGCTGTTTAAGGATGTGCTTGCCATGTCCGTGCATCACGCAGGCGCAAAACACATGTTCCCGGCGGCAGGCGGCAATCAATGCGCCCAACTCTTGTTTGGCCTGTTGTTGGGTCAAACCATGCAAGTCGAGAAACAGCTCCGGGGAGTAATCACCACGGCGCATCTTCTTCAGTTCAAAATGGCTGACGTCGGGACGAAGGTATTTTACCGGACCATCCGTATTCAACAGAGGCTGAAATTCGTCAGAGAAATAGTGACTGGCGTCTGCCTGCTCCGAAAGGAGTCGCTTAACCGGAACCTCGGTAATTTTTTTACGCTGCGGGCGGTGAACAATCGTGTCCTGCTTAATCTGACGGGTGCCGGTCATCAACTGCCGGAACAACGTCTGGTCCTCCTCGCTGAGCGGATTTTTCTTTTTCATTCGCGCGTCTCATCTTCTGTTTTGCGTTAGTTTACCCGACTCCGGGGATATCCGATCCGCCAAAACGCAATTTTCGTGTTCATGCTCTGCGTGAATGCTGATTTATCCCCGTCTTCGTGGCAAACTAGCCGCCGAATTTAATGCGAGCATGCCCTGGAGGAATACGTGGATAAAATTTTCGTCGATGAAGCAGTGAGTGAACTGCATACCATTCAGGACATGTTGCGCTGGGCGGTTAGCCGTTTTAGCGCGGCAAATGTATGGTACGGCCACGGTACGGATAATCCCTGGGATGAAGCAGTTCAACTGGTATTGCCGACGCTGTATTTACCGCTGGATATTCCTGAAGATATGCGTAGCGCGCGTCTGACGCCGAGTGAACGTCACCGCATTGTTGAACGCGTGATCCGTCGCGTTAATGAGCGCATTCCGGTGGCCTACCTGACGAACAAAGCCTGGTTCTGCGGTCACGAATTCTATGTGGATGAACGCGTGCTGGTACCGCGCTCACCGATTGGCGAACTGATCAACAATCATTTTGACGGGCTTATCCATAGTCAGCCGAAGCATATTCTGGATATGTGTACCGGCAGCGGCTGCATTGCGATTGCCTGCGCCTATGCCTTCCCGGAAGCGGAAGTCGATGCCGTCGATATTTCCACCGATGCGTTAGCGGTGACCGAACACAACATTGAAGAACATGGCTTGCTCAATCACGTGACGCCTATCCGTTCTGATGTGTTCCGTGACCTGCCGAAGGTTCAGTACGACCTGATCGTCACGAATCCGCCGTATGTCGATGCAGAAGATATGTCCGATCTGCCGAGTGAATATCGCCACGAACCTGAACTGGGTCTGGCATCGGGATCCGATGGGTTAAAGCTCACCCGCCGTATCCTGGGCAATGCGCCGGATTACTTGTCTGATGACGGTATTCTGATTTGTGAAGTCGGAAACAGCATGGTACATCTGATAGAACAATACCCGGATGTGCCGTTTACCTGGCTGGAATTCGACAATGGCGGCGACGGCGTCTTCATGCTGACGAAAGCGCAGCTGATTGCGGCTCGTGAACATTTCAGCATCTACAAAGACTAATCAAACGCGCAAACACACAACAACGATAACGGAGCCGTGATGGCAGGAAATACACTTGGACAACTCTTTCGCGTAACCACTTTTGGCGAATCGCACGGGCTGGCGCTCGGGTGTATCGTCGATGGCGTTCCGCCTGGCATCCCGCTGACAGAGGCTGATTTGCAGCACGATCTCGACAGACGTCGTCCGGGCACCTCACGTTACACGACTCAGCGTCGTGAGCCGGATCAGGTGAAAATTCTGTCGGGTGTGTTTGAAGGCGTCACCACTGGCACCAGCATCGGTTTACTGATTGAAAACACCGATCAACGTTCGCAGGACTATAGCGCCATTAAAGACGTTTTTCGTCCAGGCCATGCCGACTATACCTATGAGCAGAAGTACGGTTTGCGTGATTACCGTGGCGGCGGACGCTCATCTGCCCGTGAAACGGCAATGCGCGTTGCGGCAGGAGCGATTGCCAAAAAATATCTGGCCGAAAAATTCGGTATCGTTATTCAGGGCTGTCTGACCCAGATGGGCGATATTCCACTGGCGATCAAAGACTGGTCGCAGGTAGAGCTTAATCCGTTCTTTTGTCCCGATCCGGACAAAATTGACGCGTTAGACGAACTGATGCGCGCGCTGAAAAAAGAGGGCGATTCCATTGGGGCAAAAGTGACGGTGGTGGCGAACGGCGTACCGCCGGGTCTTGGTGAGCCGGTGTTTGACCGCCTGGACGCCGACATCGCCCACGCGCTGATGAGCATCAATGCGGTCAAAGGTGTGGAAATCGGCGACGGTTTTGACGTGGTCTCGCTGCGTGGCAGCCAGAACCGCGACGAAATCACCAAAGCGGGTTTCCAGAGCAACCATGCTGGCGGCATTCTGGGGGGGATCAGCAGTGGGCAACAAATTGTGGCTCACATGGCGTTGAAACCGACCTCCAGCATTACCGTGCCGGGGCGGACGATCAATCGTTTTGGCGAAGAAGTTGAGATGGTAACCAAAGGGCGTCACGATCCTTGTGTTGGGATCCGCGCCGTACCGATTGCCGAAGCGATGCTGGCGATCGTGTTGATGGATCACCTGCTGCGTCAGCGGGCGCAAAATGCGGATGTAAAGACTGATATACCACGCTGGTAACAGATGAAAAAAACGGTACTTGCACTGCTGGCCCTGTTGGTCAGTAGTGCCAGCCTGGCGGCGACGCCCTGGCAAAAAATAACCCATCCCGTCTCGGGAAGCGCGCAATCTATTGGCGGATTTTCGAATGGTTGTATCGTGGGCGCCGACACGCTTCCCGTACAGTCTGAATCCTACCAGGTGATGCGCACCGATCAGCGCCGCTATTTCGGCCATCCTGATCTGGTGATGTTTATCCAGCGTCTGAGTACGCAGGTGAACCAACTGGGGTTGGGGACGGTGCTGATTGGCGATATGGGGATGCCTGCTGGCGGTCGTTTCAACGGCGGACATGCCAGCCATCAGACCGGCCTGGACGTCGATATTTTCCTCCAGTTGCCGAAAACGCGCTGGACGCAGACTCAGCTGTTGCGACCTCAGGCGCTGGACCTGGTCGCTGCTGATGGTAAACACGTCGTGCCGTCGTTGTGGAAACCCGAAATTTCCCATCTGATTAAACTGGCGGCGGAAGATAACGACGTCACGCGAATTTTTGTCAATCCTGCGATTAAACAACAACTTTGTCTGGATGCCGGGACCGATCGCGACTGGTTGCGTAAGGTTCGCCCGTGGTTCCAGCATCGTGCGCATATGCATGTAAGACTACGCTGCCCAGCCGACAGCCTTGAGTGTGAAGATCAACCGTTGCCGCCACCGGGTGATGGATGCGGTGCGGAGCTGCAGAGCTGGTTCGAGCCGCCGAAACCTGGAACAACCAAGCCTGAGAAGAAGACACCGCCACCGTTGCCGCCTTCCTGCCAGGCGCTACTGGATGAGCATGTACTCTAATGGACAATTTTTTAGACCTGTTTATGGTGTCTCCGCTGTTGTTGGTGGTTCTGTTTTTTATCGCGGTGCTGGCAGGCTTTATTGATTCAATCGCCGGAGGCGGGGGGCTGCTGACTATTCCCGCTCTGATGGCGGCGGGAATGTCGCCTGCGAACGCACTGGCAACCAACAAACTGCAGGCCTGTGGCGGCTCCATCTCGGCCACCATCTATTTTATTCGCCGCAAAGTGATCAATCTGGCGGAGCAAAAACTCAACATTGCGATGACTTTCATTGGCTCAATGAGCGGCGCGCTGTTGGTTCAGCATGTGCAATCTGATGTGCTGCGTCAGATCTTGCCCGTTTTGGTTATTTGTATCGGTCTTTACTTTTTGTTGATGCCGAAGCTGGGAGAGGAAGACAGACAACGTCGTCTTTACGGTCTGCCTTTTGCGCTGATCGCCGGAGGATGCGTCGGCTTCTACGATGGTTTTTTTGGACCCGCGGCAGGATCGTTTTACGCACTGGCTTTTGTCACCCTGTGCGGATATAACCTCGCCAAATCAACGGCCCACGCCAAATTACTTAACGCCACCTCAAACGTGGGCGGTCTGTTGTTGTTTATCATCGGCGGAAAAGTGATCTGGGCGACCGGCTTTGTGATGCTGATTGGCCAGTTCCTCGGCGCGCGTATGGGCTCCCGACTGGTATTGAGCAAAGGGCAAACCTTAATTCGGCCCATGATCGTTATCGTTTCGGCGGTGATGAGCACCAAACTACTTTATGATAGCCATGGACAGGAGATCCTCCACTGGTTGGGGATGAGCTAATGAACAGTACACATCACTACGAACAGTTAATCGATATTTTTAATGGCTGTTTTGCCGATGGATTTAATACCCGTCTGATTAAAGGCGATGACGAACCGATCTATCTTCCTGCTGATGCTGAGATCCCGTATCACCGTATCGTCTTTGCCCACGGCTTTTACGCCAGCGCCTTGCATGAAATTTCGCACTGGTGCATCGCGGGTAAAGCGCGTCGGGAGCTGGTCGATTTTGGCTACTGGTACTGCCCGGACGGCCGGGATGCGCAGACTCAGTGCCAGTTTGAGGATGTGGAAGTGAAACCCCAGGCGTTTGACTGGTTATTTTGCGTGGCGGCGGGTTATCCGTTCAACGTCAGCTGCGATAATCTGGAAGGCGACTTTGAACCGGATCGCGTGGTGTTTCAGCGTCGGGTACATGCTCAGGTGATGGAATATCTGGAAAAAGGTATCCCTGAGCGTCCAGCGCAATTCATTAAAGCGCTACAGAATTATTATCACACGCCTGATCTTAAGGTGGAACAGTTCCCGTGGCCAGAAGCGCTCAACTGAAGCCAGCGCCACGTTTACAATGAGGAAAGAAGATGATCGCGGAGTTTGAATCACGCATTCTGGCATTAATCGACGACATGGTAGAGCATGCAAGTGATGATGAGCTTTTTGCCAGTGGGTATTTGCGTGGCCACCTGACGCTAGCCGTTGCTGACCTGGAAGGGGGGGATGACCATTCCGCCGAAGCGGTATCTGCCAATGTCACCCTGAGTCTGGAAAAGGCGATTGGCGCAGGTGAGCTCTCGCCGCGCGACCAGGCATTAGTGAAGGAGATGTGGGACGCTCTGTTCCAGAAGGTCACGGCAAAATAGTGGCGGAATGTGCCGGATAGCGACGCCTGGCGTCTTATTCGGCCAATGAGCCCACATCCCGTAGGCCGGATAAGGTGTCTGCACCGCTATCCGGCATTGCTCCGTTACTGTACCGCTTTCCCCTTCAACAACTTCCGTACCCATAAACGATTCGGGTTTAATGCCGCCAGCGTGTTCGCATCCATCGGGATAGGTTCCTCACTCATTTGCGCGGCGAGGATCTCCGCACACAGTGGGGCAGAACACAGCCCACGCGATCCCAGCGCGCCCAGCATAAACAGATCCGCGTAGACCGGCGCACTTTCCGCGTTCGCTTTGTGTTCAGCCAGGTTTGCATATTGGGTGAGCGTCGCGTCATAGTCCGGCACATTGCCCACCATGGGCAGGTGGTCGCGGGTGGCGCAACGCACGCCGCAACGCGCCTCTTTTCCGCTCACATCGACCTCTTTTGCCCACCCGGCATGCGGAAAACAGTCAATCAGGCGCTGCCGATTCTGTTGCTGATCATCCTCGCGATAGCGTGTCTCTTCACTGCCACGGTGATAGCTGGCGCCGATACAGTGCTGCTGATTGGCCGGATTTTGCGGGGTGAGATAGCCGTCATAGCACAACACCTGCCGTAGGGCGGACAGCGCAGAAGTGGTGGGGATATGGCTCACCTGACCCCCAACGGAGTAAACCGGCAACGGCTGAGTTTGCTCAAAACGATTAATCTGATGACCGTTTGCCAGGACGACAACCTGATGTTCAGCTTGTGTTCCGTCTGCGAACGTCAACTGCCAACCTGCTTCCTGCGCTGAAAGGGTGGTCAGGGAATGCTGATAACGGGTACGTAATCCCTGTTTTTCGGCCTGGGCCAGTACCGCTGCGGTCAACTCCGCCGGACACAGCCAGCCGCCGTGCGGCCAGGTGATCCCCCCGCAGTTTACCGACAGACCAATGGTTTGCTCGATCTGCGTCGCATCAACGGCCTGTGCGAATTCGCCGGGCAGTAACTGCGACAGCATTTGTTCGATTTTCTGCTCACTCTTTTTATCCCAGCCTAATTGCGTGACGCCGCACCAGTCGTGCGCAAACTCCACGGGCAGGGCGTCATACAGGCGTCGGGCAAAGGTGAACGCGGCAGGAAAGAAGCGATTTATGGCCGCGTCGTGTTTGCTGAGCAACGGATAAAGCGCGCCCTGACGATTACCGGAAGCGCCCTGCGCGGGTTGCTTATCGGCGCAATACAGTGTGACCTGCCAGCCACGGCGTAGCAGCGCCAGCGACAATAATGCGCTGGCGACACCGCCGCCGATAATTGCCGCTTCACGTTTTTCGGTTCCACGGCGGAGAAACCAGGGAGACGCGGAAGGGGGTGCCAGGGTTTGTTCCATCACACCGCAAAGCATTTCGCGTTTGCGCCCAAACCCTTTGCATTTTTGCATGGTAAAACCGGCATCCTGTAAACCCCGACGCACAAAACCTGCGGAGGTAAAAGTCGCCAGCGTACCGCCAGGACGCGCCAGTCGCGCCATAGCGTTAAACAGATTCTGCGTCCACATATCCGGATTTTTTGCCGGCGCGAAACCGTCGAGGAACCAGGCGTCTACTTTCTGGTTCAGTGTCTCATCCAGTTGCCCGGTCAGCTCATTGATATCGCCAAACCATAAATCCAGCGTCACACGACCCTCGTCCAGAAACAGACGATGGCATCCGGCCAGCGGCAGAGGCCACTGAGCTTGCAACTGTTCAGCCCAGGGCGCCAGTTCAGGCCAATGCTGATGCGCCTGAACCAAATCCTGGTGGCTCAGGGGATACTTTTCGAAGCTGATAAAATGAAGTCGTTCTAACGTGGCCTGCGGGTGTGAAGCACGAAAGGCAGTGAATGCCTGCCAGAGCGTCAGGAAATTGAGACCGGTACCAAAGCCGCTTTCTGCCACAACAAATAATTGCCGTGAATGAGTGGGGAAGCGTTCCGCAAGATGATTTCCACCGAGAAAAACATAACGTGTTTCCTCCAGTCCATTATCATTAGAGAAATAGACATCATCAAAATCTCGGGAAACAGGTGTACCCTCAGCATTAAATTCAAGGTTGGCAGGTTGTATTGCGTATTGTTTCACGTAAGTTACTCGTCTCACAGGCAGTGTCACGATCTTAGCGATGTGTGCCTGGCGGCGCAAATTTCCGCATAAATTGGCTGATCGGACTTGTTCGGCGTACAAGTGTACGCTATTGTGCCATTCGAAACTTAATATAGTGCGACTTACAGAGGTATTGAATGAAACGTGCAGTGATTACTGGCTTGGGCATCGTTTCCAGCATCGGTAATAACCAGCAGGAAGTCCTGGCATCTCTGCGTGAAGGACGTTCAGGGATCACTTTCTCTCAGGAGTTCAAAGATTCAGGAATGCGCAGCCACGTGTGGGGTAACGTCAAACTGGACACCACCGGTCTGATTGACCGTAAAGTGGTCCGTTTCATGAACGATGCCTCTATCTATTCCTATCTCTCCATGCAGCAGGCGATTGAAGACGCCGGTCTGAAAGATGAGGTTTATCAGAACAATCCGCGCGTGGGCCTGATTGCCGGTTCTGGCGGTTCGTCTAAATCTCAGGTTTTTGGTGCCGATGCGATGCGTAGCCCGCGTGGTCTGAAAGCGGTGGGTCCGTATGTGGTCACTAAAGCGATGGCCTCTGCGGTATCCGCGTGCCTCGCGACACCGTTTAAAATCCACGGTGTGAACTACTCCATCAGCTCCGCCTGTGCGACTTCCGCACACTGTATCGGTAACGCGGTAGAACAGATTCAGCTGGGCAAGCAAGACATCGTCTTTGCGGGCGGCGGCGAAGAGCTGTGCTGGGAAATGGCGTGTGAATTCGACGCAATGGGCGCGCTGTCTACCAAATATAACGACTCTCCAGACAAAGCGTCCCGTACTTATGACGCAAACCGTGACGGTTTCATTATCGCAGGCGGCGGCGGTATGGTTGTTGTCGAAGAACTCGAGCACGCACTGGCGCGTGGCGCGCACATCTATGCGGAAATCGTTGGCTACGGCGCAACGTCCGATGGCGCTGACATGGTTGCTCCGTCTGGCGAAGGCGCAGTGCGCTGCATGCAGATGGCGATGCACGGTGTTGACACGCCAATCGACTACCTGAACACCCACGGGACTTCCACGCCGGTTGGCGATGTGAAAGAACTGGGCGCTATCCGCGAAGTGTTCGGCGATAACTCCCCGGCTATGTCCGCAACCAAAGCGATGACTGGTCACTCTCTGGGTGCTGCTGGCGTACAGGAAGCCATCTACTCTCTGCTGATGCTGGAGCACGGCTTTATCGCACCAAGCATCAATATTGAAGAACTGGACGAGCAGGCTGCGGGTCTGAACATCGTGACGGAAGCGACCGATCGCGAACTGACCACCGTGATGTCCAACAGCTTCGGTTTCGGCGGCACTAACGCCACGCTGGTTATGCGTAAACTGAAAGCGTAAGCATCCGTGATGCAAGAAGAGGGGAGCCAAATGGCTCCCTTTTTTATGCGTTGACAATAACCGGCCCCCAAAGGCAAACTCCACGCTCAACATTATCTTCCTGATAATAGTGGGCGTTTAACGTTATCCAACGCACCTTAATCCTGGCGGTCAGGTAGAGGGGGCGTGGCAATTCCTCGCCTTACTCTGCATTTCGGAGTAACGCATGACAGCAGTAACCCAAACAGAAAAAACATCTTCTGCGAATTTTTCGCTTTTTCGTATCGCCTTTGCGGTTTTCCTGACCTATATGACGGTCGGTTTACCCTTGCCCGTCATCCCGCTTTTTGTGCATCAGGAGCTGGGTTATGGCAACACCATGGTCGGTATCGCCGTGGGCATTCAGTTTCTGGCTACGGTACTCACGCGAGGCTATGCCGGGCGACTCGCCGATCAATACGGTGCTAAACGTTCTGCGCTACAGGGCATGTTTGCCTGTGCACTGGCGGGCGTCGCGTGGCTGCTGGCAGCGCTGTTGCCGGTCTCCATCCCGGTTAAATTTGCGCTGCTGATTGTCGGGCGCTTGATCCTGGGATTTGGTGAAAGCCAGTTACTGACCGGCACATTAACCTGGGGAATGGGGCTGGTTGGGCCGGGGCGTTCGGGCAAAGTGATGTCGTGGAACGGGATGGCGATTTACGGCGCGCTGGCGGCCGGTGCGCCGCTTGGACTGTTGATCCACAGTCATTTTGGTTTTGCCGCGCTGGCGGGCACCACGATGGCGCTTCCGCTGCTGGCGTGGGCGTTTAACGGCACGGTGCGTAAAGTGCCAGCCCATCCAGGCGTACGTCCTTCACTGTGGAGCGTGGTTGGGCTTATCTGGAAACCCGGTGTTGGCCTGGCGCTGCAGGGCGTCGGGTTTGCCGTTATAGGTACGTTTATTTCTCTCTACTTTGCCAGCAACGGCTGGGCGATGGCAGGTTTCACCTTGACCGCCTTTGGTGGCGCATTTGTGCTCATGCGCGTGCTGTTTGGCTGGATGCCGGATCGCTTTGGCGGCGTGAGGGTGGCCATCGCATCATTGTGCGTTGAAACTGCCGGTTTGGTGTTGCTCTGGCTCGCGCCAACCGCATGGTTTGCCTTGTTGGGCGCGGCATTAACCGGGGCTGGGTGCTCATTAATCTTTCCGGCGCTGGGTGTTGAGGTGGTGAAACGCGTACCTTCACAAGTTCGGGGCACCGCGTTGGGCGGATACGCCGCCTTTCAGGACATTTCCTACGGCGTGACCGGACCTCTGGCGGGGCTATTAGCCACCTCATGCGGTTACCCCTCGGTATTTCTGGCCGGGGCGATTTCCGCAGTGGTGGGCATTATGGTGACATTGCTCTCTTTTCGTAAAAGTTAGGAAACCAATCCAAAAATAGCCAGAGCAATCATCAGCGCGATAAACAGTAACCCCGGTCGTGCCGACAGCGATTTAATGGTTTCAATAACCGGCGCGAACGGGCTGAAGATCGGCTGAATATGGCGCGGATCGTTCAATTCCCGGTCTCGCTCTACACGACGCAGGAAGATCTGGTTAAGCAGATCCTGCACCTGAACCGTGGTCAGAACCGTTTGCGGTTGGATCTGATAGCTCTGCTGCGCATACTCTTTGATTGCCGTAAATTCATTCGGCTCTAGCGGCTGCTTCAACGCCGCCTGCAGCGTTTGCAATGTGGGCGCGTTCTGTAGGCTGAGTGTCTGGCGCGCCTGTAACCAGGTCACCAGATGGGTGAACTGTTTAGCCGGGATCAGCTCGCCGCTTTTCACGCCGGAGAGTTCCAGCATTGATTGCCAAATCAGCTTGCCAGATTCTCCCGTGGCGGCGGCCAGTTTGGTCACGAGTTGGTTGAGCGTATTGTGCTCGGCCGGTAATAACGGCCTGTCGGTCGCCGGGCGCTGCTGCGGTTGTGGAATAGAGAGCAGCCCTTGTTGCAGTAGCGTCAACACGTTCTTCAACTGTTCTGGCGTAAGCTGGCTTAACGCTGTCTGGTTATACTGCTGGCGGATAAAATCACTGACGGCCTGGCGATTGTTCCCCAGGCTCAACAGCTCCGTTAATTGCGCCAGCACCTGACGATTAGCATGGTTTTGCTGGGCGCTCCCCAGTCGTTGGTTGAGATTGTGTTCAGCGGCAGGGAAATGACGCGAAAGCAACGGCGTGTCGCTTTTTACCCCCAAATCGTGTTTTATTCCGGCCCAGACTTCCGCACTTTGCTGTTGCGTCAGCGAAATCAGGCGAGTGATCAGTCGTTCCAGCACGGTGCGTTGTTGGGTGGATAACGGCTGTTCGCCCGCGATGGAAGGACGGTTCTGTCCTTCACCGGGAGGTTGTGCGGGAGTTCCGGAAATGGGTTGCATCATCACTAATCCTTAAATCTTTGCAAACCAGGTCTCGCAGTATGCCTGGCGGCGAGATTATGGCACACTTGCCCGGTTAACTCTCGTTCTCAAACAGGTACGACAGACGTGAAAATCCTCGTTGATGAAAATATGCCTTATGCCCGCGAATTGTTCAGTCGTTTGGGGGAGGTAAAAGCGGTTCCAGGTCGCCCCATTCCCGTTGCTGAACTCGAAGACGCAGATGCGTTAATGGTGCGCTCGGTCACCAAAGTGAACGAATCGTTGCTGAGCGGAAAGTCCGTTAAGTTTGTCGGAACGGCGACCGCAGGCACTGACCATGTGGATGAGACCTGGCTGAAACAGGCTGGGATTGGTTTTTCTTCTGCGCCTGGCTGCAACGCCATCGCGGTTGTCGAATATGTTTTTTCCTCGTTGCTGATGCTTGCTGAACGCGATGGTTTTGCTTTACGCGATCGTACCGTGGGCATTATTGGCGTAGGGAATGTTGGCGGTCGTCTGCAGGCGCGACTGGAAGCGCTGGGCATTCGCACGTTGCTGTGCGATCCGCCGCGCGCCGACCGTGGGGACGAGGGCGATTTCCGCTCTCTGGAAGAGCTGGTGCAGGAAGCGGATATTCTGACCTTCCACACGCCGCTTTTTAAACAAGGGCAGTATAAGACGCTGCATCTGGCTGATGACGCGATGATTCGCCGTCTGAAACCTGGAACCATTCTGGTCAACGCCAGTCGCGGCCCGGTGGTGGATAACGCGGCCTTGTTGGCGCGACTGAATGCCGGGCAGTCGTTAAGCGTGGTGCTGGATGTCTGGGAAGGTGAACCTGAGCTCAATGTCGAATTGTTGGAAAAGATCGACATTGGTACGCCACATATCGCGGGCTATACCCTGGAAGGGAAAGCGCGCGGCACCACTCAGGTCTTTGAAGCGTATAGCGCATTTATTGATAAGGCGCAGCAAGTCGCACTGGATACGCTGTTACCCGCGCCAGAGTTTGGCCGCATCACACTTCACGGCACGTTAGATCAACCGACGCTGAAAAGACTGGTGCATTTGGTGTATGATGTGCGGCGCGACGATGCCCCGTTGCGAAAAGTTGCCGGGGTTCCGGGTGAGTTTGATAAACTGCGTAAGAATTACCTTGAGCGCCGTGAGTGGTCATCTTTGTACGTGATGTGTGATGACGCTGAAACGGCTGCGCTGTTGAAAAAACTGGGTTTTAACGCCGTTTACCACCCAACACATTAATGTCTTCTTAATGCTCCCTGACGAATAATTCGGCAGGGACGCTTATGTTTTTCTGGAGTAAATCACCATGTCTGAAGGCTGGAATATTGCCATCCTGGGCGCCACGGGTGCCGTAGGCGAAGCCCTGCTTGAAACGCTGGCCGAACGCCAGTTCCCGGTCGGTGAAATTTATGCGCTGGCGCGCAATGAAAGCGCTGGTGAGCATCTGCGCTTTAACGGTAAATCCATCATTGTGCAGGATGTCGCTGATTTTGACTGGACGCAGGCGCAGCTGGCGTTTTTTGTCGCCGGGGCTGAAGCCTCTGCTGCCTGGGTGGAAGAAGCCACCAATGCCGGTTGTCTGGTGATTGACAGCAGCGGGCTGTTTGCCCTCGAGCCGGATGTTCCGCTGGTCGTGCCGGATGTTAACCCGTTTGTGTTGGCGGACTACCGTAACCGCAACGTGATTGCGGTTCCTGACAGCCTGACCAGCCAGTTGCTGTCTGCATTGAAGCCGCTGATTGACGAAGGGGGACTTTCCCGAATCACGGTGACGAACATTTTGTCGGCATCCGCGCGCGGTAAAAAAGCGGTCGATGCGCTGGCAGGTCAAAGCGTTAAATTGCTTAACGGCATTCCGATTGATGAAGATGATTATTTTGGTCGCCAGCTGGCATTTAACATGTTGCCGCTGTTGCCGGATCGTGAAGGCAGCGTGCGCGAAGAGCGTCGCATTGTCGATGAAGTCCGCAAAATTCTGCAGGATGAGGGATTAATGATCTCTGCCAGTTGCGTACAGTCGCCGGTATTTTACGGCCACGCGCAGATGGTGAATTTTGAAGCGCTGCGTCCGCTGGCAGCTGAAGAGGCACGTGATGCGTTCTCTCGCGGCGAAGATATTGTCTTGTCTGAAGAGACGAATTTCCCGACGCAGGTCGGCGATGCCACGGGTAATCCACAGCTTTCCGTAGGCTGTGTTCGTAACGATTACGGTATGCCTGAACAAATTCAGTTTTGGTCAGTCGCAGATAACGTCCGTTTTGGCGGCGCGCTGATGGCGGTGAAAATTGCTGAAAAACTGGTGCAGGAGTATCTGTACTAATGTCTGACCAGCAACAGCCGTCAGTTTATAAAATTGCGCTGGGCATTGAGTACGACGGCAGTAAATATTATGGCTGGCAGCGCCAGAACGAAGTGCGCAGTGTCCAGGAAAAGCTGGAAAAGGCGCTTTCGCAGGTGGCCAACGAACGTATCAACGTATTTTGTGCGGGTCGTACGGACGCTGGTGTGCATGGTACTGGGCAGGTGGTGCATTTTGAGACCACCGCTCAGCGTAAAGATGCAGCGTGGACGCTGGGCGTAAATGCGAATTTGCCTGATGACATCGCTGTGCGTTGGGTGAAAGCTGTACCTGATGATTTTCACGCCCGGTTTAGCGCCACGGCTCGCCGTTATCGCTACATCATCTACAATCATCGGTTGCGTCCGGCGGTTTTAGGTAAGGGCGTTACGCACTATTATGAGCCGCTGGACGCAGAACGTATGCACCGGGCGGCGCAGTGCCTGATTGGTGAAAACGATTTTACTTCGTTTCGCGCAGTGCAGTGCCAGTCACGCACGCCGTGGCGTAATGTGATGCACATTAATGTGACGCGTCATGGTGCGTATGTGGTGGTCGATATCAAAGCAAATGCCTTTGTACATCATATGGTAAGGAATATTGTCGGTAGCCTGATGGAAGTAGGCGCCCACAACCAGCCGGAGAGCTGGATCGCAGAGTTGCTGGCGGCTAAGGACAGACGGCTTTCTGCAGCAACGGCGAAAGCGGAAGGCTTGTATCTGGTCGCGGTAGATTACCCTGACCGGTTTGAACTTCCCAAACCGCCGATGGGCCCGCTGTTTCTGGCGGACTAATCAGAATGGTATCCCCGGAATATGACGGGGACAAAAGGCAAAAGCAAATATGGATCTGATTTACTTCCTTATCGATTTTATTTTGCACATTGATGTGCACCTGGCGGAACTGGTGGCGGAATATGGCGTGTGGGTTTATGCCATTCTGTTCCTCATCCTGTTCTGCGAAACTGGCCTGGTGGTCACGCCGTTTCTGCCAGGTGACTCGCTACTGTTTGTGGCGGGGGCGCTTTCAGCGTTGCCATCCAACGATCTCAATGTTCACCTGATGGTGGGGTTGATGGTGGTGGCGGCGATTATTGGCGATGCGGTGAACTACACGATTGGCCGACTGTTTGGCGAAAAACTCTTCAGCAATCCGAACTCGAAGATCTTTCGTCGCAGCTACCTGGATAAAACCCATGCGTTCTATGAACGCCATGGTGGGAAAACCATTATCCTGGCGCGTTTTGTTCCCATCGTGCGTACATTTGCGCCATTTGTGGCGGGAATGGGACACATGTCCTATCGCCATTTTGCGCTGTACAACGTGACGGGCGCACTGCTTTGGGTACTGCTGTTTACCTATGCGGGCTACCTGTTCGGCGATCTGCCGGTAGTTCAGGAAAACCTGAAATTGCTGATTGTGGCGATTATCGTGCTCTCGGTATTACCGGGTATCATTGAAATTATTCGCCATAAGCGTGCGGCGTCACGTGCCGCAAAATAGAAAGTAACTCAGCGGTTCGACCACTTTTTTATCCAAAGTTTCGGGCTGTTATGTTTTAATGTGCAACATTCATGGTCTGTTGGGGGCAAAAATGGCATTATGCGCCCCCAAAGATAAAACTGGCATCGAACCAGGTTCAGGCAGAAAGGTCACTAATGAGCTGGATTGAACGAATTAAAAGCAACATTACTCCCACCCGCAAGGCAAGCATTCCTGAAGGGGTGTGGACCAAGTGTGATAGCTGCGGTCAGGTTTTATACCGTGCTGAGCTGGAACGTAATCTTGAGGTCTGTCCGAAGTGTGATCATCATATGCGCATGTCGGCGCGCAATCGCCTGCATAGCCTGTTAGATGAAGGGACTCTTGTGGAACTGGGTAGTGAACTTGAGCCGAAAGATGCGCTGAAGTTCCGTGACTCCAAGAAGTACAAAGACAGACTGGCGTCCGCGCAAAAAGAAACCGGAGAGAAAGACGCTATGGTCGTGATGAAAGGCACGCTTCACGGTATGCCTGTTGTCGCTGCTGCGTTTGAATTCTCTTTCATGGGCGGTTCTATGGGCTCTGTCGTCGGCGCACGTTTCGTTCGTGCCGTTGAACAGGCGCTGGAAGATAACTGTCCGCTGATCTGCTTCTCCGCTTCCGGTGGCGCGCGTATGCAAGAAGCGCTGATGTCGCTGATGCAGATGGCGAAAACCTCCGCAGCGTTGGCGAAAATGCAGGAACGCGGATTACCGTATATCTCCGTACTGACCGATCCAACGATGGGTGGCGTATCCGCAAGCTTCGCGATGTTGGGCGATCTCAATATTGCGGAACCGAAAGCGCTGATCGGCTTCGCTGGCCCACGCGTTATCGAGCAAACCGTACGTGAGAAGCTGCCGCCGGGATTCCAGCGCAGTGAGTTCCTGATTGAAAAAGGCGCTATCGATATGATCGTCCGCCGTCCGGAAATGCGCCTGAAACTGGCAAGCGTTCTGGCGAAGCTGATGAACCTCCCAGCGCCGGATCCAGATGAACCGCGCGAGGGTGTGGTGGTACCGCCGGTACCGGATCAGGAAGCAGAGGCCTGATAACTGAAAAGGGCAGGGCCATCGGCGCTGCCCTTTTTCTTTTCTCACCGTAGCGAATTTACATAAATCATGGACAATAAACGAATCCCTAAAGCCGCGTCGCCCCTGGCCTCGTGGCTTTCTTATCTGGAAAACCTGCACAGTAAAACCATCGAGCTGGGCCTTGAGCGTGTAAGTCAGGTTGCGGCCCGTCTCGGTGTTCTTAAGCCCGCCCCGTTTGTCTTTACGGTGGCCGGAACGAACGGTAAGGGCACGACCTGCCGCACGCTGGAATCCGTGCTGATGGCGGCGGGCTATAAAGTGGGTGTCTACAGTTCCCCACATCTGGTGCGCTACACTGAACGTGTGCGGGTGCAGGGGCAGGAATTACCCGAGTCTGCGCATACCGCGTCGTTTGCAGAAATCGAAGAATCTCGCGGTGATATTTCGCTAACCTATTTTGAGTACGGCACGCTTTCTGCGCTGTGGCTGTTTAAACAGGCGCAGCTTGATGTGGTGATTCTGGAGGTGGGGCTAGGCGGTCGTCTGGATGCCACCAATATTGTGGATGCAGATGTCTCTGTCGTGACCAGCATCGCGCTGGATCATACTGACTGGCTGGGACCGGATCGTGAAAGCATCGGCCGCGAGAAAGCGGGGATCTTTCGTGCGGAAAAACCGGCCATTGTTGGCGAACCTGAAATGCCTTACACCATCGCCGATGTTGCGCAGGAAACCGGAGCGCTGTTACGTCGTCGGGGTGTGGACTGGCATTTTGAGGTGTCAGGTGATAGCTGGTCGTTTACCGACAGCAACGGCACGGTGACGGATTTACCCTTGCCGCAGGTGCCACAACCTAATGCTGCCACCGCGCTGGCCGCGCTACGCGCCAGTGCACTGAACGTCAGTGAAAAAGCGATTCGCGAAGGGATTGCTCAGGCTATTTTGCCGGGGCGTTTTCAGATTTTGCGCGAATCGCCCCGTGTTATTCTTGATGTTGCCCATAATCCTCATGCGGCGGAATATCTTACCGGGCGCATGAAAATGTTGCCGAAAAGCGGGCGAGTGCTTGCTGTTATCGGTATGCTACATGATAAAGATATTGCAGGGACATTGGCCTGGTTGAAAAGCGTGGTCGATGACTGGTATTGCGCGCCGTTGGAAGGGCCGCGAGGTGCGACGGCGGAGCAATTGCTGGAACATCTGGGGAGCGGTAACGCCTATGACAGCGTTGCTCTGGCATGGCATGCGGCAATGGCGGACGCAAAACCAGAGGATACCGTGCTGGTGTGTGGATCGTTTCACACTGTCGCACATGTCATGGAAGTGATTGACGCGGGGAGAAACGGTGGCAAGTAAATTTCAGAATCGTTTAGTCGGCACCATTGTGCTGGTCGCGCTTGGGGTGATCGTGCTTCCTGGGCTGCTTGACGGGCAGAAAAAACATTATCAGGATGAGTTTGCCGCGATCCCGCTGGTACCGAAACCTGGTGACCGTGATGAGCCGGATATGATGCCTGCAGCGACGCAGGCGCTACCGACCCAGCCGCCTGAAGGCGCGGCGGAAGAGGTCAGGGCAGGGGACGCGGCTGCGCCATCCCTCGATCCGTCTCGTCTGGCGTTGAACAATACCGCCGATCTCGATCCGGTTCCTGTGCCTGTCGAACAACCCAAACCAAAACCGGTTGAAAAGCCGAAGCCGCAACCGCCGCGTGAACAACCGGTAGCGGTGACGCCGACGCCGCCTCCTGCGCCGAAACCGGTTGTCGAGGAAAAACCGGCACCGACCGGTAAAGCCTGGGTTGTACAGCTGGGCGCATTGAAAAATGCTGATAAGGTCAATGAGATAGTCGGTAAACTTCGTGGCGCGGGATTCCGGGTATATACTTCCCCCTCAACGCCAGTACAGGGTAAAATAACCCGTATTCTCGTTGGACCTGATGCTTCAAGAGACAAGTTGAAAAGTTCACTGGGTGAGCTTCAGCAGATCTCCGGTTTAAGTGGGGTAGTGATGGGTTACAGCCCGAATTAAGTGAAGTCGTTGCCTGATGGCGCTGCGCTTATCAGGCCTACGGCCCGACACTTCTGTAGGTCGGATAAGGTGTTTACACCGCCATCCGACACTGCCCATTGAGGCAAAAAGTACGATGGCGTTGAAGATTTTTTCAGCGCCATTTTTATTTACGCGTGGAAAGGAAATCCCTACGCAAACGTTTTCTTTTTCTGTTAGAATGCGCCCCGAACAGGACGACAGGGCGTAAAATCGTGGGACATGTATGGTCTGGATTGATTACGCCATTATCGCGGTGATTGGTTTTTCCTGTCTGGTTAGCCTGATCCGTGGCTTTGTTCGTGAAGCTTTATCGTTGGTGACATGGGGTTGTGCTTTCTTTGTCGCCAGCCATTACTACACTTACCTGTCTGTCTGGTTTACGGGCTTTGATGACGAACTGGTTCGAAATGGGATTGCTATCGCGATACTGTTTATCGCGACGCTTATCGTCGGCGCTATCGTCAATTTTGTGATAGGTCAGCTGGTCGAGAAAACCGGTCTGTCGGGAACTGACAGGGTATTGGGGATCTGTTTCGGGGCTCTGCGAGGAGCGTTAATAGTCGCCGCCATTCTGTTCTTTCTCGATACCTTTACAGGCCTGTCGAAAAGTGAAGACTGGAGTAAGTCGCAGCTTATCCCACAGTTCAGTTTCATCATCAGATGGTTCTTTGACTATCTGCAAAGCTCGTCAAGTTTCTTGCCCAGAACATAACTGAGTTCTGAGATGTGGCTTAACGAGGAAAAGACGTATGTGCGGTATTGTCGGTATCGCCGGTGTTATGCCGGTCAACCAGTCGATTTATGACGCGTTAACGGTGCTCCAGCATCGTGGTCAGGATGCCGCAGGCATCATCACCATCGATGCGAACAACTGCTTCCGCCTGCGCAAGGCGAATGGCTTAGTGAGCGATATTTTCGAAGCTCGCCACATGTTGCGTTTACAAGGCAATATGGGCATCGGTCATGTGCGTTACCCTACGGCTGGCAGTTCCAGCGCCTCCGAAGCTCAACCTTTTTACGTCAACTCACCGTATGGTATTACGCTTGCCCATAATGGCAATCTGACCAATGCGCATGAGTTGCGTAAAAAGCTGTTTGAAGAAAAACGCCGCCACATCAACACCACGTCAGATTCTGAAATTCTGCTCAATGTGTTCGCCAGCGAACTGGATAACTTCCGCCATTATCCGCTGGAAGCCGACAATATTTTTGCCGCCATCGCGGCGACTAACCGTCAGATCCGCGGCGCGTATGCGTGCGTGGCGATGATTATCGGTCATGGCATGGTCGCGTTCCGCGATCCTAATGGCATTCGCCCGTTAGTGCTGGGCAAACGTGATATTGGCGATGGTCGTACCGAGTATATGGTCGCTTCCGAAAGCGTTGCCCTTGATACTCTGGGTTATGAGTTCCTGCGCGATGTAGCACCTGGCGAAGCGGTGTATATCACCGAAAAAGGCCAGTTGTTTACCCGTCAGTGTGCTGATAATCCGGTCAGCAATCCTTGCCTGTTCGAGTACGTTTACTTTGCGCGCCCTGACTCCTTTATCGATAAGATTTCCGTCTACAGCGCCCGCGTGAATATGGGCACCAAACTGGGAGAGAAAATTGCCCGTGAATGGGAAGATCTGGATATCGACGTGGTCATTCCGATTCCGGAAACCTCGTGTGATATCGCGCTGGAAATCGCGCGCATTCTGGGTAAACCGTACCGCCAGGGGTTTGTGAAAAACCGCTATGTAGGCCGTACCTTTATCATGCCGGGCCAGCAGCTGCGCCGTAAATCAGTGCGCCGTAAGCTGAACGCCAATCGCGCGGAATTCCGCGATAAAAACGTCCTGCTGGTGGATGACTCTATCGTGCGCGGGACAACCTCCGAGCAGATTATTGAGATGGCCCGTGAAGCCGGGGCGAAGAAGGTTTATCTCGCTTCTGCTGCGCCGGAGGTTCGCTTCCCGAATGTCTACGGTATTGATATGCCGACGGCGACGGAGCTTATCGCGCATGGTCGTGAAGTCGACGAAATCCGCCAGATCATCGGGGCGGATGGGCTCATCTTCCAGGATCTGAACGATCTGATCGAAGCCGTACGTGCCGAGAACCCGGATATTCAACAGTTTGAATGTTCAGTGTTTAATGGCGTGTATGTGACGAAAGATGTTGACCAGCAGTACCTCGATTTCCTGGATACCCTGCGTAATGACGACGCCAAAGCGGTACAACGTCAGAACGAAGTCGAAAACCTCGAGATGCACAACGAAGGTTAACGCTGGAAATGCCGGATGACGGCTTCGCCTGATCCGGCCTACGGGAAAGTGCCTTGTAGGCCGGATAAGATGCGCTAGCGTCGCCATCCGGCATTTTTATTAAGCTTCATCAACCCAGATACGCATTTCACCTTCACCACGGTTCGCCCAGCTAAACCATGGAATAAAAGTTAACGTCTGCCTGGTAACCGTCGTCTGACGGTGATCAAAGCTGTACAGCGGCGTATCCTCCCCGGCGGTCAGCACGCGCAACCCTTCGGCCTGCAGCAGTATTTTCCCTGTCAGTACGCCGACCCCCTGGATTTCACGCAGCTCGCTCTCTTTAGGCAGGGACAAATTGTGCAGTTCCGCGCCGTTATCTGCTTCTTCCAGGCAATATACCAGCGGGCCGCGTTGAATCGCCACCTTGCCTGCCGCATGGCGCACCAGCGGATTGGCGTAAACGCGGCGAGTGGTCATCGGTAAATTTAGCGTAATGCAGTCTCCTTCCTGCCACTGACGGTGCAGATGCAGATAACCTTTAATCACTTCGCCCTGTGCGGCTTCACCATTCACCTGTACGCGTGGCGCGGCACACCACTCTGGCAGACGCAGCGCTATCGTGTGTTCAACCCCCTGCGTCTGACTGAAGCGAATGGTCACCTGTTCATCCCACGGATAGTTGCCCGTTATGTTCAGCGCCAGCGTATGCTCGCTAACCGTAAACTGCGCCTCACTTCCGGCATAAAAGTTGATAAACAGCGCGTCCGGGCGCGGTGTGAAAATATAGTGACCAATGGCGACCAGCGTACGGGCAATATTGGGCGGACAGCAGGCACAGCCAAACCAGCGCTGGCGAACCGGTTTAATGTGGTCGTAAATATGGTTATGCGGAATGCTTTTCGGATGCGTTTCCAGCGGGTTTACGTAGAAGAAATGCTTACCGTCCAGCGCCATACCGCCAAGTACGGTGTTATAAAATGCGCGCTCCATAACATCTGCATAATGCGCGTCGCCCTCCATTTCCAGCATGCGGCGAGCAAACATCATCAGGCCGATGGAGGCACAGCTTTCGCCGTAGGCCGTGTCGTTCGGCAAATCGTAGTCGCTGGTAAACGCTTCGCCGATCCCCTGCGAACCAATACCGCCGGTAATGTACATGCGACGCTGAACCATATTATTCCAGATGCGCAGGCAGGTCTGACGCTTCTCTTCGTCGCCGGTCATGCGGGTGATATGCGCCAGACCGGTCATCAGGTAGACCGAACGCACCGCGTGACCGACGGCTTCGCTCTGTTCTGAGAGCGGCTTGTGCGAGTGGGTGTAGGCTTTGTCCTTCACCATCCACGCATCGGCCCAGCCGTCCCAGTGCCAGCTGCCGCCGCGCTTTGCAAACTCAATATCGTAGTAGTACGGCTGCTTACCCCGCTCTTCCAGGAAGAAACGGGCCAGTGCCTGGTAGCGCGGTTCATGAGTCACTTCATACAGACGCATCAGCGCCAGTTCAATTTCCGGGTGACCGGGATAACCACGCAGTTGGCCGTCATTGGGACCGAACACCGAGTCAATATGATCGGCAAAGCGGCAGGCGATTTCCAGCAGCCGACGTTTACCGGTGGCATTAAAGAATGCCACTGCGGCTTCGAACAGGTGTCCGGCACAGTACAGCTCATGGCATTCGGCGACATTGGTCCAGCGCAGACCGGGCTCTTTTACGGTGTACCAGGTATTGAGGTAGCCATCGTCACATTGCGCCTTCGCCAGCAGCTCGATGACCTCATCGGCCGTTTTTTCAAGCGTGGAGTCAGGCTTCTGGCTTAACGACCAGGCGACCGCTTCCAGCCATTTGGTGACATCGCTGTCCTGAAAGACCATGCCGTAAAACTCCCCTTGTTCTAACCCGGCTGCGATGCGGTAGTTGGTCATCGCATGGCTGGGCTCCGCTTCGGGGATTTCATCGTTCAGCGCGCGCCATTGGTAGGGGATAACGACGTCGCGGATCAGACGCTGGTACTCGCCTAAAAACGGATCGGTGATGATGATTCGGTTCAGATCGGCTTCAATCACATCAGACTGCATCATGTTTACCTCAGGATATGTGTGAATGTCGTTGGTGAAGATCGGTTGCAATACGCTGCATCATTGGGCCGTTCAGACGGCACTTGAGCAGGCACAGCGCCAGCGCGAGATGAAAAATGGCGGGCACGATGCTCTGTAACAGGGTGATGCCCTGAAGTGACGCAGCGGTCTGGTTTTCCAGCCCTGGGTGATAGGCCACCATAATCAGGAGAACGCTGATGATGCCGCCGGATGAGGCCCACGAGAGCTTGATGAAAAAGAGGTTGAAGGCAAAGTTCATCCCGGATGAGCGCACGCCGTTTTTCCATTCACCGTAGTCGTCGGCGAACGCCATAATGGAGAAATGTAGTGGCAGGGTGAAACCGAGGATCACGCTGTTCAGGGCGATGCAACCCAGCCAAAGGAGGCGATACTGTGGTCCGGTCGGCAGAAACCACATCGCAATGCCGATCACCACCAGGATCAGGTTGGTGTAGTAATACAGGCGCACCATGTCGATACGACGGGAGAGGGGGTTAACAATGATCGCGCCCGCAATCCCTGCAAGGGTAAGCACCCCGAAAAACAGTGACATAAACCCGGCGCTACCTTGCAGGACGTAAGAGATAAAGTACATATAGCCGCCGCCGCGGATACACAGAATGTTCACTAGCAGGAAGGACATCACCAGCATCAGCAGAAGTTGATCGTTTTTACGTAAACCGGCCAGGTGCTGGCGGATGGTAAATTTGCCGGCCAGCGATAACGGAACGCGCTCTTTAACCCAGAGGAAGCAGAGTAAAAACATCACCATACCCACGGTACACAGTACGGTTACACCATACTGGTAGCCTTTCGCCAGATTTCCCTGACCGAAGAATTCAACCATCCATGGCAGGCCGACGGCGACCAGAAATCCGGCAGCACCGCTTAATACAAAGCGCCATGACTGGCAGGACATCACCTGATCGTGACGGTTAGTGACGGCGTTAATCAGCGCGCAGTAGGGGACGTTGTTGGCGGTGTAGCCAAGGGATAGCAGAAAGTAGGTACCGAAGGCCCAGGCGATTTTTATATTGGGGCTGATATCCGGAACGGTAAACGTCAGGATACCGATGATACCCAGCGGAACCGCCGTCCACAGTTGCCATGGGCGAAAGCGTCCCCAGCGACTCTGGGTCCGGTCGGCAATCACGCCCATTACAGGGTCAGAGACTGCATCGAAGATGCGCAGAACAAAAAACATCGTACCCACGATGGCCGGACTCAAGCCAAAAACGTCGGTGTAGAAAAAGAGTAAAAAGCCGCTTATCAAATCTGAGATGCAGTGCCCGCCGGCATCGCCTAATCCATAGCCTATTTTTTCGCGGGTCGAGAGTGTCTCTCCCGTATCAATTGTCTGTGTATCAGTATCCAGGTTATCAGCCATTGTCATAACCAATCCTCGAACAGGGTGGTGATTTAAAGAGTCATTACGGCATATCTCTGACGGTTTTTACTAAAATTGTAACGACGTCGAGCATAGATCCGGCCTGAGGTTCTGGTATATGGAGGTTTTCTTTCTCTGTGAAAATGATCGTGATTTTTACTATAAATATATTTTTAATGTTGATCGTGCTCACAAATGTCGCCAGAGGGAGCGCCATTAGTGATTCTGTTAGTGACTCAAAGGAGAATTTACGTAGTGTTAATAGTCAGCCGTGTAAGTGATATCCTGAGGATTAACACAACCCCGTAGCGGCTTAAGAACGTTTGACAGGTGAAAACGAACGGAATGGCAAAAAAGACCCGAATCAAAGACATTGCAACGGCGTGCGGCGTTTCTCTTGCTGCGGTCTCACGGGCCCTGAAAGGGCAGCCAGGTCTGAGCGAAGAGACCCGTCAGCGAATACTGGCGATTGCAGCGTCTGAAGGCTACGATTTCAACCGCTTGCGCAGCGGCCGTATCAAGCGCCTGCTGTTTTTGCTTCATCGACAGCACAACATTGCCAGCGCATTACCGTTCTATTCCAGCGTGATGCTTGGGGTCGCTGACGCCTGTCGGGAAAACGACATTGCGATGAGCTTTTTGCCCATTGGTCCGGAGGATTCCGTTGCTGAGCTGATTAATCTGCACCAGCCGGATGCGCTAATTTGTGCTGGTTATCTGGAAGCTGAAATCCTGACGGCGCTACGTAAACTGGCATTACCGGTTGCACTGGTGGATCTGTGGGCTGCGGATTTTCCCTGCGTAAATCCCGATAATTATCACGGTGGTTTTATTGCGACACGGCATTTGCTTGAGCAGGGGCGTCAGCGAATCGCTTTTCTGGGCCATTTGCAGCGCCATTACAGTATCCGTCAGCGCGTGGAAGGGTACCAGCAAGCGTTGTTTGACGCCGGACTGACGTTGTCGGCGGAGTACTGTGTTGAAGCGCCGCCGGTCAAAGATATTGAACAGGCGCTGGTTGACGGGATGGAAAAACTCCTGGCGCTGCCCCAGCCGCCGGATGCCATCTTTGCCTATAACGATATTGCCGCGCTGGTGGCGATGCGGGTATGCGCGCGTAAAGGAATTAGAGTGCCGGAAGATATCGCGATTGTCGGTTTCGATGACATCGATGCGGCGGCCTGGGCGCATCCGGCGTTAACCACCGTGGCGGTGGATAAGCACGAGCTTGGGCGGGATGCGTTTCGTTTACTGCTCAATGAGCAAGGGGAGAGAAACCTGCTGTTACCGGTCCGACTGGTGATACGAGAAAGCTCGCTCTGCGAGCCGTCGCATTCACGGTTGCACCCTACGCTGTAATCCGGCAAAGTCTCGCCATTAAGAACAAAGGGCCCTCACAGTGAAACGACTCATCATAGGTATTTCTGGCGCTAGCGGCGCGATTTATGGCGTGCGCTTATTACAGGTATTGCGCGACGTTGCTGACGTGGAAACCCATCTGGTCATGAGTCAGGCGGCGCGGCAGACGCTTGCGCTGGAAACGGATTTTTCTTTACGTGAAGTGCAGGCTTTCGCTGATGTCACCCACGATGCGCGTGATATTGCGGCCAGTATCTCCTCAGGCTCTTTTCAGACGGCGGGAATGGTGATTTTGCCATGCTCTATCAAAACCCTTTCTGGCATCGTGCACAGTTATACCGATGGATTGCTGACCCGTGCGGCGGATGTGGTGCTGAAAGAGCGTCGCCCGTTAGTGTTGTGCGTACGCGAAACACCGCTGCATCTTGGACATCTGCGCCTGATGACGCAGGCGGCTGAAATTGGTGCCGTGATTATGCCACCGGTCCCGGCGTTTTATCATCGCCCTCAGACCCTGGATGATGTGATTAATCAAACGGTTAATCGCGTTCTCGACCAGTTTAACATTGCTCTGCCGCAGGATCTTTTTACCCGCTGGCAAGGGGCATAATTTGCACTTCCCCCGCGCATAATTCATTCCGTTGCCCTGTTTCAGGGCAATTTTGTAACCGCGATCATATCCTCAACATTTAATTCGTCAAAACCCACCGAAACGCTGCGGTTCAACCGCCAGACCTGCTATCTTCAACATCAGGACAATATTGCAACGTTTTATTAACAAATTTAACGTCAAATATCCTCATTGACGTTAAAATGGCATAAGACCTGCATGAAAAAGTCTGCAAACACACAACACAACGTAAAACATAATAAAATTACGCCACTTGAGGGTTATGTATGAAGAAGACGGTTCTCGCTTTGTCTTTGCTGGTAGGACTTTCCGCGACAGCGGCCAGCTACGCAGCACTGCCACAGACGATTCGCATTGGAACAGATACCACGTATGCGCCTTTCT
Organism: Citrobacter enshiensis; assembly: GCF_029338175.1. Taxonomy (NCBI): domain Bacteria; kingdom Pseudomonadati; phylum Pseudomonadota; class Gammaproteobacteria; order Enterobacterales; family Enterobacteriaceae; genus Citrobacter; species Citrobacter enshiensis. The sequence goes on from NZ_CP119862.1 coordinate 1,507,338, forward strand.
CATCGAAAGATGCCAAAGGGGATTTCGTTGGGTTTGATATCGATCTGGGTAACGAAATGTGTAAGCGTATGCAGGTTAAGTGTACGTGGGTCGCCAGTGACTTTGATGCGCTCATTCCGTCGCTGAAAGCGAAAAAAATTGATGCGATTATCTCTTCTCTCTCTATCACCGAGAAACGTCAGCAGGAGATTGCCTTCTCCGACAAACTGTATGCCGCTGACTCGCGATTGATTGCCGCGAAAGGTTCGCCGATTCAGCCAACCCTCGATTCACTGAAAGGAAAACACGTTGGTGTCCTGCAAGGCTCAACGCAGGAGGCCTATGCCAACGATACCTGGCGGAGCAAAGGCGTCGATGTCGTGGCCTATGCCAACCAGGATCTCATCTATTCTGACCTGACGGCGGGACGTCTTGATGCTGCATTGCAGGATGAAGTGGCGGCCAGCGAAGGGTTCCTCAAACAGCCTGCCGGTAAAGACTATGCGTTTGCCGGTCCTTCTGTGAAAGACAAGAAGTACTTTGGCGACGGTACCGGTATTGGTCTGCGTAAAGACGATACCGAGCTGAAAGCGGCGTTTGATAAAGCGCTGGGCGAACTGCGTAAAGACGGTACCTACGACAAAATGGCGAAAAAGTACTTTGACTTTAATGTCTACGGTGACTGATTCGCCGCAGCGGGAAATTTACTGCACCGTTTTGGTTAACCAAAGCGGTGCATGATAAGTTCCAGGCACTGTTATGGTGCAATTGTCGCTGTCGAAATGAGCATGAATGCATACTTAAGCGTTTTTCATGCAAATTAATATTGCCGGCAGGGTAGAATGCTTTGCCTTGTCGGCCCGATTGATGGCACGATAACTGCTGCTGGTCCTGTAAAGATCCCCTATAAAAGACAGTCTGTTGAGGATAGTTATGAAAAAACTGGTGTTGTCTCTTTCTCTGGTCCTGGCTTTCTCCAGTGCTACCGCAGCATTTGCAGCCATTCCGCAAAAAATTCGTATCGGTACTGACCCGACTTATGCCCCGTTTGAATCGAAGAATGCACAGGGTGAATTAGTCGGTTTTGATATCGATCTGGCGAAAGAGCTGTGCAAACGTATTAATACACAATGTTCCTTCGTGGAAAACCCGCTGGATGCGCTGATCCCTTCGTTAAAAGCGAAGAAAATCGACGCGATCATGTCTTCGCTGTCCATCACTGAAAAACGTCAGCAGGAAATCGCGTTTACCGACAAGCTTTATGCAGCAGATTCTCGTCTGGTTGTCGCGAAAGCGGCTGACATCCAGCCCACCATTGAATCCCTGAAAGGGAAACGCGTTGGCGTACTGCAGGGCACCACTCAGGAAACGTTCGGCAATGAACACTGGGCGCCAAAAGGCATTGAAATCGTTTCTTATCAGGGGCAGGACAATATCTATTCCGACCTGACGGCAGGACGTATTGATGCGGCGTTCCAGGATGAAGTCGCGGCGAGCGAAGGTTTTCTGAAGCAGTCGGTAGGCAAAGATTACAAATTCGGCGGCCCGTCAGTGAAAGATGAGAAACTGTTCGGCGTCGGTACCGGGATGGGTCTGCGCAAAGAAGACAATGAGCTGCGTGAAGCCCTGAACAAAGCATTCGCTGAAATGCGTGCTGATGGTACTTACGAGAAGCTGGCGAAAAAGTACTTCGATTTTGATGTTTACGGCGGCTAATCACCCCGGCAGTTGATAAAGCCCACTCCCTCCTGCTGATGCGGGAGGGTGAAAAAAGAGGCGAAGCATTACCACACACGACAGGACAGGCAGCATGTTGTACGGGTTCTCAGGCGTTATTTTACAGGGCGCGATCGTTACGCTGGAGCTGGCTCTCAGCTCAGTTGTGCTGGCCGTTCTCATCGGTCTCGTCGGCGCGGGGGCAAAGCTTTCGCAAAGCCGCTCGATGGGGCTTATCTTCGAAGGATACACCACCCTGATCCGCGGGGTGCCGGATCTGGTCTTAATGCTGCTGATCTTCTATGGGTTGCAAATCGCGCTTAACGCGGTGACCGACGCGATAGGGATCGGCCAGATTGATATCGATCCGATGGTTGCAGGTATTATCACCCTGGGTTTCATCTACGGCGCCTATTTTACGGAAACATTCCGTGGGGCGTTTATGGCCGTGCCCAAAGGGCATATTGAGGCGGCAACGGCTTTCGGTTTTACCAGCTCGCAAACCTTCCGCAGAATTATGTTTCCGGCGATGATGCGTTACGCCTTGCCGGGGATCGGCAATAACTGGCAGGTGATTCTCAAGGCGACGGCGCTGGTTTCACTTCTCGGACTGGAAGATGTGGTCAAAGCCACTCAGTTGGCGGGTAAAAGCACCTGGGAACCGTTCTATTTCGCGGTGGTGTGCGGGGTCATCTATCTGGTATTTACCACGGTCTCTAATGGTGTGTTGCTCTTTCTTGAGCGTCGTTACTCCGTGGGTGTGAAGAGGGCTGACCTGTGATCGACATTATTCAGGAGTACTGGAAATCCCTGCTCTGGAGCGATGGCTATCGCTATACAGGCGTGGCGATCACCTTGTGGTTGCTGATTTCCTCCGTGGTGATGGGCGGGATTCTGGCCGTGTTTATGGCCATCGGTCGCGTCTCAAGCAACAAATTCATCCAGTTTCCTATCTGGCTGTTTACCTATATCTTTCGTGGCACGCCGCTCTATGTGCAACTGCTGGTGTTCTATTCCGGGATGTATACGCTGGAGATCGTCAAAGGCACTGATTTCCTCAATGCGTTTTTCCGCAGTGGGCTTAACTGTACGGTGCTGGCGCTTACGCTGAATACCTGCGCCTATACCACCGAGATTTTTGCTGGCGCGATTCGTTCGGTACCGCACGGCGAGATTGAAGCGGCACGTGCTTATGGCTTCTCATCGTTCAAAATGTATCGCTGCATTATTTTGCCTTCCGCATTGCGAATTGCGTTGCCAGCATACAGCAATGAAGTCATTTTAATGCTGCACTCAACGGCGCTGGCATTTACGGCGACGGTGCCGGATTTGTTGAAAATCGCTCGCGATATCAACTCGGCAACTTACCAGCCGTTTACCGCCTTCGGTATTGCCGCCGTACTGTATTTGATTATTTCGTATGTCCTGATCAGTCTGTTCCGTAAAGCGGAAAAACGCTGGTTGCAGCATGTAAAACCTTCGACGCACTGAGAACATGATGTCTGAGAATAAATTAAACGTAATTGATTTACACAAACACTACGGCGAGCATGAAGTGCTGAAAGGGGTATCACTGCAGGCCAATGCTGGGGATGTTATCAGTATTATTGGCTCATCCGGTTCCGGGAAAAGTACCTTTCTGCGCTGCATTAACTTCCTCGAAAAGCCGAGTGAAGGCTTAATCGTGGTCAACGGACAGAACATTAATCTGGTCCGGGACACCGATGGTCAGCTCAAGGTGGCGGATAAAAACCAGCTGCGTTTGCTGCGTACGCGTCTGACGATGGTGTTCCAGCATTTCAACCTCTGGAGCCACATGACCGTGCTGGAAAACGTCATGGAAGCGCCCATTCAGGTGTTAGGTTTGAGCAAGCAGGAAGCCCGCGAACGTGCGGTGAAGTACCTTGCGAAGGTCGGTATTGATGAGCGAGCTCAGGGGAAATACCCGGTGCATCTTTCCGGCGGTCAGCAGCAGCGTGTCTCTATCGCGCGCGCGTTGGCCATGGAGCCAGAAGTGCTGTTGTTTGATGAACCGACCTCGGCGCTTGACCCGGAGCTGGTGGGCGAAGTGTTGCGCATCATGCAACAACTGGCGGAAGAGGGGAAAACCATGGTCGTGGTGACCCATGAAATGGGCTTTGCTCGCCATGTTTCCACGCACGTGATTTTCCTGCACCAGGGGAAAATAGAAGAAGAAGGTGATCCACAGCAGGTGTTTGGTAATCCGCAGAGTCCCCGCTTGCAGCAGTTCCTTAAGGGATCGTTGAAGTAACGTTTGCCCGGTGGCGCTGCGCTAACCGGGCCTGCGTTATGGCGTGCGCATCCGATTTTTACTCCGGGTTACGCTCCAGGCGATACACCCAGTCATCGTAGCGTATGCCATTGACTTCATACGCTTTCTCCAGCACCTGAGTACGTATAAATCCCTGTTTCTCCAGTACGCGTGCGGAAGGTGTGTTATCCGCCAGCACGTAACCGTTAATCGCGTTTACACCCGTTTGGATAAAGGCATACCGGCAGATTGCCTGGAGTGCTTCGCTGGCGATCCCTTTGCCTTGCGCTGGTGGGATCACGGTATAGCCGACATCGGCTTCCTGCGGATGCAGATGACTTATCTGTAACCCAATATCGCCCAGCGGCGTCCCGTTTTCCTGATCGCGAATAACAAAGGTGTGCTGTGCGGCAAGGCGGCGGGCGAACAGGAGGCGGGTTTCTCTTTCCGGGCTGATATCGGCCATAAAACGCATAATGTCCGGGTTTTCACGCAGCGCCAGGAAAAACAGCCAGTCTGAAGGTTGAAAAGGGGACAGCGTGAGTCGTGATGTCGTAATGATTGCCATAAAGTCGTTATTCCGGTAGTCAGGCTTATCACCTTACCACCGGAACGATTGTGATGAACAGTGGAGAGGATTAGTGGATCACGTCCGCCAGCGCCTCTTCTAAGTCGTACCAGCGAAAAGCAAATCCGGAAGCCTCCAGCCGTTTGGGAAGCGCGCGTTGCCCACCGAGCACCAGTACTGAAGATTCACCCATCAGCAGCCGAATGGCGGTAGCCGGTATGCGAACAATGGCAGGGCGGTTCAGCGCATGGCCCAGCGCATGGGCAAATTGTTCATTACGCACGGGATACGGCGAAACCATATTGAATGGCCCCTGGAGGTCGTTATTGAGCAGCCAGAGAATCCCGTTGACCATATCATCGATGTGGATCCAGGCCAGGTATTGACGTCCAGTACCGATTGGTCCGCCCATCCCGATACGAAAAGAGGGGACCATTTTCGCCAGAATCCCGCCTTTCGGTGCCAGTACTACGCCAGTCCGCAGTAGACAAACCCGTGTTTTTTCACTTTGCGCGCTACTGGCGATCTGCTCCCAGCGCGCACAAAGTTTATGGGTAAACTCGTTGTGAGGCGGCTCTTCTTCTGTCACCACCACTTCACCCAGATCGCCGTAATAGCCAGCGGCGGAACCGGAGATCAGCACCGCAGGCGGCGTGTCGCTGGCGTTGATTAAGTCAGCCAGCTTTTGTGTGATGCTCCAGCGACTCTGGCACAAACGTTCCTTTTGCTGTTCGGTCCAGCGTTTGTCGGCAATGGGTTCCCCGGCGAGGTTAATCACGGCGTCAACATGGTTGAGGTTTTTCTTATCCTCCAGCCCTTTCCAGAGTATGACCCGGGAGTCCAGAATCTGGCGTGCCTTTTCAGGATTGCGCGTTACTACCGTCACCTGATGTCCTGATTCCAGCAAACGGGGGATCAAATGACGTCCAATCAGACCAGTACCACCGGTTACCACTATTTCCATACCGCCTCCCGAAGTCCGCGCTTAGCGTCGCCAGCTCAGCGTCATTGAGACGGAATCGGCGTAACGCAGTGCATGTAGTTTATCGATCTCTACTTCAGCATAAGTGACCCAGTGATGTTCACGTGCGATATCGAGCACATCCTGAGTTAATTTTTCCAACAATGAGAAGCGGTTGCTCTCAACATGCCCAATGATGCTTTTGGTGATGGTGCGATAATTCAGCGCATCGCTGATGTCCTCGCTGGTGCGTGCGTTTTCCGCCGGATAATGAATAACAACATTGATGACAATGTCCTGGCGGTTGTTGATCTCTTCTTCTTTGATACCAATAAACGTGCGCAGGCGAAGATTTTTTATACGAATAATAGCGTCAGACTGTGACATTGCAGGTCTCCTCCATGTATTAACCTCTGCATGATACACGAGAATGGGAATGCTTTATCTCCCCCGAACGAGGGCGCGTCTACTGCGCTTGCTGCATTGCCCGCACCGTCGCGGGGCGCGTACGGATACGTTCGAACCAGTTATTGACCGCCGGGAACATATCGAGATCGATCCGTTGCCGTTGATGCGCATTTATCCATGGCCAACACGCGATATCGGCAATGCTGTACTGATCGCCGCCCAACCATGGGGAAGACTCCAGACGTTTGTTCAGCACGTTGTACAGGCGTTGCGTCTCAACCTGATATCGCTCAATCGCGTAGGGGATCGTCTGTGGCGCGAAGTGGTTGAAGTGATGATTCTGACCAAGCATCGGGCCAAGCCCGCCGACCTGCCAGAAAAGCCACTGGAGCGTAGTGTGTCGCTCGCGTAACTTTCCACTCAGCAATCGCCCGGTTTTTTCCGCCAGATACAGCAAGATCTCACCCGATTCAAACACACTGAACGGCGCGCCGCCGTCTGCAGGCGCATGGTCAACAATCGCCGGAATTTTATTGTTGGGCGAGATAGCTAAAAACTCGGGGCGGAACTGACTACCTTTACTGATATCCACGTTGATCAGGCGATAGTCAAGGCGGGTCTCTTCCAGAAACAGCGTAATTTTGTGGCCGTTGGGGGTTGGGGCGTAGTAGAGGTCGATCATTTCAGCTCCCATGCATATCGAAAAAATGGCTGACCAACACAAGTATAGAAAGCCTCGTGCGGTACGTGAGTTTTCATCAAGTGACAGCGCGTAAAAGACTCTATATTTTGTGATAACGCCTAAACATCGATGAGGATATTATGAGCAAGCCCGCGATAACGCTCTGGTCAGACGCTAACTTTTTTTCTCCCTACGTGATGTCTGTCTACGTTGCCCTGCAGGAGAAGGGGCTTCCCTTTACCCTCAAAACCGTTGATCTGAACAACGGTGAACATTTACAACCGACCTGGCAGGGTTATGCGCTCACCCGTCGTGTCCCGGTGCTGGAGATCGAGGGTTTTGAACTCAGCGAATCTTCGGCCATCGCGGAGTATCTGGAAGATCGCTTCGCGCCGCCGCAATGGGAGCGCATTTACCCTCTCGATCTGCAAAAACGCGCTCGTGCTCGCCAGATTCAGGCATGGTTGCGCAGTGACTTAATGCCGATTCGCGAAGAGCGTCCAACGGATGTGGTGTTCGCAGGCGCGAAAAAGGGCCCTCTCAGCGAGGCGGGAAAAGCCAGCGTGGCGAAATTGTTTGAGACGGCCGGCAATTTGCTCGCCCATGGCAAACCGAATTTATTTGGTGAATGGTGTATTGCCGATAGCGATCTGGCGTTAATGATTAACCGCCTGGCGCTACAGGGCGATGAGGTGCCTGAACCGCTGGCTGAATATGCAGCATTCCAGTGGCAGCGCGCTTCTGTCCAGCGTTTTATCGCGCTTTCCGCGAAGCGTTCTGGCTGATAATCCATGCGTATTCCAGTATCATAGAGAGGGTTATTTACGACGAGGAGTGAGTGATGAAACTGATGTTTGCATCAGACATTCATGGGTCGTTGCCAGCAACGGAACGTGTACTCGAGCTGTTTGCTAAAAGTGGTGCACAATGGCTGGTGATACTGGGGGACGTGCTTAACCACGGCCCGCGTAATGCGTTGCCGGAAGGCTATGCGCCAGCTCAGGTTGCAGACCTTCTTAACGCACAGGCCGGGCGGATCATTGCCGTGCGGGGCAACTGCGACAGCGAAGTGGATCAAATGCTGCTCCATTTCCCGATGACGGCGCCCTGGCAGCAGATACTGATGGAAAACCAGCGCCTGTTTCTGACGCATGGACACCTTTTCGGGCCGGAGAACCTTCCGGCATTAAATGCCGGAGACGTGCTGGTGTATGGGCATACACATCTCCCGGTTGCAGAAAAACGGGGAGAGGTATATCACTTTAATCCGGGTTCAGTGAGCATTCCGAAAGGCGGCTTTAAGGCAAGCTACGGGATTCTGGATGATAATGTTTTACGTGTTATCGCACTCAATGATCAAAGTATCATTGCGCAGATGACAATTAATCCGTAATTTACCCCACAATTGTAAACGCGCCGTAAGAGCGCTAGATAAAGAAGGTTTCCTGATGGTGGAACAGCGTCGTTTGGCAAGTACTGAATGGGTGGATATTGTGAATGAAGACAACGAAGTCATCGCACAATCCAGCCGGGAACAAATGCGGGCGCAATGTTTACGTCATCGTGCAACGTACATCGTTGTGCATGATGGCATGGGCAAAATCCTGGTTCAGCGTCGTACCGACACAAAAGACTTTTTGCCGGGTATGTTAGATGCCACTGCGGGTGGCGTGGTGCAGGCCGATGAGCAATTGCTTGAATCTGCCCGCCGCGAAGCGGAAGAAGAACTGGGTATTGCTGGCGTTCCGTTTGCTGAACACGGTCAGTTCTATTTCGAAGATAAACACTGCCGCGTGTGGGGCGCTCTGTTTAGCTGCGTTTCCCACGGCCCGTTTGCGCTTCAGGAAGACGAAGTCAGTGAGGTCTGCTGGTTGACGCCGGAGGAGATTACCGCACGTTGCGATGAGTTTACGCCAGATTCACTGAAAGCGTTGGCGCTGTGGATGACCCGCAATGCGAAGAATAAAACCGCTGCGGCGGAAGAAACAGAATAATACTGTTTTGCAAAAGTAAAAAAGGCAGCCAGATGGCTGCCTTTTTCGTCTCATCGCCAGATAATCTGTTCGATTATCCGGCGAGATATTACTGCTGCTGTGAAGACTGGATCGCGGTCAGAGCGATGGTGTAGACGATATCGTCAACCAGCGCGCCACGAGACAGGTCGTTCACCGGCTTGCGCATACCCTGCAGCATCGGCCCGATGGAGATCAGGTCGGCAGAACGCTGTACCGCTTTATAGGTGGTGTTACCGGTGTTCAGATCCGGGAAGATGAACACGGTAGCACGGCCTGCAACCGGAGAGTTCGGCGCTTTGGATTTCGCAACGTCAGCCATAACTGCGGCGTCGTACTGCAACGGACCGTCGATCATCAGGTCAGGACGTTTTTCCTGTGCCAGACGCGTCGCTTCACGTACTTTCTCTACGTCGCTACCCGCGCCAGAGGTGCCGGTGGAGTAAGAGAGCATCGCTACGCGCGGTTCGATACCGAAGGCGGTTGCGGAGTCAGCAGACTGAATCGCGATTTCTGCCAGCTGTTCTGCAGTCGGATCCGGGTTGATCGCGCAGTCACCGTAAACGTAAACCTGTTCCGGCAGCAGCATGAAGAACACGGAAGACACCAGGGAGCTACCCGGCGCCGTTTTGATCAGCTGCAGCGGCGGACGAATGGTGTTCGCGGTGGTGTGAACGGCACCGGAAACCAGACCGTCAACGTCGTCCTGTTCCAGCATCAGGGTGCCGAGAACCACGTTGTCTTCCAGCTGTTCGCGGGCAACAGTTTCGGTCATGCCTTTGTTTTTACGCAGTTCGACCAGGCGAGCCACATAGCTTTCGCGAACCACATCCGGGTCAACGATTTCTACGCCAGCACCCAGTTCAACGCCCTGAGAGGCAGCAACACGGGTGATCTCATCCGGGTTACCCAACAGTACGCAGGTTGCGATACCACGTTCAGCACAAATGGCGGCAGCTTTAACGGTACGCGGCTCATCGCCTTCCGGCAGAACAACACGTTTACCGGCTTTACGCGCCAGTTCGGTCAACTGGTAACGGAACGCAGGCGGAGACAGACGGCGGCTACGCTCAGAGGTCGCAGTCAGAGACTCGATCCACTCAGCGTTGATGTAGTTAGCCACGTATTCCTGAACTTTCTCGATGCGCTCGTGATCGTCAACCGGCACTTCCAGGTTGAAGCTCTGCAGGCTCAGAGAGGTCTGCCAGGTGTTGGTGTTCACCATAAATACCGGCAGGCCGGTTTCGAAAGCACGTTCGCACAGTTTGGTAATGCGCGCGTCCATTTCGTAGCCGCCAGTCAGCAGCAGGGCGCCGATTTCTACGCCGTTCATTGCGGCCAGGCATGCTGCAACCAGCACGTCCGGACGGTCAGCGGAAGTCACCAGCAGAGAACCTGCGCGGAAGTGTTCCAGCATGTGTGGAATGCTGCGCGCACAGAAGGTGACAGACTTCACGCGACGCGTGTTGATATCGCCTTCGTTAACCACGGTCGCGTTCAGATGACGCGCCATGTCAATTGCACGCGTTGCGATCAGGTCGAAGCTCCATGGCACGGCGCCGAGAACTGGCAGCGGGCTGGATTCATGCAGTTTAGCCGGATCAACTTTAACCACTTTCGCTTTGGAAGAGTCGTCAAAAATCTCGGACAGATCCGGGCGAGTACGGCCTTGTTCGTCAACAGGTGCGTTCAGCTTGTTAACGATAACGCCAGTAATGTTGGCGTTTTTGGCGCCGCCGAAGCTGCTGCGAGTCAGTTCAATACGCTCGTTCAGCTGTTCTGGCGTGTCGGTGCCCTGAGACATGACAAACACGATTTCCGCGTTCAGCGTTTTCGCGATCTCAAAGTTCAGCGCCTGAGCAAATTGATGCTTACGGGTCGGAACCAGACCTTCAACCAGAACGACTTCTGCATTCTGGGTGTTCGCGTGATAGTTCGCGATGATCTCTTCCATCAGCACATCTTTCTGATTGCTGGAGATCAGAGATTCTACGTAACTCATGTTCAGCGGTTCTGCCGCTGGTACAGAAGAGTTTGCACGTAAGATGGTCGTCGTCTGGTCTGGCGCATCGCCACCGGCGCGCGGTTGAGCGATTGGCTTAAAGACGCTCAGACGAACGCCTTTACGTTCCATAGCACGGATCACGCCAAGGCTGACGCTGGTCAGGCCGACGCTGGTTCCGGTAGGGATCAGCATAATAATACGGGACACGGTTTATCCTCTTTCGTTACCGCCGGTTTCGGCGGGTTACAAAACAGCACCGCCAGCGAAGCTGGCGGTGTGAAATCAGGCAGTCAGACGGCTCGCGTCTTGCGCGATAACCAGTTCTTCGTTGGTTGGGATAACCACCGCAGGACGGGTACCTTCTTTATTGATGAAACCAGATTTGCCGAAACGGGCAGCCAGGTTGCGTTCGTGATCAACTTCAAAGCCCAGCACGCCCAGTTTGCCCAGGGACAGTTCGCGAACCATCGCAGCGTTTTCACCGATACCACCGGTGAAGACAACAGCGTCCAGACGACCATCCATCAGCGCAGTGTAAGAGCCGATGTATTTCGCCAGACGGTGGCAGTAAACGTCCATTGCACGTTTAGCGTCTTCTTTGGTGGTGTAGTTGTCTTCAACGTAGCGGCAGTCGCTGGTGACTTCGGTCAGACCCAGCAGGCCAGACTCTTTGGTCAGCATTTTGTTGATTGCGTCAACGCTCATGCCCAGGGTGTCGTGCAGGTGGAAGATAATCGCCGGGTCGATATCACCGGAACGCGTACCCATTACCAGACCTTCCAGCGGGGTCAGACCCATAGAAGTATCAACACATTTACCGTTACGGATAGCAGAAACAGAACCACCGTTGCCCAGGTGGCAGGTGATGATGTTCAGTTCTTCAACCGGTTTGTTCAGCATTTTTGCCGCTTCCTGGGTAACGAAGAAGTGGCTGGTGCCGTGCGCGCCGTAGCGACGAACGCCATGCTCTTTGTACAGGCTGTACGGCAGGGCGTAGAGATAAGATTCTTCCGGCATAGTCTGATGGAACGCGGTGTCAAACACAGCAACGTTCTTGTCTTTCAGATTCGGGAAGGATTTCAGCGCTTCTGCGATACCGATCAAATGAGCCGGGTTATGCAGCGGTGCGAAAGAGGAAGAGTCTTTGATGCCCTGAATAACGGAGTCATCAATAACCACGGAGCTGGTATACTTCTCACCGCCGTGTACGATACGATGACCAATAGCAGTCAACTGCGCAGACAGTTCTGGTTTTTGTGCCAGAATAGTATTAACGATAAAGTTCAGCGCTTCACTGTGAGCGGCGCCTGCACCTAAAGCCGCTTCTTGTTTACCGCCGTCCATTTTCCATTTGATACGTGCTTCTGGGAGATGGAAACATTCGGCTAAACCAGAAAGGTACTCTTCACCATTTACTGCATCGATGATTGCAAATTTCAGTGAGGAGCTACCGCAGTTCAGAACCAGTACTAACTTACTCGACATGGAAGTACCTATTTATGATACGTGGCTAAAAAAACGTCAGTGAGCCATAGAGCGTAGCGCATGATGACGCTGACATTTATGATTAACATCATGCTCAATTATCTTTTTTGCATGATGGAAGAAATACTTTTGAGTCTATGCCATTTTGCGTATTTTTCAGCCAATGGCATACTGTATGTGAATTTGACGACTCAATAATTTTATACTACTGACCATACAGGCCGACACAGGATACCCGATAGTGGGTATCGAAGACAAAATGTTTTGAACGTTGTCCCTTGCAGTTGTTGTTTTGCACAAATATTTTAATTTTTGTATGTGAAGTTGAGGTAAAGCCATGTCGACACCGGATAATCGCTCCGTAAATTTTTTTAGCTTGTTTCGCCGGGGGCAGCACTACGCAAAGACGTGGCCAATGGAAAAGCGACTTGCGCCCGTTTTTGTCGATAATCGCGTGATCCGGATGACGCGGTATGCCATTCGCTTTATGCCGCCCATCGCTGTGTTTACGCTGTGCTGGCAAATCGCGCTGGGTGGGCAGCTAGGCCCTGCTGTCGCGACCGCCCTGTTCGCACTCAGTTTGCCTATGCAGGGGTTATGGTGGCTGGGTAAACGCTCCGTAACACCACTGCCCCCCACAATTTTGAGTTGGTTTTACGAGGTCCGCAGTAAATTACAGGAGGCCGGGCAGGCGCTGGCACCGGTAGAAGGTAAGCCTGATTACCAGGCATTAGCTGACACGCTTAAGCGCGCCTTCAAACAACTGGATAAAACTTTCCTTGATGATTTGTAATTGACCCCTGATTACGCATATAAAAGAAGGCATAAGATGCCTTCTTTTTTTTCACCGTAGTAGAAGTGATACAGGAGTCCCAAAATGGAAATGACTAACGCTCAACGTCTTATTTTGTCTAACCAGTACAAAATGATGACCATGCTCGACCCGAGCAACGCCGAACGCTATCGTCGTATACAGACGATTATTGAACGTGGTTATGGTTTGCAGATGCGTGAGCTGGATCGTGAGTTTGGCGAGTTGACCGAAGAAACCTGCCGCACGGTGATCGATATTATGGAAATGTATCACGCCCTCCACGTTTCCTGGACTAACCTGAAAGACGCGCAATCTATTGATGAACGTCGTGTGACGTTCCTGGGCTTTGACGCGGCAACGGAAGCGCGTTACCTCGGCTATGTTCGTTTTATGGTGAATGTGGAAGGGCGCTATACTCATTTTGATGCGGGCACGCATGGTTTTAATGCTCAGACGCCGATGTGGGAGAAGTATCAACGTATGCTGAATGTCTGGCATTCTTGCCCACGTCAGTATCACCTGAGCGCGAATGAAATTAATCAAATCATTAATGCCTGAGGGGGTCAGCGTGCAGTGCAAAGGTTTTCTGTTTGATCTGGATGGAACGCTGGTCGATTCATTGCCCGCCGTAGAGCGAGCGTGGTGCAACTGGGCCGATCGTTTTGGGCTCAATCACGATGACGTGCTGGGCTTTATACACGGCAAACAGGCGATCACTTCGCTACGACACTTTATGGCGGGCAAGTCTGAATCAGAGATTGCGGCCGAGTTCTCGCGTCTGGAACAAATAGAGGCAACCGATACTGCCGGTATCGTCGCTCTGCCCGGCGCGATTGCATTGCTGAATCACCTCAATAAAGCCGGGATCCCCTGGGCGATTGTCACGTCAGGCTCCATGCCGGTCGCACGGGCTCGTCATAAGGCGGCGGGACTTCCTCTCCCGGAAGTCTTTGTTACGGCCGAACGGGTAAAAAGAGGGAAGCCGGAACCTGATGCGTACCTGCTGGGCGCACAGTTGCTCGGACTCTCACCGCACGAATGTACCGTGGTTGAAGATGCGCCCGCCGGGATCCTTTCTGGTCTGGCCGCAGGATGCCATGTTATTGCGGTGAATGCGCCAGAAACGACCCCTCGCCTCGATGAAGTTGATTTTTCCCTGAATAGCCTTGAACAGATTTCCGTGACCAAACAGCCCAACGGAAATGTCGTGGTTCTCAGACATACCTGATCATGATTTAGCCCCGTCCAGGCGGGGCTTTTTTATGGCAGAATCAATCTATCCCCCTCATTACACAAGGATATGTTGTGAACGGTGAATTGATATGGGTCCTCTCCTTACTGGCGATCGCCGTTATCCTGTTTGCGACGGGCAAAGTGCGTATGGACGCGGTTGCTTTGCTGGTCATCGTGGCGTTTATTCTGAGTGGAACGCTGAGTATCACAGAGGCGTTTTCGGGTTTTAGCGATCCTAACGTTATCCTGATTGCAGCCTTATTTATCATCGGTGATGGCCTGGTGCGCACCGGCGTGGCGACCGTCATGGGGACCTGGCTGGTAAAAATGGCCGGTAGCAGTGAAATCAAAATGCTGGTGCTGCTGATGATCACCGTTGCCGGTCTGGGCGCGTTTATGAGCTCAACGGGCGTCGTTGCTATCTTCATTCCTGTGGTGTTAAGCGTGTCAATGCGTATGCAGACGTCGCCTTCGCGTCTGATGATGCCACTCAGTTTTGCCGGGCTTATCAGTGGGATGATGACGCTGGTCGCCACCCCCCCCAACCTGGTGGTCAACAGCGAATTGCTGCGCGAAGGGTTACACGGCTTTAGCTTCTTTAGCGTTACGCCGATTGGTCTGGTGGTCCTGGTGCTTGGGATCATCTATATGCTGCTGATGCGCTTCATGCTTAAAAGCGAGACGCCGGGGCAGCAGCGTGAAGGGTGGAAGCGGCGTACCTTCCGCGATTTAATCAAAGAGTATCGCCTGGCAGGACGCGCCCGTCGCCTTGCTATTCGTCCGGGCTCTCCGCTGGTGGGGCAGCGTCTGGACGACCTGAAATTGCGCGAGCGTTACGGCGCAAACGTCATTGGCGTGGAGCGCTGGCGACGTTTTCGGCGAGTGATCGTCAATGTTAATGGTGTCTCAGAATTTCGCGCCCGCGACGTGTTACTGATCGATATGTCGACGGCCGAGGTGGATCTCCGTCAGTTTTGCAGTGAGCAATTGCTGGAGCCGATGGTGCTGCGTGGGGAATATTTTTCCGATCAGGCGCTGGATGTCGGGATGGCAGAGATTTCGCTGATCCCTGAATCAGAGTTAATTGGCAAATCGGTTCGAGAAATGGCTTTTCGTACACGCCACGGCCTGAATATTGTGGGTCTGAAACGTGACGGCGTTGCGATGGAAGGCGCCGTGGTCGATGAACCGTTGCTGATGGGCGATATTATTCTGGTGGTGGGAAACTGGAAGCAGATAAGCCTGCTGGCGCAACAGGGCCGTGACTTTGTGGTGCTCAACATGCCGGAGGAGGTCAGCGAGGCTTCACCGGCGCATAGCCAGGCGCCGCATGCGATTTTCTGTCTGGTGCTGATGGTGGCGCTGATGCTGACAGATGAAATCCCTAACCCTGTCGCCGCCATTATCGCCTGTCTGTTGATGGGTAAGTTTCGCTGCATTGACGCAGAAAGCGCCTATAAATCCATTCACTGGCCGAGCATCATCCTGATTGTCGGCATGATGCCTTTTGCACTGGCGTTGCAAAAAACCGGCGGTGTCGATCTGGTGGTGAAAGGATTGATGGACGTTGGGGGCGGGTACGGTCCGTATATGATGCTGGCCTGCCTGTTTGTCATGTGTGCCAGCATCGGACTATTTATTTCTAATACCGCGACAGCTGTGCT
This sequence comes from Citrobacter enshiensis, assembly GCF_029338175.1. Taxonomy (NCBI): domain Bacteria; kingdom Pseudomonadati; phylum Pseudomonadota; class Gammaproteobacteria; order Enterobacterales; family Enterobacteriaceae; genus Citrobacter; species Citrobacter enshiensis. The sequence goes on from NZ_CP119862.1 coordinate 1,523,137, forward strand.
GATGGCACCCATTGCGCTGGCGGCGGCGAAGTCTATGGGCGTTTCGCCGTATCCTTTCGCCATGGTGATCGCGATGGCGGCATCAGCGGCTTTCATGACGCCAGTATCGTCACCGGTAAATACGCTGGTGTTGGGGCCGGGGAACTACAGCTTCAGTGATTTTGTGAAGCTGGGTGTGCCGTTCACCGTCATCGTGATGGTGGTATGTGTGGTAATGATACCGATGCTGTTCCCGTTCTGATTTTATGTCGCGTTGCCGGATGGCGCTAACGCTTATCCGGCCTGGAACGGGAATGGTCTCATAGGCCGGATAAAGCGTTTACATCGTCATCCGGCAATTTTTACAGCGGAGAGTCCTGGCTAATCTCATCCAGAGATAAGTGGAAGCTTGGCACGAACACATCCATAAAATAGTCCATTTCTTCGCTGCGGCGCGATTCCAGCGTTTTTTCCAGACGCGCTTTTGCCAGCAAAAATTCATTGTTGCCAGCGGACAACTCTTCCAGACATTTCAGATAAGCGCACAGCGCATCGGCCTGTTTAACAATCGATTTTTCTTCTTCGCTGTAGGCTTGTTCATCAATCAGCGGCTCGAAAATATCACGTAGCTCTTCAGGCACCATATCGACCAGTTTCTGCTGAGCGATCTTCTCAATAGCTTTATATTCCTGCGCGATTTGCGAGTTAAAGTATTTGACCGGAGTAGGCAGATCGCCCGTCAGGACCTCAGAGACATCGTGATACATTGCCAACAGAGCAATACGTTCCGCATTGACCTGGCCTGCAAATTTACGGTTTTTAATGGCTGCCAGCGCATGAGCGACCATAGCAACCTGCAGGCTGTGTTCGGAGACGTTTTCCGTGCGTACATTACGCATCAGCGGCCAGCGGTTAATGAGTTTGAGGCGGGAGAGGTGGGCAAAAAAATGGCTCTGCTTCATAGTGACCTTTTCATCATGACAACCTGGAGGTCATTTTGCGCAGAGAACGCTGCCGGATGCAAATACCGGCAGCCAGTTTCAGACGGTGGCCTTTAAGCCTGGTGATAACCCGACAGGAAACGCTCAAATTTACTGAGTGACATCTCAATGTCGTCAATACGCGGTAGCGTCACGATGCGGAAGTGATCCGGCCATGGCCAGTTGAACGCGCTTCCCTGAACCAGCAGCACTTTTTCCTGTAACAGGAAATCGAGCACCATTTTCTGGTCGTCATGAATGTTAAAGCGTTTTGCATCAATTTTCGGGAACATATACAGCGCGCCACGCGGTTTCACGCAGGAAACACCGGGAATATCATTAATCAATTCCCATGCGCGGTTACGCTGTTCATAAAGGCGTCCGCCGGGCATGATAAATTCGCTGATGCTCTGGTATCCGCCTAATGCGGTTTGGATGGCGTGCTGCGCCGGCACGTTTGCACACAGACGCATTGACGCCAGCATTTCCAGGCCTTCGATATATCCCTTCGCATGTTTCTTCGGCCCGTTCAGAACCATCCAGCCCTGACGGAACCCAGCCACACGGTATGTTTTGGACAAGCCGTTAAAAGTGATCGTCAGCAGATCTGGCGCCAGCGCGGCGATGGAATGATGCTCGGCGTCATCGTAGAGAATTTTGTCGTAGATTTCGTCGGCAAAAATGATGAGATTATGCTGGCGAGCAATCTCAACAATTTCCATCAGCAGCTCTTTGGAATAAACGGCGCCGGTGGGGTTGTTGGGGTTGATAATGACAATACCACGGGTGCGCGGCGTAATTTTGGCGCGGATATCATCAAGGTCCGGGAACCAGTCAGAAGATTCATCACAAAGGTAATGTACCGCTTTGCCACTTGAAAGCGAAACGGCCGCTGTCCACAACGGATAGTCGGGCGCTGGCACCAGCATTTCATCCCCGCTGTTCAGCAACGCTTGCATTGCCTGAACGATAAGCTCAGATACGCCGTTACCAATATAGATATCTTCTACGGTGACGTCGCGTATTCCGCGTGCCTGGTAATGCTGCATAATCGCTTTACGGGCGGAGTAGAGACCTTTTGAGTCACAATATCCTTGCGCCGTTGGCAAATTACGGATGACATCAACCAGAATCTCATCGGGCGCTTCAAACCCAAAAGGCGCGGGATTGCCAATGTTCAGTTTCAGAACCTTATTGCCTTCTTCTTCCAGACGTTTTGCTTCTTTCAGAACAGGGCCGCGGATATCGTAACAGACGTTATCTAATTTGCTGGATTTTTCAATAGGGGACATGAATCTTGACCTTTTAGCTGTTATCGCCACTCCCTGCCGTGGAAGTCAGCACGGAACAATGTACTCCCACGACGGTGAGTTTTGAAGGGTCTGCAGTAGAAGATTTTGTCAGTGGGTGGTGCATGAATGTACTGTTAATGACTTTATGAGTGCTAATTTATTGGTTTTATATTTGTTATTGTTTGCGAAGTATAGAATATAATTCTTTTAGTTGCGGGCTGTGTTGGTGTTTTGTGTTGTTAAAAAATAATCTGTTTTCTCGTCGGATAGCGCGCTATGCAGCCCTCCGGCAGGTCAATAATTCGTAAATACTGAAAGCTTACAACGCGGGACTGTTATAAACATGTTCGGTGGGCTTGAGGGTGTGAATCTATTGTTAAGTAGAATTAATGAATACTGTGTTTATTAATTAATTATTATTTAATATTTAAAAAGCATTTACCGAAGGCATTAATAATAAAGAATACTTTGATCACCATAACATAACTTTGCATCAGATTAATCGCATTAAGACTTATAAATAATGCGGTTTTAGGTTAAGATAACCGTGAAAAATGGCGCTAAGGTTATGATATCTGCTATTAGACAGGATAAGGGTTTATAACTAACTCATTGCGCAACTTGCTTTTTTTGTGTCTGCGAGAGTACGTTAACTATTCTTACATTTACCATGCTTACACGTTTAACATTAGCAAGAAACCACGAGCATCTAATAGATAAGCCGCTTTTTCACGATATATATTTCAGCATATGCCGAAGAGGGGAGTCGTGTTGTCAGCAACGCGATATTCACTCTTACTTCGCTCAGTGACACCAGAGTGATACTGCCAGGGAGGTACATTACAAATGGATTTGTTTGTTTCCGAATGCACAGCATTAGCCCGCTCAGCTCAGTATGAGCCGCCAGTAAGTGAAAAATTATGATAAATGCAAATCGTCCGATCATTAATCTCGACCTCGATCTGCTGAGAACGTTTGTTGCTGTTGCGGATCTGAACACTTTCGCGGCTGCGGCTGCGGCAGTATGCCGTACTCAGTCTGCAGTTAGTCAGCAAATGCAACGCCTTGAGCAGCTCGTAGGAAAAGAATTGTTCGCCCGACATGGTCGTAACAAGCTTTTGACTGAACACGGTATCCAACTTCTGGGATATGCCCGAAAAATTCTGCGTTTCAATGATGAAGCCTGTTCATCATTGATGTTCAGTAATCTTCAGGGGGTATTAACAATCGGCGCTTCCGATGAATCAGCCGATACGATACTGCCTTTTTTACTCAATCGCATCAGTTCGGTTTATCCGAAACTTGCACTGGACGTCAGGGTGAAGCGTAACGCCTTCATGGTCGATATGCTGAAGTCGCAGGAAGTGGATCTGATTGTGACCACCAATCGACCTGGCGCTTTCGACTGCCTTAACCTGCGCACATCGCCGACGCACTGGTACTGTGCCGCAGAGTATGTGCTGCAAAAAGGCGAGCCGATTCCGTTAGTGTTGCTGGATGATCCCAGCCCGTTTCGTGACATCGTGCTGGCAACATTAAATGCGGCGAACATTCCGTGGCGTCTGGCGTATGTTGCTTCGACACTACCGGCAGTACGTGCGGCGGTGAAGGCTGGGTTAGGGATAACCGCGCGTCCAGTCGAGATGATGAGCCCGGATCTGCGCGTGTTGAGCGCAGTAGATGGACTGCCGCCGTTGCCTGACACGGAATACTTGTTGTGTCGCGACCCTGCCAGCCAGAACGAACTTGCGCAGATTATCTATCAGGCGATGGACAGCTATCAAAATCCCTGGCAGTACTCGCAGTTTACCCCGGAAGGGGGAGATGATTCCCTGATGGTTGAAGGTGACTTCGAGTAACGCGCCACCCAAAAGCGTGATTAAATGTAAGTGTAAAAAAGAACCGCTGATGATGAAAAATCCATCAGTGGTTCTTTTTTTGTACAAATTTCCTGAAATGGCATCCGAAACTGAAAGAAAGTCTCATTAAATCAGCGAGTAAAGATTATTTTTCAGTATTGCGCATAAAATACGCACCAGGGGCTTGAGTTTCTGCCAATGTTAAAAAACTAGAGAAATTGTTGCTGTTTTTTAGGGTGGATTAACAAAAGCGTGTCACAGATCAAGAAAATACTCCTATTTAGGGGGAGGCATCTGCACGAATTCCTGTCAAAATAGAGGCGCATTAACTCTTTAACCTCACAACGGACACGATTCAACAAAGTTAAAGCCGACTGGTAATGCGATCGGAATCAGTCATAACGGCATTAAATGTTAACCAAGTTGTCTTGATGTGAATTAATGTGAGGTAACTTTTGTTAAAGTTGACAAAAGGTTATAGAAAGGAGTAAAAAACCACATCAATTAGCTGTTTAATCATTTTCTACAGTTATTGTAGGGTTTTTTTTATTCCTCCCCATGAATCGATGTGGCGTTCATCTGCCGAAAAGAGCAGAGAATTTGGCGCTACTTTTGATGAGTAAGCAATGAGTATGTCAACATCCACTGAAATCATCGCTCATCACTGGGCATTCGCTATCTTTCTTATTGTTGCCATTGGCCTGTGCTGCCTGATGCTCGTCGGCGGTTGGTTTTTAGGCGGTCGCGCGCGCGCGAGGTCGAAAAACGTTCCGTTCGAATCAGGTATTGACTCAGTTGGCACCGCCCGCTTGCGCCTGTCTGCCAAGTTTTATCTGGTAGCCATGTTCTTCGTTATCTTCGACGTTGAAGCGCTGTATCTGTTCGCATGGTCAACTTCTATCCGCGAGAGCGGCTGGATTGGCTTTGTGGAAGCTGCAATTTTTATTTTTGTGTTACTGGCAGGTCTGGTTTATCTGGTGCGTATTGGCGCGCTGGACTGGACGCCCGCGCGTTCACGCCGCGAGCGTATGAACCCGGAAACGAACAGTATCGCTAATCGTCAACGCTAACCGCGAGGCATTAAGATGGATTATACGCTCACCCGCATAGATCCTAACGGTGAGAATGACCGTTACCCCCTGCAAAAACAGGAGATCGTAACCGACCCCCTGGAGCAAGAAGTTAACAAAAACGTGTTCATGGGCAAACTGCATGACATGGTTAACTGGGGCCGTAAGAACTCAATTTGGCCGTACAACTTCGGCCTTTCCTGCTGCTACGTAGAGATGGTGACCTCGTTCACCGCCGTGCATGACGTGGCGCGCTTTGGTGCGGAAGTACTGCGTGCTTCGCCGCGTCAGGCTGACCTGATGGTGGTTGCGGGAACCTGCTTCACCAAAATGGCGCCGGTCATTCAGCGTCTTTATGACCAGATGCTGGAGCCGAAGTGGGTTATCTCCATGGGTGCATGTGCCAACTCTGGTGGTATGTACGATATTTACTCGGTGGTTCAGGGCGTTGATAAATTTATCCCGGTGGATGTATACATCCCGGGATGCCCGCCGCGCCCGGAAGCGTACATGCAGGCGCTGATGCTGCTGCAGGATTCCATTGGCAAAGAACGTCGTCCGCTCTCCTGGGTGGTTGGCGATCAGGGCGTTTATCGCGCCAATATGCAGTCAGAGCGCGAGCGTAAACGCGGCGAACGCATTGCAGTAACGAATCTTCGTACACCAGACGAGATTTAATTTGCGCCTGTCGGCAGCCGAACTTCGCTCATCACTACATAACTAGCGCGAAGCACTGCCGACCACCACGGACCATTTGCAATGGTGAACAATATGACCGACTTAACCGCGCAAGACGCCGCATGGCAAACCCGGGATCATCTGGATGACCCGGTTATTGGCGAACTGCGCAACCGTTTTGGGCCGGATGCCTTTACCGTTCAGGCGACCCGCACCGGAGTACCCGTTGTTTGGGTTAAACGCGAACAATTGCTGGAAGTTGGCGATTTCTTAAAGAGACTGCCAAAACCTTACGTCATGCTGTTTGACTTACACGGCATGGACGAGCGTCTGCGCACACACCGTGACGGGTTACCCGCCGCGGATTTTTCCGTTTTCTATCACCTGATCTCCATTGAACGCAATCGCGACATCATGCTCAAGGTGGCGTTGTCTGAAAACGACCTGCGTGTGCCGACCTTCACCAAACTGTTCCCTAACGCCAACTGGTATGAGCGTGAAACCTGGGAAATGTTTGGTATTGATATCGAAGGTCACCCGCACCTGACGCGACTGCTGATGCCGCATACCTGGCAGGGCCATCCGCTGCGTAAAGACTACCCGGCGCGTGCTACCGAATTCGATCCGTTTGAGCTGACTAAAGCCAAGCAGGATCTGGAAATGGAAGCGCTGACCTTTAAGCCAGAAGATTGGGGAATGACGCGCGGTACCAACAACGAGGACTTCATGTTCCTCAACCTTGGTCCGAACCACCCGTCTTCCCACGGTGCATTCCGTATTGTGCTTCAGCTTGACGGCGAAGAGATCGTCGACTGCGTACCTGACATCGGTTACCACCACCGTGGCGCCGAAAAGATGGGCGAACGTCAGTCCTGGCACAGCTACATTCCGTACACTGACCGAATCGAGTACCTCGGCGGTTGCGTCAACGAAATGCCTTACGTGCTGGCCGTTGAAAAACTGGCGGGGATTACCGTGCCGGATCGCGTCAACGTGATCCGCGTGATGCTTTCCGAACTGTTCCGCATCAACAGCCACCTGCTGTATATCTCGACGTTTATTCAGGACGTCGGCGCAATGACTCCCGTGTTCTTCGCCTTTACCGACCGTCAGAAAATTTATGACGTGGTAGAAGCGATCACCGGTTTCCGTATGCACCCGGCCTGGTTCCGTATCGGCGGTGTTGCTCACGACCTGCCGCGTGGCTGGGACAAACTGCTGCGTGACTTCCTCGACTGGATGCCGAAGCGCCTCGATTCTTATGAGAAAGCTGCACTGCGTAACACCATCCTGAAAGGTCGTTCGCAGGGCGTTGCCGCTTACGGTAAGAAAGAAGCGCTGGACTGGGGTTGTACCGGTGCTGCGCTGCGTGCGACCGGGGTTGACTTCGACGTGCGTAAATCACGTCCGTACTCTGGCTACGAAAACTTCGACTTTGAAGTGCCGGTTGGCGGCGGTGTTTCCGACTGCTATACCCGCGTCATGTTGAAAGTAGAAGAGTTGCGTCAGAGTCTGCGCATCCTTGAGCAGTGCCTCAATAACATGCCGGAAGGCCCGTTCAAAGCGGATCACCCGCTGACCACGCCGCCGCCGAAAGAGCGCACGCTACAACATATCGAAACCCTGATCACTCACTTCCTGCAAGTGTCGTGGGGCCCGGTGATGCCGGCGAACGAGTCCTTCCAGATGGTGGAAGCGACCAAGGGTATCAACAGTTACTACCTGACCAGCGATGGCAGCACCATGAGCTACCGTACGCGTATCCGTACCCCGAGTTTTGCGCACCTGCAGCAGATCCCGGTGGCGGTTCGCGGCAGCCTGGTGTCCGACCTGATCGTCCATCTGGGTAGTATCGATTTTGTTATGTCAGATGTGGACCGCTAATTATGCACGAGAATCAACAACCACAAGCCGAGGCTTTTGAGCTGAGTGCGGCAGAGCGTGAAGCCATTGAGCACGAGATGCACCACTACGAAGACCCGCGTGCGGCGTCCATTGAAGCGCTGAAAATCGTTCAGAAACAGCGTGGCTGGGTGCCGGATGGCGCGATCCATGCGATCGCTGACGTGCTGGGTATTCCGGCCAGCGACGTCGAAGGCGTTGCGACGTTCTACAGCCAGATCTTCCGCCAGCCGGTTGGTCGCCATGTGATCCGCTACTGCGACAGCGTGGTGTGCCATATCAACGGCTATCAGGGGATCCAGGCCGCGCTTGAGAAAAAGCTCGACATCAAGCCGGGGCAGACGACCTTTGACGGTCGCTTTACGCTGCTGCCGACCTGCTGTCTGGGGAACTGCGACAAAGGGCCGAACATGATGATCGATGACGATACTCATGCTCACCTGACCCCGGAAGGCATTCCTGAATTACTGGAGCGGTATAAATGAAAAACATTATCCGTACTCCCGAAACGCATCCGCTGACCTGGCGTCTGCGCGATGACAGCCAGCCGGTATGGCTGGATGAATACCGCAGCAAAAACGGCTATGAAGGGGCGCGTAAAGCGCTGACCGGTCTCTCTCCGGACGAGATCGTCAACCAGGTAAAAGACGCTGGCCTGAAAGGGCGTGGCGGCGCAGGCTTTTCTACTGGCCTGAAGTGGAGCCTGATGCCAAAAGACGAATCCATGAACATCCGTTACCTGCTGTGTAACGCCGATGAAATGGAGCCGGGTACCTATAAAGACCGTCTGCTGATGGAACAGCTGCCGCACCTGCTGGTGGAAGGCATGCTGATCTCCGCGTTTGCGCTGAAAGCGTACCGGGGTTACATCTTCCTGCGCGGTGAATACATTGAAGCGGCGGTGAATCTGCGTCGCGCCATTGCCGAAGCAACCGAGGCCGGTCTGCTCGGCAAAAACATCATGGGCACCGGCTTCGACTTCGAGCTGTTTGTCCATACCGGGGCAGGGCGTTATATCTGCGGTGAAGAAACCGCGCTTATCAACTCCCTCGAAGGTCGTCGCGCTAACCCACGCTCCAAGCCGCCGTTCCCGGCAAGCTCCGGTGCGTGGGGCAAACCGACCTGCGTCAACAACGTCGAAACGTTGTGTAACGTCCCGGCGATCCTCGCTGACGGCGTGGAGTGGTATCAGAACATTTCGAAGAGCAAAGATGCTGGCACTAAGCTGATGGGCTTCTCCGGTCGCGTGAAGAATCCGGGACTGTGGGAACTGCCGTTTGGTACCACCGCGCGTGAGATCCTCGAAGATTACGCTGGCGGCATGCGCGATGGTCTGAAGTTCAAAGCCTGGCAGCCAGGCGGCGCGGGTACTGACTTCCTGACCGAAGCACACCTCGACCTGCCGATGGAATTTGAAAGCATCGGGAAAGCGGGCAGCCGTCTGGGGACCGCGCTGGCGATGGCGGTTGACCACGAGATCGGTATGGTGTCGCTGGTGCGTAACCTGGAAGAGTTCTTTGCCCGTGAATCGTGTGGCTGGTGTACGCCATGTCGCGACGGCCTGCCGTGGAGCGTAAAAATTCTGCGTGCGCTGGAGCGTGGCGAAGGCCAGCCGGGGGATATCGAGACACTTGAGCAACTGTGTCGTTTCCTCGGTCCGGGGAAAACCTTCTGTGCGCACGCGCCAGGTGCGGTTGAACCTTTGCAGAGCGCCATTAAATATTTCCGCGAAGAATTCGAAGCCGGCATCAAGCAGCCGTTCAGTAATACCCACGCGATTGGTGGTATTCAGCCGAACCTGCTGAAAGAGCGCTGGTAATTTCAGGGATAACCCTGGATCGCGATATGAATTTCGATTAACGCTCAGTCACAGACTGAGCCAACTGGAAGCATGCTGACTATGGCTACGATTCATGTAGACGGCAAAGAATATGAGGTCAATGGCTCAGACAACCTGTTACAGGCATGTCTGTCCCTCGGCCTTGATATTCCGTACTTTTGCTGGCACCCGGCGCTGGGAAGCGTCGGTGCTTGCCGCCAGTGTGCGGTGAAGCAATATCAAAACGCGGAAGACACGCGTGGTCGCCTGGTGATGTCTTGTATGACACCGGCCACCGAAGGCACCTTTATCTCTATTGACGACGAAGAAGCGAAACAGTTCCGTGAAAGCGTGGTCGAGTGGTTGATGACCAACCACCCGCACGACTGCCCGGTGTGTGAAGAGGGCGGTAACTGCCATCTTCAGGATATGACCGTGATGACCGGCCATAACTTCCGTCGCTATCGTTTCACCAAACGTACTCACCGCAATCAGGATTTGGGGCCGTTCATCTCTCACGAAATGAACCGCTGCATCGCTTGCTACCGCTGCGTGCGTTACTACAAAGATTACGCTGATGGCGGCGATCTGGGCGTTTATGGCGCACACGACAACGTCTACTTCGGTCGCCCGGAAGACGGTACGCTTGAAAGCGAATTCTCCGGCAACCTGGTCGAAATCTGTCCGACCGGCGTCTTTACCGATAAAACGCACTCCGAGCGTTATAACCGTAAATGGGACATGCAGTTTGCGCCAAGCATCTGCCAGCAGTGTTCCATCGGCTGTAACACCAGCCCGGGTGAGCGTTACGGCGAATTGCGTCGTATCGAAAACCGCTATAACGGGACCGTTAACCACTACTTCCTCTGCGACCGTGGTCGTTTTGGCTATGGTTACGTCAACCTGAAAGACCGTCCGCGTCAGCCGGTTCAGCGTCGTGGCGATGATCTGATCACGCTGAACGCCGAACAGGCGATGCAGGGTGCGGCGGATATTCTGCGTCAGTCGAAGAAAGTGATTGGTATCGGTTCTCCACGCGCCAGCGTAGAGAGCAACTTCGCGCTGCGTGAACTGGTGGGTGCGGAAAACTTCTATACCGGTATCGCTCACGGCGAACAGGAACGTCTGGAACTGGCGCTGAAAGTGCTGCAAGAAGGCGGCATCCATACCCCTGCGTTGCGTGATATCGAATCTTACGATGCCGTGCTGGTGCTGGGTGAAGACATCACGCAGACCGGGGCGCGCGTTGCGCTGGCCGTGCGTCAGGCCGTGAAGGGTAAAGCACGTGAAATGGCAGCAGCGCAGAAAGTAGCTGACTGGCAGATTGCGGCCATCCTTAACATCGGTCAACGAGCGAAGCATCCACTGTTCGTCACTAACGTCGATAACACCCGCCTGGACGATATTGCGGCGTGGACTTACCGTGCGCCGGTCGAAGATCAGGCTCGCTTAGGTTTTGCTGTCGCTCATGCGCTTGATAACAGCGCGCCGGCGGTGGACGGAATCGATCGCGATCTGCAAAACAAAATTGATGTGATCGTTCAGGCGTTGGCCGGCGCGAAAAAACCGTTGATTATCTCCGGCACCAACGCCGGTAGCGCGGAAGTGATTCAGGCGGCTGCCAACGTGGCAAAAGCACTGAAAGGCCGTGGCGCTGACGTCGGTATCACCATGATTGCCCGCTCCGTGAACAGCATGGGCCTCGGCATGATTGGCGGTGGTTCGCTTGACGACGCGTTAACCGAACTGGAAACCGGTCGTGCTGACGCCGTTGTGGTACTGGAAAACGACCTGCATCGTCATGCTTCGGCCATTCGCGTTAACGCCGCGCTGGCAAAAGCGCCGCTGGTGATGGTGGTTGATCATCAGCGTACGGCGATTATGGACAGTGCCCACCTGGTGCTCTCCGCAGCAAGCTTTGCTGAAAGCGACGGTACCGTTATCAACAACGAAGGCCGCGCACAGCGTTTCTTCCAGGTGTATGACCCGGCGTACTACGAAGCCAACACCGTGATGCTGGAAAGCTGGCGCTGGCTGCACTCGCTGCACAGTACTGTACGTAACCGTGAAGTCGACTGGACGCAGCTTGACCACGTCATCGACGCCGCGATTGCTGCGCTGCCGCAACTGGCGGGTATCAAAGATGCCGCGCCGGACGCGACGTTCCGCGTGAAGGGTCAGAAACTGGCGCGTGAGCCGCACCGTTACAGCGGTCGTACCGCGATGCGCGCCGACATTAGCGTTCACGAACCGCGTCAGCCGCAGGACAAAGACACCATGTTTGCCTTCTCGATGGAAGGGAACAACCAGCCGGACGCACCGCGTTCGCAGATTCCATTTGCCTGGGCGCCAGGCTGGAACTCCCCACAGGCATGGAACAAATTCCAGGCTGAAGTGGGCGGGAAACTGCGTCATGGCGATCCGGGCGTTCGCCTGATTGAGGCCTCTGAGGGTGGTCTGGAGTATTTCACGACCGTTCCGGCAGGTTTCCAGGCAGAAGAGGGTAAATGGCGTATCGCACCGTACTACCATCTGTTTGGTAGCGACGAGATGTCACAGCGTTCTCCGATCTTCCAGAGCCGTATGCCGCAGCCGTACATCAAACTCAACCCGGCCGATGCCGCGAAGTTGGGAGTGAATGCCGGTACGCACGTCTCCTTTAGTTATGATGGCAACACGGTCACGCTGCCGGTTGAAATCGCTGAAGGCCTGACGGCAGGGCAGGTCGGTTTGCCGATGGGTATGCCTGGCATTGCGCCGGTGCTGGCGGGCGCGCGTCTTGAGGATCTGCAGGAGGCACAACAATGAGTTGGATTACACCGGATCTGATTGAGATCCTGCTGAGCATTCTCAAAGCGGTGGTGATCCTGCTGGTGGTGGTCACCTGCGGGGCATTCATGAGCTTTGGTGAACGTCGTCTGCTGGGTCTGTTCCAGAACCGTTATGGACCAAACCGTGTTGGCTGGGGCGGTTCGCTCCAGCTTGTCGCGGACATGATCAAAATGTTCTTTAAAGAAGACTGGATCCCGAAATTCTCGGATCGCGTCATCTTTACGCTGGCACCAATGATCGCCTTTACCTCGCTGCTGCTGGCTTTTGCCATTGTGCCGGTCAGCCCAGGCTGGGTGGTTGCTGACCTGAATATCGGGATTCTGTTCTTCCTGATGATGGCGGGCCTGGCGGTCTACGCGGTGCTGTTTGCCGGTTGGTCGAGCAACAACAAATACTCGCTGCTGGGTGCGATGCGTGCCTCTGCGCAGACCCTGAGCTATGAAGTGTTCCTGGGACTTTCCCTGATGGGCGTGGTGGCGCAAGCCGGTTCATTTAACATGACCGACATCGTCAATAACCAGGCTGATATCTGGAACGTTATCCCGCAGTTCTTTGGTTTTATCACCTTTGCCATCGCGGGCGTGGCGGTGTGTCACCGTCATCCATTTGACCAACCGGAAGCCGAGCAGGAACTGGCTGATGGTTACCACATTGAATATTCCGGTATGAAGTTCGGTCTGTTCTTCGTGGGGGAGTACATCGGTATCGTCACCATTTCTGCGCTGATGGTTACCCTGTTCTTCGGTGGCTGGCATGGCCCGTTCTTACCGCCATTCATCTGGTTTGCGCTGAAAACCGCGTTCTTCATGATGATGTTCATTTTGATTCGCGCGTCATTACCTCGTCCTCGTTATGACCAGGTGATGTCCTTCGGCTGGAAGATCTGCCTGCCGCTGACGCTTGTCAACTTGCTGGTAACGGCGGCTGTCATTCTCTGGCAGGCGCAATAAGGGGCGAAAAGACCATGACCTTAAAAGAATTGTTAGTAGGCTTCGGCACCCAGGTACGCAGTATCTGGATGATCGGCCTGCATGCGTTCGCCAAGCGCGAAACGCAGATGTACCCGGAAGAACCGGTCTATCTACCACCCCGTTTCCGTGGCCGTATCGTACTGACGCGCGACCCGGACGGCGAAGAGCGCTGTGTTGCCTGTAACCTGTGTGCGGTAGCTTGCCCGGTAGGCTGTATCTCTCTGCAAAAAGCAGAGACCAAAGATGGTCGTTGGTATCCGGAGTTTTTCCGCATCAACTTCTCACGCTGCATTTTTTGTGGACTGTGTGAAGAAGCCTGTCCGACAACGGCAATTCAGCTCACGCCAGATTTCGAACTGGGTGAGTACAAGCGCCAGGATCTGGTTTACGAGAAAGAGGATCTGCTGATCTCCGGTCCGGGTAAATACCCGGAATATAACTTCTACCGGATGGCAGGTATGGCAATCGACGGCAAAGATAAGGGCGAAGCAGAGAACGAAGCCAAGCCTATCGACGTCAAGAGCCTGTTACCGTAAGGAGAGGGGCAATGGAGTTCGCTTTTTATATTTGTGGGCTGGTAGCCATTCTCGCAACCTTGCGAGTGATCACCCACACCAATCCGGTGCATGCGTTGCTGTATCTGATTATTTCGCTGCTGGCGATTTCTGGGGTGTTCTTCTCGCTGGGGGCTCACTTCGCGGGTGCGCTGGAAATTATCGTCTACGCAGGCGCCATCATGGTGCTGTTCGTGTTCGTGGTGATGATGCTCAACCTGGGCGGTTCGGAAATCGAACAGGAACGTCAATGGCTGAAACCCCAGGTATGGATTGGTCCGGCGATTCTGTCGGCCATCATGCTGGTGGTCATTGTGTACGCCATTCTGGGTGTTAATGACCAGGGTATTGACGGTACGCCGATTAGCGCGAAAGCCGTCGGCATCTCTCTGTTCGGACCTTACGTACTGGCGGTTGAACTGGCTTCCATGCTGCTGCTGGCGGGTCTGGTTGTGGCCTTCCACGTCGGTCGCGAAGAGCGTCCAGGCGAAGTGCTGAGCAACCGCACTGAAGACCGTGCGAAAAGAAAAACGGAGGAGCACGCATGATCCCCTTACAACATGGACTGATCCTCGCTGCGATTTTATTCGTTCTGGGCTTAACCGGTCTGGTTATCCGCCGCAATCTGCTGTTTATGCTGATCGGTCTGGAAATCATGATTAACGCTTCCGCGCTGGCCTTTGTGGTCGCCGGTAGCTACTGGGGCCAGACCGATGGTCAGGTGATGTACATTCTCGCCATCAGCCTTGCGGCTGCGGAAGCGAGTATCGGACTTGCGCTGTTACTGCAACTGCATCGCCGTCGCCAGAACCTGAACATCGATTCAGTAAGTGAGATGCGTGGATGAACATGCTTGCCTTAACCATTATTCTGCCATTGATTGGCTTTGTATTACTGGCGTTCTCTCGCGGGCGCTGGTCGGAAAACCTCTCCGCTACCGTGGGCGTGGGTTCCATTGGTCTGGCTGCGCTGGCCACAGTGTTTGTCGGCATGGACTTTTTTGCTAACGGTCAGCAAGCGTTTAGCGTCCCGCTGTGGACCTGGATGTCGGTTGGCAACTTCAACATTGGTTTTAACCTGGTACTGGATGGTCTTTCCCTGACCATGCTGTCAGTGGTCACCGGTGTGGGCTTCCTGATCCACATGTTTGCGTCCTGGTATATGCGCGGTGAAGAGGGCTACTCTCGCTTCTTCGCGTACACCAACCTGTTTATCGCCAGCATGGTTGTACTGGTGCTGGCCGATAACCTGATGTTGATGTACCTCGGCTGGGAAGGCGTGGGCCTGTGCTCCTATCTGCTGATCGGTTTCTACTACACCGATCCGAAGAATGGCGCAGCGGCGATGAAAGCGTTTGTCGTGACCCGTGTGGGTGACGTCTTCCTCGCGATTGCGCTGTTCATTCTGTACAACGAACTGGGCACCCTGAATTTCCGCGAAATGGTGGAACTGGCGCCGGCGCACTTCGCAGCAGGCAACAACATGCTGACCTGGGCGACGCTGATGCTGCTGGGTGGTGCGGTCGGTAAATCTGCGCAGTTGCCGTTGCAAACATGGCTGGCAGACGCGATGGCAGGCCCGACGCCTGTCTCCGCGCTGATCCACGCCGCGACAATGGTAACAGCCGGTGTCTACCTGATTGCCCGTACTCACGGTCTGTTCCTGATGACCCCGGACATTCTGCATCTGGTGGGTATCGTCGGTGCGGTAACGCTGGTGCTGGCCGGTTTCGCCGCGCTGGTGCAGACCGACATCAAACGTGTACTCGCTTACTCCACCATGAGCCAGATTGGCTACATGTTCCTGGCGCTGGGCGTTCAGGCGTGGGATGCGGCGATTTTCCACCTGATGACGCACGCCTTCTTTAAAGCGCTGCTGTTCCTGGCGTCCGGTTCGGTGATTCTGGCCTGCCATCACGAACAGAACATCTTCAAGATGGGTGGCCTGCGTAAATCCATTCCGCTGGTTTATCTCTGCTTCCTGGTGGGCGGCGCGGCGCTGTCGGCTCTGCCGCTGATCACCGCGGGCTTCTTCAGTAAGGATGAGATTCTGGCTGGCGCGATGGCCAACGGTCATATCAATCTGATGGTTGCAGGTCTGGTCGGTGCGTTCATGACCTCCTTGTATACCTTCCGTATGATTTTCATCGTATTCCACGGAAAAGAACAAATTCACGCTCATGCAGGGAAGGGGATTACCCATCACTTGCCGCTGATTGTGCTGATGATCCTGTCCACCTTCGTTGGCGCGCTGATTGTGCCGCCGCTGCACGGTGTACTCCCGGCAACAACCGAGCTTGAGCACGGCCGAGTGATGACCCTGGAAATTACCTCTGGCGTCGTGGCGATTGTGGGCATTCTGATGGCGGCCTGGCTGTGGCTGGGTAAACGCACTCTGGTGACCTCGATTGCCAACAGCGGCCCGGGCCGTCTGCTGGGCACCTGGTGGTATAACGCCTGGGGCTTCGACTGGTTGTACGACAAAGTGTTCGTGAAGCCGTTCATGGGTATCACCTGGCTGCTGAAAAGCGACCCACTGAACTCGATGATGAACATTCCGGCGATCCTTTCCCGCTTTGCAGGTAAAGGCCTGCTGTTCAGCGAGAACGGTTATCTGCGCTGGTATGTGGCGTCCATGAGCATTGGTGCGGTCGTGGTGCTGGCACTGTTGATGGTACTGCGTTGAGTTTGAGGATTGCGGTTGTTTTGCCCGGTGGCGCTAACGCTTACCGGGCCTACAAGACCGTAGGTCGGGTAAGCGCTAGCGCCACCCGACATTAAAACCACAATCCGAAGTGAATTTTCTGTTGTGAGAATTCGTTGAAAATCAGGTCCTGTTGGGACTTTAACAAGGAATAAAGATCGCCATGTTACTACCCTGGCTAATATTAATTCCCTTTATCGGTGGCTTCCTGTGCTGGCAGACCGAACGCTTTGGCGTGAAGGTGCCGCGCTGGATAGCGCTGGTAACCATGGGACTGACGCTGGCGCTTGGTCTGCAACTGTGGTTGCAGGGCGGCTATTCACTGACGCAATCCGCTGGCATTCCGCAGTGGCAGTCTGAATTCGTGCTGCCGTGGATCCCGCGCTTTGGCATCTCAATCCATCTGGCCATTGACGGTTTATCACTGCTGATGGTGGTGCTGACCGGTCTGCTGGGTGTTCTGGCGGTATTGTGTTCCTGGAATGAAATCGAAAAATACCAGGGCTTCTTCCACCTGAACCTGATGTGGATCCTCGGCGGCGTTATCGGCGTGTTCCTTGCCATCGACATGTTCCTGTTCTTCTTCTTCTGGGAAATGATGCTGGTGCCGATGTACTTCCTGATCGCGCTGTGGGGGCATAAAGCTTCTGACGGTAAAACGCGTATCACGGCGGCCACCAAGTTCTTCATCTATACCCAGGCGAGCGGTCTGGTGATGTTGATTGCCATCCTGGCGCTGGTGTTTGTGCACTACAAAGCCTCGGGCGTCTGGACCTTCAACTATGAAGAGCTGCTGAATACCCCGATGTCCCACGGTGTGGAATATCTGCTGATGCTGGGCTTCTTCATCGCCTTCGCGGTAAAAATGCCGGTGGTTCCGCTGCACGGCTGGTTGCCGGACGCGCACTCCCAGGCACCGACCGCAGGTTCCGTTGACCTGGCGGGGATTTTGCTGAAAACCGCGGCCTACGGTCTGCTGCGTTTCGCCCTGCCGCTGTTCCCGAACGCGTCTGCGGAGTTCGCACCAATCGCCATGTGGCTGGGTGTTATCGGTATTTTCTACGGCGCGTGGATGGCGTTCGCTCAGTACGACATCAAACGTCTGATTGCTTACACCTCTGTTTCGCACATGGGCTTCGTGCTGATTGCTATCTACACCGGCAACCAGCTGGCGTATCAGGGTGCGGTGATCCAGATGATCGCGCACGGTCTGTCCGCTGCGGGCCTCTTCATCCTGTGTGGTCAGCTGTACGAACGTCTGCACACCCGTGATATGCGTATGATGGGCGGTTTGTGGGGCAAAATGAAATGGTTGCCTGCACTGTCGATGTTCTTCGCGGTCTGTACGCTGGGTATGCCGGGTACCGGTAACTTCGTGGGCGAATTCATGATCCTGTTCGGCAGCTACCAGGTGGTTCCGGTTATCACCGTGATCTCGACCTTTGGTCTGGTGTTTGCCTCTGTTTATTCGCTGTCGATGCTGCATCGCGCTTACTTTGGTAAGGCGAAAAGCCAAATCGCCAATCAGGAACTGCCAGGGATGTCGCTGCGCGAGCTGTTTATCATCCTGTTGCTGGTTGTGCTTCTGGTACTGCTTGGCTTCTATCCGCAGCCGATTCTGGATACCTCGCATTCAGCGATGGGCAACATCCAGCAGTGGTTTGTTAATTCCGTTACTACTACAAGGCCGTAAATCGCCATGACAATAACTCCACAACACCTGATTGCGCTGCTACCGCTGCTGATCGTCGGCTTGACGGTGGTGGTTGTGATGCTCTCCATTGCGTGGCGACGCAATCACTTTCTCAATGCCACGCTGTCGGTCATTGGGCTTAACGCTGCACTGGTTTCGCTTTGGTTTGTTGGCCAGGCAGGCGCGATGGACGTGACGCCGCTGATGCGCGTCGATGGTTTCGCGATGCTCTACACCGGGATGGTTCTGTTGGCGAGCCTCGCCACCTGTACCTTTGCTTATCCGTGGCTGGAAGGCTATGACGATAACCGGGAAGAGTTTTATTTGCTGGTGCTGATTGCCGCCCTCGGCGGGATCCTGCTGGCCAACGCTAACCATCTGGCGGCGTTGTTCCTGGGTATCGAGCTTATCTCTCTGCCGCTGTTTGGCCTGGTGGGTTACGCGTTCCGTCAGAAACGTTCGCTGGAAGCCAGTATCAAATACACCATTCTGTCTGCCGCAGCGTCTTCATTCCTGCTGTTTGGTATGGCGCTGGTGTACGCGCAGTCCGGCAACCTGTCGTTTGTCGCACTGGGTAAGAGCCTGGGCGACGGGATGCTGAACGAGCCGCTGCTGCTGGCGGGCTTTGGCATGATGATTGTCGGCCTTGGCTTTAAACTCTCTCTGGTGCCGTTCCATCTGTGGACGCCAGACGTTTACCAGGGTGCGCCTGCGCCGGTTTCCACGTTCCTGGCGACGGCGAGCAAGATCGCCATCTTCGGTGTGGTGATGCGTCTGTTCCTGTACGCGCCGGTTGGCGACAGCGAAGCGGTACGTGTGGTGCTGGGCGTGATTGCCTTTGCCTCCATCATCTTCGGTAACCTGATGGCGCTGAGCCAGACCAACATCAAACGTCTGCTCGGTTACTCCTCTATCTCTCACCTCGGTTATCTGCTGGTGGCGTTGATTGCCCTGCAGAGTGGTGAGATGTCGATGGAAGCGGTGGGCGTTTACCTGGCCGGTTACCTGTTCAGCAGCCTCGGCGCGTTCGGCGTGGTGAGCCTGATGTCCAGCCCGTACCGTGGTCCGGATGCGGATTCACTGTTCTCCTACCGTGGTCTGTTCTGGCATCGTCCGATCCTCGCAGCCGTGCTGACGGTGATGATGCTGTCTCTGGCGGGTATCCCGATGACGCTGGGCTTTATCGGTAAATTCTACGTCCTTGCCGTCGGTGTTCAGGCTAACCTGTGGTGGCTGGTGGGTGGCGTGGTGATTGGCTCCGCGATTGGTTTGTACTACTACCTGCGCGTTGCCGTGAGCCTCTACCTGAGTGCGCCGCAGCAGCTTAACCGTGATGCGCCGTCAAACTGGCAGTACAGTGCGGGCGGTATCGTGGTACTGATCTCCGCGCTGCTGGTGCTAATTCTCGGTGTCTACCCGCAGCCGTTGATCAGCATCGTGCAGTTGGCCGCACCGCTGATGTAAGCGAAATGCAGAAACGAAAAAACCGCCGAAATCGGCGGTTTTTTTATACCCGGAGTGAAATTAGCCGATCAGCTGACGGCTCACCAGCGGCCCGCTGACGTTTTGCGCCGCGCGCTCCATCACCTCCTGAATCACCGATGACAGCTCATTGACTTCAAACTTCGCCACATAGCCATCGGCTTTCACTTTGCGCACATGGTCTTCGTTGGCGCTGCCGGAAAGCGACGAGTGGATCACCACCGGGATCTTCTTCAGTCGTTCGTCGGTTTTGATTTTGCGGGTGAGGGTAAAACCGTCCATCTCCGGCATTTCGAGGTCGGTCAACACGAGGGCTATCTTCTCGCTAATTGGTTTGCCTTCTGCTTCGGCCTCTTTGGCCAGTTGCTGGATCTTCTCCCAGGCATCTTTACCGGTGATATGCATCTGATGCGGGATTTCCATGGCATTTAACCCTTTCTCCAGCATCGCGCGGGCCACTCTCGAATCTTCTGCGACGATCGCCACCGCCCCTGGCGTGATATTGAACTTATTGGTCTTCAGATGGGCGGCGCGCAAATCGTGATTTGACGGTACGATGTCATAGAGGATCTGCTCAACGTCGAGCACCAGCGCCAGGTTGTTGGTTTCTTTGTCTTCATCCAGACAGGCGATGCTGGTGATATAGCGACCGTTGACGGCTTTCTCGGCGGTGTGTACCTGCTGCCAGTCCAGACGCATGATATTTTCGACAGACTCTACGGCGAAGGCCTGAACACTGCGGGCATATTCGGTGATTAGCAGAATATTCAACCCCGTTTCGGGTTTGCATCCGGCGACGGCCGGAAGATCGATAACCGGGATCACCTGATCGCGAATATTTACCATGCCTAAGAGCGGTGCTTTCATCCCGGCCGGGCGCGTAAACGTCGGCATGGGAACAATTTCGCGCAGCTTAAAAACGTTGATGCCAAAAAGCTCTGATTTCTGCGCCTGCACAGATGTGCCGAGACGAAACAACAGCAATTCAAAACGGTTGGACAGGGTCAGGTTCGCCCTGTCATCAATATCTTTCTGGAAATTGTCCATTCTGTCCTCAATGTGAAATCCTGCCTTGTCACTGTTATCGGCACAGAGGGCAAAAAATGGAGCGCTAAACCGTGAAAACGGCGAAATCGTAAGCCAGTTCGGTCGCAGGGAAAATCGCCTGACACTCTTCCAGCAGTCGCTGGCAGCCTTTGTCATCGTAACGCGAACTCACGTGGGTGATGATCAGACGGCCGACGCACGCTTCCTTCGCCAGCAGCGCAGCCTGTCGGGTTGAACTGTGCCCGCGGCTATTCGCTTTTTCTTCCATCGACGTATCCAGCGTGGTTTCATGCACCATCACGTCCACGCCTTTTGCCAGTTCGTATGCGCCAGCGCAGGGAGAGGTATCGCCGAAGATCGCCACGGATTTTCCTGCAATCGGCGCCGCGAGATAGTCCGCGCCGTGAATCTGTCGACCATCTTCCAGCACAACGCTTTTTCCGGCCTTCAGATCCTGAAAGTAGGGACCGGGCTTAACGCCTGCCGCCTTTAACGCTTTCGCATCCAGCGCGCCGGGTTTGTCATGCTCTTCAATACGGTAGCCGTAACATTCCAGCGGATGTTCCAGCGTAAACGCCGTCACTTTGCGTAAGCCATCGTCCAGAATCTCACCGGCGGTGATTTCAATAATTTCCAGCGGATAGTCGGTCCAGGAACCGCTGAGGCGTAATGCAGTTTCAGTGAATTCACGCAAGCCTCGTGGGCCATAAATAGTCAGAGGGTGGGCGTGGCCTGACATTGAGCGGCTGCACAACAGCCCGGGTAAACCAAAAAGGTGATCGCCATGCAGATGGCTAATGAAAATGCGTTCGAGTTTACCCGGATTAAACGCGGTACTGAGCATCTGGTGCTGCGTGCCTTCGCCACAGTCAAACAGCCACAGCCCTGCACGCGTAGGGTGCTGTAGATTCAGCAAGGTCGCCGTCATATTGCGTGTGCGTGTAGGAACGCCCGCAGAAGTACCTAAGAAAATTAATTCCATCATTCCATTACACTTTTGAACATCAATCTGGCTAGTATAAAGCGAATACGACAAAGGAGCGCACAATGATCCACTGGCAAGATCTTCACCATTCTGAATTATCCGTCACCGCGCTCTACGCGCTGCTCAAATTGCGTTGCGCGGTGTTTGTGGTTGAACAGCAGTGCCCTTATCAGGATGTCGATGGCGACGATCTGGTGGGGGACAACCGCCATATTCTGGGTTGGCACAACGATGAGCTGGTCGCGTATGCGAGGATTCTGAAAAGTGAGGATGAACTGGAGCCTGTCGTGATTGGCCGGGTGATTGTCAGTGAGGCGCTGCGCGGAGCAAAACTGGGTGAGCAACTGATGACCCGAACGTTAGCTTCTTGCGTTAACCACTGGCCGGAAAAGGCATTTTATCTGGGCGCGCAGGCGCATTTACAATCGTTCTATGCGCGTTTTGGATTTACCCCCGTGACCGGAGTCTATGACGAAGACGGTATTCCTCATATCGGTATGGCGCGGGAACCCGGACAGGCGTAACCGGGCTCAGTTGTCTATAGTTAGCGGATACGTTAATAGCAAGGGAGAAGACAATGTCATTCCATTCTTATCATTCACGTATCGACGACGACATCGAATTTTTGAGCGAAACGCTGGAAGAGGTTCTGCAGTCTTCAGGCGATCCAGCCGATCAGAAATATGTCGAGCTAAAAGCGCGGGCTGAAGCGGCGCTGGAAGAGGTCAAAAATCGCGTAAGTCACGCATCAGACAGCTATTATTACCGGGCAAAACAAGCCGCCTACCAGGCTGATGACTATGTTCATGAAAAACCCTGGCAGGGAATTGGCGTGGGTGCAGTGGTTGGACTGGTGCTCGGATTACTGCTGGCGCGACGTTAAATTCCGTCCTGTAACAGGGATCTCATATCCTCCCTAAACTGAGGTACTGCAATTTTTTTGCAGTACCCCGTATAATGTGAGGTTTTTAACAGGGAGAGGTCCGCGTGCATTCAATTACTACAGCGCTGGAGAATCTGATGCGTCAGTTGTCGCAAGAGATGCCAGCGGCACCCGGAATTCGTGTTTTCGATGTTCCTTTTCCTCTTAATGATGCGTTTGACGCCCTGAGCTGGCTGGCGAACCAGTCCATCTGGCCGCAATTTTACTGGCAGCAGCGCAATGGCGATGAAGAAGCCGCCGTGCTGGGTGCGGTGGCCACATTCCGCTCTCTGGACCTGGCGCAACAGTTTTTGCGCCTGCATGCGCATCATGCCGATCTGCGTATCTGGGGATTAAACGCGTTTGAGCCGCAGCGCGGGAACCTGGTGCTACCGCGCCTGGAATGGCGACGCTGTGGTGGTTCAGCGACACTGCGCCTGCATCTCTACAGCGAGCATTCCCTGCGTGAAGATGCCGCAGACGCGGTTCGCTTTCTCTCATCGCTGGTGGGCATTAAATCGCTGCCAGCGCTGCATTTGACCCTCACGGATGAAAAGCATTCGCCGGATAAAACCGGGTGGATGAATTTGATCCAGCTCGCAACCCGCACCATCGCGCAGGAACAGCTTGATAAAGTGGTGCTGGCGCGGGCGACGGATTTGCAGTTTTCTCGTCCGGTGAATGCCGCGTCGGTGATGGCATCAAGCCGTCGCCTGAACCTGAACTGCTACCACTTTTTCATGGCATTCTCTGCCGACAGCGCTTTTCTGGGCTCTTCGCCTGAACGCCTCTGGCGGCGGCGTGACACGGCGCTTCGTACCGAAGCGTTGGCCGGGACAGTGGCTAATCATCCCGACGATCACCGTGCCTGGCAACTCGGCGAGTGGCTGATGAAGGACGATAAAAATCAGCGTGAAAATATGCTGGTGGTGGAAGATATCTGCCAGCGACTGCAAAACTGCACTCATACGCTTGATGTTCTCCCTCCGCAGGTTCTCAGGCTGCGTAAAGTTCAGCACTTGCGGCGTTGTATCTGGACGGCGCTCAATCAGCCGGACGACGCGCTCTGTTTACATCAGTTACAACCGACGGCGGCGGTAGCGGGTATTCCTCGCGAACTGGCGCGTCAATTTATTCAGCAAAATGAACCCTTCGAACGCGAATGGTACGCCGGTTCGGCGGGCTATTTGTCGCTACAGCAAAGCGAATTTTGCGTGTCGCTCCGTTCGGCGAAAATTACCACCAATATTGTGAGGTTGTACGCAGGTGCGGGGATTGTGCGCGGCTCGGATCCTGAGCAAGAATGGCAGGAAATAGACAATAAAGCGGCAGGGTTGCGCACTTTATTACAGATGGAAGTGTAATGAGTTACACATTCCCGACTCATATCAAAAATCCATTATTTCGATTCTCTATACTTAGTCGCAATATTGATACCGGACAATCTCATGTCAGTAAGCGCATTTAACCGACGCTGGGCGGCGGTCATTCTGGAAGCTTTAACCCGCCACGGCGTGAGGCATGTTTGCATTGCCCCTGGCTCTCGTTCAACGCCATTAACGCTGGCGGCGGCGGAAAATCCTGCTTTTATCCACCACACGCACTTTGATGAGCGTGGGCTGGGCCACCTGGCACTGGGGCTGGCGAAGGTCAGTAAACAACCGGTTGCGGTGATCGTCACTTCCGGGACGGCGGTGGCTAATCTCTATCCGGCGCTGATCGAAGCTGGGTTGACGGGCGAAAAACTCATTTTGCTCACGGCAGATCGTCCGCCAGAATTGATCGACTGCGGCGCCAATCAGGCGATTCGTCAGTCAGGCATGTTTGCTACACATCCCTCGCAAACACTCTCTTTACCGCGACCAACTCAGGATATTCCGGCAAGCTGGCTGGTTTCTACCCTTGATAATGCGCTTGCTTCGTTGCACGCCGGGGCAGTCCATATCAACTGTCCTTTTGCTGAGCCGCTGTATGGCGAGATGGACGACACAGGTATTGAGTGGCAGCAGCATCTTGGCGACTGGTGGCAGGGTGATAAGCCCTGGCTGCGCGAGGCGCGTCGACTGGAGAGTGAAAAACAGCGTGACTGGTTCTTCTGGCGGCAAAAGCGCGGCGTGGTGGTTGCCGGGCGGATGAGCGCGGAAGAGGGCAAAAAAGCTGCGCTTTGGGCGCAAACGCTGGGCTGGCCGCTGATTGGCGATGTGCTGTCGCAAACCGGACAACCGCTGCCCTGCGCCGATCTCTGGCTGGGTAACCCTAAAGCGGTTACCGAACTGCAGCAGGCGCAAATTGTCGTGCAGCTGGGCAGTAGCCTGACCGGTAAACGCCTGCTGCAATGGCAGGCCAGTTGCTCTCCGCAAGAATACTGGATTATCGACAATATCGAAGGTCGTCTGGATCCGGCTCACCACCGTGGACGCCGACTGGTGTCGAAAGTCGGTGACTGGCTGGATTTGCACCCGGCGGAAAAACGCAATCCGTGGTGCGTGGAGATTCCGCGTTTGGCCGAGCAGGCATGGCAGGCTGTGGTTGCCCGTCGCGAAAACTTTGGCGAAGCCCAACTGGCTCACCGAATTCGCGAGTATTTGCCGGAGCAGGGGCAGCTGTTCGTGGGTAACAGTCTGGTGGTACGACTGATTGATGCCCTGTCGCAACTGCCTGCCGGATACCCGGTATACAGTAACCGGGGGGCGAGCGGGATTGACGGTTTGCTCTCAACGGCCGCTGGCGTCCAGCGTGCGAGTGCGAAATCGATCCTGGCGATTGTGGGCGATTTGTCGGCGCTTTACGATCTTAATGCGCTGGCGTTATTGCGCCAGGTGTCTGCGCCGTTCGTACTGATCGTTGTGAACAATAACGGCGGGCAAATTTTCTCGCTGTTACCCACCCCGCAGAGCGAGCGCGAACGGTTTTATCTGATGCCGCAAAACGTCCATTTTGACCATGCGGCGGCGATGTTTAATTTGAAATACCATCGTCCGGAAAACTGGGCTGAGCTGGAAGATGCGCTGGCTGGCGCGTGGCGCACACCGACGGCGACGGTAATTGAACTGGTGGTCAATGACACCGACGGTACGCAAACGCTGCAACAGTTATTAGCGCAGGTCAGCCACCTGTGACCCTGCATGCCCACGCAGTAAAGGGTCAGCCGGGTTCGCCCTGGCTGGTCTTTTTGCATGGATTTTCCGGCGATTATCGGGAATGGCAAACCGTTGGCGAGCAGTTTCAGACCTGCTCGCGGTTGTATGTTGACTTGCCAGGGCACGGTGGTTCTGCAACGATTCGTGTGGAGGGGTTTAGCGAGGTGATTGAGTTGCTGCGCAGAACCTTGCTTAGTTACAACATACTCAACCACTGGCTGGTGGGATATTCCCTTGGCGGCAGAGTGGCGATGATGGCGGCGAGCGAGGGGATTCCCGGACTGTGCGGCCTGGTCGTTGAAGGCGGTCATCCTGGGCTGCCAAGCGAGGCTGAACGTGACGCGCGCCGACGCTCTGATGGGCATTGGGCGGCGCGTTTTCGTCGTGAACCGCTGCGAGACGTTTTTAACGACTGGTATCTGCAGCCGGTTTTTGCCTCGCTGAACGCACAGCAACGAGAAGCACTGGTTGCACTGCGTAGCCAGAACAACGGCGAAACGCTGGCGGCGATGCTCGAAGCAACGTCGCTTGGCGTACAACCTGATTTACGTGATGCGCTTAATGCGCGCACATTTGCGTTTTATTATTTATGTGGCGAGCGGGACAGTAAATTTCGCGCACTGGCGAGCGAACTGTCTGTGCCTGTCCATGTGATTCGTAATGCCGGACACAACGCGCATCGGGAAAATCCCGCAGGCGTGGTGGAAAGTCTGGCTCAGATTCTGCGTCTCTGACTAAAGGACACACTATGATCTACCCTGATGAAACAATGCTTTACGCACCGGTTGAATGGCATGATTGCTCCGAGGGCTACACTGACATTCGTTATGAGAAATCCACCGATGGTATCGCAAAAATCACCATTAACCGTCCGCAGGTACGCAACGCATTTCGTCCTGTGACCGTCAAAGAAATGATCCAGGCGCTGGCGGATGCGCGTTATGACGACAATATCGGTGTGATTGTTCTCACCGGCGCAGGCGACAAAGCATTTTGCGCCGGCGGCGACCAGAAAGTCCGCGGCGACTACGGCGGCTATCAGGATGACTCCGGCGTCCATCACCTGAACGTGCTGGACTTCCAGCGCCAGATCCGTACCTGTCCGAAGCCGGTAGTGGCGATGGTCGCGGGGTACTCCATTGGCGGCGGTCACGTACTGCATATGATGTGCGACCTGACTATCGCTGCGGAAAACGCTGTCTTTGGTCAGACCGGCCCGAAAGTCGGCTCCTTCGACGGCGGCTGGGGCGCGTCTTACATGGCGCGTATCGTCGGCCAGAAAAAAGCGCGTGAAATTTGGTTCCTGTGCCGTCAGTACGACGCGAAGCAGGCGCTGGACATGGGGCTGGTCAACACCGTGGTTCCGCTGGCGGATCTGGAAAAAGAGACCGTGCGCTGGTGCCGTGAAATGCTGCAAAACAGCCCGATGGCGCTGCGTTGCCTGAAAGCGGCGCTGAACGCTGACTGCGATGGTCAGGCGGGGCTGCAGGAACTGGCAGGCAATGCCACCATGCTGTTCTATATGACGGAAGAAGGTCAGGAAGGCCGTAACGCCTTTAACCAGAAACGTCAGCCTGATTTCAGCAAATTCAAACGGAATCCGTAATGCGTAGCGCGCAGGTATACCGCTGGCAGATCCCCATGGACGCGGGGGTGGTTCTGCGCGATCGGCGGTTAAAAACTCGCGATGGCCTGTATGTCTGTCTTCGTGACGGCGAGCGCGAAGGGTGGGGAGAGATCTCCCCACTGCCGGGCTTCAGCCAGGAAACCTGGGAAGAGGCGCAGACAGTCCTGTTGGCGTGGGTTAACGACTGGCTTGCGAGCGCTGCATCGCTGCCGGAGATGCCGTCCGTCGCCTTTGGCGTCAGCTGTGCGCTGGCCGAGCTGGAAGGCACCTTGCCAGAAACGGCAGATTACCGGGCTGCGCCGCTGTGTACGGGTGATCCTGATGATCTGGTGCTCCAGCTTGCCGACATGCCAGGCGAAAAAGTGGCGAAGGTGAAAATCGGCCTGTACGAAGCCGTACGCGATGGCATGGTCGTCAACCTGTTACTGGAGGCGATTCCAGACCTGCATTTACGTCTGGATGCTAACCGTGCCTGGACACCGTTAAAAGCGCAGCAGTTTGCGAAATATGTGAACCCGGATTTCCGTTCCCGGATTGCCTTTCTCGAAGAACCGTGCAAAACCCGCGATGATTCTCGCGCGTTTTCCCGTGAAACCGGTATTGCAATCGCCTGGGACGAAAGTCTGCGCGAGGCCGATTTTGTCTTTATGGCCGAAGAGGGCGTGAGTGCGGTGGTGATCAAACCGACCTTGACCGGTAGCCTGGCAAAAGTACGCGAGCAGGTTCAGGCGGCGCATGCGCTCGGACTGACCGCCGTCATCAGTTCTTCCATCGAATCCAGTCTGGGTTTGACGCAGCTGGCGCGCATTGCTGCCTGGCTGACGCCACAAACCATTCCTGGTCTGGACACGTTAAGCCTGATGCAAATTCAACAGGTGCGTACCTGGCCGGGGAGCACGCTGCCGTGCGTAGACGTTGACGCACTGGAACGACTGCTATGATCTTCCCTGACTGGCCGTGGCGGTACTGGCGGCAAGTTCGGGGGGATGCGCCAGCCTTACGCCTGAATGATGAGGTGCTAAGCTGGCGCACGCTCTGTACACGTATTGATCGCCTGGCGGCGGGGTTTGCCGCCCAGGGCGTGGAGGAAGGCCGTAGTGTGATGCTGCGCGCCTGGAACCATCCGCAGTCTCTGTTGGCCTGGCTCGCCCTGTTGCAATGCGGCGCGAGAATCCTGCCCGTCAATCCGCAACTGCCTCAACCGCTGCTGGACGCCCTGCTACCTGAACTCTCTTTACACTTTGCACTGGTGCTGGACGGGGAAAATACCTTTCCTGCGCTGGCCCCGCTGCAGATGCAGGGCATTGAAAGCGACTATGCCTGCACATGGCAGCCGCAGCGTCTGAGTTCAATGACGCTGACCTCTGGCTCGACGGGATTACCCAAAGCGGCGGTGCACAGCTGTCAAGCGCATCTGGCAAGCGCTGCGGGCGTTTTATCGTTGATGTCCTTTGGTGAAGGCGATGACTGGTTGCTGTCGCTGCCGTTGTTTCATGTCTCCGGCCAGGGCATTTTGTGGCGTTGGCTATTTGCTGGCGCGCGAATGACCGTACGCGAGAAACAACCGCTGGAGCAGATGCTGGCAGGTTGTACTCACGCCTCTCTGGTGCCGACGCAGCTCTGGCGTTTGCTGGTCAACCGTTCATCGATAACATTAAAAGCGGTGCTTTTAGGCGGTGCGGCGATTCCGGTCGAGCTGACAGAAAAGGCGCATGAGCAGGGGATTCGCTGCTGGTGTGGCTACGGTCTGACGGAGTTTGCTTCCACGGTGTGTGCGAAAGAGGCGGATGGCCTGGGCGATGTTGGCTCAGCGCTGCCTGGCAGAGAGGTTAAAATCGTCAATGACGAGGTCTGGCTGCGTGCCGCCAGCATGGCGGAAGGATACTGGCGCAACGGTAAGCTGATGCCGTTAGTCAATGACGAAGGCTGGTTTGCCACGCGCGATCGCGGCGTGTTGCAAAACGGCAGGCTGACGATTGCTGGCCGTCTGGATAATCTGTTTTTCAGCGGCGGAGAGGGGATTCAGCCCGAAGAGGTGGAGCGTGTTATCACCGCGCATCCCCATGTGCTACAGGCCTTTGTGGTTCCTGTTGAAGACCGCGAATTTGGCCATCGCCCTGTGGCGGTTATTGAGTATGACGCTCAGGCTGAAAGCGTGGATCTCGCCGCGTGGGTTCAGGGCAAACTGGCGCGCTTTCAGCAACCCGTTCGCTGGCTGACACTCCCGCCAGAATTGAAAACCGGCGGGATCAAAATTTCTCGCCGCGCGTTGCTGGAGTGGGTTAGGACTCAGGAGGCGTAGCTGGTTCGACCTCTCATATTTACCCCTTGATGGCTATTGCATTTCTGTTTATCTGCTAATGTGTAACTTAATGTGAAATTTTATTTCAAATTAAGGTCTGCAATGGAGTGGCAGGTAAAAAAATCGCGATACGTTAAAAAGAGTGAACGTTACGTACTGGTCCTCAGTGATATCGGTGGATCGCTAAAGATGATTGCCCAGGTCAGTGCTTCTGTGGCGGTCAATCCAGGCGATCTGCTTTCCCCGCAAAAAGATGCGCAGTATTGCATTAACCGTGAAAAAGCGCGGACGATTAAAATAATCGATGCAAGCCCATACACCTGCGAAGAGTGGGAGCGTCTGATGGGTGAAAAGTGACATCTCAGGTTCGGCGAGGGATTTTTTGCGAGGGTAAAAAAATGATCATCAACCCTGCCATAATGCACGCAACGCCCAACAGTGCTTTCAGAGAGAACGCGCCCTGCATCCCAGGCAGTACCATCGACGCAACCCAGACGAGAATGTAACTGAGGCTCAGCAAGGCATATGCCTTACTGAGTTCGAGATGATGCAGTGCGTTATGCCAGCAAAAAACGGAAGCCAGATAGCCCAGCAGTCCGGAAAATAACGCGATGGCACTGGCGTGAGCGGAAAACAGCGCCACAATGAAGGCGCCTGGGTGCAGCATGGGCGGCAATGACGCCATGGCAAAGCCAAGACTCAGTTGGGCTGCCGAGGTGATCATGACGCTGAGAAGTCCCCACAGTAATCCCATTATACCGCGCTCCCAAGCACAAAAATGCCGGTGATAATCAGTCCAACGCCAAGCCAATGGCGGGCAGAGACGGGCTCATGCCAAATTTTCCAGGCGGCCAGCGTGACCCAGACAAAGTTAAGACTGAGCATCGGATAGGCAATGCCGACGGGAATCGTTTGTAAAACCAGTAACCACAGCACCATTGCCGAGCCGAGGCAGGCCAGCGCAAGACCAAGCCACAGGGCAATGTGGCGTTTTCGGTAGCGCGGCTGAACCGGTCGGGTAGCCTGCTTCTGGCATAACTGTCCGCCAACGCTGAGCAAACTGGCCAGGATTAAGACAGGCCAGATCATTTGGGATAATACTGAATTAGCACCAGACGCCCCTGATTATCAATATTATCTGCAGGTGGTATGGCAAGGTCATTGATGTTTTCATCTTTTGCAATAGAAAGCACGAGTGAAATCTTCCCCTCCTGACGATGTTGGTTAAGCCAGTCATTAAAATCAGCCCGACTGACAAAACGACCTTTAGCATCCGGATAATTGAGGCCATATTTTAGCTCTCCTTTCTGCCCGTACATGATGATGTCATCTCGCCGCAGACTCCAGGCCAGACCGGCCGCGACGCCGACGCCATCAGTCAGAATATAGCGGCTCGTCATCAACGATTCCCGGGTCATCTCGACGAAAAATTGCGGTTGCTTCGATTCCATCACCCGGTCGGGGATCGAAAAACCAACAAAAATCGCCAGCCCCAGGGGGCTCAACGCAGAGAGTATCCACGTATTACGGGGAGAACTCAGGGTATACCAGCCAAAAAATGTCCAGATTGCGAAGATCCCCCATGAGCAAAAGACCTTGTACAACTCAATATGTATCCAGATGGGAGACTTCAACGGTCCCCAGGGCGAAATAATAAAGGTCGCGACGATCCCGATGATGCCAAAGGCGATGTTAATCCAGGCATTGGCACGCAGTGCGCGGCTCTCTTTGTGTGCCGCCAACAGGCCGTAATGCGCCATTAAGATGGCTAACGGTGCGAAACAGGAAAGAACATAGGTTGGCAATTTTCCCCTGGAGATGCTGAAAAAGAACAGCGGCATGACAATCCAGCATAACAAATAGCCGGTTGTACGGGCGGGATCGCGGTTTTTCCAGCCCGCCCACAGTGAACCGGGGAGGAGCCCCAGCCATGGAAGGCTTCCCGCAATGAATACGGGCAGGTAGTACCAGACAGGGGCTTTATGCTGGGCATCGTCCATCGCAAAACGTTGAATGTGTTCGACCCAGAAGAAATAGTGCCAGAAATCCGGCTCGCGCAGAGCGATGGCAATCCCCCACGGGAGTACGATAGCAATACAGCCCAGGATCGCCAGCCAGCCGTAAATGAACAGATCTTTCCAGCGTTTTTGTACCATCACCCACGGTAAAACGCTCACGACCGGAACGGCCAGGGCAAGAAAACCCTTGGTCATCACCCCCATACCGCAGGTCACGCCCAACAAGAGAAACGCGATGATTTTTGTCTTTGTTGACGTTGCCTGCATCCCTTCCCAGAAACAGCACAGGCCGGCCATTAACCACAAGGCGATGATTGGGTCGAGTACGGCAAAGGTGCCAATACTGTACACCGCAAACATCGTCAGATAGATAATGCAGGCGAAGGCGGCGGTGCGTTTATCTTGCCAGAGTCGGAACGCAAGCCAACCCACAAGCAATGCGGTGAGTAATGTTGCAACAATAACACCGGCCCGAACGCCAAAATTGGTGGCGCCAAATAACCACTGTCCGAGGCTATTGAGCCAATAACCCGCAACGGGTTTTTCAAAATAGCGTAGTCCCAGAAAATGCGGGACTACCCAGTCGCCGGACGCCAGCATCTCACGGCTGATTTCGGCGTAGCGTGATTCATCCGGCTGCCAGAGCAGGCGACTGTTGATGGGGAGAATATAGTAGAGCGCAAATAACGCGGCGAATGCCAGATAATAACGTAGAGATTTCATCGAGTGTCACTCACCTGTTGCTGGCAGCCCAGCCAGCCTTCCCGACCTGCAATTTTGCCACGAACAATTTTCCCCGGTGGTAATACCTCTGGCGATGTCGGAAGTAAATCGCCAAGAGGACAGAAAGTAATCCCCGCCTCTGCGGCACGAATAAGCAGATCTTCAAAGTTGCGATGCCAGGCAATCCCTTCAACTTCTGCGTGAATGGTATAGACCGGTATTCCTTCGCTCATCGATATGCGGGAGAGGAGCCAGGTATTGAAATCCTCTGCCTTCACTTCCTGCCCTACAACTTCATCCCAGGTGGGGAGCGTGACGGGGATCTGCGGTGTGCCCGTTTGACCTGAATCCAGTACGGGGCGAAATAATGACGTACCCCGACAGTCGCTGTTATAGCGCAAATGGAAGGTTTCTTTTGCATGAACGACGCGCTGGTCGGCGCGCCAGCCCGCGACGGCGGAGCAGGTGACCGGTCGTCCGGTTAACGCCTCCAGCGCGGTGATGCCTCGTGCGATATCGTTAATGAGCGTGAAATCATCCCAGTTTCCGCTGTGGGCTTGCCAGGCATGATGATCCCAGGCGTGCAGCCCCGTTTCGTGGTGCGTGGCGGTATCACGGATAATCTGTGCATTTGCGGGCCCAATCTCTTTACCCGGCCAGGCGGTGCCTGCCAGCAGGATATCCCAGCCGTAAAGCGATGCTGCGTTCGAACGCAGCATTTTCCACAAAAATTGGGGCTTCACGAGACGCCAGAGATGGCGCCCCATGTTGTCGGGTCCGACGCTGAAGAAAAAACTTGCCCGAATATGATATCGGTTCAATGTCTCCAACAGGCGGGGTACGCCTTCACGCGTCCCCCTGAAGGTATCGACATCAATACGCAAGCCCACTTTTGTCATGATGCGTGTTCCGTTATATCCACACTGCGCAAGAAGAAGTCCAGAGTCTCTTCTACAGTTTCATCCATGGCAATAGACGGTTCCCAATCCAGGCAGCGTTTTGCATTGCGGATATTGGGCTTGCGGTGCTCGACGTCCTGGTAACCTTTACCGTAGTAGGTGCTGCTTTCGACGACCCGGAAACCGGCAAACGGCGGGAAATGCTGGCGCAGCGGGTGTTTCTCGAAGCTGCTGAGCAACATTTCTGCCAGTTCCTGAATGCTTGCTTCATTATCCGGGTTACCGATGTTAATAATTTCACCATCGCAACGTCCCCCTTCATTTTCAATGATGCGGAATAACGCCTCAATGCCGTCGCGAATATCGGTAAAGCAACGCTTCTGTTTTCCGCCTTCAATGAGCTTAATGGGAGAACCTTCGACCAGGTTCAGGATCAACTGAGTGATGGCGCGCGAACTGCCAATGCGGGCGGCATCAAGGCTGTCCAGACGCGGTCCCATCCAGTTGAAAGGGCGAAAGAGGGTGAACTGTAACCCTTCTTTCTCACCGTATGCCCAAATCACGCGGTCCAACAATTGCTTGGAAACCGAGTAAATCCAGCGCGGTTTATTCACCGGGCCGACAATGAGATTCGAGCTATCCTCATCAAACATTTTATCCGTACACATGCCGTAGACTTCAGATGTTGACGGGAAAATAATCCGTTTACGGTATTTCACGCAGTAACGGATGATTCTCAGGTTCTCTTCAAAATCCAGCTCAAAAACGCGCAGTGGGTTACGGGTGTACTCAATCGGGGTCGCAATCGCGACCAGCGGCAGCACGACATCGCATTTTTTGACATGGTATTCAATCCATTCGGAATGGATGCTGATGTCGCCTTCCACAAAATGAAAACGCGGATGATTGAGAAAACGCCCAATCGCATCGCTACCAATGTCCAGGCCATAAACCTCGTAGTTCTCTTCGCGCAGCAATCGTTCGGTCAAATGGTTACCAATAAAACCGTTGACACCGAGGATCAGCACACGGGTACGCCGTACGCTGGTTGAAACAGACTGCGTATTCAGGCGAGAACCCGCCACCAGACCCAACGCCAGCGCCAACTGAGAGCCTTGCATATAGATACCGTCACCGGCTTGCCCGGTGACAATCTCCAGTGCGCCATCAGCGCAGGCGATAAGCAGCGGTGCGACGGAAATTACCGTGCCCGCCGGATGTTTAACAGACATCTCAGGATGTACGCGTGATGACCAGACCGTAAACTTTTGGGTGCCGACATAGCTAAATGCGCCAGGCCAGGGATCTGACACCGCACGAACCATATTGTGTAATTCTGCTGCCGGTTTTTTCCAGTCAAGGCAGCTGTCTTCTGGCGTACGACGGCCATAACAACTGGCGTCGGATTCCCGCTGGGGCATCTCTTCAATGCGCCCGTTTTTAATGGCAGGTAGCGCTTGCGCCAGCAATTGGCGGGCTGCCTGACATAATTTTCGGTGCAAGGTGATAGCGACGTCTTCCGGTGCGATGGCGATGCGTTGCTGAGCGACAATCGCCCCT
Organism: Citrobacter enshiensis; assembly: GCF_029338175.1. Classification (NCBI taxonomy): domain Bacteria; kingdom Pseudomonadati; phylum Pseudomonadota; class Gammaproteobacteria; order Enterobacterales; family Enterobacteriaceae; genus Citrobacter; species Citrobacter enshiensis. The sequence goes on from NZ_CP119862.1 coordinate 1,558,174, forward strand.
GCATCGGCGCGTTTTACCATTCGGTGAAGCGTCACACCTGTTTCGGTTTCGCCATTGACCAACACCCAGTTCAGCGGCGCGCGCCCCCGGTATTTGGGCAGCAGTGAACCGTGAAGATTGAACGCCCCTGCCGGCGCGAGGGACAAAATGTCATCGCTCAGCAAATGGCGGTAGTAGAATGAAAAAATAACGTCAGGGGCGAGCTGGCGAATACGCTCAGTCCAGATAGGATGGTTGACGTCATCCGGGGCAAAAACCGGGATCCCGGCATCCGCGCCCAGACGGGAAACCGAGCCAAAAAATGCTTTTTCTGCAGGGTTATCAGCATGGGTAAAAATGGCGGTTATTTCATAACCTGCGTCCAGTAATGCCTCAATTCCCTGACATCCCATATCGTGATACGCGAAGACGACGGCTTTCATGCGTGACTTTCCTCAGTTGACTGCGGGTTTTCCGGACGGATAACGTGCTGAACAAAATAGCGGGGACGGGCGCGCACATCGTTATAGATGCGGCCAATATATTCACCGAGTAACCCCATACCGATAAACTGCGCGCCGATGAACGTAAACAGGACGGCAAACAGCATAAATACCCCCTCAGCGGCCCACTGAGGTCCCAGCGTCAGTCGAAGAACGACGAGAAGTACCGCCAGAGTAAAGCCGGAAGCGGCGATCACGCTGCCCAACAGGCTTAACATGCGCAGGGGCGTGGTCGTCAGACAGGTCACCAGGTCATACATCAAATTGATCAGGCGCATGAAGCTGTATTTGGAATCGCCAAATTCGCGCTCTGCGTGATGCACCGGAATTTCCGTGGCGCGGCGGGCGAAAATATTAGCCAGAATCGGGATGAACGTACTGCGTTCCTGGCAATGCAGCATGGCATCGACAATGTGACGGCGATAAGCACGCAGCATGCAGCCGTAGTCTCCCATGGCTTTGCCTGTGGTCCGTTGAATCAAATGATTGATCATCCGGGAGGCTGTTTTGCGAAACAGACTGTCCTGTCGGTTTTGACGTACCGTTCCGACGACATCAAATCCTTCATCTGCGGTGGCGACCAGACGCGGGATCTCTTCCGGCGGATTTTGCAAATCGGCGTCCAGAGTGATCACCAAATCCCCTGTGACGTGACTGAAACCGGCCATAATGGCTGAATGTTGACCATAGTTGCGATTCAATAAAACAGACACAATGTGGCTGTCTTCATCCTGAGAGGCGTTGATCAGCAGTTCTGCAGAGTTGTCGCTACTGCCGTCATCCACCAGCAAAATTTCGTACTCTTTGCCGAGCTGTTGGCATGCGGCGTTGGTTCGTCTGATAAGTTCAGGCAGGCTCTCCTGTTCGTTATACACAGGAATAACAACAGACACTTTCTTAATGGGGGCCGCTTCAAACATGATTATTGTCCTACCAGCTGTTGAAGCGCCGTAATGACGCGGTCAGTATCATCGGAAGTCATATCAGGAAATAACGGCAGTGAGCAGATGCGGGCGCTGTTCCATTCGGTATTCGCAAGCGTCAGATTTTTGAAATGCTCACGGTAATATTTTTGCGTATGGGCGGCCCGGAAATGTAAACCCGTACCAATTCCCCTGGCCTTAAGCGCTTCCATTAACGCATCCCGATGCATGCCACAACGCGTTTCATCTACGCGGATAATAAACAGATGCCAGGCATGAACGTGCGCCCAGGAAGGCAGGGCCAGCGGCTGAAAGGGGGTATTCGCCAGCGCCTGTTGATAGCGCAGGGCAATCTCCGCCCGACGGGCATTAAGTTGCTCCAGCTTATGCAGCTGTACCAGGGCGATAGCCGCATTAATATCGGTCAGATTGTATTTAAACCCGGGGGCGAGGACTTCAGCCTGTGGTGCCCGGCCATAGGTTTGTCGGTCATAGGCATCAACGCCAAGCCCGTGAAACTTAAGGCTGCGAAGCTGTTGGGCGAGTGCAGTGTTATCCGTGACAATTAACCCGCCTTCCGCGCAGGTGACGTTTTTGATGGCGTGGAAGGAGAAAATGGCGGTGCCCCGCCAGCCGACATGATGCCCCTTATACTGGGTGCCTGTAGCATGGGCCGCGTCTTCAATAATCGGAATACCATAACGCTCACCAATGGCGTAAATAGCGTCCATATCGGCCGGTGCGCCCGCGTAATGTACCGGGATAATCGCTTTGGTGCGCGGCGTGATCGCTGATTCGATTTGCTCTGGTGTGACCATCAACGTGTCGCTGTCAATATCGATCATCACGGGCGTCGCGCCCAGCAACACGATCATGTTAAGTGTGGAAACCCAGGTCATTGACGGCGTAATCACCTCGTCGCCTGCGCCGATGCCAAGCGCCATTAACGTGATGTGCATTCCTGCGGTGGCAGAACTCACGGCAATGGCGTGTTGGTTTCCCGTTAGCGTACAGAAGGCGTCTTCTAACGCCTGGTTTTTGGGACCGGTTGTGATCCATCCAGAGTCAAGAACTTCCCGGACTGCAGCAAGTTCTTCCTCACCCATCGCTGGGCGAGAAAAAGGCAAAAAGTCAGACATCATATTTCCTTTAGCCATGAATCGCCGTCACCTGCTTATTTTTAAAGAGGATAGATAGCAGAATGTAAGGTTAGTTATTTCATTTGGTCATGTAGATTAAAGATTGAATATTAATTTAACCTTAAGAACTTAAGATAGATGAAAAATAATAAAATATTTTTGTTTTTATCTGTTTATCTTTTGCCTTTGCCATTTTTTTAAGGCATTTTGCGCACATTCTGGTTTTATTATCGAGCTGGCCTGAATCTGTCCTGATGGGTTGGTTTATCTGTTTCGATGGGTGGAAATTATCGTGTTAGCATTAACCCTAAGTTCAGTGAAGTCTAAAAAATATATCGCCATCCTGATGATGGTATTTGTTATTCTGGCTGGACTGAGTACCCGGTTAGCCTGGAGCAGTAACGGACTGCAACAAATCGACAACGAGACGTTAGCGGCAATCGCACAGCATCATCCCGTCGTCGTGTTATTCCGCCATGCTGAGCGCTGCGATCGCTCAAGTAACGAATGCCTGTCGGACAAAGCGGGCATCACCGTTAACGGGGCGAATAATGCCAGAGAACGTGGCAATGCGTTTAGCGCGAAGATTAAAGATTATGATCTCTACTCCAGCGATGCGATACGCACTATCCAGTCAGCCACCTGGTTTTCTGCTGACAAAACGGTCACTGTCGATAAAAATATGCAGGAATGCGGTCACAGTATTTACCGTTCAATTGAGGAATTACAGGCAAAGTCACAGAATAAAAATGTGGTGATATTTACGCACAATCATTGTTTGGCTTATATTGCAAAAGATAAACGCGGCGTTAAATTTGAACCTGACTATCTGGATGCGCTGGTAATGCATTCCGAGAATGGAAAGTTGATACTGGATGGTGAACTCGTTTCCAGATAAATGGAACGTATGAGGTTATTATGACAGCGTGGGAAATATCGTTATAATAACCTCTGAATATGTCGGGTCTGATTACAACAGACCTTTTAACGATAACGTTTTACGGGTGGCGACATTGAGGTCATAGCCTGCAAGGTCTTCCGGTTTTACCCACGCCCAATCCTGGAACTCTTCATTAATCTGTACATCACGATTCGCTGAAATGCAGTCAAAAATAAGATAAATCATATAGATTTCTTCCTGGCGACCATCCGCATACGTCTTGGTGCGAATATCATCGCTGAACGTCCAGGGGGTAATATCGGTCAGAACTAATTGCTCGCCAAGTTCTTCCCTGACCTCCCGGCGCAGGGCCTCTTCGATACGTTCACCTGGCTCAACGCCGCCGCCGGATAGCGCCCACTGGCCGGGAAATACGCCACGATCGTCGGCCATTTTGCATAATAGATAACAGCCATCATTCTGAATTAACGGGCAAACAATAGTCCTTTGACGCATCAATATATTCCTTGCAGGAGAGGGGGAAGGGCAGATAAAGAATACGGGAGCCGGAGCACCTGTGGAAGCGGTTATTTTGCCGCAAAGATCGTCACAGCAAAGTTATTGTTTCTATTGGGTTAAGGTTCGTAACATTTTAGCAATGCCATGAGTAGTATTTGGTTACAATATGCTATCGGATCGCTTTTTTAGATCATTGATTCCTGAGGTACTGGCAGTACAATCCTGCGGTTTTGGGTTCTTAAATTTATTTGCTTGCTGGAAAGGGAAAAAATGAAAAAAAGCGTTTTATTCGGTCTTGCTGGGATGCTGCTTGTTTCTGCGTCGGCGAATGCGATCAGTATTAGCGGCCAGGCTGGCGAAGAGTACACTAACCTCGCTGTTGGTATCGGTACTGAATCTTCCGGACTGGCGTTGAGCGGTAACTGGATGCACAGCGATGACGACGGCGATACGGCGGGCCTTGGCCTTGGCGTGAACATCCCGTTGGGACCGTTTATGGCGACAGTTGGCGGAAAAGGTCTTTGGACCAACCCGCAAGATAGCGATGAAGGTTATGCTGCCGCGGTAGGCGGTGGTTTACAGTGGAAGATCGGCCAAAACTTTAACCTGTTTGGCGAGTATTACTACTCTCCGGACTCGCTCTCCAGCGGAATTGAGAGCTATGAAGAGGCAAATGCAGGCGCGCGTTTAAACATTCTGCGTCCGCTGAGCATCGAAGCCGGATACCGTTATCTGACCCTGACAGGTAAAGACGGTGCTCCTGATAATACGATTGCTGATGGCCCGTATGTTGGGGTGAGTGCCAGCTTCTGATCCTGATGGCGCGACGCCCGTCGCGCCTGCTTTATGCTGTTCATCCTTTTCCCTCCTCTTCGTTTCTTACCCCCTCTCTGTGCGCGTTGCGTTATATACTCCTCATACTTCAAGTTGCAGGAGAACACGATGTTAAACGTGGAGATGTTATCCACCGGGGATGAAGTGTTGCACGGACAAATCGTGGACACTAACGCCGCCTGGCTGGCTGATTTTTTCTTTAATCAGGGATTGCCGTTATCACGCCGAAATACGGTGGGTGATAATCTTGACGATCTGGTGGCGGTATTACGCGAACGTAGCGAACATGCCGACGTGCTCATCGTCAACGGTGGTCTGGGGCCAACCAGCGATGATCTAAGTGCGCAGGCCGCGGCGACGGCAAAAGGTGAAGGGCTGGTGCTTCATGAGGCCTGGTTGGCGGAAATGGAACGTTTCTTCCGCGAGCGCGGGCGGGTCATGGCGCCTGCCAACCGCAAGCAGGCTGAACTGCCTGCCAGCGCCGAGTTTATCAATAACCCGGTGGGGACGGCGTGCGGATTCGCCCTGAAGCTCAATCGTTGTCTGATGTTTTTTACGCCAGGCGTCCCGTCTGAATTTAAGGTGATGGTCGAACATGAAATTCTGCCGCGTTTGCGTGAGCGTTTTTCACTGTCTGAACCTCCGCTTTGTCTGCGTTTGACTACGTTCGGGCGCTCGGAAAGCGACCTCGCGCAGAGTCTTGATTCGCTGACGCTGCCGCCTGGGGTCACGATGGGGTATCGATCGTCGATGCCGATTATTGAGCTGAAACTCACCGGACCTGACACGCAGCGAGAAGCGATGCAGGCGATATGGCCGCAGGTCAAACGTGTCGCCGGGCAAAGCATGATTTTTGAAGGCACCGAAGGATTACCTGCGCAAATTGCCCATTGCTTACAGGAGAGTCAACTGAGTCTGACCCTGAGTGAGCAATATACTGGCGGCCTGTTAGCGCTTCAGCTATCACGAGCGGGCGCGCCGTTGCTTGCCAGCGAAGTGGTGCCCTCTCAGGAAGAAACGCTGGCTCAGACCGCGCACTGGGCGACGGAGCGACGTAGCAAACACTACGCCGGGCTGGCATTAGCCGTCTCTGGCCTCGAAAACGAACACCTCAATTTTGCGCTGGCGACGCCGGAAGGCACGTTTGCTTTACGTGTGCATCTCAGTGCCAATCGGCACAGTTTGCAGGTGCGTCAGGAGGTCTGCGCCATGATGGCGTTGAACATGCTACGTCGCTGGTTAAACGGGATGGACATCGCCAGCGAACATGGATGGATTGAGGTGGTTGAATCGCTGACGGTATAGCATTTTTCGGGAAGGTTCTTCGCCTTCCCGTCCTTTCAGTCCAATCTGTTGTACTCTTTGTGAAAATATCCGTGCTCTGTTTCACAGTTTCTTTCGAAAATCTTCCATTCCTTTGGAAGAAAAGGGGGATTTGACGCGCTTCACAATTTTACTCACGCTGACCGATCACACTGATTCCAGTATCTCAGACTGGAGTCCAGTATGTTGGAATCAAGCAAAGTACCTGCCCTGACCCGGGCTATCGATATTCTCAATCTCATTGCGCGCATCGGTCCATGCAGTGCCGCAACAATGATTGAAACGCTGGGTATTCCGAAAAGTACGGCCTACCTGCTGTTGAATGAGCTGAAACGCCAACGTTTTATCAGCATCGATTACCAGGAAAACTACTGCCTGTGGACCAAACTGGTCGAACTCTCTGGACACGCCCTAAGTAAAATGGATTTGCGCGAGTTGGCGCGTCCTCGTTTGACACAGTTGATGGATGAAACCGGGCTGCTTTGCCATCTGGGAATCATCGATCATGAAAGTGCGTACTACATACTGAAAGTGGAGTCGCCCTCCACGATTAGCGTGCGCTCCCATGAGGGGAAAAGCCTTTCGCTTTATCGTTCTGGGATCGGCAAATGCTTGTTAGCCTGGCAACCCGCCTCCGTCCGTCAAACCATTATCGACCAACTGGTATGGGAACAGACGACGTCCACCACTATCGCTCATCCGCAACAGCTGAACGACGAGCTTGAACGCATCCGCCAACGCGGGTGGAGCTTTGATAACGGTGAAGATTACCCGGATGTTCGCTGCGTTGCGGCACCCGTATTTAACGCCAGCAACGCGCTGACTGCCGCGATTTCGGTGGTTGGCACCCGTTTAGAAATTAACGAAGAGAACCGTGATTATCTGGCAGGGAAGGCAATTGCCTGCGCCAGGGATATTTCACGCCTGTTGGGATGGAAAAGTCCCTTCGACACACTCGCATCATAAGAATGGAGAACATCATGACCCTACCAAAGATTAAACAGGTCCGTGCCTGGTTTACTGGCGGCGCAACGGCGGATAAAGGCGCTGGCGGCGGTGATTATCACGATCAGGGCGCTAACCACTGGATTGACGATCATATTGCCACCCCAATGAGCAAATATCGCGAATACGAACAATCGCGCCAGTCTTTCGGCATTAATGTGCTGGGGACGCTGATTGTCGAAGTGGAAGCTGAAAACGGACAAACCGGATTTGCAGTTTCAACGGCAGGCGAGATGGGCTGTTTCATTGTCGAAAAACATCTCAACCGTTTTATTGAAGGTAAATGCGTTAGCGATATCAAACTTATTCACGATCAGATGCTCGCCGCGACCCTGTACTACTCTGGCTCCGGCGGTCTGGTGATGAATACCATCTCTTGTGTGGATCTGGCGTTGTGGGATCTGTTTGGCAAAGTGGTGGGACTGCCGGTCTACAAACTGTTGGGCGGTGCGGTACGTGATGAAATCCAGTTCTATGCCACTGGCGCGCGCCCGGACCTGGCCAAAGAGCTGGGGTTCATTGGCGGGAAAATGCCGACGCACTGGGGTCCCCATGACGGTGATGCAGGGATCCGCAAAGATGCCGCGATGGTGGCTGACATGCGAGAGAAATGTGGACCTGATTTCTGGTTGATGCTCGACTGCTGGATGAGCCAGGACGTCAATTATGCCACTAAACTGGCTCATGCTTGCGCACCGCACAACCTGAAGTGGATCGAAGAGTGCCTGCCGCCGCAGCAATATGAAGGCTATCGCGAACTGAAGCGTAACGCCCCGGCGGGCATGATGGTGACCAGTGGTGAACACCACGGTACGTTGCAGTCTTTCCGTACGCTGTCGGAAACCGGCATTGATATCATGCAGCCTGATGTGGGCTGGTGTGGTGGGTTAACTACGCTGGTGGAAATTGCCGCTATCGCCAAATCGCGCGGACAACTGGTGGTGCCACATGGCTCATCGGTCTACTCGCACCACGCAGTCATTACCTTCACAAACACCCCGTTCAGCGAATTCCTGATGACCAGCCCGGATTGTTCAACCATGCGTCCGCAGTTTGATCCCATCCTGCTGGATGAGCCGGTGCCGGTAAATGGCCGCATCCATAAGTCAGTCCTCGATAAACCCGGATTCGGCGTCGAGCTTAACCGCGACTGCAATCTGAAACGCCCTTATAGCCACTAATGATCCGTGCGTTGCCGCTATAACGGCAACGCCCTCATTTCTTTGAGGAACTTGCTATGAGTACTACTTTACTTGACGGTGTCGTGAAGAAAAATCGTGCGCGTTTGATTCCCTTTATGCTGGCACTCTACGTGCTGGCCTTTCTTGACCGTTCAAACATTGGCTTTGCCAAAGAAACCTATCAGATCGACACCGGGCTGAGTAATGAGGCCTATGCATTAGGGGCAGGAATTTTCTTCGTGGTGTACGCCTTTCTTGGCGTTCCGGCCAACCTGTTGATGCGTAAATTCGGGGCCAGAACCTGGATTGGCACCACCACGCTGCTGTGGGGATTTCTCTCCGCCGCGATGGCGTGGGCCGACACCGAAGCGAAATTCCTGATTATTCGTACCCTGCTGGGTGCGGCTGAGGCGGGTTTTTTCCCCGGGATGATCTATCTGACGTCGCAATGGTTCCCGCAGCGTAACCGCGCCAGCATTATGGGGCTGTTTTACATGGGGGCACCGCTGGCGTTGACGCTGGGGTCACCACTTTCTGGCGCTTTGCTGGAGATGCACGGCTTCATGGGGCATCCGGGCTGGTTCTGGATGTTCGTTATCGAAGGTCTACTGGCGATCGGGGCGGGAGTGTTCACTTTCTTCTGGCTTGACGATACTCCGCAGCAGGCGCGTTTCCTCAACAGCGCAGAAAAATCGGTGCTTCTTAGCCAACTGGCCAGTGAAGAAGAGAAAAAGGTCACCTCTAAGCTTTCGGATGCGCTGCGTAATGGGCGCGTTTGGCAACTGGCGATTATCTATCTGACCATTCAGGTGGCGGTGTATGGCCTGATCTTCTTCCTGCCGACACAGGTCGCCGCGCTGTTAGGCACCAAAGTGGGCTTTACCGCATCGGTGGTGACGGCGATTCCATGGGTGGCCGCGTTGTTTGGTACCTGGTTGATTCCCCGATACTCCGACCGCACCGGGGACCGCCGTAATGTGGCTGCGTTGACACTGCTGGCGGCGGGCATCGGCATCGGCGTGTCCGGGCTTGCGTCTCCGGTGCTGGCGATCCTGGCCCTGTGTGTGGCGGCGGTGGGTTTTATTGCCGTACAGCCCGTGTTCTGGACCATGCCGACACAACTGCTTTCCGGTACCGCACTGGCTGCAGGCATTGGCTTTGTGAATCTGTTTGGTGCCGTGGGTGGCTTTATTGCTCCCATCCTGCGCGTGAAGGCTGAAACGTTGTTCGCCAGCAATGCGGCAGGTCTGCTGGTTCTGGCAGGCGTTGCCGTGATGGGTTCACTGATTATCTTTACGTTAAGTGTGAACCGTTCTACTTCGCCTGCAGGTGCTGCGAATCATTAATCTTATCTACGTTGTAAGGATCACTATGAACGCATTGTTATCGAACCCTTTCAAAGAAGGATTACGCAAAGGGGAAGTACAGATTGGCCTGTGGCTCAGTTCGACAAGCTCCTACATAGCGGAAATTGCGGCGACGTCGGGTTACGACTGGCTATTGATTGATGGCGAACACGCGCCGAATACGGTGCAGGATCTCTATCACCAGTTGCAGGCGATAGCGCCGTATGCCAGTCAGCCGGTTATCCGCCCCGTTGAAGGGGGGAAAAGTTTAATTAAGCAGGTGCTGGATATCGGTGCGCAGACGCTGCTGATTCCAATGGTGGATAGCGCAGAACAGGCGCGTCAGGTGGTGTCCGCTACCCGTTATCCTCCGTTAGGCGAACGCGGTGTCGGGGCCAGCGTAGCACGTGCGGCTCGCTGGGGACGGATCGAAAATTATATGGCGCAGGCTAATGAGTCGCTGTGTCTGCTGGTGCAGGTCGAAAGCAAAACGGCGCTGGAAAATCTGGACGCTATCCTCGATGTTGACGGGATCGACGGTGTCTTTATCGGCCCGGCGGACCTCTCTGCATCGTTAGGTTATCCGGATAATGCCGGACATCCGGAGGTGCAGAGTATCATTGAGGCAAGTATCCGTCGCATCCGTGCTGCCGGGAAAGCGGCGGGTTTTCTCGCTGTCGACCCGGCAATGGCAAAAAAATGCCTGTCATGGGGGGCTAATTTTGTCGCGGTTGGTGTTGATACCATGCTCTATACCGAGGCGCTGGAGCGCCGGTTGGCGATGTTCAGGTCTGGCCCCGCCGAGCAAACGATGAAAACCAGTTACTGAGAAAATGCCTGATGGCGCTTCGCTTATCAGGTCTGAGGTCGATATGTTGCCCGGTAAGCGTTGGGTATGAACCGGAAACATGGGTAACACTTTAGACCGGAAACATGGGTAACAGTTATAACTGGCATAGAAGAGGAGACTCCCTATGCCCTGGACTGAGACCCGACCTATGCAACGCCTTGATTTTATCCGTGCCTGCCATGCAGGTACGGACTCCTTTTCTGCCCTGTGTCGTCTCTTCGGCATCAGTCGCAAGACCGGCTACAAATGGCTTGAACGCTTCGACCCTTCTGACCCCTCATCCCTCTTTGACCGTTCACGTGCTCCACACTCTCATTCCCGGACAGTTCCGGACGATATCATCAGTCAACTGTCCGCTCTGCGGCAAAAGCACCCTGACTGGGGTCCAAAAAAACTGCGGATGTGGTGCCTCAACCACCCGGTGGACTTTGCCGTACCGGCTGCCAGCACCATCGGCGACATTCTTAAACGAGAGGGACTGGTGCCGGATAAAAAACGAAAACGCAGAACACCGGGAAATCGCCAGCCGCTGACGACTATCAGTGCAAACAATCAGGTCTGGAGCGCTGATTTTAAAGGCAAGTTCAGACTGCTGAGCAGGGAGTACTGCCATCCCTTCACCCTGACCGATAACCACAGCCGGTATCTTCTGAGCTGCCGCGGAACATACCGTGAGAGCGAGTCCTTCGTCAGGCAGTGCCTGACGGATGCGTTCCTGGAATACGGACTCCCGGATGTGCTCAGAACGGACAACGGGCAGCCGTTCGCAGGAACGGGTATCGCCGGGTTAAGCCGCCTCGCGGTCTGGCTAATAAAGCTGGGCGTCAGACCGGAACGTATCCGGCTGGGACATCCGGAGGAAAATGGTCGTCATGAGCGAATGCACCGTTCTCTGAAGAGTGCGCTGAAGCTCGGAAACACCTTCATGACGATGGAAGAACAACAGCGATGGTTCAGTGACTACCGTGAAGAGTTTAACTATGAAAGGCCGCATGAAGCACTGGCTGGCGCAACGCCCGGAACGGTGTGGCAACCCTCGAGCCGACAGTGGGATGGCAGAGTTCCTGAATATGTTTATCCGGCAGAAGGTATGGTCTACAGGGTGAAATCGAGAGGAACACTGTATATGGGTAAAAAGGGGACGGTGTTCCTGAGTGAAGCGCTGACTGGCGAGTACATTATGCTGAAAGAACAAAATGATGGCCTGGAGGCCATCATCTTTAATGGGATAACGCTTGCGTACTACGACCGAAAAACCCAGAGTGTGCTCCGGATAGACTAGAAAGTGTTACCTATGTTCCCGGTCTGATCTGTCACCTATGTATCCGGTCATACAGTTGCGCCACCGGGCAACATACTTAACCCAGCGCCTGCGCTAACAGCGTGATCGGGTGCTCGCAGCGTTTGCTGGTGGACATCTCGATTTGCCATTTACAGGTTTCGCAGTCGGTGACCACGATATCTGCGCCGCTTTCTTCAATCTGCTGAAACAGCGGGGCGCCGATAGACTGCGATGTTGGGTAGTTTTCCTTTTTAAAGCCGTACGTACCGGCAATCCCGCAACACTGGGAATCCAGCACGGTTAATTCCAGTCCCGGAATTTGACGCAGTAACTCCAGCGTGTAGAGCGTCCAGCCCATTTTTTCCATATGGCACGGAGTGTGGTAGACCACTTTGAGCGGTAGCGTTTTCAGCGGCAGGGTTTTCCCTTCATCCAGTTTGCGCCACAGCCAGCGGGTTGCCAGCTCAATGTGCTCACGCAAGCCCGCGTTATCCACGTCCAGCACTTCGGGATACTCATCGCGCAGGGCAAAGGTACAGGTTGAAGAGGTGGCAATTACCGGAATGCCTTTCACACCGATGGCTTCGCGCAGCGACTCAACATTGGTGACCGCCTGTTTGCGCGCTTTGTCGGTAAAACCATTGGCGATCAGCGGCACGCCACAGCATTTCTCTTTACTCAGTAACTGCACGCCAGTGCCCATCGCATTGAGCACCTTAATCAAATCCTTACCCAGCTGCGGATGGTTGTAGTTAACGAAGCAGCCGTGGAAGAAAGCGACCTGATCTTTGTATTGCGATTGTTGCGCCGCCACGCTGCGGTACCAGCGACGGAAAGTACCAAAGGAGTATTTCGGCAATGTGCGGCGATGATCGATTTTCAGCGCATAATCGAGCAACTGACGCACGGGTTTCAGCGATGTGGCGGTATTCACCACCGGCGCGAACGGCGTGGAGACGCTGCCCATCAGGTCGGTGTGGCTCAGAATAAAGTTACGCAGCGACGGGCGCGTGGTGTCATATTTCGCGCGTGCGCGTTGGATGATATCGCCAATTTTGACGTCCGACGGACAGGCCACTTCACAACGCTTGCAGTTGATACAGTATTTCAGCGCTTCGTCATACAGCGCACCGTCTTTCAGGCGCAGACGCTCACCATCCGGTCCGGCCTGTTTGGGGCCAGGATAGCTGGGATTGACCCGACTCACCGGGCACGCGGTGGTGCACACCGTGCATTTGATACAACTTTCAAAACGCGTGTCGCTCATTGCTGGCCTCCTGCACGTTCTGCTATTTGATGAGCGGCATGTAATGCGCTGACTGCGCATACGCCGCCGCCACAGCCCTGGGCGATAGGGTCGAAACCACCGAGCACTGAACCCACGGCAAACAGGTTCTCTACTGTTTTACCTGCAAGTGATGGCCGGAGCGCGCTATCGGTGGTGACGCCAAACTGTTGCCATGGCTGTGGGTCAAAGAAATCACGTTGATACCATTCGGCGCGGGTTGCCGTTTGTTGAACATCCAACCCGAGAATAGGTTCGCGAATACCCTCGCGACCGGCCACCAGGCCACTGCTAAAGAAACTGCCGCTGGCGAGCACCGCAAAGCGAGGACGCAGCGGAATATCGGCATGGTTGCGGGTCCAGATTTCGCTCACGACGCCATTTTTGCAGGTCACTTTTTTCACTTCATCACCCGGCATCCAGATCCCGCCCTGGCGCACGAACTGACGCTGCAGTTGGTTGTGCAGACGCATTCCCAGAACGGATGGCGGCAGGGTGGGGAGTAGCGTCAGCGAGCAGGGCAGCTGTTCATTGAGCCAGCGCCAGAGCGTATCGTCTACCAGTCCGAAGCAGGCGGGCATGATGATCATCTCGCCGGATTTCGCGATCGGTAGCAACGCTTCATACAAAAGCTGCCACTTCTCTTTGTTATCCAGCAAGCGCGCGATATTCACCGCGCGAAATTCGGTCGGGTTATCGCGCAGGACATCCAGTTCGGGGAGTTCAATTTCTGCGGTTTCTACCTCCAGGCCGGACTGACGCAAAGACGCGGCCGCAAGGTGCGCCTGAAAATCCAGCAGGCCGCTGATCCCCACCACACGAATGCGTTGGGCGGCAAGCGGCCAGACGGGCACTTCCGGCGAACTGAGCCAGGTCGTCCGCAAGGTGCCCAGCGGTGTGACACGCTGATGCGCTTGCAAAACGTCGCCGTGTAAACGGGCGCCGCACGCTTCCAGCAAGTCCTGCGCTTGTTGCGCCAGAGTCAGCACATGTTGTGTGCCGATGGTGGAGTAGGGGTGAGCAGGCGCTTGCGCCTGCAATAATTGCAGACCCGTTTTGATATCGGTAACGGGCTGACCATCCGGCAACGTGCTCAGGAGATCCAACGAACCGGAGGAAAAATGCAGCGCGCTTTGACCACGGGTGACGATAGCGCAGCGTAGCCCGCTTTTTTGCAGTTGCAGGCCGCACAGTAATCCGGCGAGACCTCCGCCCATAATGACCGTATCAAATTTCATTCTGCTGCTCCTTCTCCAGGCCGCATAATCCCTGATAAACCCAGCGGGTGAATTCACTCTCGCGCAGTGCGTCACCCCAGGCAATAGGTTGTACCCCTTTCCAGCGTTCGTTGAGGAATTCAGAAAGCTGGGTGATAGATTGCGCGGCGGTGGTGACATTAAAACGTTGCAGCAGACCGGCGGCACGACAGGCGCACAGTTCGCCCTGACAGGTTCCCATTCCCACCCGGGTTCGACGGCGTAAATCCAGCAGGCTGTTCACCGTTAAATTTTCGACTGCGTACTGAACTTCACCGGCAGTGACCGCTTCGCATTCACAGACCAGGCTGCGATGCTGACGCCCTTCGCTGAGCCATGCTGGCGTGCGATCGCCATGGCGATAGACGGCAGAACCGCGCAACGGTGCGGGCAGGGAAATGATGCGGCGTAGCGTATTTTCAGTGGGTTCCTGCGAGCCAGGCAGCGCGGTTTGCGCCGTGACGCAGGGACGGCTGTTGCCCAGTTTGCGGCAAACGGCGTCGGTTGCCCATTCCGCCATCAGGCGGTAGGTCATCAACTTCCCGCCGGTAATGGTGATAAACCCGTCCAGACCATCACGTTGGGCGTGGTCAAACAGCACGATGCCACGGCTGACGTTACGCCCGCTCGGATCATCGTCACTGGCGACCAGCGGACGCACACCGGAGTATGCGCGTAGAATGCGCGTTTTCGCCATCACCGGAGCCAGCTTTTCACCTTCACGCAGCAGGATATCAACCTCTTCGGCGGTAACGCGGTTGCTGTCAATCTCGTTGTAATCGATATGTGTCGAGGTCGTACCGATGAGTGAAATGGTATCGCCCGGGACCAGAATATCGGCATCGGACGGTTTACGGCAGCGGTTGATCACATGCTGGTTAATACGGTGATCCATGATCAGCAGCGAGCCTTTCGCCGGGAACATGCGGATACTGAGGTCGGCATACTCGGCGATGCGCTGACCCCAAATGCCGGCGGCGTTCACCACGACCGGTGCGTGCAGAGACTGGGTTTCGCCTGTCAGATGGTTGCGCACGTTGACGCCACACACCGTTGCCCCTTCGCGAATTAACCCGGTCACCTCGTGCGCTGTCAAAATGGTTGCGCCATGCTCTTTCGCGTCCAGCATGTTGGCGGCGGTCAAGCGGAAAGGATCAACCGTGCCATCCGGCACTTTGACAGCGCCAATCAGCGCGGGGTTTACCGCAGGTTCAATGATCCTCGCCTGTTGGGGATCGATCGCCTCAGCGCGGATCCCGGCCTCTTCACAGGCGCGAATAAAGGTGGCCTGAAAGGATAATTCATCTTCGGGCAGGGTAATAAAAAGGCCGTCGGTCGGCTCTACGCAATGGCGAGCGATCCTTTTCAGGATCTGATTTTCGCTAATACACTCGCGGGCGGATTCGGCATCCGTCACCGCGTAACGCGCGCCGCTGTGCAGCAGCCCGTGGTTACGGCCTGTTGCACCGGTGGCGATGTCATGGCGCTCTACCAGAATGACGCGTAATCCGCGCAACGCACAGTCACGGGCGATCCCTGCACCCGTGGCCCCTCCGCCAATGATAATCACGTCACTTGATTGCGAGTCGCGCGTTTTCATTGTTTTTCCTCATTGTTCGTTTTTTTATCATTTAGCCACATAAAAATCATGGTTTGTTTGATTTCGCGCATAATCGCGCATTATTCGAAAATGAAACGTGATTCCGTGCGCCTTTTTGAACATTTGTCATAATTCCGTAACAATATGTGCTGTAATTCACATTAACGCCATGTATCTTTCCTTAACATCGCGGCCACACTGGGAGCAGAGGGGCTGTTTGAACGAACTGCGGTGTCTATCTCAAACTAAATACGGCCACGGAGGCTACATATGTTAAGTATTTTTAAACCCGCGCCGCATAGTGCGCGTTTGCCAGCGGCGGAGATCGACCCGACGTATCGTCGGTTGCGCTGGCAAATATTCTTGGGGATTTTCTTTGGTTACGCTGCGTACTATCTGGTACGTAAGAACTTTGCCCTGGCGATGCCGTATCTGGTCGAGCAGGGCTTTTCCCGTGGCGATCTTGGTTTTGCCTTGTCCGGGATCTCTATCGCCTATGGTTTTTCAAAGTTCATCATGGGGTCAGTTTCTGACCGTTCGAATCCGCGCGTGTTCCTGCCTGCGGGCCTGATACTGGCGGCGGCAGTGATGTTGTTCATGGGCTTTGTACCGTGGGCAACGTCCAGTATCGCCATTATGTTCGTTCTGTTATTCCTCTGCGGCTGGTTCCAGGGGATGGGATGGCCGCCGTGTGGCCGCACGATGGTGCACTGGTGATCACAGAAAGAGCGTGGCGGAATTGTTTCTGTCTGGAACTGCGCGCATAACGTGGGCGGCGGTATTCCACCGCTGCTGTTCCTGCTGGGGATGGCCTGGTTTAACGACTGGAAAGCAGCGCTTTACATGCCGGCGTTCGGTGCGATTGTTATCGCGCTCTTTGCCTTTGCGCTGATGCGTGATACGCCGCAATCCTGTGGCTTACCGTCTATCGAAGAGTACAAAAACGACTATCCGGACGATTACAACGAAAATGCAGAAGAAGAGCTGACGGCGAAGCAAATCTTTATGCAGTACGTGTTGCCGAACAAACTGTTGTGGTACATCGCGATTGCTAACGTGTTTGTGTATCTGCTGCGCTACGGCATCCTCGACTGGTCGCCGACCTATCTGAAGGAAGTGAAACATTTCGCGCTGGATAAATCCTCCTGGGCTTACTTCCTTTATGAATATGCCGGTATCCCGGGCACGCTGCTGTGCGGCTGGATGTCGGATAAAGTCTTCCGTGGTAACCGTGGGGCAACAGGCGTGTTCTTTATGACGCTGGTGACTATCGCCACTATCGTTTACTGGATGAACCCGGCGGGTAATCCTGGTGTGGACATGGCGTGTATGATCGTTATCGGCTTCCTTATCTATGGTCCGGTCATGCTGATTGGTTTGCACGCCCTGGAACTGGCGCCGAAAAAAGCGGCAGGTACGGCGGCGGGCTTTACCGGCTTGTTCGGTTATCTGGGTGGTTCCGTGGCGGCGAGCGCCATTGTGGGTTACACCGTTGACTTCTTCGGCTGGGATGGCGGCTTCATGGTGATGATCGGCGGCAGCGTGCTGGCGGTTATTCTGCTCGTTGTTGTGATGATTGGAGAAAAACGTCATCACGAAGAGCTGACGCTGAAACGCAGCGGGGGTTAATCAAATGAAAACGACGCTGAAAAACCTGAGTATGGCGCTGATGATGGCCGGAATGGTAATGGGAAGCAGCGCTGTTGCAGCTGACAACAGCGACAAAATTGTGATCGCGCATCGCGGCGCCAGCGGCTATCTGCCTGAGCATACGTTGCCAGCCAAAGCCATGGCGTATGCGCAAGGCGCAGATTATCTGGAACAGGATTTGGTGATGACAAAGGACGACCATTTGGTCGTCCTCCATGACCATTATCTTGACCGGGTCACCGACGTTGCCGAACGTTTTCCAGACCGTGCGCGTAAAGACGGTCGTTACTACGCCATCGACTTCACGCTGGATGAAATTAAGTCGCTGAAATTTACCGAAGGCTTCGACATTGAAAACGGTAAGAAAGTGCAGACTTATCCAGGGCGTTTCCCGATGGGTAAATCTGATTTCCGTGTTCATACCTTTGAAGAAGAGATCGAGTTTGTTCAGGGATTGAATCACTCGACCGGTAAGAACATCGGTATTTATCCGGAAATGAAAGCACCGTGGTTCCATCACCAGGAAGGGAAGGACATCGCGGCGAAGACGCTGGAGGTACTGAAAAAGTACGGTTACACCGGTAAAAAGGATAACGTGTATTTGCAGTGTTTTGATGTGGCGGAACTGAAGCGCATCAAACATGAGCTGGAACCGAAAATGGGGATGGATCTCAACCTGGTTCAGCTGATTGCGTACACTGACTGGAACGAAACACAGCAGAAACAGGCGGACGGCAGTTGGGTGAATTACAACTACGACTGGATGTTTACGCCAGGTGCGATGAAGCAAATCGCGGAATATGCTGATGGCATCGGCCCAGACTACCATATGCTGGTTGACGAAAAGTCTAAGAAAGGGAATATCCGGCTGACAGGCATGGTACAGGACGCTCATCAGAATAAGATGGTGGTGCATCCTTTTACCGTTCGTGCTGACCAGCTTCCGGACTATGCGACTGACGTAAACCAGCTTTACGACATTCTGTATAACCAGGCCGGTGTTGACGGGTTGTTCACCGACTTCCCGGATAAAGCGGTCATGTTCCTGAATAAAAAATAACGGCTCGCGCGGATAGTGCATCGAAACTGCACCCCAAAGGTGGAAAGTCCACTGAGTAAGGTGCAGTTTTTTTTGAGTCAAAGGTTGCTAATGAATTATCTGAGTCAGCCTGATAATCATCATCATTTGAAATACACTTCGATTATGAATGAAATAAATTATGGGGAGCATGCTTGCGTTTTACGCAGAAATCCATTATTCAGCACGAATATCTTAAGATTTACTTAACTTAAACATTTATATTACCGCCTGAATTATTATCGGATCAGAATAACGGGCGGTAGGGTATGGCATTGTCAGCAACACACAACGAATTTAAGCGCTGGTGGGCAACGGAAGGGGATTGGGTAGAAGAACCTAACTACCGTCGTAATGGCATGAGCGGTGTGCAGTGCGTGGAGCGTAATGGCAAAAAAGTCTATGTTAAGCGCATGACCCAACATCTGTTCCACTCTGTCCGTTATCCTTTTGGTCGCCCGACCATTGTTCGTGAAATCGCGGTAATTAAAGAGTTGAAAAGCGCGGGCGTTATCGTGCCTGAGATCATCTACGGCGAAGCGACAAAGGTGGATGGTGAATGGCGTGCGCTGCTGGTCACAGAAGACATGGCGGGCTTTATCAGTATCGCTGACTGGTATCATCAACATGCCGAGACGCCGTTTCCTGATGATGTGCGTGAAGCCATGCTGAAAGCTGTGGCTGTCGCCTTTAAAAAGATGCACAGCGTGAATCGCCAGCATGGGTGCTGCTACGTTCGCCACATCTACGTGAAAACTGACGGTACGGTTGAGGCCGGTTTCCTGGATCTTGAAAAAAGTCGCCGTCGTTTACGTCGCCATAAAGCGGCTAATCATGATTTTTCACAGCTGGAAAAGTATCTTGATCCGATCCCGAAAGCGGACTGGGAGCAAGTGAAGGCGCATTACTACGCGCTGTAACGCGCGCTACATTTCAAGTTCGATATCTCCTCTTGCCTTGCAACAGCAGGGCAAGATTTCCCCTGGCTGAACAAAGGCCAGAGGCTCTGCAATCCAGTCAACCTGACCTGCGACCAGTCGAATTCGGCAGGAGCCGCAATAACCTTCCCGGCACTGATACTCAACGTTGACGTTATGCGATTCGAGCGCGGTGAGCAGGGAAGGGTGTTCATCCTGGCACAGCAACTGTGTGCCAGTGATGCGAAGAGTAACGCGTCCCATCAGAGCTGGAAGTTGCTCAGGTCGTCGGTGTCGACTTCGGCGTCGATTTGCCCGACCAGGTAAGAGCTGACTTCGACTTCCTGCGGCGCCACCTGCACGTTATCAGAGACCAGCCAGGTGTTGATCCAGGGGATCGGGTTTGAGCGCGTTTTAAAGGGCAGATCCAACCCAACCGCCTGCATACGAATATTCGTGATGTACTCGACGTACTGACACAGAATATCTTTATTCAGACCGATCATTGAGCCGTCGCGGAACAGATAATCCGCCCACTCTTTTTCCTGCTGCGCGGCCAGCACAAACAGGTCGTAGCACTCTTGCTGACACTCTTGTGCAATTTCCGCCATTTCCGGATCGTCGACACCGCTGCGTAGCAGATTAAGCATATGCTGTGTCCCGGTGAGGTGCAGGGCTTCATCGCGGGCGATCAGACGAATGATTTTGGCGTTACCTTCCATCAATTTGCGTTCTGCGAAGGCAAAAGAGCAGGCAAAGCTGACATAGAAACGGATGGCTTCCAGGGCGTTAACGCTCATCAGGCACAGGTACAGCTGTTTTTTCAGCGCGCGCAGATTGACGGTCACGGTTTTGCCGTTCACGTTATGCGTGCCTTCGCCCAGAAGATGCCAGTAGCTGGTCATCTCAATCAATTTATCGTAGTAATGCGAAATACCTTCCGCCCGTTTCTGAATCTGCTCGTTAGTGACGATATCGTCAAAAACAATGGCCGGTTCGTTAACGATATTACGAATAATATGGGTGTACGAACGGGAGTGGATCGTCTCGGAGAAGGCCCATGTTTCTACCCAGGTTTCCAGCTCAGGAATGGAAATGAGCGGCAGGAGCGCCACGTTTGGGCTACGTCCCTGGATAGAATCCAGCAATGTCTGATACTTCAGGTTGCTGATGAAAATATGTTTTTCGTGATCGGGTAAGGACTGGTAGTCGATACGATCGCGAGAAACGTCAACCTCTTCCGGACGCCAGAAAAAAGAGAGCTGCTTTTCGATCAGCTTTTCGAAGATGTCATATTTTTGCTGATCGTAGCGTGCCACGTTGACCGGCTGACCGAAAAACATCGGCTCTTTGAGCTGGTCGTTTTTCGTCTGTGAAAAAGTGGTATATGCCATTGAAGTAAGTCCTGTAGGAGTGTAATGCCGGGTGGCGCTTCGCTTATCCGGCCTACAACGCCTCGAAATGTTTTGTAGGCCGGATAAGGCGGTTACGCCGCCCTCCGGCAAAAGGCAAAAAATTAAATCTTACATGCGCCGCTTTCGCAGCCGTCATCCTGAATAGAAGGCGCCAGATCGTCCTGCGCATCTTCTGCACCGTCACGCGTGTTGTGATAGTACAGCGTTTTCACGCCAAATTTATAGGCGGTAAGCAGGTCTTTCAACAACTGTTGCATCGGCACTTTGCCTGACGGGAAACGCGTCGGGTCGTAGTTGGTATTGGAGGAAATCGCCTGATCGATAAATTTCTGCATGATGCCCACCAGTTGCAGGTAACCGTCGTTATTCGGCATTTCCCACAGCAGCTCATACGCGTCTTTCAGCGATTCATAATCAGGTACAACCTGGCGCAGCACGCCATCCTTCGAGGCCTTGATACTGACATGACCGCGCGGTGGCTCAATACCGTTGGTGGCATTGGAGATCTGCGAAGAGGTCTCGGACGGCATCAGGGCTGAAAGCGTGGAGTTACGCAGACCAAAGGTCTTGATGGACTCACGCAGGGCTTCCCAGTCAAGGTGCAGCGGTTCATTGACGACCGCATCGAGATCTTTCTTATAGGTGTCGATCGGCAGGATCCCTTGCGCGTAGGTGGTTTCGTTAAACCACGGGCAGGCGCCTTGCTCTTTCGCCAGTTCGTTGGAGGCTTTCAGCAGGTAATACTGAATGGCTTCAAATGTTTTGTGCGTCAGGTTATTGGCGCTGCCATCTGAGTAGCGCTTGCCGTTTTTCGCCAGCCAGTAGGCGTAGTTGATCACGCCAATACCGAGAGTACGACGACCCATCGCGCCACGTTTGGCTGCAGGGATCGGGTAGTCCTGATAGTCCAGCAGCGCATCCAGCGCACGAACGGCCAGCACGGCCAGCTCTTCCAGTTCATCCAGGCTATTGATTGCGCCCAGATTGAACGCTGAAAGGGTACACAGCGCGATTTCACCGTTCTCATCGTTGACGTCAGTCAGCGGTTTGGTCGGCAGTGCGATTTCCAGACACAGGTTGGACTGGCGTACTGGCGCAACCTGAGGATCGAACGGGCTGTGGGTGTTGCAGTGGTCGACGTTCTGAATATAGATACGGCCCGTAGAAGCACGCTCCTGCATCATCAGGGAGAACAATTCAACGGCTTTAACACGCTGCTTACGGATGCTGTCATCATTTTCGTATTGCACGTACAGACGCTCGAACTCGTCCTGGTCGGCAAAGAACGCGTCGTACAGGCCGGGAACGTCGGACGGGCTGAACAGCGTGATGTCGCCGCCTTTCAGCAGACGGGTATACATCAGTTTGTTGATCTGTACGCCGTAGTCCATGTGACGCACGCGGTTGCCTTCAACGCCGCGGTTGTTTTTCAGCACCAGCAGGCTTTCGACTTCCAGATGCCACATCGGGTAGAACAGCGTTGCCGCACCGCCGCGCACGCCGCCCTGAGAGCAGGACTTCACTGCCGTCTGGAAGTGTTTGTAGAACGGGATACAGCCGGTGTGGAATGCTTCACCGCCGCGAATCGGGCTACCCAGCGCACGGATGCGACCGGCGTTGATACCGATACCGGCACGCTGGGAAACGTATTTCACAATTGCGCTGGAGGTCGCATTGATGGAGTCCAGGCTGTCGCCGCACTCGATCAGCACACAGGAGCTGAACTGACGCGTCGGGGTACGCACGCCAGACATGATCGGCGTGGGCAGAGAAATCTTGAACGTGGAGACCGCGTCGTAAAAACGTTTGACGTATTCGAGACGGGTTTCACGCGGATAGTTAGAGAACAGGCAAGCCGCAACCAGAATATAGAGGAACTGCGCGCTTTCGTAGATTTCACCGGTGACACGGTTTTGTACCAGGTATTTACCTTCTAACTGCTTCACTGCGGCGTAGGAGAAGGTCATATCGCGGTCATGCACGATAAACGAATCCATCTGCTTGAACTCTTCTTCCGTGTAGTCTTCCAGCAGATGATTGTCGTATTTACCCATCTCAACCATTTTAACCACATGATCGAACAGTTTGGGCGGTTCAAACTCACCGTACGCTTTTTTACGCAGATGGAAGATCGCCAGACGCGCAGCCAGATACTGATAATCCGGTGCGTCGCGCGAGATCAGATCCGCAGCAGCTTTGATGATCGTTTCGTGAATATCGGAGGTCTTAATACCGTCGTAAAATTGAATGTGGGAGCGCAGTTCAACCTGAGAAATCGATACGTTATTCAGTCCTTCTGCCGCCCAATCCAGAACTCGGTGGATTTTGTCGAGATTGATGCGCTCTGTACTACCATCACGCTTTGTCACCAGCAGACTCTGATTCATGTTTTACCTGTCCGTGAAAGAAAAAATATCCCCTGGCTTATCCACTTGTGACTAACTCTGTGGATAAATACTATATATAGGGGTTGGGTGTTAAATGAAACGCTATATGGTGAGTATTCTAGTAGGGATTCTTTTCAGTACAAGAGTTGATTTTGAGGTTAAATTGAGGTTGCAAAAGGGTGATAATCGCTAAGTGCGCGTCTTATAAGGCCTGGAGGCCATGTCAATAATTCGCAAAAAAAAAGAAAATTTGATCGAGTGCTGATTTCTTCGACGAAGAAAAAGATTGCGCCTTATGATGCAGCGCAATCTTTATAAGAATAGTTGATGACGTTAGTCGTTTTTCGCCGTTGTATGCAACATATAGTTAACATCAACGCCTGGGCCTAATTTGAACGTGTTGGTGATCGGATTGTAGTGCAACCCGGTCATGTGACGTTCTTTGAGCTCAGTCTGATCAACCCAGCTTAACAGTTCAGCAGGTTTAATAAATTTTTTCACATCGTGCGTACCTTTGGGCACCATGCGCAAAATATATTCAGCGCCCACAACGGCCATTAACCAGGATTTCCCGTTGCGATTCAGCGTGGAGAAAAAGACCTCGCCGCCGGGTTTCACTAACTGCGCGCACGCCCTTACGACCGATTGCGGATCAGGAACATGCTCCAGCATTTCCATACAGGTCACGACATCGTACTGATGCGCATGTTTCGCTGCGTGTTCCTCGACGGTTTCCTGCACGTATTCCACCTGGATACCGCTTTCCAGCGCATGCAACTTTGCCACCTGCAGCGGCTCAAAGCCCATATCGAGACCGGTGACCGTTGCGCCTTCACGCGCCATGCTCTCTGCCAGAATGCCCCCGCCACAACCGACATCGAGCACCTTTTTACCAAACAGGCCGCCTGAGCGCTCGGCAATGTAGCCCAGACGCAAAGGGTTAATGCGGTGCAGAGGCTTAAATTCTCCCTCAAGATCCCACCAGCGCGACGCGACTGCTTCAAACTTGGCAATTTCTTCATGGTCAACGTTGTGGGTTACCGGGGGTTTTTCGGCATTCATGGGTGCTTCTACTCCTTATTTGGCAAGACAGATGAGTATATCAGCCTGACGGGACGAATAAAGCCTCTCGAGGAGGCAATCCGTTTACCTGTATTAGCGTGGTTGTGTTATAATTTGCGACCTTTGAATCCGGGAAACAGTAGAGGGATAGCGGTTAGATGAGCGACCTTGCGAGAGAAATTACACCGGTCAACATTGAGGAAGAGCTGAAGAGCTCCTATCTGGATTATGCGATGTCGGTCATTGTTGGCCGTGCGCTTCCGGATGTCCGAGATGGCCTGAAGCCGGTACACCGTCGCGTTCTTTACGCCATGAACGTATTGGGCAATGACTGGAACAAAGCCTACAAAAAATCTGCCCGTGTCGTTGGTGACGTAATCGGTAAATACCACCCTCATGGTGATACCGCCGTTTACGACACCATTGTTCGTATGGCGCAGCCATTCTCCTTGCGTTACATGCTGGTTGACGGCCAGGGTAACTTCGGTTCTGTCGATGGCGACTCCGCAGCAGCGATGCGTTATACGGAAATCCGTATGTCGAAAATCGCCCACGAGCTGATGGCTGACCTGGAAAAAGAAACGGTCGATTTCGTCGATAACTACGACGGCACAGAACGCATTCCTGACGTAATGCCGACCAAAATTCCTAACCTGCTGGTGAACGGTTCGTCTGGTATCGCGGTAGGTATGGCCACCAACATTCCGCCGCACAACCTGACGGAAGTGATCAACGGCTGCCTGGCGTATATCGACGATGAAGACATCAGCATTGAAGGGCTGATGGAACACATCCCTGGCCCGGACTTCCCGACCGCCGCGATCATCAACGGTCGTCGCGGCATTGAAGAAGCCTATCGCACCGGTCGCGGTAAAGTGTACATTCGCGCGCGCGCGGAAGTTGAAGCTGACGCGAAAACCGGCCGCGAAACCATCATCGTTCATGAAATCCCGTACCAGGTGAACAAAGCGCGCCTGATCGAAAAGATTGCTGAACTGGTGAAAGAAAAACGCGTTGAAGGTATCAGCGCGCTGCGTGACGAGTCTGACAAAGACGGTATGCGCATCGTGATTGAAGTCAAACGCGATGCGGTCGGGGAAGTGGTACTGAATAACCTCTATTCCCAGACTCAGCTGCAGGTCTCCTTCGGTATTAACATGGTGGCGTTGCACCATGGTCAGCCGAAGATCATGAACCTGAAAGACATTATTTCTGCGTTCGTGCGCCACCGCCGTGAAGTGGTGACTCGCCGTACTATTTTTGAACTGCGTAAAGCCCGCGATCGTGCGCATATCCTCGAAGCACTGGCGATTGCACTGGCGAACATTGACCCGATCATTGAGCTTATCCGTCGTGCGCCAACGCCTGCGGAAGCAAAAGCGGCGTTGATCGCGCGCTCATGGGATCTGGGCAACGTTGCTGCAATGTTGGAAAGTGCGGGTGACGATGCCGCGCGTCCTGAATGGCTGGAGCCGGAGTTCGGCGTGCGTGACGGTCAATACTATCTGACCGAACAGCAGGCACAGGCGATCCTGGATCTGCGACTGCAGAAACTGACCGGCCTTGAGCACGAAAAACTGCTCGATGAGTACAAAGACCTGCTGGGGCAGATCGCGGAACTGTTGCACATTCTGGGCAGCGCCGACCGTCTGATGGAAGTGATTCGCGAAGAGATGGAATTGATTCGTGAGCAGTTTGGCGATAAGCGTCGTACTGAAATCACCGCCAACAGCGCGGACATCAACCTTGAAGATCTGATCAACCAGGAAGATGTGGTTGTGACGCTGTCTCACCAGGGTTATGTGAAGTATCAGCCGCTTTCTGAGTACGAAGCGCAGCGTCGTGGCGGGAAAGGTAAATCTGCCGCACGTATTAAAGAAGAAGACTTTATTGACCGACTGCTGGTGGCGAATACGCACGATCATATTCTGTGCTTCTCCAGCCGTGGCCGCGTCTACTCCATGAAAGTCTATCAGTTGCCGGAAGCGAGCCGTGGCGCACGTGGCCGTCCGATCGTCAACCTGCTGCCGCTTGAGCAGGATGAACGTATTACCGCGATTCTGCCGGTGACTGAGTTTGAAGAAGGCGTGAAAGTCTTCATGGCGACCGCCAACGGTACGGTGAAGAAAACCGTTCTGACCGAGTTCAATCGTCTGCGTACCGCCGGTAAAGTGGCGATCAAACTGGTTGAAGGCGATGAACTGATTGGCGTGGATCTGACCAGCGGTGATGATGAAGTCATGCTGTTCTCTGCCGAAGGTAAAGTGGTTCGCTTTAAAGAAGCCTCCGTTCGTGCGATGGGTTGCAACACCACCGGTGTTCGCGGTATTCGCTTAGGCGGGAGCGACAAAGTGGTTTCGCTGATCATCCCTCGTGGTGAAGGCGCAATCCTGACGGCAACACAAAACGGTTACGGTAAACGTACTGCGGTAGAAGAGTACCCAACCAAGTCGCGTGCGACGAAAGGGGTTATCTCTATCAAAGTCACCGAACGTAACGGTTCTGTTGTCGGCGCGGTGCAGGTCGACGATGCGGATCAGATTATGATGATCACCGATGCCGGTACGCTGGTGCGTACTCGCGTGTCGGAAATCAGCATTGTGGGTCGTAACACCCAGGGCGTTATCCTCATCCGTACTGCGGAAGATGAAAACGTGGTGGGTCTGCAGCGTGTTGCTGAGCCTGTCGATGATGAAGAACTGGATTCTATCGACGGTAGCGCCGCAGAAGGGGACGAAGACATCGCCCCGGAAGTGGAAAGCGATGATGACGCGGTAGATGATGCTGCAGATGACGCAGCAGACGATTCCGCGGAAGACGCTGACGAGTAATCACCTTGATATGCAAAGGGCCGGAATTCCGGCCCTTTTTCGTTTAGTTCATCCGTTCAACAATCATCGCAATTCCCTGACCGCCGCCGATACACAATGTGGCCAGTCCGAGCGTTTTATCACGAGCCTGTAGTGCGTGCAGCAGCGTCACTAAGATACGTGCGCCGCTGGCACCGATAGGATGCCCAAGCGCGATTGCCCCGCCGTTAACATTCACCTTTTGCGAGTCAAAACCCAGCGTTTTACCCACTGCCAGGAACTGCGCGGCAAATGCCTCATTAGCTTCAATAAGATCGATATCGGACAGTTGTAGTCCGCTCAGTTGCAGCGCTTTTTGGGTAGCGGGAACCGGCCCCATTCCCATCATGGCCGGAGCGACGCCGCCGCTGGCGTAGGCTTTAATACGCGCCAGCGGTTTTAGTCCCGCCGCCAGTGCCGCAGATTCTTCCATCACCACCAGAGCCGCTGCGCCATCGTTGATCCCCGACGCGTTACCGGCGGTGACGCTTCCTGTTTTGTCGAAGGCGGGACGCAGTGCTGCAAGACCTTCTACCGTCGTGTCAGCTTTAGGGAATTCATCACGATCAAAGACGATCGTTTTTTTCCGCGACACCACACTCACCGGAACGATTTCCGCCTGAAATGCACCGGATTCTATTGCTGTGACTGCTTTGCGCTGCGAAACCATTGCCAGCTCATCCTGCATCTCCCGACTAATATCATATTCGCGGGCGACATTTTCAGCGGTGATCCCCATATGGTAACCGTGAGTGGCGCAGATCAAACCATCGCGCAGAATCACGTCGGACAGTTGTCCATCCCCGAGGCGATACCCCCAGCGGGCTTTAGCGTCTAACAGGTAGGGAGCAAGGCTCATGTTTTCCATACCGCCTGCGACAATTGCCTGTGCCTGCCCGGCCTGAATCGCCTGCGCGGCAAGTGCCACGCTTTTCAGGCCAGAGCCGCAGACTTTATTAATGGTAAAGCCGCAAATGGTGTCGGAGAGGCCGCTTTTTAACAACGCCTGGCGTGCAGGGTTCTGCCCGAGACCTGCCTGCAACACGTTACCCATGATCACCTCGTCAACCTGCTGCGGGTCAAGGTGGGCGCGCTCAAGTGCGGCTTTAATCACGGTTGCTCCAAGCTCGATAGCGCTGGTAGTCGCCAGTGCGCCATTGAAGCTACCGATTGCAGTACGTGCCGCGCTGACGATGACACAATTTTTCATCTTCTGTTCCTTAAAGTAGGTGGGTTTCCATCAGAAAAAGGTCAATCCAATGACAAAAATGACACCGGAGAAGAGCAGGGCGGTGATGCAGTAGCCCATAATGTCTCGTACCCCAAGCCCGGCGATGGCCAGTGCAGGCAGCGCCCAGAACGGTTGTGCCATGTTCATCCACTGCTCGCCGTAGGCGATAGCCATGACGGATTTACCGAGGTCAGCACCAAGCGCCTGTGCGGCGGGCATCACGAACGGTCCCTGAATAACCCAGTGTCCGCCGCCTGAAGGGACGGCGAAGTTAATCAGCGCAGAGCTGAAGAAGGTCATGAGAGGGAAGGTGTCTTTGTTGGCGACGTTGATGAAGAACTCGGTGATAAGCCCGCCGAGACCGGAGTGTTCCATCATCAACTGGATGCCCGCGTAGAAAGGAAACTGAACCAGAATACCTGCGGTACTGCGGGCGGCTGCGCTGACGGCACGCATATAGGCCATTGGCGTTTTGTGCAACAACAGACCGGCAATCATAAACATCAGATTGACGGTATTGATGGTGATGTTGAATCCTTTTTCGGTGAAATAGATTGCCAGGTAAGCAATACCCAATGCACCGATGATGAGGGCCAGAATGCGGCTCTCTTCCAGCTTTTCAGACGGCGGGGCATCTGCAGGCAATTTCCTCTGAAAATCCGCCTCTTCGAGCAATAATTTGGGGTCAATACTGACGACATCGGACGGTTTCGGCGTCATCAGGCGGGTAATGAACGGCATGACCACAATCAGCGCCAGGGTGATGAAGATATTAAACCCTGTGAACAAGGTGTCGCCGACAGGAATTAACCCGGCAATATGCTCGACCGGGTTGCCCGGTGTTGCCGCCAACAGGGGCATTGAGCCGGAGAAGCCGCCACCCCAGGTGAGAAAGCCGATGTAAGCGCAGGCAATCAGTAGCGGATAGTCGGAGCCGGGAACCCGACGGGCGACTTCGCGGGCAAACATCGCCCCTACCACCAGACCAAAACCCCAGTTGATCACGCAGGCAACCGAACCGAAAAATGTCACCAGCATGACCCCCTGAACGGGGGTTTTAGCGGCGGATGCTGCCGTACGCAGCAGGCTTTTAACCGGCCCTGAACTGGCCAGCGCATGACCGGTCACGATGATCAGCGCCATCTGCATGCCGAATGCCAGCAGGTTCCAGAAACCGTCACCCCAGAGTTTCACCATGCTGATCGGCGTTTGTGGCGTTAGCCACAGCGCGACCCCGAAGGTCAGCAGTGTTAATAGCATGGCAAAAATCAGCGGGTCAGGAAGCCAGCGGCTGACCACGCGCGTCATAAAGCGAGATATGCGACCAATCATGCGTCACCCCGCTGGATGACCAGATCGGCGGCGACGTCGAACTGCGCGTCGGTTTTCTCACGCAGAGTGGCGATATCGCATCCTTCGACAATTTCAGTAAGCCACATTTTGCCGTCGATAAAACGGAATACGGCAAGTTCTGTCACCAGCATGTGCACTGCATGTTGAGCCGTGAGCGGCATTGTGCAGTGACGGAGAATTTTCGCTGAACCGTCTTTTGCACAATGCTCCATAGCGATAATGACTTTGCGCGCACCGGTCACCAGATCCATTGCCCCGCCCATGCCGGGCACCATTTTGCCGGGAACGACCCAGTTGGCGAGGTTAGCCTGTTCATCGACCTGTAATCCTCCGAGAACACAAGCATCGACGTGGCCGCCGCGAATAAGCGCAAATGACATGGCACTGTCAAACATGGCCGCACCGGGTAAAATACCGCACGGCTGCCCACCGGCGTTAACCAGATCAGGATGCGCAGTCGTCACCGGCCCCAGCCCAAGAAAGCCGTTTTCAGACTGTAGAGTGATGTGAATGTCAGCCGGTAGATAGTTGGCGACCATCGTTGGCAGGCCGATCCCCAGGTTTACAACATCGCCATCGCGAAGCTCTTGCGCCACGCGGCGCGCAATACGTTTTTTAGCATCCATGATTAGCTCTCCTGTGGAATGACGATATGGTCGATAACGGCGCCGGGGGTGATTATCTGGTCGGGGAGAAGCTCACCTGTTTCGACCATCTCATCCGGCTCAACCAGCGTGATGTCGGCGGCGAGGGCAATCAGTGGGTTGAAATTGCGTGCGCTGAGTTGGTAGGTCAGGTTGCCAAGCATGTCGGCGCGGTGAGCGCGGATAAGCGCCAGATCCGCACGTAATGGACGTTCAAGCAGCCAGGTTTTGCCATCAAGTGTCATGGTCTGTTTGCCGTCCTCGACCACGGTGCCGACGCCGGTTGGCGTCAGAAAGCCACCAAGACCCGCGCCGCCGCAGCGAATTTGCTCAATGAGCGTACCTTGTGGAACCAGTTGAACGTCCATCTCGCCAGCAATCATGCGCCGACCGGTTTCAGGGTTGGTGCCAATGTGTGAGGCGATCACTTTGCTCACCCGACCATTGACAATCAATGGCCCGATCCCGGTATCGACAAAGGCGGTATCGTTGGCAATTAGCGTCAGATCCCTGACACCGGATTCAAGTAAAGCTTCGACAAGGCGAGGCGGAGTGCCAACACCCATAAAGCCACCGACCATGATGGTCATGCCGTCACGAAAGAAGCCTGCGGCGTCCTGTAAGGTAATCAGTTTTGTTTTCATTATGTTTCCCTTGTGCATACTCCATTTTGGGTACGCTCAGGGAATTGCAAGCAGAGTGCCAGGATGATGGGATAGATGTTTTAATATTTAACCAATTGAATTTAAATGGTTATTTTTTGTCGGGGTTTGTGGGGATTGCGGGGTGACTATGCAGAGTTTTGCGCACTGTGCAAAATTCTGCATAGCAAATTTTGTATCAGGAACCTGACGGGTCGATACCATATTCCTGTAATTTATACATTAGGGCGCGTCGGCTGATCCCCAGCATCAGCGCTGTGCGGGTGCGGTTTCCGTCCTGTTGTTCAAGTACTTCAATGATGATCCGTTTTTCTTCACGTTTAATCTCTTCCTTCAGATTTCGCTCTCCTGTCTGGGCTGGTTTTACTTCTGTTATTGCACTTACGGGGGAACGGAACTGAATGGGCAGATCTTCGGCGAAAATCACCGCACCGGTATTCATCACGACCGCGCGTTCGATAACGTTGGACAGTTCGCGAATATTGCCCGGCCACGGCCAGGCGGCGAGTATTGACATCGCTGTCGGGTCGATCTCGATAATATCGCGCTGATTTTCCGAACTAAATTTTTGTAAAAAGTGGTTGGCTAACAAGGCGATGTCTTCGCGGCGCTCGCGCAAGGGGGGCAACGTCAGATGAATCACGTTCAGCCGATAAAACAAGTCTTCGCGGAAAGCACCTTCTTTTACCATGGCGTGGAGATCGCGATTGGTGGAGGCAATAATACGGATATCGACCTGAATGGTCTGATGCCCGCCAATGCGTTCAAACTCTCGTTCTTGCAAAATACGTAGCAGCTTGGCTTGCAGAACGAGCGGCATTTCACCGATTTCATCGAGTAATAACGTTCCCTGATGGGCACGTTCAAACAGCCCCTGGCGCAATGTTTGCGCGCCGGTAAATGCCCCTTTTTCATGACCAAACAGTTCGCTTTCCAGTAACGATTCCGGCAGCGCAGCACAGTTGATCTTGATGAACGGCCCGTTAGCCCGGCGGGAATTATAGTGAATAGCGCGGGCGATCAGCTCTTTCCCGGTTCCACTTTCACCACTGATCAGTACGCTGGCCTGGGAGAGGGCGATTTTCGCCGTATCTTTGCAGATATCCATCATGACGGGGCTATTGGTCAGGATATGTCCCCACTGCCAACTGCTACTCAGCGCTTTATGCAGGCTGCGGATCTCTTGCTTCATGGCCTGGAGCTGGAGAGCACGCTGAATGACTAAGGTGAGCTCGTCCAGATCGAAGGGTTTAATGACATAATCAAATGCGCCGCTGCGTAGCGCCTCGACGGCTGTCTCTACTTCAGCGTAGGCGGTCATCAGAATGATGGGGATCCGGGGCTGCTGGACTCTCATGATTTTCAGCGCTTCTATACCGCACATTTCCGGCATACGGATGTCCATCAGCACCACGTCTGGCTCTATTTCTTCAAAGCATTGCAGTGCGGCCTGGCCGTTGCTGGCACTGTGTGTTTCATGCCCTTGCAGGGAAAATGCGGTGGCAAGCATACGGCGAACATTGTCTTCGTCATCAACGATGAGAATACGGTAGGTCGTTTTCATTCTGACGGATTTCCCTGCGGGTTGATCGGTAAAATAAGGGTGAAGGTTGCGCCGCAGCCAGGCATGCTGGCAACGTGAATATCCCCCTGATGCGCATTGATAATGCGCTGGCTCAGCGCCAGTCCAAGACCGGTTCCTGAGGCTTTAGTCGTAAAAAAGGGATCAAATATTTTCTTCTGTAAGGCGGTATCAATACCGCAGCCATTATCCTCAATCATCACTGCCTGCTGCGAAGCCGTGTACTGCCAGGTGCGGATGCGAATTTCACCTCGCGCACCTATAGCCTGCACAGCATTAATTAAAATATTCAGGATCACCTGCTTGAGGAGTTCGCGATCGGCGACGATTGCCGGCAGGTTGACATCGAATTCCGTTGTAAAGGCAATACGCGCCTGAATGCCGGAGGTTTGTACGAGGATCAGCGTCTCTTCAATCAGCGCATTGAGCCGAACTTGCTGCCACTGGCTTTGTCGCGGGCGAGAGAAATCCAGCAGTTGTTGGATAACTTTATTAATTGAATCAATTTCATTCAGCACAACGGATAAGTATTCCTGATGTTCCGGCAATGAAGTTTGCTGACGAATAATCTGTACATAACCGCGAATTGCCGTCAGCGGGTTTCTGACCTCATGGGCGACGCCGGCCATCAGTTCTCCGAGGGTGGCGAGTCTTTCCGTTTGCGCCAGTCGGCGCTGTGTCTCTTTGCGGGCGGTTAAATCCGAGAAGATAACCAGAGCGCCGATCAGCTCGCCATGGGCGTTATGGATCCGGCTGGTGGTGACGCTTATCTCAAGGGTGCGTTCACGGCCCGGAAAGCTAACCTCCTGGGCCACATGTTCGGTCCCATACTCGAGGGTATCCAGCACCGGACTATAGAATTGGGTGTTGGCAAACAGCTTCGCATAGGATTGACCGACCAGCTCATGCAGCTTATAGCCCGTTATCTGCTCCGCTGCCGGGTTCATGGTGGTGACGTCGCCCTGTCTGTCGATAGCAATAACGCCGTCCGCCGCGTTTTCAATAATCAGGTCGTTAAGCGTTTTGGTTTCCCGTAGCGTTTGTGCCAGTGCATTGACGCTGCGGCTGATTTGCCCCAGCTCACCAGGCAGGTCAGGCAGTCGGGTTGGTGTTTTTTGCGCCAGGGTTGAGAGTCCGTCAGTGATGATGTCGATATTGGCACTGAGTCGGCGTGAAAAGAGAACGATAAGTAGCAGGCTGCTGATTAATCCAGCAGCCAGCACAGCCATGATCCTGACGTCCATTTTCCAGGCCTGCTGGCGAATGTCTTCTGTCAGTTCGTTGGCCCAGATATAACCAATGACTTCCCCCTGCCGTTCTATCGGGATCATGGAGTTGAGTATGTCTCCGCGAACTTGTCGCCCGGAATAGACTACGGGATTGTTGCTGCCCATCACGTCACGTCCGGGATGATCGGCGGCGATGGTGGTGCCAACATTCCCTTGATAGAAAGCAGAGGGTGCGTAGGTGATAATGGCATCCAGCGCTTTGTTGTAATACCCCGCACCAACGCCAGGAAATGCACGGGTAATACGCTCAGTGATGGGGCTTAGCTCGGCATTAAGTGCGCGAATACGCTCTTCACGCGGCAGATTATCGTAGTCGCTAAAGCGATCGCCCAGCGCATCGTTAAGCAGATGCACCACTGCCGACAATTTTTTCTCTTTTTCGGATAAGACTGCTGAACGGCCTTCGGTTTCTACGATATAACCTATAGATATCGTCGGCACAATGACCATCAGAATGGCCATCATGATCATTTGGTTGCGTAATCGTCGCGGGGTTAAACGACGAATCAGCCATCTCAGGTCGCACATTCTGACATCCGTGTAGTGTTTTTTAGGCAAACGATGATTATCAGGGGTTGAGATAACAGTTTCTCAGCGGTGCATCATATTCCCGTCATGAGAGACCATTGCGACGTCGGTCATTTACCGCTACCTTAATCACACTCTATTTACATCCTGAGGCGGAGCTTCGCCCTTTTGAAATACCTTGCTTCCTTTCGCACCACCCTGAAAGTGTCGCGCTACCTGTTCAGGGCGTTGGCGTTATTAATCTGGCTTTTGATTGCGTTTGCTTCGGTGTTTTACATCGTGAATGCGCTGCATCAGCGAGAGTCCGAAATTCGTCAGGAGTTTAACCTCAGTTCCGATCAAGCCCAGCGCTACATTCAGCGTACCTCAGACGTGATGAAAGAGCTGAAGTACATTGCTGAAAACCGCCTCACGGCGGAAAACGGCGTGATGTCTTCGCGGGCGCGGGACGAAAAGGTCGAGGTGCCCACTTTCGAGCCACTTTTCGCTGACTCCGACTGTGCAGCCATGAGCAATATGTGGCGGGGATCGCTGGAGTCGCTGTCCTGGTTTATGCGCTACTGGCGCGACAATTTCTCCGCTGCTTACGACCTGAATCGCGTATTTCTGATCGGTAGCGATAACCTCTGTATGGCGAATTTTGGTCTGCGCGATATGCCAGTTGAGCGTGATGCGGCGTTGAAAGCACTGCACGAGCGTATCGTTAAGTACCGTAATGCTCCACAGGAAGAGAGCGGGAATAACCTCTTTTGGATAGGTCAGGGTCCGCGGCCGGGCATCGGCTATTTTTATGCGCTGACGCCGGTCTATCTGGCAAATCGTCTGCAGGCGCTGCTCGGTGTTGAACAGTCTATTCGCATGGAAAACTTTTTCACGCCAGGAAGCCTGCCCATGGGGGTGACGATTCTGGATGAAAATGGCCATGCCTTAATTTCGCTGACCGGGCCGGATGGCAATATCAAAGCGGAACCGCGCTGGATGCAGGAGCGCTCCTGGTTTGGCTATACGCCAGGTTTTCGCGAGCTGGTACTGAAGAAAAATCTGCCGCCGTCATCCCTGAGTATTGTCTACTCGGTGCCTGTCGATCTGGTGCTCGAGCGCATCCGCATGCTGATCCTTAACGCGATTATATTGAATGTGCTGGTAGGCGCTGCCTTGTTTACGCTGGCGCGCATGTATGAACGGCGGATTTTCATTCCAGCGGAAAGTGACGCCCAGCGACTGGAAGAACATGAACAGTTCAACCGTAAAATTGTTGCCTCCGCGCCCGTGGGGATCTGCATTTTGCGCACCATCGACGGCATCAATATCCTCAGTAATGAACTTGCGCATACTTACCTTAATATGCTCACCCATGAGGATCGCCAGAGACTGACACAAATCATCTGCGGCCAGCAGGTCAACTTTGTGGACGTGTTGACCAGCAATAACACGAACCTGCAAATTAGCTTTGTGCATTCACGCTATCGCAATGAAAACGTGGCGATTTGCGTGCTGGTGGATGTGAGCGCCCGCGTGAAGATGGAAGAATCGTTGCAGGAGATGGCGCAGGCGGCAGAGCAGGCCAGTCAGTCTAAATCGATGTTCCTCGCCACGGTCAGCCATGAATTGCGCACACCGCTGTACGGGATCATTGGTAACCTCGATCTGCTGCAAACCAAAGAGTTGCCGAAAGGGGTCGATCGCCTGGTGACGGCGATGAACAACTCCTCCAGTCTGCTGCTAAAAATCATTAGCGACATTCTCGACTTCTCAAAAATCGAGTCTGAGCAGTTGAAGATTGAGCCACGCGAGTTTTCGCCCCGGGAAGTGATGAGCCATATTACGGCAAACTACTTGCCGCTGGTGGTGCGTAAACAGTTAGGGCTGTATTGCTTTATCGAACCTGATGTTCCGGTCACGCTGAATGGCGATCCGATGCGTCTGCAGCAGGTGATTTCCAACCTGCTCAGCAATGCCATTAAATTTACCGATACGGGCTGCATTGTGCTGCATGTGCAGTGTAACGGCGACTATCTCAGTATTCGGGTGCGCGACACGGGAGTGGGTATTCCGGCGAAAGAAGTGGTGCGCTTGTTCGATCCCTTCTTCCAGGTGGGAACCGGGGTACAGCGGAATTTCCAGGGAACGGGCCTGGGGCTGGCGATCTGCGAAAAACTGATCAGCATGATGGACGGAGATATCTCCGTGGATTCTGAACCCGGAATGGGAAGTCAGTTTACGCTGCGTATCCCCTTGTATGGCGCGCAATTCCCGGTGCGAAAAGCCGTGGATGGCCTTGCAAAAACCCGTTGCTGGCTGGCGGTGCGTAACGCCTCGTTGGCCCATTTTGTGGAATCCAGCCTGGCACGTAACGGCGTGCAGGTGCTCCGTTATGACGGTCAGGAACCGGCGCCAGATGACGTATTGATAACGGATGATGAGCTGGAGCAGCCGTGGCAGGGACGTGCCGCCGTGATCTTCTGTCGTCGCCATATCGGGATACCGGTGGAAAGAGCGGCGGGCGAGTGGGTGCATAGCGTTGCGTCGCCGCATGAATTACCGGGTCTACTGGCGCGTATTTACAGTATTGAGCTGGACAGTGAAGACGCCTCAACGGCGCTGACGGCACCGGAGAAAGTCGGCGACGCCAATGATGATATGATGATTCTGGTGGTGGACGATCATCCTATCAACCGCCGTCTGCTGGCCGATCAGCTAGGATCGCTTGGATATCAGTGCAAAACGGCAAATGACGGTGTTGACGCCTTGAATGTGCTGAGCAAAAACGCTATCGATATAGTGCTTAGCGACGTCAATATGCCGAACATGGATGGTTATCGCCTGACACAGCGTATTCGTCAGTTAGGGCTGACGCTGCCGGTGGTTGGTGTGACGGCCAACGCGCTGGCGGAAGAGAAGCAACGTTGTCTGGAGTCGGGTATGGATAGCTGTCTGTCGAAACCGGTCACTCTGGATGTGCTGCAACAAACGCTGACGCTCTATGCTGAGCGGGTCAGAAAAATGCGGACATAAAAATGCCGGAGGGCGGTTTCGCCTTATCCGGCTTTTGGGTCTGATATTACCAACGTCTAAGCCTGACAGGCATCGCGCCTTCAGGCCCGTGACGTCCAGTCATCATCAATCTTTGTCGGACGGGCTCAGCGTTACCGAAGAGAGGTAATTCAGCAGCGCGATATCGTTCTCAACGCCCAGCTTCATCATCGCCGATTTCTTCTGGCTACTGATGGTCTTAATGCTGCGGTTTAGCTTCTTGGCAATCTCTGTGACCAGGAAACCTTCGGCGAACAGACGCAGGACTTCACTCTCTTTCGGTGACAAACGTTTGTCGCCGTAACCGCCCGCGCTGATTTTTTCCAGCAGGCGAGAAACGCTTTCCGGGGTGAATTTTTTGCCCTTTTGCAGCGCGGCCAGCGCTTTTGGCAAGTCGGTTGGGGCGCCTTGTTTCAGGACAATGCCCTCAATGTCGAGATCCAGCACGGCGCTCAGGATCGCCGGGTTGTTGTTCATGGTCAGAACAATGATCGACAGGCTCGGGAAATGGCGCTTGATATATTTGATTAAGGTGATCCCGTCACCGTATTTATCTCCCGGCATAGAGAGATCGGTGATCAACACATGTGCATCCAGTTTAGGCAGATTGTTGATCAGTGCTGTGGAGTCTTCAAATTCGCCGACAACATTCACCCACTCGATTTGTTCAAGTGATTTGCGAATACCGAACAGTACAATCGGATGGTCATCGGCAATAATTACGTTTATATTGTTCATGTATTGGGCTACCTTGCTACAGCAAGCTTTTGACGTAAACGTCAATGTCGCTGATGTATTTTTCTATACCTGGAGCATCTTTCTCACGAATAAGATGTTCCAGCGTTTCACATAACTGCTTGCCGGGTACCAGATTAAGCATGGCAAACACCCCTTTCAGGCGGTGGGCCGTTTGGGCCAGCGCAGCAAAATCGCTGGTTGCCGCCTCAGTATACAACCTCTTAACATCATCCGGTACTGTGTCTACAAATAGCGCGTAATAACCGCTGGCATGAAGTTCGGCGTTTTCATCTCCTCCCAGAGGAGACTCAGGGATTTCTTCCTGCGCCAGTTGCTCTTCGATAAGTTGTAAGACAGCTTCCTGCATAGCATTGCTCATATTAAAGTTGACGCGCAGTTGGCCAGGACCGATTTTTCGCACGCCTGACTCATCATCGCTTAAAAGCAAGCCTGAGGCAGTAAGATTAGACGGATTATCTGTTAAAAAGAGATCATATTCTTGACTTACCAGCCGTTCGTCCGGAGTGAGGCACGTCGCGCCCCAGTTTTCCAGTTGGCGAACCACAATGTTGCGCACGTCGTTAGAGGTGACATCAACCATCACACAAACGTCATCAAGCAGGCGCTCTTCGACTTCAGCATGTTGGTCGTGCGGCGTCATTTTAACATGGACGGTATAGCGCGTACCGAGCGTTTCCCGCGTTTTGATGTTCAAATGACCGCCGAGTTTGCGGGCTAGCTGGTCACACAACCAGAAGGTGAGCGGGTTCGCTTTGCCGTAACGATCGCCCTGCGTTTCATTAATATACGGGAAGTGCAGATTATCAATTTCATTAGGCGCCACACCTTCGCCGGTATCCAGAATGCGGAAGGTCAGACGTTCTTCCGCGGACTCGTCCTGATCAACTTCAAGGGTGATTTTGCCAATCTGGGTCGTGGTGACGGCGTACTGGATGAGCAGCAGCAAGATCCGGCGCAGAGCGTCGCGATCGCCGCGGCGTTCGTCGCTGGCGCTAAGATGGTTATTGATCAACAGTTGCAGACCCTTGCGCTTAATCACCGGCAGGACCTCCGGCACGACTTCGTCGATCAGCGCCTGAATAGAGAACAGCGTCGGTTCACTCTTCCAGCTATCATTCTCCAGAATGTTCGCGAGCTGGATTTCATCCACCATACGTACCAGTACATCGGCCTGATTAGCCAGTTTTTGGCTGTCAGGGGTATTCAATGCGGCGGCGTTAAGCGCCAGCAAGCGTACCGGTTCTTTCAACGCTGCGCCGATATTCTGCATAAATGCGGCACGACCCTGTTGGTTTTTCTCATACAACCGCTGTGCCTGCTTAAGCTTCTTATTCACCAGCACCTCGCGATCCTGATCGCGGATGATAAAGATCTGGGTGCGCGGCGCAATCTGGCTACGAAACAGGCGAATTTCATACAGCTCGTTATTGATGGTGGCCTGAATAATCCCCTGATGCTGTTCCGCCATGCTGGTGATGTTCTGCAAATTTAAGTGTGGCAGCAGATGATCGGCAATTTTATTGCTGATCACCGTCCGATTGGCTTCCTGATCATGAACCAACAGACCGAGCGGCAGCAGGGAGACAATCTCTTCATTAATTGCGCGCAGAATACGCAGCTCATTATTTGCCGCGGTATTGGGGGCAACGTCCGTCGAGCGGCCTGGCTGGTGGCGGAAGGTGGTATAACCAAACAGCGCCAGCGCGAGCAGGCCGATATTGAGCAGCAGCGGCAGCAGGATATTTTGCAGCGTATCAAGCAACAGCGTCCCGAAAGGCACCAGCCAAACCAGACGCATGTCCGTTGAGTTCAGGGCTGATGAAATCTCAATTTTAGCGCTGTTGAAACTGATGCTGACGCTGTCTGGCGACTCTTTTTCATTATTATGCACGGTCGTTGGCGTGGCGTCGGGCTCAAGACGGAAGCTGTCCAGCGGCATGCCGGGCGGGATCAGATCGTTAATCGGCAGATCGAATGCCACCACGGTCGCCAGATGTCCGGGTTGGTTAAAGGTGGTGCGTAACGTAAAGTAATGCCCGTTTTGCCACGTCAGATGACGCAGAGAAGAGAAGCTTTCTCTTTCATCAAGCGCGTTCGCCTGCTGCAACATTTCCGCGCGTCGCGAATCGACGATATTGCCAATGGTCGACTCTTTAAAGCCGGACGCGAGATCTTTCAGCGGCAACGTGGAGATGAGGATTAAGCTGTTGTCCTGCCCGTTCAGATAATACATGGACCACGGTATTGTCTCGGCACCCCACAACGTATCCAGATAGGTTGAAATACGCTGGGTCATTTCCAGCGTTGAACTGTCATGGGAGCCAAAAATGAGGGCTTCGGTCTTACGACGCGGTTTCTCCAGATAATAGACGTCTTGTTTCAGCCGCGTTTCTTGCAGACCTTCCCCCGTTGAAGGGTTAGCCGTTGCGGCGATGTTGTCATAAATTTGCCACGTTACGTAGCGCCAGGTATCGACCCTTTTATGCAACGCGTGGGTGATATCGACAACCTGATAGCTCTTATCTTTCAACCAGGCATTCACGGCGCTTTGCACCATAACACCCATCGTCACCAGCAACACAATGATCAGTAATAAGAAGAAACGGGTAATGCTTCCCGGCAGAAGGGAGAATCGGGTAGAAACCGTTGTGTCAGTCTGACGCATTCGTGTTTATGACCTGTTAACAAGGCGAAAGGGGATAGGGCAGTATAAAGGGTAATGTGTGAATTTCCAGACTCTCGCCTCTTACAGACGCTGCATTTCCGTCTGCCTGAGGGATATCTATTCTCTCTGTATAAATGTGTACATCGCATAAAACGGGGTACACATATTTAGGAAAATACTGAAAAATGTAGCATTAAATATCAAGATAATATTTTTGGCGTTAATCCTGAGTGTGTGTAGAAGTAAACGCTGAATTTCCGTGACTCTTTTTTACGTGATAGCACAACGTGGAGGGGAACAGTGTAAAGAAGGGTAAAAAAAAACCGAATGCAGTGCATTCGGCGGAAATAGGGGTAAACAGACATTCAGAAATGAATGACGGTAATAAATAAAGTTAATGATGATAGCGTTTTTATTTTAGTGATCGGCGAATATTTTGTTTTGTCATTCAGTGCTATGAATTTTATTGATGTAATTAATTGTTTTTAAAGTAAAAGTTAATGCATCTTGTTAATTCGTGCTTATTTTTATCATTTCCCGATTTAAAAAAAGTTCCATTGAATTAACATTTCGAAACATCTATGCCGATAAATGAAACATTTTAAAAGTTTTAGTATCATATTCGTGTTGGATTATTCTGTCATTTTGAGGAGAATGAAGTTGCCGACTGGTTAATGAGGGTTAACCAGTATGCAGTGGCAATAAAAAAAGCAAATAAAGGCATATAACAGAGGGTTTATAAAATGAAAGTTAAAGTACTGTCCCTCCTGGTACCGGCTCTGCTGGTAGCGGGTACCGCGAATGCGGCTGAAATTTATAACAAAGACGGCAACAAATTAGATCTGTACGGTAAAGTCGACGGTCTGCACTATTTCTCCGATGACAACAGCAAAGATGGCGATCAGACCTACATGCGTCTCGGCTTCAAAGGCGAAACCCAGGTAAATGACCAGTTGACCGGTTACGGCCAGTGGGAATACCAGATTCAGGGTAACACCTCTGAAAACCAAAATGATTCCTGGACCCGTGTGGCGTTTGCCGGTCTGAAATTCGGTGATGCTGGTTCTTTCGACTACGGTCGTAACTACGGTGTGGTTTACGACGTGACCTCCTGGACCGACGTTCTGCCGGAATTCGGCGGCGACACCTACGGTTCTGACAACTTCATGCAACAGCGTGGTAACGGCTTCGCGACCTACCGTAACTCTGACTTCTTCGGTATGGTTGATGGCCTGAACTTCGCCATTCAGTATCAGGGTAAAAACGGCAGTGTAGATGGTGAAGACCAGACTAACAACGGTCGCGATGCTCTGAGACAAAACGACGAAGGCGTTGGCGGTTCTATCACTTATGATATCGGTGAAGGCTTCGGTATCGGTGCTGCGGTTTCTGGCTCTAACCGTACCCATGATCAGAACGACGGCACCTATATCGGTACCGGCGATCGCGCTGAAACCTATACCGGTGGTCTGAAATATGACGCCAACAACGTTTACCTGGCTGCACAATATACCCAGACTTACAACGCGACTCGCACTGGCGATCTGGGTTGGGCTAACAAAGCACAGAACGTCGAAGTGGTTGCACAGTACCAGTTCGACTTCGGTCTGCGTCCGTCCGTTGCCTACCTGCAGTCCAAAGGTAAAGACCTGGGCCGTGGTTACGGCGATCAGGACATCGTGAAATATGTTGATGTTGGCGCGACTTACTACTTCAACAAAAACATGTCCACCTATGTTGATTACAAAATCAACCTGCTGGATGACAACCGCTTTACCAACGATGCTAAGATCAGCACCGATGACATCGTCGCTCTGGGCCTGGTTTACCAGTTCTAATTGTCGGTTTTGTCGACCAAAGGGCCTGCGGGCCCTTTTTTAATGCCTTTTTTCCGGCGTACAAATCACGGTTTTTGGTGTACTCTTGCGCCCGTTCGCATGAGGATAATCACGTATGGAAATGACTTCTTTTCGGGCAGTCCTGCTGGCTGCCACGATCTTTTTTGTGGGGTGCGATAACACCCCAAAACCGGTGAAGCCGGTTCCCGAGGTGCAGGTGCTGGAAGGTAAAACGATGGGAACCTTCTGGCGCGTCAGTGTTGTGGGCGTCGACGCCAAACACCTCGAGGAGCTACAGGCCCGGATTCAGACCCAATTGAATGCTGACGATCAACTGCTCTCTACCTATAAAAATGACTCCGCATTAATGCGCTTTAACCAGTCGCAAAGTCTCTCGCCCTGGCCCGTCAGTGAAGCGATGGCTGATATTGTCACCTCCGCGTTGCGTATTGGTGCGAAAACGGACGGCGCGATGGACATTACCGTCGGCCCGCTGGTCAATCTGTGGGGCTTTGGCCCGGATCAACAGCCGGTGAAGATCCCAACTGAGGAACAGATTAACGTCGCAAAAGCCAAAACAGGACTGGACCATCTGACGGTTATCGATCAGGCGCGGCAACAGTA
Organism: Citrobacter enshiensis; assembly: GCF_029338175.1. Lineage (NCBI taxonomy): Bacteria > Pseudomonadati > Pseudomonadota > Gammaproteobacteria > Enterobacterales > Enterobacteriaceae > Citrobacter > Citrobacter enshiensis. Next base: position 1,601,645 of record NZ_CP119862.1, read on the forward strand.
TCTGCAAAAAGATATCGCGGATTTGTACATTGACCTCTCCACCGTTGGCGAGGGATACGCGGCGGATCACCTGGCGCATCTGATGGAGCAGGAAGGCATTTCTCGCTATCTGGTTTCTGTCGGCGGCGCGCTGAGCAGTCGTGGAATGAATGCCGAAGGGCATCCGTGGCGGGTGGCTATCCAAAAACCGACTGACCAGGAAAATGCGGTACAGGCGATTGTCGATATCAACGGGCATGGCATCAGCACGTCCGGCAGCTATCGCAACTATTATGAACTGGACGGCAAACGCGTCTCTCATGTTATTGATCCGCAAACCGGACGCCCTATTGAGCACAACCTGGTGTCGGTGACGGTGATCGCCCCGACGGCGCTGGAAGCCGATGGCTGGGATACCGGACTGATGGTGCTCGGCGCGGAAAAAGCGAAAGAGGTGGTTCGCCGTGAAGGACTGGCCGTTTACATGATCGTCAAAGAAGGCGACGGCTTTAAGACCTGGATGTCTCCGCAGTTCCAGGGCTTCCTCATCAGCGAGAAAAATTAAAAAGCAAGATTGCGGGTTTTCGTTCGATGGTTTGTGGACACACTAAGCACTATGCTTACCGAAGGAGTCCATGATGAAAAATGTCTTACGAGTAAACGATGATCAACGCTGGCAGTCGGTGGTGGAACGGGATCCCAATGCCGACGGTCAGTTTGTCTTTGCGGTGACGACGACGGGGATCTTCTGCAGACCCTCCTGTCGGGCGAAGCATGCCCTGCGTAAAAACGTCCGTTTTTTCGTGGATGCCGGTGAAGCGCTGACCGCAGGGTTCCGTCCCTGCAAACGTTGCCAGCCAGACCAAGAAAACGCCCATCAACAGCGGCTGGATAAAATCACCCGCGCGTGCCATTTGCTGGAACAGGATACGCCCATTACGTTAGAGGCTCTGGCGCAGGATGTTGCCATGAGTCCGTTTCATTTACATCGTTTGTTTAAAGCGACCACGGGAATGACCCCGAAAGCGTGGCAGCAGTCTTACCGTGCCCGCCGTTTACGTGATGCGCTGGCAAAAGGGGAGGCGGTAACGCAGGCGGTCCTCAATGCCGGTTATCCTGACAGCAGCAGTTACTACCGTAAAGCCGATGAAACGTTAGGCATGACGGCGAAGCAGTTTCGCAAAGGAGGCGACAAGGTCGCCGTTCGCTATGCGATGGCGGACTGTACGTTGGGCCGCTGCCTGGTGGCGGAAAGCGAACGCGGGATCTGCGCGATCCTGCTAGGCGACGACGATGCCGGGCTTATCGCCGGTCTGCATGAGATGTTTCCTGCTGCACGTGATGAGCCTGCTGATGCGCATTTTCAGCAACGGGTACAGCAGGTGATTACCAGCATCAACGCCCGCAACACGCCGCTGCCCTTACCGCTGGACATACAGGGGACGGCATTTCAACAACAGGTCTGGCAGGCCCTGCGCGCCATTCCGTGCGGCGAAACGGTCAGCTATCAGCAACTCGCCAACGCCATCGGAAAACCGAAAGCGGTCCGTGCCGTTGCCAGCGCCTGCGGGGCAAATAAACTGGCGATTGTGATCCCCTGTCATCGTGTGGTGCGGGGAGATGGCTCGCTTTCCGGCTATCGCTGGGGCGTGGCGCGTAAGGCGCAACTGCTCAGGCGCGAGACGCAACGTGAGGAGTCCTGATGCTGGATCTGTTTGCAGACGCTGAGCCCTGGCAAGAGCCGCTGGCGCCCGGCGCGGTAATCCTGCGTCGTTTTGCTTTCAGCGCGGCGCAGAGATTGCTGCAGGACATTGTGGCCATTGCCAGCCAGTCACCGTTTCGCCATATGGTCACACCCGGTGGGTACACCATGTCAGTGGCGATGACCAACTGCGGCCCGCTGGGCTGGACCACCGATCAGCATGGTTATCTGTACTCGCCCGTCGACCCGTTGACGGGCGAACGCTGGCCGCCATTGCCTGAGGCTTTCGCCAGCCTGTGCCAACAGGCAGCAACGGCGGCAGGTTACCCTGACTTTATGCCTGACGCCTGTCTGATCAACCGTTATGCGCCGGGGGCGAAGCTGTCGCTGCATCAGGATAAAGATGAACCCGACCTGCGAGCGCCGATTGTCTCGGTTTCTCTGGGGTTGCCCGCTGTCTTCCAGTTTGGTGGTTTGCACCGCAATGACCCGTTAAAACGGCTCTTGCTGGAGCATGGCGACGTTGTGGTCTGGGGCGGTGAATCTCGACTATTTTATCATGGTATACAACCGCTTAAATCGGGATTCCATCCTCTGACCGCCGACTGTCGCTACAATCTGACATTCCGGCAGGCGGGTAAAAGGGAATTAAAATAAGAATTATTATTGCTGTCGGCGTTGAGATGTTTAAACTGCGGGCTGTCATTACTTGTCCGGGTTGTCTGCATGGAACTTCTTCTTCTTGTCTGGCGGCAGTATCGCTGGCCATTTATCAGCGTCATGGCGCTCAGCTTCGCCAGTGCTGCGTTGGGAATCGGGCTGATTGCGTTTATTAATCAGCGTCTGATCGAAACGGTCGACGTCTCGCTGATGGTATTACCGGAATTTCTCGGATTGCTGTTGTTGCTGATGGTGGTGACGCTTGGATCACAGCTGGCGCTGACGACGTTGGGACACCATTTTGTCTACCGTCTGCGCAGCGAGTTTATCAAACGCATTCTGGATACCCGCGTTGAACGCATCGAACAACTGGGCAGTGCCTCGTTGCTCGCAGGCTTAACCAGCGATATCCGCAACATCACCATTGCGTTTGTGCGCTTGCCTGAACTGGTGCAGGGCATCATCCTGACCCTCGGCTCTGCCGCCTACCTCGCCATGCTCTCAACCAAAATGTTGCTGGTCACCGCAATCTGGGTGGCGATCACCATCTGGGGCGGATTCGTGCTGGTGGCGCGGGTTTACAGACATATGGCGACGCTGCGCGAAACGGAAGACAAACTGTATAACGACTATCAGACCGTGCTGGAAGGGCGTAAAGAGCTGACCCTGAACCGTGAGCGCGCGGAACATATTTTTAACCAGCTGTATGTGCCGGATGCCAAAGAGTATCGTCACCACATTATTCGCGCTGACACTTTCCATCTCAGTGCCGTCAACTGGTCGAATATCATGATGTTGGGGGCGATTGGTCTGGTCTTTTGGATGGCAAATAGCCTCGGTTGGGCAGACACTAATGTGGCCGCGACCTACTCTCTGACGCTACTTTTTCTGCGTACGCCGCTGTTATCTGCGGTGGGGGCGCTCCCGACATTGCTCACCGCTCAGGTGGCGTTCAATAAGCTCAATAAATTTTCTCTGGCGCCGTTTAAAGCTGAATTCCCACGCCCTAAAGCATTCCCGAACTGGAAAACGCTGGAGTTGCGTAATGTCATGTTCCACTACCAGGACAACGCGTTTTCGGTGGGGCCGGTCAATCTGACCCTTCATCGGGGGGAGCTGCTGTTCCTGATTGGCGGCAACGGGAGCGGAAAATCGACGCTGGCGATGTTGTTGACCGGGTTATACCAGCCGCAATCCGGCGAAATTCTGCTGGATGGCGAAGCGGTCCCGGTGGATAAACCTGAAGACTATCGTAAGCTCTTTTCCGCAGTATTTACCGATGTCTGGCTGTTTGATCAGTTGCTGGGGCCGGAAGGAAAACCTGCCGATCCCGCGCTGGTGCAGAAGTGGCTTGAGCACCTGAAAATGGCGCACAAACTCGAGTTAAGCGATGGGCGTATTCTGAACCTGAAGCTGTCAAAAGGGCAGAAAAAACGCGTGGCGCTGCTGCTGGCGCTGGCAGAAGAGCGTGACATCATCCTGCTGGATGAGTGGGCCGCCGATCAGGATCCGCATTTCCGCCGCGAATTCTACCAGGTGCTGCTGCCGCTAATGCAGGAAATGGGAAAAACCATTTTTGCCATCAGCCACGATGATCACTACTTTATTCACGCCGACCGTCTGCTCGAAATGCGCAATGGACAGCTTAGCGAGTTGGTGGGTGATGAACGTGACGCCGCGTCACGCGATGCGGTAGCGCGTACTGCCTGACCTTGTTGGCCGGATAAGGCGTAGCCTCATCCGGCCTAATTGCCCGATGGCGCTACGCGTATCGGGCCGTCTATCCCCTGTATAACGCCGCTTTTTTATCCAACCACGTTGACCGTTTATTGTTATTTACATTTTTGGGGGCCATCCTTACTGGCATTCCATAATCTGGATTTATAACTAATGACCGTAACAACGAAAAATACCGCCAGGCAACGTGATGAAGAGCGTGCCCGCCTCATCTGGTTGCTGACCACTGATAAAGCCGTTATTTCCACCCTGTTAGGCAAACTCACCCTGGCTGAGCAATATGACGTCGGTACGTTATCCGACGATATTGCTGAGGTAGGGGCGTTGGTCGCTCACCTGCCGCCTGCCGATCTCGCCGATACCCTGGAAGCGTTGCCTTCCGAAGAGCGTCACGCGCTGTGGCGACTGGTTGAAAGTGAAAAACGCGGCAAAGTGTTGATTGAAGCCTCAGAAAACGTCTGGGACGATTTGATTGACGAAATGACCGACCGCGCGCTGCTGGATGCGTTGCAGTATCTCGACATCGATGAACAGATTTATCTGGTGCAGCACTTGCCGCGTAATCTCACCGGGCGGCTGCTGGCGACCTTGCCGCCGGAGGAACGCGCCCGCGTTCGCCAGGTCATGCACTACGAGAAAAATCGCGTTGGCGCGATCATGGAATTCGAAGTCATTACGGTGCGCCCGGACGTGACCTTAGAAGTGGTGCAGCGCTATTTACGCCGTTTGGGAAAAATGCCGGAAAACACCGATAAACTCTTTGTTATCAATCGGAAAAAAACGCTCGTCGGCGAGCTGACGTTAACCTGTATTTTGCTCAACGATGCGCAGAAAAAGGTGAGTGAGGTCATGGATGATGACCCCATGACCTTCGCCCCGGAAGACAAAGCCGAGAATGCGGCGCGTACCTTCGAGCGTGACAACCTGGTCAGCGCCGCGGTGGTGGATACATCCGGTAAGTTAATGGGCCGCTTAACCATCGATGAAATTGTCGATGTGGTGTACGAAGAAACGGATACCGATTTGCGGCGCATGGGGGGATTAAGCGCGGAGGAAGACGTCTTTGCCCCGGTCACGAAAGCGGTGAAAACCCGCTGGGCGTGGCTGGCGATCAATCTGTGTACTGCGTTTATCGCCTCCCGCGTGATTGATGGTTTTGAACACACCATTTCGCAACTGGTCGCGCTGGCCTCGCTGATGCCGATCGTCGCCGGGATCGGGGGGAATACCGGGAATCAAACCATCACTATGATCGTGCGGGCGCTGGCGTTGCAGCATATTCAGCCGGGGAATTTAACCTTCCTGATCCTGCGCGAGATGGGCGTCGCGTTGATCAATGGCCTGGTCTGGGGCGGGATCATGGGGGGCGTGACCTGGTGGCTTTACGACGATATGGCGCTGGGGGCGGTGATGACGTTAGCCATGGTGCTCAATCTGCTGGTCGCCGCGTTGATGGGGGTCATCATTCCCATGACGATGCTGAAGTTCGGGCGCGATCCGGCGGTGGGCTCCAGCGTCATGATCACGGCGCTAACGGACACTGGCGGCTTCTTCATTTTTCTGGGACTGGCGACGATTTTCCTCCTTTAGGTTGATAAATATTCAAATATTCAACAATAACTTTAAAATTTTAATATAATTTATAAACAATATTTAAATTTTATGACTTAAATGTTAACGTTAATGCCGATTGATTTTCACCTGCGAAAAGCAAAAGCGATACTCAAAGTAAGGCATTAACATGATGAAAAAAGCGACGGCCATGCTCTTCACCCTGGCCGTGGGGCTGAATGTTGTCTCTGTGGCAGCACAAGCGAAAGCGGCCGAAGAGCAAGAGACGGATGTACTGTTGATTGGCGGCGGCATTATGAGCGCCACCCTGGGGACGTATCTACAAGAGCTGGAACCGGAATGGTCCATGACCATGGTCGAGCGATTGGATGGCGTTGCGCAGGAGAGCTCAAACGGCTGGAACAACGCCGGGACAGGGCACTCCGCACTCATGGAGCTGAACTACACGCCGAAGAAAGCCGATGGCTCCATCAGCATTGAAAAAGCCGTCGACATCAACGAATCCTTCCAGATTTCTCGCCAGTTCTGGGCGCATCAGGTCAACAGCGGCGTACTCCACGATCCGCGTTCCTTTATCACGACCGTTCCGCACATGAGCTTTGTCTGGGGTGACGAGAACGTAAACTTCCTGCGCGCCCGCTATGCGGCGCTCCAGCAAAGCAGCCTGTTCCGTGGTATGCGTTACTCCGAAGATCACGCGCAGATCAAAGAGTGGGCACCGCTGGTAATGGAAGGGCGCGATCCGAAACAGAAAGTGGCCGCCACGCGTACTGAAATCGGTACTGACGTGAACTACGGTGAAATTACCCGTCAGATGATCGCTTCTTTACAGAAAAAACCAAACTTTGCGCTGCAAGTGAGCACGGAAGTTCGTGGCTTTAAGCGCAACGCGGATAACTCCTGGACCGTCACCGTTGCCGATCTGAAAAACGGTGAAGCAGAGCACGACATCAAAGCGAAGTTTGTCTTTATTGGCGCGGGTGGTGCGGCGCTGAAACTGATGCAGGAGTCCGGAATTCCGGAAGCTGATGGCTATGCCGGATTCCCGGTGGGCGGTCAGTTCCTCGTCTCGGATAATCCGGATGTGGTGAATCGCCATCTGGCGAAAGTGTACGGTCAGGCTTCTGTCGGCGCGCCGCCGATGTCCGTACCTCATATCGATACCCGTGTACTGGACGGCAAACGTGTCGTGCTGTTTGGGCCATTTGCGACCTTCTCGACCAAATTCCTGAAAAACGGTTCGCTGTGGGATCTGATGAGTTCAACCACGACATCGAACTTTATGCCGATGGTTAATGTGGGGCTGGACAACTTTGATCTGGTGAAATACTTGATGAGCCAGGTCATGCTAAGTGATGACGACCGTTTTGAGGCGCTGAAAGAGTACTATCCGCAGGCGAAGAAAGAAGACTGGCGTCTGTGGCAGGCGGGTCAGCGTGTGCAGATCATCAAGCGTGATGCAGACAAAGGTGGCGTATTGCGTCTGGGCACCGAAGTGGTAAGCGACAAAGACGGCACCATTGCGGCGCTGCTGGGCGCGTCACCGGGTGCATCAACAGCGGCGCCGATCATGCTGCATCTGATGGAAAAAGTGTTTAAAGATAAAGTCACCAGTCCGCAATGGCAGGCGAAGCTGAAAACGATTGTGCCGTCATACGGAACAAAACTGAACGGTAACGTTGAGGCGACGGAACAAGAGTTGCAGTACACCAGCGAAGTGCTGGGTCTGAAATATGACAAGCCGCAGGTGGCGGACGCTGCGCCGCAACCGCAACTGAAACCTCAGGCTCAGCCAGAGCGTAAAGAGGTCGCGGATATCGCGCTGTAAAATAAAAAAAACCTGCCTCGGCAGGTTTTTTTATCTCTGAAAGAAGTGCATTAACGCGCTACAGCGTTCTGAATGTTTTCGTCCGCTTTCCAGATACGGTATTTCACTTCCACGTTTTCAGGGGTATAGACCACGATAGGCAGTTTGCTGTTGTAGCGCAGCATCCCGGCATCACCCAAATAGGCGGTCACGAATTTTTTCTCTTTCTTGCCTTCCGGGCAGGCCATCATGGTTGAAGCTGGGCCCGTGACTTTGTCGACGACGTAGTAGTTGTAGCCCCAGCCTTCCAGGGTTTTGCTTTCCAGTTGTCCGCCAAGACGATGTTGGTTGCAATCCACTTCCAGCGTTTGACCGATCAGTAACTCTACTTTGAGGGTCGATTCATCTTGTTCAGGCGTGAGTTGGATAACCTGACGTTTCATGCCTTTCTCGGCCTTCGGATACGGCGCGACTTTTTCCAGCGGCTGAGAATTCGTCTCTTGCGGGGTTGCCAATGCAGAAGTACTGGCGAAAGCGGCTAACAGTACCGCAGGAACGAGGGTCTTCATTTTATTGTTCACACTATTTCCTTTTTCTCGTTTATGAACGATTTTTCGCAGCGTAACACATTCACAATTCTTATTAATCTAAATTTACTTATATTTTAAGTGTATTGATGAGTGGTTTATTCATAATCCAGATTTATATGCTGATATGAATAATTTAAATAAGATAAATCTCTGTTTTTGTGTTTGCAGCTGGTGGTTGAAAGATAACCTACTGAAATGTGAGCAAAAGCACATTACCTCACGGCAATCCGACACTCTTTTGATCCGGCAACAGCATTTACCCCCATCGGGGTATGCACCTCGATCACATCCTGAAATATCGTACACCTAAAAATAACGACTCATAAAAAGTGCGGTTTTTATTGTCGTTCATTCCCCTGAGTGAGCGTCGTTATGGAAGGACAATGTCATGGTTGATTTATCCCGTCGCAGCATATTGACAGGCGCCTGGCGCAAAGCCAGCAACGGGATCTGTCCGCCGTGGAGCGGGGAAATTTCACACTTTCTGGCTAATTGTATCCGTTGCGACGCCTGCATCCAGGCGTGCGAGAACGACATTCTGCAGCGAGGCCAGGGCGGCTACCCGAGCGTAAATTTCAAACAGGGCGAGTGCAGCTTTTGTTATGCCTGCGCGCAAGCCTGTACCGAATCTCTTTTTCTTCCGCGCCACACCAGGGCCTGGGATCTGAATTTTACCCTTGGGCAAGATTGCCTGGCATATCAGTCTGTTGAGTGCCATCGCTGTCAGGATAGCTGTGAACCTATGGCTATCACGTTTCGCCCCACGCTGTCGGGCATTTATCAACCGCAACTTAACAATCAGGCATGCAGTGGATGCGGGGCGTGTGTCGCCAGTTGCCCGGTGTCAGCCATTAATGCGGAGTACAACCATGCACACTAACTGGCAGGTTTGTAGCCTGATCGTTCAGGCGAAAAGCCAGCATATCACCGATATCAGCGCGCAATTACAGCAGTTTTCTGGCTGCGAAGTCGCCCTCAGCGATGTGGAGAGCGGTCAGCTGATCGTGGTGGTAGAAGCAGAACACAGCGAAACGCTGATGCAAACAATTGAGTCGGTACGCAACGTTGCGGGCGTGCTGGCGGTGTCGCTGGTTTATCACCAGCAGGATGAGCAAGGTGAGGAAACACCATGAAACTCAGTCGTCGTAGCTTTATGAAAGCTAACGCCGTTGCGGCCGCTGCGGCGGCTGCCGGGCTAAGCGTGCCGGGCGTTGCCCGCGCCGTGGTCGGTCAGCAGGAAGCCATCAAGTGGGACAAAGCACCGTGCCGTTTTTGCGGAACGGGCTGCGGCGTGCTGGTGGGGACTCAGCAGGGGCGCGTTGTGGCGTGTCAGGGCGATCCTGAAGCGCCAGTTAACCGCGGGCTTAACTGCATCAAGGGTTACTTTCTGCCGAAAATCATGTACGGAAAAGACCGTTTAACGCAGCCGATGCTGCGTATGAAAGACGGCAAGTTTAATAAAGAAGGCGAGTTTACCCCGATTAGCTGGGACCAGGCCTTTGACATCATGGAAGAGAAATTCAAAACCTCTCTGAAAGAGAAAGGGCCAGAAGCGATAGGTATGTTTGGTTCCGGCCAGTGGACTGTCTGGGAAGGGTACGCGGCGGCGAAACTGTTCAAAGCCGGTTTCCGCTCTAATAACATCGATCCGAACGCGCGCCACTGTATGGCGTCGGCGGTGGTGGGCTTTATGCGCACCTTCGGTATGGATGAGCCGATGGGCTGCTATGACGATATCGAACAGGCCGACGCGTTTGTGCTTTGGGGCGCCAATATGGCGGAGATGCACCCGATTCTGTGGTCGCGCATTACCAACCGTCGTTTGTCCGATCCCAATGTGAGCGTGGCCGTGCTGTCCACGTTCCAGCATCGTAGTTTTGAGCTGGCCGATAACGGCATGGTGTTCACACCGCAAACCGATCTGGTGATCCTCAACTACATCGCGAATTACATTATTCAGAACGACGCTATTAATCAGGATTTCTTCAGCAAACACGTCAACCTGCGCAAAGGGGCGACGGACATCGGCTACGGTTTGCGTCCGACCCATCCGCTGGAGAAAGCGGCGAAAAACCCGGGTTCCGACGCCTCTGAGCCGATTAGCTTTGACGAGTACAAAGCATTTGTCGCGGAGTACACGCTGGAGAAAACCGCTGAAATGACCGGCGTGCCGAAAGATCAGCTGGAACAGCTGGCGCAGCTGTATGCCGATCCGAAGAAGAAAGTCATCTCCTACTGGACGATGGGCTTTAACCAGCACACGCGCGGTGTGTGGGCCAACAATCTGGTCTACAACCTGCACCTGCTGACCGGTAAAATTTCGCAACCTGGCTGCGGTCCGTTCTCTCTGACCGGTCAGCCTTCCGCCTGTGGTACCGCCCGTGAAGTGGGAACCTTCTCCCACCGTCTGCCTGCGGATATGGTGGTGACCAATGAGAAGCACCGTGACATCTGTGAGAAACACTGGCAGATCCCGGCGGGCACCATTCCGGCGAAAGTCGGTTTGCACGCGGTGGCGCAGGACCGTGCGCTGAAAGACGGCAAGCTGAACGTCTACTGGACGATGTGTACCAACAACATGCAGGCCGGACCGAACATCAACGAAGAGCGTATGCCGGGCTGGCGCGATCCGCGCAACTTCATCATCGTCTCCGATCCTTACCCAACCGTCAGCGCGCTGGCTGCCGACCTGATCCTGCCGACGGCGATGTGGGTTGAAAAAGAAGGGGCTTATGGCAACGCCGAGCGCCGTACCCAGTTCTGGCGTCAGCAGATTAAAGCGCCGGGTGAAGCGAAATCTGACCTGTGGCAACTGGTACAGTTCGCACGCCGTTTCAAAACTGAAGAGGTCTGGCCGGAAGCGCTGCTGGCGCAGAAACCGGAACTGCGCGGTAAAACGTTGTATGACGTGCTGTTCGCTACCCCTGCGGTAAGTCAATTCCCACTGACAGAGCTGGCGGAAGATCAGCTCAATGATGAATCCCGCGAGCTGGGTTTCTATCTGCAAAAAGGGTTGTTTGAAGAGTACGCCTGGTTTGGTCGCGGACACGGTCACGATCTCGCCCCGTTCGATGATTATCACAAAGCACGCGGTATACGCTGGCCGGTGGTCGATGGGAAAGAGACGCTGTGGCGTTATAGCGAAGGCCACGATCCGTACGTGAAAGCGGGTGAAGGCTATAAGTTTTACGGCAAGCCGGATGGCAAAGCGGTGATCTTCGCGCTGCCGTTTGAACCCGCAGCGGAAGCGCCGGATAAAGAGTACGACCTGTGGCTTTCTACCGGTCGTGTGCTGGAACACTGGCACACCGGCAGTATGACGCGTCGTGTGCCTGAGCTGCACCGTGCGTTCCCGGAGTCGGTGCTGTTCATTCATCCGCTGGATGCGAAAGCCCGTGATCTGCGCCGTGGCGACAAAGTGAAAGTCGTCTCCCGTCGTGGTGAGGTGATTTCGATTGTCGAAACGCGTGGACGTAACCGCCCGCCGCAGGGACTGGTGTATATGCCGTTCTTCGATGCCGCGCAGCTGGTGAATAACCTGACGCTGGATGCGACGGATCCTCTCTCCAAAGAGACGGATTTCAAGAAGTGCGCAGTGAAACTGGCGAAGGTGTAATTCGGTATGTCCCGGTCAGCGAAATCGCAAAATGGACGCCGCCGCTTTCTGCGCGATATGGTTCGCGCAGCGGGCGGGCTGGCAGCCGTTGGCGTGGTGCTGGGGTTACAGCAGCAAACCGCACGCGCAACGGGCGTACGGTTGCGACCGCCTGGCGCCATCGCTGAAAACGCATTTGCCAGCGCCTGTGTTCGGTGCGGGCAGTGCGTTCAGGCGTGTCCGTATGACACGCTAAAACTGGCGACGCTGGCCTCCGGGCTGGCCGCCGGGACGCCGTATTTCGTCGCCCGCGATATCCCCTGCGAAATGTGTGAAGACATTCCGTGCGCCAAAGTATGCCCAAGTGGAGCACTGGACCGGGAGATTCACTCAATTGATGATTCCCGCATGGGGCTGGCGGTATTGCTGGACCAGGAGAACTGCCTCAACTTTCAGGGATTGCGTTGCGACGTCTGCTATCGCGAATGCCCGAAAATCGATGAGGCGATCACCCTGGAACTGGAGCGCAATATGCGCACAGGCAAGCATGCGCGTTTCCTTCCTACCGTTCACAGCGACGCCTGCACAGGCTGCGGTAAGTGCGAAAAAGTCTGTGTCCTGGAGCAACCGGCAATAAAAGTATTGCCGCTGTCGCTGGCGAAAGGGGAGTTGGGTCACCACTACCGCTTTGGCTGGCTGGAGGGGAACGATGGCAAATCGTAAACGTGATGCCGGGCGTGAAGCCCGGGTGAAAAAAGGTTGGTGGCGTAGCCATCGCTGGTTGGTTTTTCGTCGCGTAAGTCAACTGCTGGTGCTGGGAATGTTTCTTAGCGGCCCGTGGTTGGGGGTGTGGATCCTCCACGGTAACTACAGCAGCAGTTTGCTGTTCGACGCCATCCCGTTGACCGATCCGTTGATGGCTTTGCAAAGTCTGGCTAGCGGACATTTACCCGCCACGGTTGCGCTGACCGGGGCGGTGATCATCACGGTGCTGTATGCCCTTGCTGGAAAGCGATTATTTTGCAGTTGGGTCTGTCCGCTGAATCCCGTTACCGACTTTGCTAACGGGCTACGCAGAAGGTTTGACCTGAATCAGTCCGCGAGCCTTCCTCGTCATATACGGTACGTGCTTCTGGTTGTGGTGCTGGTCGGATCGGCTTTGACGGGAACGCTACTGTGGGAATGGATTAACCCGGTTTCTCTGCTGGGACGAAGCCTGGTGATGGGATTTGGTAGTGGCGCACTGCTGATTATCGCTCTGTTTTTATTTGATTTGCTGGTCGTTGAACACGGCTGGTGCGGGCATCTCTGCCCTTTAGGCGCACTGTATGGCGTGCTGGGAAGCAAAGGCGCGCTGACCGTTACGGCGAAAGACAGACAGAAATGTAACCGCTGTATGGATTGTTTTCATGTTTGCCCGGAACCGCATGTGCTACGTGCGCCGGTGCTGAATGAGCAAAGCCCGGTGCAGGTCACCAGCCGCGACTGCATGACCTGCGGTCGTTGCGTGGATGTCTGTTCTGAGGACGTTTTTACAATAACAACACGATGGAGTTCGGGAGCGAAATCATGAAAAGCCATGACCTGATTAAAGCGCTGTGTCAGTGGACGGCCGGGCTGGCCCTGGTGGTCAGTAGTGCGGTTTGGGCAGCAAACGGAGTAGATCTGAGCCAGTCGCCAGAAGTGTCTGGGACGCAGGAAGGGGCGATTCGTATGCCTAAAGAGCAGGAACGCCTGCCGCTGAACTATGTCAATCAGCCGCCTATGGTTCCACACAGCGTGGATGGGTATCAGGTAACGACCAACACCAACCGCTGTCTGCAATGTCACGGTGTGGAAAGCTATCGCACCACGGGGGCGCCGCGTATCAGCCCGACGCACTTTATGGATAGCGACGGCAAAGTATCAGGTGAAGTCGCGCCGCGCCGCTATTTCTGTTTGCAGTGTCACGTACCGCAGGCAGACGCAGCGCCGATTGTTGAAAACACGTTTACGCCCTCGAAAGGTTACGGGAAATAAGAGGTCATTATGGAAAATTCTAACCGTAAACCGGGTGTCATTAAGCGCGTCTGGCAATGGTGGCGTCGACCCAGCCGCCTGGCGCTGGGCACGTTGCTGTTAATCGGTTTTGTCGGCGGCATTATTTTCTGGGGCGGTTTCAACACCGGTATGGAAAAAGCCAACACCGAAGAGTTCTGCATTAGCTGCCACGAAATGCGTAATACGGTATATCAGGAATATATGGAAACCGTACATTACAACAACCGCAGCGGCGTGCGCGCAACGTGTCCTGATTGTCACGTCCCACACGAGTGGGGCCCGAAAATGATCCGTAAGATCAAAGCCAGTAAAGAGCTGTATGCAAAGGCATTTGGTCTCATCGACACCCCGCAGAAATTTGAAGATCATCGTCTGACCATGGCGCAAAATGAGTGGCGGCGGATGAAAGACAACAACTCGCAAGAGTGTCGCAACTGCCACAACTTCGAGTTTATGGATTTAACTGCCCAGAAAGGCGTTGCGGCTAAAATGCACGACCAGGCCGTGAAAGAAGGGCAAACCTGTATCGACTGTCACAAAGGTATAGCGCATAAACTCCCGGATATGCGCGACGTTAAACCAGGCTTTTAACAGGATGTTGATGAGTGGGAATACTTGAAGCCAGAGAACTCCTCTGCGAGCGAGACGACAGAATTTTGTTCAGCGGACTGTCGTTTCGCGTGAAAGCCGGGGAATGGGTCCAAATTACCGGAGGCAACGGCGCTGGGAAAACCACGCTCCTGCGCTTGCTTACCGGGCTGGCTCGCCCTGATGCCGGGGAGGTCTACTGGCAAGAGCAACCGCTACGTAACGTACGGGACAGCTATCATCAGGATCTGCTGTGGATCGGACATCAGCCGGGGATTAAAACCCGGCTTTCGGCGTTGGAGAACCTGCGTTTTTTTCATCAGGACGGCGATGTCGCACAGTGCCTGGAGGCCCTCGCACAGGCTGGACTGGCTGGCTACGAAGACATTCCCGTTAACCAACTCTCTGCCGGACAGCAGCGCCGCGTCGCGCTGGCGCGTCTCTGGCTCACCCGGGCCAAACTCTGGATCCTTGACGAACCTTTTACCGCCATCGATGTGAACGGCGTGGAACGCCTGACGCAGCGGATGGCGCATCATACCGGGCAGGGCGGGATTGTGATTCTGACCACCCATCAGCCGATGAATGTCGACACCGACAGGATCCGCCGTATTGCGCTGACCAGTGAGAGGGCAGGGCAATGATGTGGCGAATTTTCCGTCTCGAACTGCGAGTTGCGTTCCGTCATAGTGCGGAGATCGCCAATCCGTTATGGTTCTTTCTGATCGTTATCACCCTGTTCCCGTTAAGTATTGGCCCGGAGCCGCAGCTGCTGGCGCGCATTGCGCCGGGCATTATCTGGGTGGCTGCGCTGCTCTCTTCGCTGTTGGCGCTGGAACGCTTATTCCGTGACGACTTACAGGATGGCAGCCTTGAGCAACTGATGCTGCTGCCGTTGCCGTTACCGGCGGTGGTGCTGGCCAAAGTGATGGCGCACTGGATGGTGACGGGACTTCCGTTGCTGATCCTCTCCCCCCTGGTGGCGTTGCTGTTGGGAATGGACATCTACGGCTGGAAAATCATGGCGCTGACGTTACTGCTGGGGACGCCGACGCTGAGCTTTCTCGGCGCACCGGGGGTGGGGTTGACGGTAGGGCTCAAGCGTGGTGGCGTACTGCTGAGTGTGCTGGTGCTGCCGTTGACGATCCCATTATTAATTTTTGCAACCGCCGCGATGGATGCGGCATCCATGCATTTGCCTGTTGAGGGATACATGGCGATCCTCGGCGCGCTGCTGGCAGGCAGTGCGACGTTAAGTCCTTTTGCGACGGCGGCAGCGTTACGCATCAGTATGCAGTAACGCGGTTTTTATCTGTTTTGTTTGAGTCTGGTGACTGAATTATGTGGAAAACACTTCATCAACTTGCGATCCCGCCACGGCTCTATCAGATCTGTGGCTATTTTGTTCCGTGGCTGGCTATCGCCACCGTGGTGGTGCTGGCGACGGGCTGGATCTGGGGATTCGGCTTTGCTCCGGCGGATTATCAGCAGGGACAAAGCTACCGGATTATTTATCTGCATGTGCCTGCGGCGATCTGGTCGATGGGGATCTATGCCTCAATGGCGGTTGCCGCGTTTATCGGCCTGGTCTGGCAGATGAAAATGGCCAACCTGGCGGTGGCGGCGATGGCGCCGATTGGTGCCGTGTTTACCTTTATTGCGCTGGTCACCGGTTCCGCATGGGGCAAACCGATGTGGGGAACCTGGTGGGTATGGGATGCCCGACTCACCTCAGAGCTGGTGCTGCTGTTTCTCTATGTTGGTGTTATTGCGCTGTGGCATGCGTTTGACGATCGCCGTCTGGCCGGGCGTGCGGCAGGTATTTTGGTACTGATTGGCGTGGTTAACTTACCGATTATTCATTACTCGGTGGAGTGGTGGAACACGCTGCATCAAGGTTCGACGCGCATGCAACAAAGTATTGATCCGGCGATGCGTTCCCCGCTTCGTCTGGCGATTGTGGGTTATCTGCTGCTGTTTATGACCCTGGCGTTGATGCGTATGCGCAACCTGATTCTGATGATGGAAAAACGCCGCCCGTGGGTGAGCGAACTGATATTAAAAAGAGGCCGCCAATGACCAGCGCATTTGCATCCTGGAGTGATTTCTTCGCGATGGGCGGTTACGCCTTTTATGTCTGGCTGGCGGTGGTGATGACGCTGATTTCGCTGGGGGGACTGGTGTTGCATACCGTCTTACAACACCGGGCGATTTTACGCGGCGTGGCGCAACAGAACGCGCGCGAAGCCCGAATGCAGGCGGTGCGGACGCAACAGGAGGTCGCGTGAATATTCGACGTAAAAATCGGTTGTGGATAGCCGTTGCCGTACTGGGCGGTCTGGCGCTGACCATCACGCTGGTGCTGTATGCGCTGCGTTCCAACATCGACCTGTTTTACACGCCGGGCGAGATTATTTACGGCAAGCGTGAAACGCAACAGTTGCCGGAGGTTGGCCAGCGCTTGCGTGTCGGTGGCATGGTCATGCCGGGAAGTGTGAAACGGGATCCGGATTCGCTCAAAGTTAACTTCAGCATTTATGATGCCGAAGGCGTGGTGGATGTCACATACGTTGGCATTTTGCCGGATCTGTTCCGCGAAGGGCAGGGGGTTGTGGTGCAGGGAACGCTGGGGGCGAACAATCATGTTCAGGCAAAAGAGGTTCTGGCTAAACATGATGAAAACTACACGCCGCCAGAGGTTGAAAAAGCGATGCAGGAAAACCATCGCCGCCCGGAAAGCGTCTACAAGGATAAAGCATCATGATGCCTGAGATTGGCAACGCGCTGCTGTGCCTGGCGCTTGGCGTGGCGTTATTGCTCTCGATTTACCCGCTGTGGGGCGTGGCGCGCGGCGATGTGCGAATGATGGCGTCAGCGCGACCTTTCGCCTGGCTGCTGTTTATTTGTGTGGTAGGCGCCTTCATGGTGCTGGTGAATGCGTTCGTGGTGAACGATTTTACCGTGATCTACGTGGCCAGTAATTCCAACACCCAACTGCCGGTCTGGTATCGGGTGGCGGCCACCTGGGGCGCGCACGAGGGCTCACTGCTGTTGTGGGTGTTGCTGATGAGCGGTTGGACGTTCGCGGTGGCGCTGTTCAGCCAGCGGATGCCGCTGGATATCGTCGCTCGCGTGCTGGCGGTTATGGGTATGGTCAGCGTCGGTTTTCTGCTGTTTATTCTGTTCACCTCGAATCCTTTCGCCCGTACATTACCGGACTTCCCCATTGAAGGGCGCGATTTAAACCCGCTGTTGCAGGACCCGGGCCTCATTTTCCATCCACCGCTGTTATATATGGGCTACGTGGGATTCTCGGTGGCGTTTGCCTTTGCTATCGCGTCGTTGATGAGCGGGCGTCTGGACAGCACGTTTGCTCGCTTCTCTCGCCCCTGGACGCTGGCCGCGTGGGTTTTCCTGACGCTTGGCATTGTGCTGGGCTCCGCATGGGCGTATTACGAGCTGGGCTGGGGCGGCTGGTGGTTCTGGGATCCGGTAGAAAACGCCTCATTTATGCCGTGGCTGGTGGGAACCGCGCTGATGCATTCGCTGGCGGTGACGGAACAGCGCGCCAGCTTTAAAGCCTGGACGCTGTTGCTCTCGATCTGCGCTTTCTCGCTTTGTCTGCTGGGGACTTTCCTGGTGCGCTCTGGCGTCCTGGTTTCTGTTCATGCGTTTGCCTCCGATCCTTCCCGCGGGATGTTCATTCTCGCCTTTATGGTGCTGGTGATTGGCGGCTCGCTGCTGCTGTTCGCCACGCGCGGACATAAGGTTCGCTCACGGGTGAATAACGCCCTGTGGTCGCGCGAGTCACTGCTGCTGGGCAACAACGTGCTGCTCATTGCCGCCATGCTGGTGGTGTTATTGGGTACGCTGTTGCCGCTGGTGCATAAACAATTAGGGCTGGGCAGCATTTCAATCGGCGAACCGTTCTTCAATACCATGTTTACCTGGCTGATGGCGCCATTTGCGCTGCTGCTGGGGATCGGGCCGCTGGTGCGCTGGGGCCGTGACAGACCACGTAAAATCAAGATGTTACTGGTTGTCGCGTTTGTCACCACCCTGGTGCTGTCACTGCTACTGCCGTGGCTGTTTGAGAACAAAATTGTCGCGATGACGGTCGTCGGACTGGCAATGGCGTGCTGGGTCTTTGTGCTGGCAATGGCGGAAGTGGCGCTGCGTATCTCGCGCGGCACAAAAATGAGTCTCAGTCATTGGGGGATGGTGGCCGGTCATGTCGGGCTGGCGGTCACGCTGGTGGGGATTGCCTTTAGCCAGAACTACAGCGTTGAACGTGATGTGCGCATGAAGGCGGGTGATAGCGTGGATATTCACGAATATCGCTTTACGTTCCGCGAAGTGAAAGAGGTAACCGGGCCAAACTATCGTGGGGGTGTAGCCCTCATTGATGTGACGCGAGAGGGCAAAGCGGAAGCGACGCTCCATGCGGAGAAACGCTTTTACAACAGCAGTCGTTCGATGATGACGGAAGCGGCGATTGATGGCGGGATCACCCGTGATTTGTACGCCGCGCTGGGCGAAGAGCTGGAAAACGGCGCATGGGCCGTACGGTTGTATTACAAACCATTTATTCGTTGGATATGGGCGGGTGGGTTGCTGATGGCGCTGGGCGGGCTTTTCTGCCTGTTTGACCCGCGTTATCGCAAGCGCGCTTGTTCGCGTAACACCGCGCCGGAGGCTGTATGAAGCGCAACGTACTGTTGATACCTTTTGTGATTTTCCTCGTCATCGCCGCTGCGCTGTTGTGGCAACTGGCGCGAAATGCTGAGGGGGACGATCCGACCAATCTGGAATCGGCGCTGATTGGCAAACCGGTACCGACTTTCCGGCTGGAATCGCTGGAGAATCCCGGTCAGCATTATCAGGCGGACGTATTAACGCAGGGCAAACCGGTATTGCTTAACGTCTGGGCGACCTGGTGCCCGACCTGTCGTGCGGAACATCAGTATCTGAATCAGCTTTCGGCGCAGGGTATCCGGGTAGTGGGGCTGAACTACAAAGATGACCGCCAGAAAGCGATCGTCTGGTTGAAAGAGTTAGGCAACCCTTACGCGCTAAGCCTGTTTGATGGTGACGGCATGCTTGGCCTCGATCTGGGGGTGTATGGCGCGCCAGAAACGTTCCTGATCGACGGTAAGGGGATCATTCGCTACCGTCATGCAGGCGATCTTAACGTGCGGGTGTGGGAAAGCGAAATCAAGCCGCTGTGGGAGAAGTACAGCAAGGAGGCCGCGCAATGAGATTTTTATTGGGGGTGCTGATGCTGGTTCTCTCCAGTTCGGCGCTGGCCACCATTGATGTGATGCAGTTTAAGGATGAAGCGCAGGAGCAGCAGTTCCGTCAGCTCACCGAGCAATTGCGTTGCCCAAAATGTCAGAACAACAGCATTGCCGATTCCAACTCAATGATTGCCACCGACCTGCGACAGAAAGTGTACGAGCTTATGCAGGAAGGAAAAAGCCAGCAAGAGATCGTCGATTATATGGTGGCGCGTTACGGTAATTTCGTCACCTACGATCCGCCGTTAACCCCGCTGACCCTGCTTCTGTGGGTACTGCCGGCGGTTGCTATCGGTGCGGGAGGCTGGATTATTTTTGCCCGTTCGCGTCGTCGTGTACGATTGAAACGGGAAGTGTTTCCTGACGAACTCCCTGCAGGAGAGAAGCGTGCCAGGTTTGGCATCTATATTCCAGGGATTGTGATTGCCATTGTCGTAGGGGCGGTCAGTTATTATCAGACCGGCAATTATGCGCAGGTGAAAATCTGGCAACAGGCCACCGCACAAACGCCAGCCCTGCTTGAACGTGCGCTGGATCCGAAGGCTCAGCCGCTCAATGAAGAAGAGATGACGCGTCTGGCGCTGGGCTTACGTACTCGCCTGCAAAGTGATGAGGGTAATACCGAAGGCTGGATTATGCTCGGGCGTATCGGCATGGTGCTGGGAAACGCCAGCACGGCGACGCAAGCCTATGCCAACGCCTACCGACTGGATCCTAAAAACAGTGACGCGGCGTTGGGTTATGCGGAAGCGTTAACGCGTTCTTCCGATCCTGATGATAATCGTCAGGGGGGAGAGTTACTGCGCCAGTTGGTGAGAAGCGACCATGCTAACGTCCGTGTGCTAAGCATGTATGCGTTTAATGCCTTTGAGCAGCAGCGGTATGGCGAGGCGGTGGCCGCCTGGGAGATGATGCTGAAATTACTGCCTGCCAACGATACGCGCAGGGCGGTGATTGAACGCAGTATTAAACAGGCGATGCAGCAGCTGTCGCCGCAGGGGGAGTAATCGGCGAATTGCCGGATAAGCAGCGTTATCCGGCAAGTTGTTCTTTACTGCATACCACGTGTTTGCAGAAACAGAATCGTCGCCGCGACGCGTGAGCGCACGTTGAGCTTACGCAACAGATTGCGGATATGTACCTTTACGGTCTGTTCTGAGATGTTCAGCACCGCGGCAATTTGCTTATTTGACAGCCCCTGAGCAAGTTCATGCAGAACATCCAGTTCACGCTCAGTCAGCATACTGAAGGGGTCTTCTTCAGCGCCAAACATTTCTCGTTCACGCAGGTACTCACTGACGCGATCGCTGAAGACGTTGCCGCCGTTCGCGCCCTTGCGAATTGCATCCAGCAGAACTTCAGGATCGCTGTCTTTCAGCAAATAACCATCAGCACCTGCGTCAATCAACGCGTAAACGTCGCTGGCAGAGTCGGAAACGGTGAGAATGATGATTTGCGCAGTGACGCCATCCCGACGCAACGCATTCAGGGTATCCAGCCCGCTCATGCCTTTCATATTCAGATCAAGCAGGATCACGTCTACGTCAAGACGGTTTGCCAGATCGATAGCGCTCGCGCCATCACCCGCTTCGGCAACGATGTTAAATGTGCTATCCAGCTCCAGTAATTGACGAATGCCTCGCCGCATAAGTGGATGATCATCCACAATGAGCACCTGAAAAGGGGTTGCTTCAGGCATGCTGTTCTCCTGAGATTATTAGAATCATTATTGTTTTCAGCGTGTCAGTTTTCCAGATTCGTCGCGCTGATGAGAGCGTAAATTTTACCCTAATTTGTCTGTGGGTACGTAGTAAAACCTGCGTGGCGGGAGGGGGATGCGGGAAGAGATAAACGTCAGGCATAAAAAAACCAACCGGTTAAGGTTGGTTTTCTTGGGGAATTTTGGTCGGCACGAGAGGATTTGAACCTCCGACCCCTGACACCCCATGACAGTGCGCTACCAGGCTGCGCTACGTGCCGACTCGTGGGTGCTAATACTACCGCTTTCCACCACGAATGCAAGGGGATGTCTTGCTAACTGATTTATAATTAATCAGTTAGCAATGAATCGTTTCTCATCCGTCAGAACCTGCAACAACAGACTCAGCTGCGGTTTCTGATCTTTGATCTTCTCACCGCGCAGATTATACGTCTGATAGTTGCCGTTACTATTCAGCACCAGCGTCATTTCCGGAGTCGTTACCGCCATTGTGTTGCCGTCGGCAGCCGTCACCCAGTAATGGCGGCGAGTTGCATTGAAAAGATCCTGCCCCTGAGAGTACTCGTTAGCAGGCGTGCTCACATGCAGCAACCGTTGCATCAATGTCGTCATGAGGTCGGTATGGTCAGTCAGGCTATTAATACGCTGCGCTGGCGTTCCCGGCCAATGGATGATCAGCGGCACCTGCAGATGCCCGCGGGACCAGTCAAAATTGTTCTCTTCCTGAGTGAGCGGTACACCACGACCCGCAGTAATGATCACCACCGTGTTATTCAGTTTACCGGCGTCTTGTAGCGCGGTAAGCACACGGTTAATTTGGGCATCGACATCTTCAGCAGCGCGGGCATACCGTTTAGCAAAATTCTTCTGGTTGCTGTCATCAATGTTGGTGCCGTTGAAGGAAACCCACGAGAACCAGCGGTTATCTTCTTGCGCGTAGCGGCTCAGCCAGTTAATCCACTGACTTGCTGTTTGTGCATCTGACTGCGTCTGAACCGTCGGCATAGAGAAGTCTGACAGCAGCGCCTGGCGATAGAGCGGGCTGGTGAATCCGTCGGACGAGAATAAGCCTAACTGATAGCCTTGCTGATTCAGTGCTGAAATCAAGGCTGCTGGCGTTCTGGTCGACAAAATGCCGTCCATATAGCTGGGGGATACGCCATAGAACAGACCAAAAATACCGTTATCCGAGGTATTGCCCGAGCTCATATGGCGGGTAAACGAAATATTTTGTTCTGCAAAACCGGCAAGCGCAGGCATCTGTTTTTCATAACGGGAATAGTTCAGGCCATCCACGGTAATCAACAGAACGTTTTGCCCTGTCCCCATGTCGCGGTATCGCAGATCGCTCAATGGATACTGTACGGATACCGCTTCCGGATTCCCCTGTTCCACCAGGCGGCGCTGATATTCCTGCGCATCCAGCAAACCGTGTTTCTCAAGAAAGCGGCGTGCCGTCATCGGATAAGAGAGCGGTAGGTTTGCGCGCTGCATGGTGATCGGGCGATAAAAGTTGGCATCAGCCCAGATGTACACCATGTGCGACGCAATAAACGAGACAAAAAAGAACGCGGCAAGCGGCTTAGCAAAATGGCGGCGACGCGTCAGGCTGCGCAGTTTCTGCCAGCTCCAGGTCGCAAACAGCATTTCGATTAGCAGAATAATGGGCACGCTGATAAACATCAGCTGCCAGTCACGCGCCATCTCGTTCTGGTCTGGGTTAATGACCAGCTCCCAGACAATGGGATTAAGATGCAGGTGGAAGCGGGTGAAGACTTCACTGTCGATTAACAGCAGCGTCATGCCCGCGGTCGCCAGTATGGCTGATAAGAAGCGCATCAGCCGCTGGGACATGACGATAAACGTCAGGGGAAACAGAATCAGCAGATAGGTGGCAAACACCAGAAAACTGAAATGCCCGACAACGCTCAGGTAGGAGTAGATACGACCCGCAAGCGTTGTCGGCCAGTCGGCGACAAACAGGTAACGACTGCCAAGCACCATGGCCAACAGAATGTTGAACAGAGCAAACCAGTGCCCCCAGCTAACCATCTGAGAGACTTTTTCACGGTAGCGCTGACGATGAGTTACCATAAACTGTCGTTATTTTCCCCGGAGCCGGTTCTTAGTGCGCTTTGTCTTCGTTAACCGAGGACTTCAGGGCACGGGCAAAAGAGTCTGCAATCGCCTGGCGTTGGGCCGGGGCGATGCTGGTGTTAATCAGGTTCGTCACCATATTTCCCAATACCATCAGGGAAAGATCGGTCGGCGCCTTATGTTTTTCCAGTACGTTGAGCAGTTCACTCAGTAATTGTTCAACGTGTTCGTCACTGTAGCGGGAGTGTTGTGGCATAAATCGAAATCTGTTTGTTCATGAAAGGGCAACATATTACCGTAGCAACAGTTTTTTTTCTGCTTTTTTATCTTCTATTGCGTCACTGACCAGCAGGTGGTTGAATACCGCCCGGTCTTAAAGGAGAGTTTATCATGAGTCTGGATATCAACCAGATTGCCCTGCACCAGCTTATCAAACGTGATGAGCAAAACCTTGAGCTGGTCCTGCGCGATTCATTACTGGAACCGACAACCACCGTTGTCGACATGGTCGCTGAACTGCACCGGGTCTATAGCGCGAAAAACAAAGCGTATGGCCTGTTCAGCGAAGAGAGCGAACTGGCGCAAACGCTACGATTACAGCGTCAGGGCGAGGAAGATTTTCTTGCCTTTAGCCGTGCGGCAACCGGTCGTTTACGTGATGAGCTGGCGAAGTATCCGTTTGCTGATGGCGGTATTGTTCTTTTCTGCCACTATCGCTATCTGGCGGTGGAGTATCTGCTGGTCGCGGTGCTGAACAACTTAAGCAGTATGCGTGTGAATGAGAATCTGGACATTAACCCGACGCACTACCTGGACATCAATCATGCGGATATTGTTGCGCGTATTGATTTAACCGAGTGGGAAACCAATCCAGAATCCACGCGATACCTGACTTTCCTGAAAGGTCGGGTAGGGCGTAAGGTCGCTGATTTCTTTATGGATTTCCTCGGTGCGAGCGAAGGGCTGAACGCGAAAGCGCAGAACCGTGGCCTGCTGCAGGCGGTGGATGACTTCACGGCAGAAGCGCAGCTGGATAAATCAGAACGCCAGAACGTGCGTCAGCAGGTGTACAGCTACTGCAACGAGCAGCTACAGGCGGGCGAAGAAATTGAGCTTGAATCGCTGTCGAAAGAACTTGCTGGTGTTAGTGAAGTAAGCTTCAGCGAGTTTACGGCGGATAAAGGCTATGAGCTGGAAGAGAGTTTCCCGGCCGATCGCAGTACATTACGTCAGTTGACCAAATACGCCGGTAGCGGCGGCGGGTTAACCATTAACTTTGACGCCATGCTGTTAGGCGAGCGCATTTTCTGGGATCCGGCGACCGACACCTTAACCATCAAAGGCACGCCGCCGAATCTGCGCGATCAGCTGCAACGCCGGACGTCAGGCGGGAATTAACAGGCTGCAGAATACCGTCGTAGGCCTGATAAGCGTAGCGCTATCAGGCAATAACGCACTGTCGGATGGCGACGCTAACGCGTCTTATCCGACCTGGAGCCATAAAAAAACCCCGCCGGAGCGGGGTTTTTCTTCAACTTGTTGGCGATTACGCGCGAACGAAGTCGATGTGAGACAGCTTCGGCTTGAACGGGTGACGCTGTACAGCCTGAGCTTTAACTTTAACTTCTTTACCGTCAACAACGATGGTCAGAACTTCGCTGTAAAATTCAGCTTTAGCTTGCATGTTCATGACTGAATCGTGATCCAGTTCGATAGCCATCGGGGCTTCTGCGCCACCGTAGATGATTGCCGGGAACTTGTTAGCGGTACGCAGGCGGCGGCTCGCACCCTTACCCTGCTCTTTACGTACTTCAGCATTGATAGTAAACATTTAAATCTCTCTTAAATAATTCCTGCTACAGGCGACCCAGCAACAGGTAAGTGATCTGCTTTGCGTATGCAAAAGCGGGCGGAATTCTATCCTCAAATGACAGGTACATCAATCAAAAGTACGATTAACCGCGTAATTCATGTGCCCGACGGAAGCGACCTTCATAGTCAAAAACCTTTTCACGCACCTGCCAGTACTGGCCTTTCATGCGCGCGACAACAAAATCGGGATGCCGCAGCAGCGCCTGCTGTGCCAGGATATCTGCGGCGGTGATCCAGCGTAACGGAACGCCTGGCGTACGGGTGTGAGGGCGAATGAAGAGCTGCTCAAATGCGGTGCGCTGAGCGGGCGTCTGCAGGCGAAAGCGCTCGCTGACGTCGGCGCCGTCCTCATCGTAATAGGTGATTTTCAGCCATTCTCCTTTTTCATCCTGGCCGTGTTGCATCGCCATGCCGCTACAGCGCAGCACCAGCGCGTCTTTAAGCCTGAGCGCCGCTTTCAGCATATCGTCCGGGTCGACAAGCACGGTATCGCACTCGCAGCAGCGACGCGCCGCAATGTCGTTTTCCGCATTGCATTGTGGGCAGTTTTTAAAGCGGAAGCGAAAATCACACTGTTCACGATGACCGTCATCGTCTTCAAACCATCCCTGGCAGCGACGGCCAAAGTGTTCAATCAGCGTGCCGTCGGCGGTGGTTTTGCCCCAGAATGTATTGGCAAAGCCACAGGCAGGGCAGAAAACCTGCACAGGCACGTTGTCGCTTTTACCTTTCGGCGCGCCAACTTCCGGCGCGTATAAGTCATGAGGATTACCGGCATAATCGAGGATCAGACAGTCGGTTTTCCCTGGCGACAGGCGCAGACCGCGTCCTACGATTTGCTGGTAAAGGCTGACGGACTCCGTTGGACGCAAAATGGCGATGAGATCGACATGCGGGGCGTCAAAACCGGTCGTCAGCACCGCAACGTTGACCAGAAACCGAAAGCGCTGCGCTTTGAAGTCTTCAATTAACGCGTCGCGTTCAGCGCCCGGCGTGTCGCCAACGATCAGTGCAGCGTCATCGCGGGGCAGCAGGCCAACAATCTCTTTCGCATGTTCAACGGTGGCGGCGAAAATCATCACCCCTTTACGTGTCTGGGCGAACTCAATGATTTGGCTGATGATATGCGGGGTAATTCGCTGCTGTTTTTTCAGCTCGTGATTGAGGTCGGCTTCGCTAAAGAGACCATTACTCTGTGCCTGCAAACGACTAAAATCATACTGCACGACCGGCATGTCCAGACGCTCCGGTGGCGTCAGATAGCCGTGTTTGATCATGTAGCGCAGCGGCAGCTCGTAAATACAGTCGCGAAAAATCGCGTTTTCGTTGCCGCGTACCATGCCATGGTAATGGAAACGGTAAATCCAACCTTTGCCGAGGCGAAATGGCGTGGCGGTCAAACCGAGCAAACGGATATGGGGATTGACCTGACTCAGGTGGGCGAGGATTTGCTGATACTGGCTCTCTTCGTCGTCGCCAATACGATGGCATTCATCGACGATCAGCAGGGAAAATTCACCCTGAAAATGGCCCAGATTGCGGGCGACCGACTGTACGCTGCCAAAGACGACTTTGCCGTGGCTTTCTTTACGTTTTAACCCAGCGGCGAAGATATCGGCCTCCAGACCCAACGCACAATATTTTGCGTGGTTTTGTGCGACCAGTTCTTTTACATGCGCCAGCACCAGAACGCGTCCACGCGCTACGCGCGCCAGCTCAGCGATTACCAGGCTTTTACCTGCGCCGGTTGGCAAGACAATTACCGCAGGGGAGCGATGGTGGCGAAAATGGTTGAGCGTGGCATCCACGGCTTCTTGCTGATAAGGACGAAGTGTAAAAATCATGGTCTCGCTGCGATAATGAATCCCGCGTTTAGTATGCCATGAATCATTTCCTTTGAGCGAAGTATAGACCCCGTTATACTGAGCGGATAACGGCTTCAATTCTCGGGCGAAACGCTCGATTTCCGTATTATTACAGGCAAAATCACTCTCATGCGACTTGATAAATTTATCGCTCAGCAACTCGGCGTTAGCCGTGCTATTGCCGGGCGCGAAATCCGTGCTCACCGCGTTACCGTGGATGGCGAAATCATCAGAAATACCGCGTTTAAACTGCTGCCAGAACATGCCGTAGAATATGACGGCAATTCGCTGGTTCAGCAAAATGGACCGCGCTACTTCATGCTGAATAAACCTCAGGGGTATGTCTGCTCGACGGATGATCCGGATCACCCGACCGTGCTCTATTTTCTTGATGAACCGGTTGCGCATAAACTGCATGCGGCAGGGCGTCTGGACATTGATACCACCGGGCTGGTACTGATGACGGATGACGGACAGTGGTCGCATCGGATTACGTCTCCGCGCCATCATTGCGAAAAAACGTACCTGGTGACGCTGGAATCCCCGGTGGCTGAAGAGACTGCCGCACAATTTGCACAAGGGGTTCAGCTACATAATGAGAAAGATCTTACTAAACCTGCGATGCTTGAGGTGATCACGCCGACGCAGGTGCGTTTGACGATCAGTGAGGGGCGTTATCATCAGGTAAAACGTATGTTTGCCGCTGTCGGAAACCACGTTGTGGAACTGCACCGTGAACGCATCGGCGCTATCGCATTGGATGCGGACCTGGAACCGGGTGAATACCGCCCTCTGACAGAAGCAGAAATTGCCAGCGTTGGCTAAACCTTGTGGCCAGGTTTTAACCTCCAGCTAACTAAATTCAGGAGTCTCTTTGTGACCAATCGGCAGCACTCTTCATTTGCCATTGTCTTTATTCTTGGCCTGTTGGCCATGCTGATGCCACTGTCGATTGATATGTATCTCCCCGCGCTGCCGGTGATCTCCGAACAGTTTGGCGTGCCGGCAGGTAGCGCGCAGATGACGCTCAGTACCTATATTCTGGGATTCGCGGTGGGGCAGTTGATCTACGGTCCAATGGCGGACAGCCTTGGACGTAAACCGGTGATCCTCGGGGGGACGCTGATCTTTGCGGCGGCGGCGGTGGCCTGCGCGCTGGCGCAAACTATCGATCAACTGATTATCATGCGTTTCTTCCACGGTCTGGCTGCGGCGGCGGCGAGCGTGGTGATCAATGCCCTGATGCGCGACATCTACCCAAAAGAAGAGTTCTCGCGCATGATGTCGTTTGTCATGCTGGTCACCACCATTGCGCCGTTGATGGCGCCGATTGTCGGCGGGTGGGTGCTGGTGTGGTTGAGCTGGCACTACATCTTTTGGATCCTGGCGGTGGCGGCGATTCTGGCATCCGTCATGATCTTCACGCTGATTAAAGAGACGCTTCCCGTTGAGCGCCGTCAGCCTTTCCGTCTGCGCACGACCATGGGGAACTTTGCCTCGCTGTTTCGTCATAAACGCGTGCTGAGTTATATGCTGGCGAGCGGCTTTAGTTTCGCAGGGATGTTCTCCTTCCTCAGCGCCGGGCCGTTTGTATACATCGAGGTGAATCACGTCTCTCCACAACATTTTGGCTATTACTTCGCGCTGAACATCGTGTTCTTATTTGTGATGACGATTATTAATAGCCGGTTTGTGCGCCGGGTCGGGGCATTAAACATGTTCCGTACCGGGTTATGGATCCAGTTTGTCATGGCGGGCTGGCTGGTCCTGAGCGCGCTGTTTGGGTTCGGTTTTTGGGCGCTGGTCCTGGGGGTCGCGGCGTTTGTGGGATGTGTTTCGATGGTGTCATCCAATGCGATGGCCGTCATTCTGGATGAATTCCCCCACATGGCGGGGACCGCCTCTTCACTGGCGGGAACTTTCCGTTTTGGCATCGGCGCCATTGTTGGCGCGCTGCTGTCGCTGGCGACATTTAACTCGGCCTGGCCGATGATTTGGTCAATTGCATTTTGCGCAACCGGCTCAATCCTCTTCTATCTCTACGCAAGTCGCCCGAAAAAAAGGTGATAAAATACACAATATGGGAGCTGTAAGGCTCCCTTTGTTGATGTACATCAACCTCAAATCGCTCATTTATCCCAAAAATGTTTATTTTATGTAAAATCAATTTATGTAAAAAGTCACATCATTGTAGTTAAAAAGGTTGAGTTAGATCGCAGAAACGGGTAAATATAGCCCGCAAATCTGTCCGCACCGGTCAATAATATTTTAACAATCGGCAGTATAAGCCGCACGAGTCGTGGATACCGGCGTTTTCGATCCGTTTAAGGACGGGTTGTCAATGATGTGTTAAAATGGATGTAAATAAATTGTGAAGTTATTGTGCTTTCGGGGAATAAAAGTGAATACATTACAGCTCTCAATCGTTCATCGCTTGCCACAGAACTATCGTTGGTCAGCGGGTTTTGCAGGTTCGAAAGTTGAACCGATTCCGCAGAATGGCCAGAGCACTGAAAACAGCCTGGTGGCGCTTAAATTACTGAGTCCGGATGGCGACAGCGCGTGGCCGGTGATGCATAAACTCAGCCAGGCGCTGAGCGATATTGAAGTCCCTTGTTCTGTTCTGGAATGCGAAGGCGAACCGTGCCTGTTCGTTAACCGTCAGGATGAGTTCGCCGCGACCTGTCGCCTGAAAAATTTTGGTGTTGCCATCGCAGAGCCTTTTTCAAACAACAATCCATTTTGAGCGTCAGCTTAGCGCGAGCAACTGACGCGTATACGCTTGCTGCGGTGCAGTAAACACTCGCTCGCATGGCCCTTGCTCTACAACTTCTCCTTGTCGCAGCACAATCACCTGATGACACAATGCGCGCACAACGTGCAGATCGTGGCTAATGAAAATATAGGCCAGGCGATGCTTTTGCTGCAGCGACTTCAATAGCGCCAGGATTTGCGCCTGGACAGTCTTATCCAGTGAAGAAGTGGGTTCGTCGAGAATGATCAGCGAGGGTTTTAAAATTAACGCCCTGGCGATAGCAATTCGCTGACGCTGGCCGCCGGAAAACTCCGCGGGATAGCGATGACGGGTTTCGCCGTCCAGACCGACCTCTGCCATTACCGATTTGACCTGCTCCTCGCGTTGTTGTGCTGAAAGCGCTGGCTGGTGGACGCGCAACCCTTCTTCGATGATTTGCAAAACGCTTAGCCGTGGATTCAGGGAAGAGTTCGGATCCTGAAAGACCACCTGAATCCGGTGACGCACCGGTAAAAGCTGGCGGCGGCTTAAGTTATGCAGCGGCTGACCATCAAACACAATGCGGCCCTGCGAGGCGATTAGCCGCAAAAGCGCCAGGCCGGTGGTACTTTTGCCAGAGCCGGATTCACCTACCAGCCCCAGCGTTTCGCCGGGCTGCAGACTGAAACTGACGTTTTTCACCACTTCGTTTTGGTCGACAACGCGTTTTAGAATTCCTTTACGAATTGGGAAGGCGACGCGAAGTTGACTGACTTCGAGCAGCGGCGCCTGTTGGGCGGATAAAGGCACCGGATCGCCAGACGGCTCGCTGTTTAACAATTTTTGTGTGTACGGATGGGTGGGGGCATTGAGTAACGGCTGCGCGCGATTTTGCTCCACGCATTGACCGTTTTGCATGACGGCGATGGTGTCGGCCAGCTTCTTCACAATGCTCAGATTATGGGTAATAAACAGCATTCCCATATTTAACTCGCGCTGCAATTCGCGTAACAGTTGCAGGATTTGCGCCTGTACCGAGACGTCCAGCGCCGTAGTCGGTTCATCGGCAATCAGCAGCTCTGGTCGTGTTAACAACGCCATGGCGATCATCACGCGTTGACGCTCGCCGCCGGAAAGCTGGTGTGGATAATCTCCGAGTCGCCGTGCGGCGTGACGAAGGCCGACGCGATCCAGACAGCTCAGAATTTCGCCTCTGGCGGCTTCCCGACGCATCCCCCGGTGTAAAGAGAGCACCTCATAGAGCTGCTTTTCCAGGGAGTGCAGGGGATTGAGCGACACCATCGGTTCCTGGAAAATCATGGCAATTTTATTCCCGCGCACGCCGCGCAGGGTTTGCTCGCTGGCATGCAGCAGCGATTCGCCATGAAAAAGAATATCGCCAGCAAGGTACACAGCGGGTGGGGAAGGCAGCAGGCGTAAAATAGACAGCGCGGTGACGCTTTTTCCCGAGCCTGACTCGCCAACCAGCGCCAGCGTTTCGCCTGCCTCAACGCACAGAGAGACATCGTTGACCACCGTGCGTACGATCCCTTGCTTGCTAAAACCGACCGATAAACGCTCTATCGCTAACAGAGGTTGCGTCATGCTATACCGCCTTGTTGGGATCAAACGCGTCGCGCACGGCTTCGCCAATAAAAATCAGCAGCGACAGTAGCACCGCCACCGACAAGAATGCGGTGATCCCGAGCCACGGCGCCTGCAGGTTATTTTTGCCTTGCAGGAGTAATTCACCGAGAGAGGGCGATCCCAGCGGTAAACCGAACCCCAGAAAATCGAGCGATGTCAGTGTCGTAATCGAACTGCACAAAATGAAGGGGATAAAGGTCAGCGTGGCGACCATCGCGTTGGGCAGCATATGACGCAGAATGATACTGCGATCGCTGACGCCTAACGCCTGTGCCGCGCGAATGTAATCGAAATTGCGGGTGCGTAAAAACTCCGCGCGTACCACCCCGACAAGACTCATCCAGCCAAAGATCACCGTAATTGCCAGCAACCACCAAAAATTGGGCTGCACTACGCTGGAGAGGAGAATAATCAGAAACAGCGTTGGCATACCAGACCAGACTTCGATTAAACGCTGTCCCCACAGATCGACTTTTCCACCGTAATATCCCTGTAAGGCTCCGGCCAGAACCCCCATGATGCTGGAGCAAAGGGTGAGCATCAGCCCGAATAAGATGGAGATCCGCGTGCCATACAGGATCCGCGCCAGTACATCACCGCCGTTGGCATCGGTTCCCAGCCAGTTTTGCGTAGACGGTGGCGACGGGAAGGGCTGTTTGGTCGCAAAGTTAATGCTGGTGGCGCCGAATCTGACAGGTGCCCACAGAACCCAACCCCGCTGCTCAAGCTGCTGTTGCAGCCAGGGGTCCTGATAGTCCGCCTGAGTCGCAAACGGGCCGCCAAAATCGCTTTCACTGTAATTTTTTACCAGCGGGAAATACCAGCTCCCGTCATAGCGAATCAACAGCGGTTTATCATTGGCGATGAGCTCAGAGCATAAACTCAGGCTGAAGAGCACAAGGAAAATCCACAGTGACCAGTAGCCCCGACGATTGTGGCGAAAACGCGCCCAGCGGGCCTGGTTTACAGGGCTTAATCGCGGCATTAGCGTCCCTCAAAATCAATACGTGGATCAACCAGCGTATAGCTGATATCGCTGAGGATATTCAGCAGCAAGCCGATCAGGGTGAAAATATATAACGTGCCAAACATCACCGGGTAGTCACGGGACACGGTCGCTTCGTAGCCCAGTAATCCCAGCCCGTTTAATGAGAACATCACCTCAATCAGCAGTGAGCCGGTGAAAAACATGCTGATAAATGTGGCCGGAAAACCGGCAATGACCAGCAGCATGGCGTTACGGAAAACGTGCTTCCACAAAATGTTGTTTTCGCTGACGCCTTTGGCGCGCGCCGTGACAACATACTGTTTGCGAACCTCATCGAGAAACGAGTTCTTTGTTAGCATGGTCAGGGCGGCAAAACCGCCAATCACTGTTGCCAGCACCGGCAACGCGATATGCCAGAGATAATCGGTGATTTTCTGATACCAGGGCAGCGAGTCAAAATTGGCAGAGACCAGGCCCCGCAGCGGGAAGAGGTCGTAGTAGCTGCCGCCGGCAAAGAAAACAATCAAGAGAATGGCGAACAGGAACGCGGGGATGGCGTAGCCGATGATGATAAAGGCGCTGCTCCACACGTCAAACCTGCTGCCGTTATGGACCGCTTTACGGATGCCCAGCGGTATCGACACCAGATAGATGATGAGCGTACTCCACAGGCCCAACGTGATGGAGACGGGCAGGCTGTCTTTAATGAGTGTCAACACCGAAGCACTGCGAAACAGGCTGTCGCCAAAATCAAAGCGAACGTAGTTCCACAACATGGTGAAGTAGCGTTCGTGAAGCGGTTTATCAAAGCCGTAACGCCGCGTAATTTCGGCAATCACCTCAGGATCAAGCCCGCGACCACCGCGGTATTGGCTGTCGCTGATATTGCCAACCCCAGTCTGCGCATGGCTGGCGCGTAAACCTTCGCCTCCGGTGCCGGGCAGTGCACCTGACTGACCGAATTCAATCGCGGCAATGGCCTGATCAACCGGCCCGCCTGGCGCAATCTGCACGATAAAAAAGTTGATGGTAATGATGGCCCAGAGCGTGGGGATCACCAGCAACAAGCGTCGAATCAGATAGGCGCCCATTTATTCTCCTTGTCGTCTGGCCGCCGGAAGTTTCGCGGCTTTATTGACGTCATACCACCAGGTCTCCAGCCCAATGGTGTAAATGGGACGGATGGCCGGATGGGAGAATTTGTCCCACCAGGCCAGTCTGTCTTCTGCCATATACCACATCGGCAGCATGTAATAATTCCACGTCAGCACCCGATCCAGTGCCCGCCCCAGCGGAACCAGTTTGGCTTTATTGCCCTGAGCGGCAATGATCTGCGCAATCAGCTTATCAATCACCGGACTCTGCACGCCGGGAGAGTTATAGCTTGAATCAATATACTCAGAGGCCCAGGAGATTTGCAGATCGGAGCTGGGCCACGGCATGGCGCGCCACAACCTCGGCATCATGTCATAGTCGCGGCTACGCATGCGATTGGTGATTTGCGAATTGTCGACCTGACGGATCTCCATCGTAATCCCCAGGCGCTGCAGATTGTGCTGGAAGGGCAGAACCCACTGGCTGTTTCCCCCCGCCGGAAGCAGCAGTTCAAACGTCAGCGGTTTACCGGTGGTACTGCTGATGCGCTGTTGTCCTTTTAGGATCCATCCCGCCTGAGTGAGCAATTCTCCGGCTTTCAGCAGATTTTCACGGTTGTAACCATCTCCACGAGACACGGGAGGATGGTAAATCTGGCTGAAGACTTCCGGCGGCAGATCGTTTTTCATCGGGGCGAGCAGGACTAATTCATCCGCATCGGGATACTGGCTGGCGGCATATTCGGTATTCTGGAAATAGCTGCTTGTGCGGCTCCAGGCATTATAAAACAATGCCTTATTCATCCATTCAAAATCAAAGGCGAGGGTAATGGCTTCGCGTACCCGCCGATCCTTAAACACCGGGCGCTGAATGTTAAACGCCAGCCAGCGGGTGTCCTGCGCAGACTCATTCT
Source organism: Citrobacter enshiensis (assembly GCF_029338175.1). Lineage (NCBI taxonomy): Bacteria > Pseudomonadati > Pseudomonadota > Gammaproteobacteria > Enterobacterales > Enterobacteriaceae > Citrobacter > Citrobacter enshiensis. Next base: position 1,636,143 of record NZ_CP119862.1, read on the forward strand.
TCTGTTCTTCTTTGACGATGTAATGATTGGCGAAATTTTTACCGGTGTAACGGGTTGCCCAGTTTTTAGCATCGTTTTCCAGTCGCAGGTCAAACGCTCCGGCTTTAAACGCTTCGAACGCCACATTGTCATCCAGGTAGTAGTCATAGCGAATGGTATCGAGATTCCAGCGCCCGCGGTTTACCGGCAGACTGGCCGCCCAGTAATCTTTAACGCGTGAATAGACAATATACTGGCCCATTTTCCACTGGGTGATGCGATACGGGCCGCTGGCGAGTGGAGGGGAAGAGAGCGGGTCGCTGAGTTTGTGATTTTTCCAGAATTTTTCCGGCATGATGGGTAAAGAAAACAGACTGAGCATATCTTCTTTGCCGGGTTTGGCGAGCTCAATGCGCACGGTGAGGGGCGCTATGGCTTTGACGGTCGTCCCTTTGTACACCAGACGGAACTGCGGTACGCCTTCGGTCATAAATTTGTGGAAGGTGAATGCAACGTCGCTGGCGGTGATCGGAGAGCCATCATGATAACGTGCGCGCGGATTGATGGCGATTTCCACCCATGAATAATCGTCCGCGTAACGGGCTTTTTCAGCAACCAGCGGGTAGTAGCTGCCGGGTTCGTCGTCAGAAGTGGTGAACAGCGTGTCATAAAGCGAATCGGTGCGAACACCCGGGTTTCCACGCATCGAGTAACGATTGAAGTTATCAAATGTGCCAACGGCAGACAGCGTCATTTGGCCGCCTTTCGGTGCGGCGGGATTCACATAATCAAAGTGTTCAAAGTTGAAGGCGTATTTCGGCTCACCCAATACGGCAAAGGCGTAACTTTCTTTGATGGCCTGAGCCTGAACGCCGAAACTCAACAGGGCGACAAACAACACTATTATGCGAGTCATCATTTAGGCGTGATTTCCTCTTTTCTGCGCCTGCCACTGCCCGGCAAGCGTCATGACTGAATAATAAGTGACGTGGTGCGCATTGTGAATCCATTCGACGCAGCAGGTTGCCGTTACCACCTGGGCGTATGGGAAACGGCAAGCCAGAGTAAGAAATCGTCTAGCGGTAACGGTCGGCTTATCCAGTATCCCTGGAGAAAATTAACGCCGTGGTCGCGTAGCCATTTTGCCTGCTCAGGGGTTTCAACGCCTTCTGCAACGGTAAGCATATTCAGGCGCTTAGATAGCGTCAGTACGGCATCCAGCACCGGGGAGGTGACGGTTTCCGTACCAATGGCATTGATGAAGCCCCGATCGATTTTCAGGTAGTCCAGCGTGAAGCGTTCCAGATAAATAAGCGCGCTATGACCTGTCCCGAAATCATCAATGGCAATTTCGAATCCCGCGGCATGAAGCCATTCAAACAGTTTCGTGGCTTCCTGGTGTTTGAGCATGTCGCGTTCAGTCATTTCCAGTACTACCTGAAAATGATGCCGAGGTAAGGACGCACCCAGGCGGCGAATATCGTCTTTAAAGCTCTCGCTGTGCAGATGGTCCGGGGCAATATTGATGCCAAACTTCGCGCCGACGGGGAGTACTTTTTGCAATGCAGGCGCGTCGCGGGCAATCAACTCGAACAGGTGTTGCGTCAGCGGCACAATCAGCTGCTGCGCTTCTGCATAATGGATGAAGACATCAGGCGGAATTTCACCGACTGTCGGATGGCGCCAGCGTAAGAGCACTTCCAGACCGGTAACCTTCAGGGTTTTCGTCTCTACGACGGGTTGGTAAACCACATAAAACTGATTGCGTTTGATGGCCGTCAGAATCTCTTTTCCGGGGCGCATCCGGATAGAGTTGATGTAGTAGCAGAGCAAGCCCGCAACGATCCCAGCCATACATCCAAGCATCAGGGCATACCACAAGTCGGTATAGGTCCAGCTGTTCCCGTACAGGCGAATCTTCAGGGGGACGCCTTCCACCGAGGTCTCACGCGTTGGCGTGTCCGTCAGCTCGTTTAATGTCATTAAATGGCTAGAAAACGTTGAGAGGACGGTATTGCCCACAATCAGTGCGATCCCGTCAAAATCTTCCTGTCGGGAGGTGTACAGCAGATACGGCGTCAGATTGATATTGAGTGAGGTGAATACCCCGCTTTCCGGTAACAACGGATTCTGGTACCAAATCGCCATTGCGGGTTTGTCCGGCATCATAGGGGTGCCAGGCAATAGGGCCATATCGATTTTTTTACGTGTGTCGAGGGCTGGCACCAATGCTTTGAGCGCTGTGTTCATCGGCCCGGTGGCTGAGGAACAGAATGCTGTATTCTCTTTGATGAGCAAAAAGGCGCGTACGTTAAGGCTAAATGCCGCGCGGGAGGTCAGATCAGCGGCGACGTGCTGACAGGAATTTAAGGTCAGCGGCTGGAGCTGGTCGGTGGTGGCTTTGAGGTCGGCAAAGTAGCTCACCAGGTAGTGTTGTACATCTGAAATCAGCGTGTCGTATTTGACTTCGCGTTTGTGCCATGACATTAAAAACTGCAGGCTACTGATGAGCAAGGCGACCACAACCCCCGTCGCTACACAGGTGAACAGGATTTTTCTACCGGACGAGGAGGCGCTTGTGAACATAGTTCCTGGTTTACCTGATAGGGCCGCTTAATATTAAACTAATTGATTTACAAGACTATAGCCTGGAACACCGGTGATAGTCATACTTTTCTGCGGGGCATTACTACAGCGCAAAAAAAAAGCACTGCGTCTGCAGTGCTTTTTTATGTGTCTCGTCAGGATAGCCAAGGGATAGCTTTCAAACGAACGGTTAACTGCGGCTCAGAACCCGGCGCGCTTCGTTGTAACGTTTTTTCCAGTAAGGCTCGTTCATACTGGAGATAATCACGCCACTGCTGGTTGAAGCATGAACAAACTGGTTGTTGCCGATGTAAATACCGACATGACGACCTGTTGAACCTGCCCGGAACAGCACCAGATCACCGGTGCGCAGATTACTGCGCGAAACGGATTTACCCGTCTCCTGTTGCTCGTAGGTTGAGCGTGGAAGCTCTAAACCAAATTGTTCGCGGAATGTACGTTGTACAAAGCTGGAACAATCAATACCTTTTTTGGTGCTGCCGCCAAGGCGGTAACGCACACCTTTCCAGTCAGCATACTGATCCATAATCCGCGATTTCACATCGAGGTTACGCACCATATTTTCAAATTCATCCTGAGAGGCTTGCAGTGAAGAGTTATCTCCATTACCCACAGCATGCGTCTCAGAATGCATATTTTTCGCGGTGTTCGTTGTCGTACATGCAGAAAGCAGAATCGCCACTGCTATCGCGGGAATTCCCCGCAAGATATATCTCAAAATCGGTTGAGATTTGACCATTTTGTTTGTTTTCCCTTGAAGTCCTTAACGATAAATATCGTTATAAAAAATGCCAAACGTGACGAGACTAATTACCTACGCATGATGAGACAATTCCCTAAGGTCAAAATTGTGGCAGAACGCACAATTTTATTCATAACGAGAATAATGACCAGGCGAGGCAAAACGTGTTCGAGATTACCCGATCACTCCTGCTATTGCGAGCGATTTTACGTGATTTTTTATAAGAAAAAGTGATAGAGAAAGTGAAATATCGGCATTGGTCAAATAAAGTACAATTGGGTTGAAAAATAGCCAACTAATTAATTTTCAACGCAAATATGATGACCCGTTGAATGATAGTTTCAGTGATGAATTATCCAGATTCACCATCAGGAGATAAGCACAATCCCTGATGACAATGTTAATTGCTGTGGGCTATTTGTTTAAAATTTGTTTGTTTTTGCCTGGGAGGTAGTGATCAAATAAGTAAATAACGCGATCGCTTAATGGCGTCATTAACCACCACGGCAAACCAATCAGCACCACGGTCAGCGAACCCACGACGATATCTGTCAGCCAGTGGGCACCAATCATCACTCGGGGAAATGCAAAAACCACAAATATAATAAGGGCGGTAATGCCTGCGGTTTTTCCGAAATATCGCAGCATGAATGCAGAAAAAATAAGCAGCATCATTCCATGATCGCCGGGAAAACTGTCTCTGGAGGCATCCTTAGTGGGAATATGCAACAGTTCGCTCACGCGAGAGATATTATCAAATGTGAGCGTCGGACTGGCGCGTTTAACCGGAATAAGCGCCTGGCCAAGCTGATTCAGCACGACGGCGGTCAACAGCATGACCAGGCCCATAATGACGATATGCCGACGGCCCGCGGGCGTCTCTTTTAGCCAAAAGCGCAACATCAGACACCCCATCGCCAGCAGCGAACAGCCGTCAAACGCCCGATTATTGGTGATGGCGACCGCCCACAGGAATGCGCGATTTTCAACCAGTTTCTGGTTGAAAAAACGAAAGACCTCGGCGTCGAGAGAGGACCAGATGCCGTGATTTGCAGGCATATACCATGACAAAAACAGCGCCAGTCCAGCGAGATTCAGCAGGAGTATGAGGGGATACCGGGTTTTCATCATCGCTTCGCCGTTCAAAAAATCGGAGGCAACCTTACGCGTTTTCAGCTAAACGAAGCTTCAACAATGCCGTCTGCAGCGCATTCCAGTCGGCATCCGCGTTGGTGATAAGCTCGATTCGGCTGTCTGGCGGCGCGACATTTTGCGTCTCAATGTGCAGGTCATCCCCCTGGCGGTTAATGCGCACCAATCCTTCTTTTATACGCATCACACCTTTGACTCGCGCAACAGGTGCAAGGCGAGCCCATTCCAGCAGGCCGATGGTGTCGAATACGGTATCCGCATCGAAAATCCAGCCGCAGGCCTGGTAGCCCTGACCGCTGTTCAGGCTACGACGCCAGCGCTGTTGCGCCGGTAAACTCAGGGCCGCAAGCCCTTTTTTGTCAGCATGCTGGTGAGCGTGTGCGGCGCTGGAGGGCAGTTCTGCACGGTTTAGCCGGGGTAAGTCCAGCCAATGGCCCTCTATTTTCCCCTGTTCGGTATGAATCAACTGACGATGACCGCCATACTGTTGCCACCAGGCGTGCAGCGCAGCCTGGCTTTCGGGCGTGGCGCGATCGGACTTGTTCGCCACAATGATATCGGCTGCCGCCAGCTGATCGCGGAAGTTCTCGTTGGTCACGCTTTTTTCATCCAATAAAAGGCGTGGATCAAGGACGCAAAGCGTGGCGCGAAGATCGATCCACGGTTCATAGACGGGGGCGGTGAGCAAATCCAGAATCTGTTTGGGATGTCCAAGCCCTGTGGGTTCAATCAGCAATCGATCGGGTTTACCCTGACGCAGAAGGGTATTCAGCCCGACCTGCATTGGCAGACCGTTAACGCAACACATACAACCCCCTGGGATCTCTTTCAACAGCGCGCCGCTGTCGGCGAGCAGGGCACCATCAATGCCTACTTCGCCAAACTCATTGACCAGCACCGCCCATTTTTCCGCCGGGTCTTTATTCGCTAATAGATGAAGTATGGAAGTGGTTTTTCCGCTACCGAGAAAACCGGTAATGAGGTTGGTTTTGGTCACATCTGCTCCAGAATGATTCGATACCATAACGGTTTCCCGTCATCCTGGCGAAAAAAAAAGAAAAAGAGAAGGGGAGAGCGGATGAAGAAACTCATCACCCGCATTAATGGCAGAAATTGTTAAATTTTTAACGTGTCGATGATGGCCTGATGCGCCCCTTGTTGCGCGATACGTTGCCAGGCGTGTTCAATCGCCTGCACAAATTGCGGATTCTGCACGAGGTCGGCTGCGAAAATTTCGCGCAATGAAAGCAAAGCGGCCACTCTTTGCGTCTCGTGACTGTTTTCAACAATGGCGCGGATCTTTTCGCTCATCGGGTCGCGAACATCAATTGGCGCGCCTGCATCATCCACCCCGCTGACATAACGCATCCAGCCAGCGATGCCCAGCGCCAATAACGGCCAGTCAGTTTGACGCGCCAGATGCACGCGAATACCTTCCAGCATACGCTGAGGCAACTTTTGGCTACCGTCCATCGCAATCTGCCAGGTTTGGTGTTTCAGCGCCGGGTTAGCAAAGCGTTCGAGCAGGCTGTCGGCATACTGCGCAAGATCAACATTCGTGATACGCAATGTCGGCGCCTGCTCCTGCATCATCAAACGGTATGCCGCCTCGCGAAATGCGCTGTCCTGCATGCAGTCGCTGATATGCCAGAACCCCGCCAGATAACCGAGATAGGCCAGAAACGAGTGGCTGCCATTGAGCATGCGTAATTTCATCTGTTCCCACGCCAGAACATCCGCCACCATCTGCACGCCCGCGGCTTCCCACTGCGGGCGACCAGCGACAAAGTTGTCTTCGATTACCCACTGAATGAAGGGCTCACAACTGATTGCGCAGGGATCCGGTACGCCCAGTTCGCGGGTAATTTCTGCCAGAGATTCGGGTGTGGCGGCAGGAACAATTCTGTCCACCATCGTACCGGGAAAACTGACCTGTTCCGCAATCCATTTTGCCAGTTCTGCAGAACGTTTTGCCGCCATGCCCAGCACGGCGTTTTTTACTACATGGCCGTTTTCCGGGATGTTATCGCACGAAAGCACGGTAAAGGGTTTCAACCCGCGCTCACGTCTGCGATGCAGGGACTCAACGAGAATACCCGGTGCCGAGTGGGGTTCCGACGGGTTCTGCAAATCGTGGAGGATACGGGTGTTTTTTTCGTCAAGTGAACCGGTCGCCGGATCGATGCAGTAGCCTTTTTCGGTGATCGTCAGCGAAACAATCGCCACCTGGGGTTCACAAAATTTTTCGATAATCGTGGCGAGTGAATCCAGCTTTGCGTTCAAACACTCATTAACGGCGCCGATAATAATGGCCTGGTTGCCGTGTGCGCCTTTCTCCAGCACGGTATAGAGGTGATCTTGCGCGCGCAGGTCGCTCATCAATTGATCGCCGCTAAACAGGCTGATCTCACAGATTCCCCAGTCTCCGCCATGTGAATTCAGAACCCTGTCCGTCAGTAACGCCTGATGGGCACGGTGAAAAGCGCCAAAGCCAAAATGGACGATCCGCGTCTGCAACTGCTGGCGATCGTATTGCGGCAACAGCACATTTTCCGGAAGTCGAACGGAAGCAATAGTAGTCATTAAGCGCACACCTGATTAACCATAAATTAACAACATCAGTGTAAAGTTATATGACAGCAAGTTAAATTGGTATGCCGTATTTATCCGGGGAATGTGAGCTGGATCAATCAAACATGGGTGCTGTATTGATCATTGGCGAGATGCATGTATGGTAGTCGTCATGCAGATAAATTAATTTGGTATAACAACTTGTGAGGTGAAGCAATGGAACAAACCTGGCGTTGGTACGGACCTAACGATCCGGTATCACTTGATGATGTGCGTCAGGCTGGCGCAACGGGCGTTGTGACCGCATTGCACCACATTCCGAATGGTGAAGTGTGGCCAGTCGAAGAAATTCAAAAGCGTCAGGCGATTCTGGCGGAAAAAGGGTTGACCTGGTCAGTGGTGGAAAGCATTCCGGTACACGAAGACATCAAAACCCACTCCGGGCAGTACCAGACGTGGATTGCAAACTATCAGCAGAGTATCCGTAACCTGGCGACGTGCGGGATTGATACCGTGTGCTACAACTTCATGCCGATCCTCGACTGGACGCGTACCGACCTTGAGTATCAGCTGCCGGACGGCTCTAAAGCGTTGCGCTTCGACCAGATTGCCTTTGCCGCGTTTGAACTGCACATTCTGAAACGTGAAGGCGCGCAGGCCGATTACTCAGACGAAGAGCAGCGCCAGGCGCTGGCGTACTTCAACGCCATGACGGCGGCAGATATTGAGAAGCTGACGCGTAATATTATCGCCGGTTTACCGGGTGCTGAGGAAGGCTACACGCTGGACCAGTTCCGTGCGCGCCTGGCGGAATATGATGGCATCAGCAAAGACGATCTGCGTGACAATATGGCGGTATTCCTGCGCGCAATCGTACCGGTTGCGGAAGAGGCGGGTGTGCGCCTGGCTGTGCATCCGGACGATCCGCCGCGCCCAATCCTCGGTCTGCCGCGTATTGTCTCTACCATTGAGGACATGCAGTGGTTGAAAGAGACCGTCGACAGCATTCACAACGGCTTTACGATGTGTACCGGTTCTTACGGTGTGCGTGCTGACAACGATCTGGTGAAAATGATTGAAACCTTCGGCGATCGTATTCATTTTACCCACCTGCGTTCCACGTGCCGCGAAGATAATCCGAAAACCTTCCATGAAGGTGCGCACCTGCAGGGTGACGTCGATATGGTGGCAGTGGTCACGGCGATTCTGACGGAAGAACAGCGTCGTAAGAAGGCAGGCGATTTGCGTCCCATTCCGATGCGCCCGGATCATGGCCATCAGATGCTTGACGATCTGCACAAGAAAACCAACCCGGGTTACTCCGCGATTGGCCGTCTGAAAGGGCTGGCTGAGGTTCGTGGGGTTGAGCTGGCGTTGAAACAAACGCAGTTCCGCGATCTGCTGTAAATCAACAATAAAAAAGGGACGGTGCTGAATGCGCCGTCCCTTTTTTGCATTTATGGTGCTGCTGACTCAGTCAGCACGGCCCATATAGCGGCGTTCTTCAATATGGATGCGGATTTTTTCTCCGGCGCTCAGGTATTCAGGAACCAGAATCACCAGACCCGTGCTCAGCGTCGCCGGCTTGTTGCGGGCACTTGCTGAAGCGCCTTTAATGCCAGGTGATGTTTCAACAATTTCCAGATCAACCGTCTGCGGCAGTTCAAGCGCCAGCAGTTGTCCATCCCAGGTCAGAACCTGCATATCAGGCATGCCGCCTTCCGGGACGAACAGCAGTTCTTCTTCAATCTGATCTTTGGTGAAGGTATACGGGGTATAGTCTTCTTTATCCATAAACACGTATTCGTTGCCATCGACGTAGGAGAAATCAACGCCGCGACGGCTCAGGGTCACGGTATCCACGATGTCGTCGCCCTTGAAACGTTCTTCGACTTTCAAGCCAGTACGCACATCGGAAAAACGCATCTTGTACAGTGTTGCAGCACCGCGGGCGGAAGGGGACTGAATATCAATATCTTTTACAATCAGCAGCTTGCCATTGTAATTCAGTACCATACCTTTTTTAATTTCGTTCGCTCTTGGCATCGAAAAAATCCTGTTGTAAAGAATGTCAAAAATATCGCGTCAAACTACTCGCGCCCGGTCATTCAGGCAAGCGGAATTCACACTTTTGCTGGTGCAAAAAAGGTGATACTGTTCGCTGCCTTCGATCCGGTGGTCAATAAAAGAGAAAACAGTATGGAATGCCGTCCGGATTGCGGAGCCTGTTGCACGGCCCCTTCGATTTCCAGCCCCATCCCAGGCATGCCAGACGGCAAGCCAGCGAACACTCCCTGTATTCAGCTTGACGACCGTCTGCGCTGTAAGATTTTTGCTTCTCCGCTGCGCCCCAAAGTCTGCGCGGGATTACAACCCAGTGCAGAAATGTGCGGGCAGTCAGCGCAGCAGGCGATGACGTTTCTGATCACGCTGGAAGCGCTTACGGCGCCTTAAACATCTTTAATGCGCATCAGGCAGCCCATTGTGCCGACGATCATCACCAGGGCGAACCAAAATACGGAATGAAAACTCCAGAGTTCTGCCGCAATGCCCGCCAGAGAACCGGCAATAATCCAGCCGACACGAATCGTATTGGTGTAGAGCGTGGTGGCTGATCCTGCCTGTCCCGGCATTAAATCCTGAAAATAGAGCATGCCGATCCCACCCAGTATCCCGATGTAAATGGCGTTCAGCAATTGCAAGCCGAGCAACACCGCAGGGGAGTGCGCCAGCAACATCCCCGCGTAAAAGCAGAACCCGGCAACGATAGCAATGCGCATCAGCAGACGTTTACCCAGTCGTTTCGCGAAATATCCCGCAATCAGCATCGTCGGGATTTCTAACCCCGCCGCCGTGCCCATCATGATGCCTGCCAGCTTCTCAGGCAGATGCAATTCGTTGATGATAAACAGCGGCATATTAATGATATAGAGACTGTTGGTGCCCCACATTAATGTGCAAATAATAAAGAGCAGCAACGTATCGCGACGATTACGGCGGGGGGCTTGCAGGGTGCCGGTCGTCAGGGGCGCCTCTTTGGGCATGGAAGGTAAAAACAGCCATACCATCACGCCGCAGACAATAAACGCTACCGCCGCGCTCAGGTACATGACAGTGAAGCTAAATCCCATCGCCAGCGCATAGGCCAGCGGCGGACCTATCACCCATGCCAGCGACACCTGCGCGCGTAATATGGAGCTGAACATCACGGCTTCACGGCCGGTCCTGTCGGCATGTTCACGGGCGAGAGCGAACATTTGCGGGTTGGCGGTCGAACCAAAACTGCTGAGGAAAACGCCGACAAACAGCAGAATAAAGTAGTTGCGGTTCCAGGCGAACAACACACAAGCCAGCATCCCCAGTGCGCAGCAAAAAACGATCAGACTTTTGCGATCGCCTTTCTTATCCGAACGCCCCGCCAGAAACTGACTGACCAGAATGCCGATCACCGCACTCCCGGTAAAAAAGAAACCAACCATTGCCGGACGGGCATGAACTTCTTCAGTCAGAAAGAGGCTGAGCGTCGGCGTCTGTAACGCACCGGCAATACCGGTGAGAAAAGCGACGAACAGAAACGCCCACGACGTCAGATCAAACGTTTTTGGTGTGGCGGCAACGGGGGTGTTATGCATGTTTTTATATCAATAATGTGAAGAGACGCGGAGTTTACGCTGCTCGTTAAAAAATAAACAGATACCTAAATCAAAATCGCCACGAAAAATCAAAATGGCATTTCACTCTTTTTATGCCTGGTGCTGACGTTGCTGAAATTGTGCCGTTGCTGCGAGGCTTTGCGTCAGCAATGCGTGTAACAAGGATAAAGAAATGTGGTTTATATCTAACTTTCATCATCAAAAGCGTAACTTTACTTGCGTGCTGAAGCAGAAAGAGCAAGACTAATTGAAACGTTTCAGCGCTGTCTTGTTATTCGTGATAAACCAGATCAGCGTCTTTTTTCTCATAATGGCTGAATCGTTTCAATTCAGCAGGAGAGGAGAACTATGTTCCAGTTATCTGTTCAGGATATTCATCCGGGCGAGCAGGCCGGAAACAAAGAAGAGGCCATTCGTCAGGTTGCTGCCGCATTAGTGCAGGCGGGCAATGTGGCGGAGGGTTACGTTGCTGGCATGCTGGCGCGTGAGCAACAGACATCCACCTTCCTCGGTAATGGGATCGCCATTCCGCACGGCACCACGGATACACGCGATCAGGTGTTGAAAACCGGTGTTCAGGTGTTTCAGTTTCCGCAGGGCGTGACCTGGGGAGAAGGGCAGGTCGCTTATGTGGCGATTGGCATTGCCGCCAGCTCCGATGAACATCTCGGGTTACTGCGCCAACTGACGCACGTGCTAAGTGATGATTCCGTGGCTGAACAGCTGAAATCAGCCACGACGGCTGACGAGCTGCGCGCATTGCTGATGGGAGAAAAGCAGAGTGAACAGCTGAAGCTTGATAACGAAACCCTGATGCTGGACGTCGAGGCCCGCGATCTGCTGACGCTGCAGGCGCTCAATGCGGCGCGTCTGAAAGAAGCAGGGGCAGTGGACGCGGCATTTGTCGCGAACACGATCAACGAGCACCCCATGAACCTGGGTCAGGGGATCTGGCTGAATGACAGCGCGACAGGCAATGTGCGTAGCGCTATCGCCATCAGCCGTGCCACCCGCGAATTTGACGTGCAGGGCGAATCGGCTGCCATGCTGGTGACTGTCGCGATGAACGACGATCAGCCTGTCGCGGTTCTTAAGCGCCTTGGCGATCTGTTGCTGGACAACAAAGCTGACCGATTGCTGAAAGCGGACGCCGCAACAATGCTGGCGCTGCTGACCAGCGATGAAGCATTGACTGATGATGTGCTGAACGCGGAGTTTGTCGTGCGCAATGAGCACGGCTTACATGCCCGCCCTGGCACCCTGTTAGTCAATACCATTAAACAATTTAACAGTGAAATTACCGTGACAAATCTTGATGGAACCGGAAAACCGGCGAATGGACGCAGTTTGATGAAAGTGGTTGCGTTAGGTGTGAAAAAAGGCCACCGCCTGCGTTTTACCGCCCAGGGGGCTGATGCTGAACAGGCGCTGAAAGCGATTGGCGATGCCATCGCGGCAGGTCTTGGGGAGGGCGCATAATGAGCAGACGTGTTGCTACCATCACCCTGAATCCGGCGTATGACCTGGTGGGTTTTTGCCCGGAAATTGAGCGGGGCGAAGTGAACCTTGTGAAGACCACTGGCCTGCATGCGGCAGGTAAAGGCATCAATGTCGCCAAGGTATTGAAGGATTTAGGTATCGATGTCACGGTCGGCGGTTTCCTCGGCAAAGATAACCAGGACGGCTTTCAGCAATTGTTCAGCGAACTGGGAATTGCCAACCGTTTCCAGGTGGTGCAGGGCCGAACCCGCATTAACGTCAAGTTGACCGAGAAAGACGGTGAAGTGACCGATTTCAACTTCTCCGGTTTTGAAGTGACACCAACGGACTGGGAACGTTTCGTTAATGATTCGCTAAGCTGGTTGGGTCAGTTCGACATGGTTTGCGTCAGCGGCAGCCTGCCATCCGGCGTCAGCCCTGAGGCATTCACTGACTGGATGACTCGCCTGCGTAGTCAGTGTCCATGCATTATCTTTGATAGTAGTCGTGAAGCATTAGTCGCCGGGCTGAAAGCGGCACCCTGGTTGGTAAAACCTAACCGCCGTGAGCTGGAGATTTGGGCTGGCCGTAAGCTGCCAGAAATGAAAGATGTTATCGAGGCCGCACACGCCCTGCGCGAACAGGGGATCGCCCACGTGGTGATTTCGCTGGGGGCAGAAGGGGCGTTGTGGGTAAATGCGTCAGGTGAGTGGATCGCCAAACCGCCGTCTGTTGAGGTGGTGAGTACCGTTGGCGCGGGGGATTCGATGGTTGGTGGTCTGATTTATGGCCTGCTGATGCGCGAGTCCAGTGAACATACGTTGCGTCTGGCGACAGCGGTTGCAGCACTGGCCGTAAGCCAAAGCAATGTGGGCATCACCGATCGTCCTCAGTTGGCCGCAATGATGGCGAGGGTCGACTTACAACCGTTTAACTGACGGCAGGAGAGGCATAATGAAAACGCTGCTGATTATTGACGCTAATCTTGGCCAGGCTCGCGCTTATATGGCGAAAACCCTGCTCGGAGCGGCGGCGCGTAAAGCAAAACTGGAAATTATCGACAATCCGAATGATGCCGAACTGGCGATCGTCTTAGGAGCAACCGTTCCAAATGACAGTGCGCTGAACGGTAAAAAAGTCTGGCTGGGTGATATCGCACGCGCTGTCGCCCATCCGGAACTGTTTTTGAGCGAAGCAAAAGGTCATGCTAAACCGTACAGCGCGCCGGTAGCGGCGGCTCCTGCGGTTGCTGCCAGCGGTCCGAAACGGGTTGTGGCGGTGACTGCGTGCCCAACAGGCGTCGCCCATACGTTTATGGCGGCAGAAGCCATTGAAACCGAAGCGAAAAAACGTGGATGGTGGGTGAAAGTTGAAACCCGTGGTTCTGTTGGCGCTGGCAATGCGATCACCCCGGAAGAGGTGGCGCAAGCGGATCTGGTGATCGTGGCGGCGGATATTGAAGTTGACCTTGCCAAGTTTGCGGGAAAACCGATGTACCGTACGTCGACCGGTCTGGCGCTGAAAAAAACAGTGCAGGAACTGGATAAAGCGGTCGTTGAGGCCGTGCCGTATCAGCCCGCAGGCAACACTCAGGCGGCAGGAACGGAAGGCAAGAAAGAGGGAGCGGGGGCGTATCGTCACCTGCTGACTGGCGTGTCTTATATGCTACCGATGGTTGTTGCGGGGGGATTGTGCATTGCGTTGTCCTTCGCATTTGGCATCGAGGCATTTAAAGAACAGGGGACGCTGGCGGCGGCGCTGATGCAGATTGGCGGCGGTTCGGCCTTCGCGCTGATGGTGCCGGTTCTCGCCGGGTACATCGCCTTCTCAATTGCGGATCGCCCGGGTCTGACGCCAGGCCTTATCGGCGGTATGCTGGCAGTGAGCACCGGTTCCGGCTTTATTGGCGGGATCATTGCTGGCTTCCTGGCAGGTTATATTGCGAAGTTGATTAGCACCAGGTTGAAACTTCCGCAGAGCATGGAAGCGCTGAAACCTATCCTGATCATTCCATTAGTTTCCAGTCTGGTGGTCGGTCTGGCGATGATTTACCTCATCGGTAAACCCGTTGCCGGTATTCTGGAAGGGTTAACACACTGGCTGCAAACGATGGGGACGGCGAACGCGGTGCTGCTGGGTGCTATCCTGGGTGGCATGATGTGTACCGATATGGGCGGTCCGGTCAATAAGGCGGCCTATGCGTTTGGCGTTGGCCTGCTCAGTACGCAAACCTATGCGCCGATGGCGGCGATTATGGCGGCAGGGATGGTTCCACCGCTGGCGTTGGGACTGGCGACGCTGGTTGCGCGGAGTAAGTTCGATATGGCGCAGCGTGAAGGGGGAAAAGCCGCGTTAGTGTTGGGGCTGTGCTTCATCACTGAAGGTGCGATTCCCTTCGCCGCCCGCGATCCGATGCGTGTTCTGCCATGCTGTATCGTCGGCGGTGCATTGACTGGTGCTATCTCTATGGCGGTAGGCGCGAAACTGATGGCACCGCACGGCGGCCTGTTTGTTCTGCTGATTCCTGGGGCGATTACGCCGGTGCTGGGATACCTGATGGCTATCGTTGCCGGTACGCTGGTGGCAGGTCTGGGATATGCTTTCCTGAAGCGCCCGGAAACAGAGGCTGTCGCAAAAGCCGCCTGATTTCCTTCGCATAACACTCGCATAAAAAGGGCAGAGATTTCTCTGCCCTTTTTTGTGATTTATCACCTGATGATGACTACGCAACCGCCTTTTCAGTCTGTTGTGCCCTCAGCCAGGCAATCTCTTCCGCCCAGATATCGGGATTGATGGTTTCGAGAACCAGTGGAATACCATCAAAACGATTGTCCTGCATGATCCAACGGAACGCATCGTGACCAATGTTGCCTTCACCTAAACTGTGGTGGCGGTCGACGCGGCTACCGAAGGTGCTTTTGGCGTCATTCAGATGCATTCCGCGCAGGTATTTAAACCCGACAATGCGTTCAAACTCGGCAAACGTCTTTTCGCACTCGGCGGCGCTACGCAGATCGTAGCCTGCGGCGAAAGCGTGGCAGGTATCAATACAAACGCCAACGCGCGACTTATCTTCCACGCCATCAATGATGGCGGCAAGATGTTCAAACTTAAAGCCAAGATTACTGCCCTGGCCTGCCGTATTCTCAATCACCGCGGTGACGCCTTCGGTTTGCGAAAGGGCGATATTGATGGATTCCGCAATGCGCGCCAGACACTCCTCTTCCGGGATCTGCATCAGGTGGCTGCCTGGGTGGAAGTTCAGCAGCGAGAGTCCGAGCAGTTCGCAACGTTGCATTTCATCAAGAAAAGCATCGCGTGATTTTTCCAGCGCTTCGCTGACCGGGTGGCCGAGGTTGATCAGATAGCTGTCGTGCGGGAGGATTTGCGCAGAGGAAAAGTGGTATTTCTCGCAGGCGGCTTTAAAGTCATCAATGGTTTCGGTACTGAGCGGTGCCGCGCGCCATTGACGCTGATTTTTTGTGAAAAGCGCAAATGCCGTCGCCTCGATTTCAGCGGCGCGAATCGCGGCATTTGCCAGACCGCCAGCAGCGCTGACGTGCGCTCCAATATACTTCATGAAAGACTCCTGTTAACCCCACATGGGAGAAAAAACATTTCCCAATAATAGCGGGTTAACAGGGTCAGGATGTAGTGGTTTATGCCATCAGGCTATGAATCACGACGTTTATCATGCCACCGCCGACGATTAACCAGATGAAAAGCACCAGCGCCATCAGTAACGGTTTCGCGCCTGCTTTCTTCAACGCGCTGACGTGGGTGGTCAGACCCAGTGCCGCCATCGCCATCGCCAGCAGTATGGTATCCAGCGTCACCAGCATGCTCACTACCGCCTGCGGTAACAGGTGGAATGAGTTAAAGATGGCAACCACAATGAACAACACGGCAAACCACGGAATGGTGATTTTGCTTTTTTCCGAACCGCTGGCAGGTGACAACTGTTTCACACGGGCGGCCAGCAGAATAAGGAATGGGGCCAGCATCATCACACGGAGCATTTTCGCAATGACCGCCGCGTTTTCCGCATCCGGGTTAATCGCGTGTCCTGCTGCGACCACCTGCGCAACTTCATGCATGGTCGACCCAATATAGATACCGTACGTCTCCGGGCTGAACCAGTGCGCCAGCAGCGGATACATCGCCGGATAGAGAAAGATGGCCAGCGTGCCGAAGATAACGACGGTAGCAACGGCAACCGTTACCTTACTGGCTTCGGCTTTAACGACCGGTTCGGTCGCCAGTACGGCGGCAGCACCGCAAATGCTGCTCCCGGCACCAATCAGCCAACTGGTATGGCGATCTAATCCAAAGACTTTTTGCCCCAGAAAACACGCCAGCATAAAGGTGCTGGAGAGCGTCAATACGTCAATCACAATACCGCTGACGCCGACATCGGCAATCTGCGAAAAGGTCAGGCGAAAGCCGTAAAGAATGATCCCCAGACGCAATAAGTGTTGTTTGGCAAACAGCACGCCGCCGTCGCATTGTTTCCAGATTTGCGGGTAGACCGTATTACCGATCACCATTCCCAGCAAAATGGCCAGGGTAAGGGCGCTGAATCCGGCCCCCCCGATGGCGGGAATGGAACCACCCCACAGGGCAGCCCCAGTGATCACTGCGCTCAGGGCAAGCCCTGGAAGAAAATGCCACACTGTACGACGATGATTCTGTAAGGTGAGTTCTGTCATAACCTTCTCCTTTAGTTGGAGAGAAGAGTACGGCGAACTGGTTTAAAAATAAAATTGATTATATATTTATAATTAATCTTTATAAGTGGTAAGCAGGCGCTGCCCGGGTGGAAAACGACGATGCACATCACGCTGCGACAACTTGAAGTCTTTACCGAAGTACTGAAAAGCGGTTCGACAACTCAGGCATCCGTGATGTTGTCGTTGTCGCAGTCTGCCGTGAGCGCAGCGCTAACCGATCTGGAAGGCCAGCTTGGCGTTCAGCTCTTTGACCGGGTAGGGAAGCGGCTGGTGGTTAACGAGCACGGGCGGCTGTTATACCCCCGTGCGTTGGCGTTGCTTGAGCAGACCGTCGAAATCGAGCAGCTGTTTCGCGAAGATAATGGCGCCATTCGCGTGTACGCCAGCAGCACCATTGGCAACTACATTTTACCGGCGGTCATTGCCCGCTATCGGCAGGATTACCCCGACTTGCCGCTGGAACTGAGCGTCGGCAACAGTCAGGACGTTATCACTGCGGTACTGGATTTTCGCGTGGACATTGGTCTCATTGAGGGGCCGTGCCACAGTACGGAAATTATCTCTGAGCCGTGGCTGGAGGATGAACTGGTGGTATTTGCCGCGCCAACATCTCCGTTGGTTCAGGGGCCGGTGACGCTGGCGCAACTGGCGGCAGCGCCCTGGATCCTGCGTGAGCGTGGCTCGGGGACGCGGGAAATTGTCGATTACTTGCTGTTGTCGCATTTACCGAGATTCCAGATGGCGATGGAGTTGGGCAATTCCGAAGCGATCAAGCATGCCGTGCGCCACGGGCTGGGGATCAGTTGCCTTTCACGTCGGGTGATTGAAGAACAGCTGGAAAGCGGAAAACTGGTCGAAGTGCCGGTGCCGTTACCGGGTTTGAATCGCACCTTGTGGCGGATTCATCATCGGCAGAAACATTTGTCTAATGCACTGCAGCGTTTTTTACGCTACTGCGTCATTCAGCCGGAAAGCTAAGAAACCGGATGGGGGAGAGCCCGTGCTGCAGGCAAATATCGGCGGTTTTAGCGTAGTGCCAGGTGGCGAACGGCATGGGTTCCCAGCAGCGCACGTAATTTTGCGGGCTGAAGAGGGTAAAGTGCAGGGTGAAAATCAGCGTGTTGGCGATAAGCAGCAGCGCCAGTGTAAGACCAAGAATAATGCGTAATGCCGTTTTTTCAGCCAGTGTTGCAGTGTGCGTGAAAAAGAGTTGTTGATTAAATAACCAACACGTGGCCATCAGTACGGGAATTGAGCAGACGAAGTTAGCCTTCAACAGCGAAACTGAAATGAAGTCTGGTGCCTGTGTTAAGAACAGTAGCGGGAAATAATCCGGCAACAGATACAACGCAAACAGCGTCAGACAGGGCATCACAACAATGGTTGTCACGTACTCCATAACGTCATGTTCCTTGTCGGGCGCGATGCGTTTTGCCCTGGGTTTCATGGCGCTTTCTCCGGCGAAGGGCGTTTGACTTCATAGCCGTTCACGCGACACCAGTCCGTATCCGGTACATAGATATCAGTCTTATGGCCGCGAGCGCTTTTCATCTCGCAAACACCCAGTTGTGGGTTATCGTCGTAACGGGAAGTCGTGCTGAAGCGCAAACCAGTGATGACTACACTCCATATTGGGAAAAGCAGCACACACACAATGGAAAGATAAAAAATGCAGTTATGGATCCGACTGTTTTTTTTCGTACGCCAGTCGGTGAAGGTTCCCAGCAGTAAGCAAGCCGCGAAAAACATGACACCGCTGAAAGCAGAACAGGAGGTATCGGTTAGGTGATCGGGTGTCAAACGCCAGTCTTCAACAATCTGGACACTGATATAGAGGCCAGACACAAAGAGATAGAGACAGAAAATCGACATCCCGGTAAACAACAAGAACGCCTCTTTTTGCTTTTTAGCCATTTCCTTTATCCCACTTTCCCTGTGTTACCGCCTATTTTGCGTCCAGGTGTGGCCTCTCAGCGTGCGCTTTTGTGCTACTGCGACATTACTGCTTTACTTATAACTGACCGCTCATCATGAAGGTCTCTTATAACAGCGCATTTGTGCCGGAAGGAATGTCATTCGTCTGCTACAATCGCGCCTCATTTTTTGGATGGATAGCATTTTCACATGGTTTCCGAAATTAAAACCACAGAAGCGCCCGCGTTACGTCGCGAACTTAAGGCGCGCCACCTGACGATGATCGCCATTGGTGGTTCCATCGGTACAGGTTTGTTCGTTGCATCCGGTGCAACGATTTCTCAGGCGGGCCCAGGCGGCGCGCTGTTTTCCTACATTTTGATTGGCCTGATGGTGTATTTCCTGATGACCAGTCTTGGTGAACTGGCCGCGTATATGCCGGTTTCCGGTTCGTTTTCGACTTACGGTCAGAACTACGTAGAAGAAGGCTTTGGCTTCGCGCTGGGCTGGAACTATTGGTACAACTGGGCCGTAACCATTGCGGTTGACCTTGTGGCGGCGCAACTGGTGATGAGCTGGTGGTTCCCGGACACGCCAGGCTGGATCTGGAGTGCGCTGTTCCTGTGCGTCATTTTCTTGCTGAACTACATTTCCGTGCGCGGATTTGGTGAGGCGGAATATTGGTTCTCGCTGATCAAAGTCACCACCGTGATTATCTTTATCGTGGTTGGCGTGATGATGATCATCGGTATCTTCAAAGGCGTAGAGCCGGTAGGCTGGAGTAACTGGACGACGGGCGATGCGCCGTTTGCCGGGGGCTTTGCGGCGATGATAGGTGTGGCGATGATCGTCGGCTTCTCTTTCCAGGGTACCGAGTTGATTGGTATTGCTGCGGGTGAGTCAGAAGATCCGGAGAAGAACATTCCGCGCGCAGTGCGTCAGGTGTTCTGGCGTATCCTGCTGTTCTATGTGTTCGCCATCCTAATCATCAGCCTGATCATTCCGTACACTGACCCGAGTCTGCTGCGTAACGACGTGAAAGACATCAGCGTCAGCCCGTTCACACTGGTATTCCAGCACGCGGGTCTGCTCTCTGCGGCAGCGGTAATGAACGCAGTTATCCTGACGGCGGTACTGTCGGCGGGTAACTCGGGCATGTATGCGTCTACCCGTATGCTCTACACCCTGGCGTGTGACGGCAAAGCGCCGCGTATTTTCGCGAAGCTTTCTCGTGGTGGGGTACCGCGTAACGCACTGTATGCGACAACGGTGGTTGCGGGTCTGTGCTTCCTGACCTCTATGTTTGGCAACCAGACTGTTTACCTGTGGCTGCTGAACACGTCCGGGATGACGGGCTTTATCGCCTGGCTGGGGATCGCCATTAGTCACTATCGTTTCCGTCGTGGCTATGTGATGCAGGGGCATGATATTAAGGATTTACCGTATCGTTCAGGTTTCTTCCCGCTGGGGCCGATCTTTGCGTTCGTGTTGTGTCTGACGATTACTCTGGGCCAGAATTACGAAGCCTTCCTGAAAGACACCATTGACTGGGGCGGCGTGGCGGCGACCTACATCGGTATTCCGCTGTTCCTGATCATCTGGTTCGGCTACAAACTGACCAGAGGTACGCGCTTCGTTCGTTACAGCGAAATGCAATTCCCGGACCGTTTCAAGAAATAATATGAGTCAGTTGTCGGCAGGATAAGGCGTTTGCGCTGCCCTTCGACAACGATGAATAAGAAAAAACCCCGGCAGAGATGCCGGGGTTTTTTACTGTACTGAACTCAGAAGTTGTACGTTAAACCGACTGTATAACGACGACCATCGAGAATCGTGTCATAGGTATCGTAATCGATCTGCTTATCCAGCGCGTTGTATACCCCAGCGGTCACCAGCAGATTCTTGTTGGCGTTGTAGCGCATGCCCACATCAACCTGAGTATAAGAAGGCGTTCCTTGCGACATCGACGTACGGCTCAGGTATTCAGAGGTTTTACCGCGGAAGTTCAGGCGGCTCCAGAAACCGACATCCTGCGTTGCCTGCCAGTCCAGCGTGGTGTTGAACATATGTTTCGGCATCTTGTTCAATGGCTTGCCCGAGAACTGGCCGCTTTTCTGCTCTGATTCGGTATAGGTGTAGTTCGCCGTCCAGTTCAAATCGGAGGTGATCTCCCAGCCAAACGTCGATTCCACGCCGCGCATGTTTGCTTCATCAACGTTGACACGATCGCTGACGAAATCGTAGGTTTCATCGCCGATAGTACAGGCGGGATCGGCGCTGCTGTTGCAGCGGCGAACTTCGGTGATCTTGTCTTTGAAATCGGTGTTGAACAGGGTGACGCCAGCGTTGAGGTTGTCGCCGTTATCCCACAGCAGGGCAATTTCTTCGCTCAGGCTTTTTTCGGGTTTCAGATCCGGGTTACCCACAATGATGCCATTCAGGCGACCACCGCCAGTGACCTGTCCCCAACTTGCTGAAGACTGGCGCAGGTCAGGGGCGCGGTAGCCCGCAGAAACGCCGCCTTTCACTGTCCACTGCTCCGCCAGATGCCAGACGCCGTAGCCGCGTGGCGTCCAGTTGTCACCGTAGTTCTCATCTTTATCCATTCGCAGGCCGCCGGTCAGGGTGAAGGTGTCGGTGATCGCCCACTCATCTTCAGCAAACAGCGCCCAGCTCCAGCGAGTGAGTTTGTTCAGACCATCGGCCGCCTGTAGCTGGTTTCCGTTATCGCGGAGTTTTTCATAACGATATTGCCCGCCCAGCGTCAGAGTATGTGCGCCGAGGAAGATCTGGTTCTGGTTGTTGAAAATCGTATTGTAAGACTTCATCTCGCGACCCGGGTTATTGGTCTCTTCCTGCTGAACGTAGCTGGTGGTGTTGAAGTCATCGTAATAACCGCTGTGCGTTAATGAGTACGTGGTGTGCTCGTAGCGGTTTTCGCTTTTCGTGTTTGTCTTACAGGTTGTACCACGGCAGGTGACTTCCGCCATTGACATGCCAGGCGTGCTGTCGCGGTCCTGCAATTCGCGCGCAATGTCGAAATCAACATCGTTTTTTTCATCTGGCGTGAAGTTAAGTGTCAATCCGCCGTTGCGCAGGCGCTGTTCATTAAAGCCATTGACGATCTGATCCTCGGCGCGGCGTGACAGCAGCCCTGTCACTTTAGCGCCCAGCAATCCGTCAATTAACGGACCAGAGGCATAGGCGTTAGTCTGGAAGAGATCGCCGGAATCACTGTTTTCCTGGAAGGTGGCATCGCCGTGCAGAGAACCGGTCCAGCCTTGGGTATTGGAGACTTTCTTGGTGATCACGTTGATCACGCCGCCCATCGCGTCAGAACCGTAAAGTGATGACATCGGTCCACGAATCACTTCAATCCGCTCAATAGACTCCAGTGGAGGCAGCCAGCCTTGTTCAATCCCGGCGTTATCGCTGTTTGGTCGCGTGCCGCGGGTACTGATGCGCTTACCGTTGACCAGGAAAAGCGTGTATTGCGAGGCCATGCCGCGAATACTGATGTCGCTACTGCTCCCACCGCCTGTCACTACCACGCCAGGG
Organism: Citrobacter enshiensis; assembly: GCF_029338175.1. Taxonomy (NCBI): domain Bacteria; kingdom Pseudomonadati; phylum Pseudomonadota; class Gammaproteobacteria; order Enterobacterales; family Enterobacteriaceae; genus Citrobacter; species Citrobacter enshiensis. The sequence goes on from NZ_CP119862.1 coordinate 1,658,528, forward strand.
ACATCTTTTAGCGCATCGGTGACATCGCGGTAGGCTTTATCCTCAATCTGCTGTTTGGTAATCACAGAGATGGAGGCGGGGGCGTTCTGAATCTTCTGCTCAAATCCCGTAGCGGTAACAACGACGGTGTCCTGGTCAGCAGCATGGGTGAGTGATGGGAGGCTGGCTACGCTTACTGCGATAGCTACGGCCTTAACGTGAGGTATGGTCATTTGTATCATTCCATTAAATGAATAAAAAACTGCGTGTCATGTGTAAAGCCACGACGACTGTATGTATTTGTCTTTTAAGTATTCTTTACGTTGATGAAGCGGGAGAATTGTACAAAAGAATGATTTTTTGTAAACACAAATGATAATTGGAATCATTTGTGTTTGTGTGAATTTGGATTGGAGGTGTTTTAAATCAATAAGATAGGTAAATGTAAATATGGTGGGAATGTGAAGGAAAAATGAAGATATGCGGGAGGAGAAGGAGGGCGGCGCCCCCCAAAAAATTACTTCAACAAATGCTGCGCGTGAAACCGCAGATGATCCTCAATAAAAGAGGCAATGAAGTAATAGCTATGATCGTAGCCGGGTTGAATGCGCAGTGTCATTGGCCACGACGTCTGGCGAGCCGCTTCCGCCAGGACCGCAGGCTGGAGCTGATCGGCGAGGAACTGATCGTTATCGCCCTGATCCACCAGGGTTGGAATGGCGTGTTCGGGTTTGCTGGCTAACATTAACGCGCAGCTATCCCACTCGGCCCACTGCGCCCTCTCTTCACCCAAATACGCGGTAAAGGCTTTTTCTCCCCACGGCACGCGACACGGATTCACAATGGGCGCAAAGGCTGAAACGCTGGTGTATTTACCGGGATTCTTCAGCGCCATGATAAGCGCGCCATGCCCGCCCATCGAATGTCCGCTGATAGCGCAGCGGTTGCTGACGTTAAATTGCGATTGGATCAGCGCCGGAAGTTCATCGTGCAGATAATCATACATGCGAAAATGCGTGGCCCAGGGCTGTTGTGTCGCATTCAGGTAGAATCCGGCGCCTTTGCCTAAATCGTAATGTTCATCATCGGCGACCTGTTCACCACGCGGGCTGGTGTCTGGCATGACCAGCACAATCCCCAGTTCTGCCGCGATGCGTTGCGCACCGGCTTTGGTGGTGAAGTTTTCATCATTGCAGGTCAACCCTGACAGCCAGTACAGCACGGGAGGCGGCGTGGTATCACGGGGAGGGGGAAGAAAAATACTGAATGTCATCGCGCAATTCAGCGTGCTGGCGTCATGCCGCCAGCGTTGCTGCCAGCCTTCAAAACAGCGGTGCTCTTCGAGCATTTCCATGCGTGGCTCCTGTTGTGTTGTGCGTTGTTAACTCCCCATAATACAGATTATTCATTGTGCTGTGAGTAACTTTCACTTCCGCATTTAGCTAACATGCTTCATCATCTACACAACTTTGCATTAACACTCAGGCATCGTGAGCCATTCGGTTTGTCGGTCAGGGGAGGCGTGTGAAATCCAGGTGATGAAAGGCAGCGTCAATTTCAATAATTATCGCTGCGAATACTGGATTATGTGCGCGGCCTCACGCACAATGTTTGGGCTGTCATACAGCTTAAAAACTTTGTCCCACGTAGGGCAGAGGCGCCACACCTGCAGGAGAAAAAGAAATGTCATCACTCAGTAAAGAAGCGGCCCTGGTTCATGAAGCGCTGGTTGCGCGTGGTCTGGAAACCCCGCTGCGCCCGCCCGTGCATGAGATGGATAACGAAACGCGCAAACGTCTTATCTCAGGCCACATGACTGAGATCATGCAGTTATTGAATCTTGATTTGAGCGATGACAGTCTGATGGAGACGCCTCACCGCATCGCCAAGATGTATGTCGATGAGATCTTCTCCGGCCTTGATTATGCCAACTTCCCGAAAATCACCGTCATTGAAAATAAAATGAAGGTCGATGAAATGGTCACGGTGCGTGATATCACATTGACCAGTACCTGCGAACATCATTTCGTGACCATCGATGGGAAGGCGACGGTGGCGTATATCCCGAAAGAGTCGGTGATTGGCCTCTCGAAAATTAACCGTATCGTGCAGTTTTTTGCCCAACGCCCGCAGGTTCAGGAGCGTTTGACCCAGCAAATTCTGACGGCACTGCAAACATTACTCGGTACTAACAATGTGGCGGTGTCGATTGACGCGGTACATTACTGTGTAAAAGCGCGTGGAATTCGCGATGCGACCAGCGCAACGACGACGACCTCGCTCGGCGGGTTGTTTAAATCCAGCCAGAATACCCGCCAGGAATTCCTGCGCGCTGTTCGTCACCACAACTGATTAAGGCCCAGGCTATGGAGCGTAATGTCACGCTGGATTTTATTCGTGGCGTTGCCATCCTGGGCATTCTGCTTCTCAATATCAGCGCCTTTGGTTTGCCAAAGGCCGCGTATCTCAATCCCGCCTGGTATGGCGAAATTACCGCTTCGGATGCCTGGACGTGGGCTGTCCTCGATCTCTTTGCGCAGGCCAAATTTCTCACACTCTTTGCACTGTTGTTCGGCGCTGGGCTGCAAATGTTGCTGCCGCGCGGCAAACACTGGATCCAGTCACGTCTGACGCTGCTGGTGTTGCTGGGATTTATTCACGCCCTGTTTTTCTGGGATGGCGACATTTTACTGGCCTACGGTCTTGTGGGGCTGATTTGTTGGCGGCTGGTGCGAGACGCGCCATCGGTGAAGAGCCTGTTCAATACCGGCGTCGTGCTTTATCTGGCAGGGATTGGTGTTTTACTGCTGCTGGGAACGATCTCAGGCAATGAAATCAGCCGGGCCTGGACCCCGGATGCTTCCGCGCTGTTGTATGAAAAATACTGGAAGCTGAACGGGGGGATGGAAGCCATCAGCAATCGAATTGACGGGCTGTCGAACAGTTTGCTGGCGTTAGGGGCGCAGTATGGCTGGCAACTGGCGGGGATGATGTTACTGGGGGCGGCGTTAATGCGAAGCGGCTGGTTGAAAGGTCAGTACAGCCTGCGTCATTACCGCCGAACGGGCGCCATACTGGTTGTCACCGGGGTCGTGATTAATCTGCCCGCAATAGTCGCGCAATGGCAACTGGACTGGGCCTGGCGTTGGTGCGGTTTTCTGTTACAGGCGCCGCGAGAGCTGAGCGCGCCGTTTCAAACGCTGGGGTACACTGCGCTGATGTTTGGCTTCTGGCCTCAGTTGAGCCGCAGCAAGCTGGTTATCGCCATTGCCTGCGTAGGACGCATGGCGCTGAGTAATTACCTCCTGCAGACGCTGATCTGTACCACCTTGTTTTATCACTTCGGTTTGTTTATGAAATTTGACCGGCTGGAGCTGCTGCTGTTTGTGGTTCCGGTGTGGCTGGCGAACCTGCTTTTCTCCGTCATTTGGCTCCATTTCTGGCGTCAGGGGCCGGTGGAATGGCTGTGGCGTCAATTGACCCTACGTGCGTCAGGGACATCATTATCTCGATCATCCAGATAACGATCTGGATCACATTCATTAACAAAACGCATGTAACCGTTTCCAACCCTGTGACCTTACTCACGCAGTCCTGCGCGCGTCGCTGACAAAATGGCCGCCTGCAAAGGGGGTGTCTGTGAGCAACGGCAATTTCAAACAGGGTAGTGAATATGATAACCATTCGTGATGTGGCACGTCAGGCTGGCGTCTCTGTGGCGACCGTTTCTCGTGTACTGAATAACAGTACGTTGGTGAGTCCTGATACGCGTGACGCTGTCATGAAAGCGGTCACCTCACTGGGTTATCGTCCTAATGCGAATGCGCAGGCGCTGGCAACGCAGGTGAGCGACACCATCGGCGTTGTGGTGATGGATGTCTCAGATGCCTTTTTTGGCGCACTGGTCAAAGCGGTCGATCAGGTTGCTCAGCAGCATCAGAAATATGTGCTGATTGGCAACAGCTACCACGAGGCTGAAAAAGAACGGCACGCCATTGAGGTGTTGATCCGCCAACGCTGCAACGCCCTGATTGTCCACTCCAAAGCGCTAAGCGATCGGGAACTGAGCGAATTTATGGATCAGATCCCCGGCATGGTGCTGATCAACCGTCTCGTCCCCGGCTATGCCCACCGTTGCGTCTGTCTGGACAATATCAGCGGCGCAAAAATGGCCACGCGAATGCTGCTTAATCATGGTCATCAACGCATCGGCTATCTGGCCTCCAGCCACCGTATCGAAGATGACACGATGCGTAAAGAAGGGTGGTTAGCCGCATTGAGAGAGCAGGGGATCACCCCGTCTGAGAGCTGGGTTGGCACAGGCTCCCCCGACATGCCGGGTGGCGAATCAGCCATGGTTGAGCTTTTGGGGCGTAATCTGCAACTCACCGCCGTGTTTGCCTACAACGACAACATGGCCGCCGGCGCGCTCACCGCGTTGAAAGACAACGGCATTGCCATCCCACTGCATCTGTCAATTATCGGATTTGATGATATTCCCATCGCACGTTACACCGATCCGCAACTGACGACAGTGCGTTACCCGATTGCTTCAATGGCAAAAATGGCGACGGAACTGGCGTTACAGGGCGCAGCAGGCACGTTAGATGCATCGGCAACGCATTGTTTTATGCCGACTCTGGTGCGTCGGCATTCCGTGGCGTTGCGACAGAATGCGGGCCTGATCACTAACTAAAAATGTCGTTGTATGTAACCGCTTTCAATATGTGAGTAAATTCACAGTATCTTAACAATGTGATGGCTATGATGGCACCGTTTGAAGTGCTGTAACTATTATGTAACGGTGAGCAATCAGTTTTACCGCTGCGTTAGCGCTTTAAACACTAATTAAAGCCTATTTTTGGAGCGTTACCGGGCACGGAAGAAAGATTTTTTAAAAGTGAGCTTCGGCATTCAGTAACACTTCATTAACCGTTCTGCCCTGCCGAGCATTTTTCTCAAGTACTACCCTGCATAATAAAACCGGAGATACCATGAATAAGAAGGTGTTGACTCTGTCTGCTGTGATGGCAAGCATGTTATTCGGCGCGGCTGCGCACGCTGCTGATACCCGCATTGGTGTGACAATCTACAAATATGACGATAATTTTATGTCCGTGGTACGTAAGGCTATCGAACAAGATGCCAAAGCGGCGCCTGATGTACAGCTGCTGATGAATGACTCCCAGAACGATCAGTCTAAACAAAACGACCAGATCGACGTTCTGCTGGCGAAAGGCGTGAAAGCGCTGGCGATCAACCTGGTTGACCCGGCGGCGGCAGGCACAGTGATTGAGAAAGCGCGTGGTCAGAATGTCCCGGTTGTCTTCTTCAACAAAGAACCTTCCCGTAAGGCGCTGGACAGCTATGACAAAGCCTATTACGTCGGTACTGACTCTAAAGAATCCGGAATTATTCAGGGCGACCTGATTGCGAAACACTGGCAGGCGAACCAGGGTTGGGATCTGAACAAAGATGGCCAAATTCAGTTTGTTCTGCTGAAAGGCGAACCGGGCCACCCGGATGCTGAAGCCCGTACCACCTACGTTATCAAAGAGCTGAACGATAAAGGCATCAAAACTGAGCAGCTGCAGTTAGATACCGCGATGTGGGATACCGCTCAGGCGAAAGATAAAATGGATGCCTGGTTGTCCGGTCCGAACGCCAACAAAATTGAAGTGGTTATCGCCAACAACGATGCAATGGCGATGGGTGCCGTAGAAGCTCTGAAAGCGCACAACAAAACCAGCGTACCGGTATTTGGCGTGGATGCGTTGCCTGAAGCACTGTCTCTGGTGAAATCCGGCGCGCTGGCAGGTACCGTGCTGAACGACGCCAACAACCAGGCGAAAGCGACCTTCGATCTGGCGAAAAACCTGGCGGATGGCAAAGGCGCTGCTGATGGCACCAACTGGAAAATTGAGAACAAAATTGTTCGCGTTCCTTACGTTGGTGTTGATAAAGATAACCTGACTGAGTTCACCAAAAAATAATTGTTGTTATCCGTTTTCTCGGGCGCAAATTTCTTGCGCCCTTTAATAACGCACTCTGCGAGGCCAACAAGGTATAATTATGGTCAGCACTACTACTCAGTCGTCAGGCGAATTCTTGTTAGAAATGAGCGGCATCAACAAGTCTTTCCCCGGCGTTAAGGCACTTGATAATGTCAATTTAAAAGTCCGCCCCCATTCCATTCATGCATTAATGGGAGAAAACGGTGCAGGGAAATCAACATTATTAAAATGTCTTTTTGGAATCTATCAGAAAGATTCTGGCAGCATTTTATTTCAGGGTAAAGAAATCGATTTTCATTCCGCCAAAGAAGCACTGGAGAATGGCATTTCGATGGTTCATCAGGAGTTAAACCTGGTGTTGCAGCGCTCCGTGATGGACAACATGTGGCTGGGGCGTTATCCCACGAAAGGCATGTTTGTTGATCAGGAGAAAATGTATCGCGATACCAAAGCGATATTTGATGAGCTGGATATTGATATCGACCCGCGGGCGCGAGTGGGTACATTATCCGTTTCGCAAATGCAGATGATCGAAATTGCGAAAGCGTTCTCGTATAACGCTAAAATCGTGATTATGGATGAACCTACCTCTTCATTAACAGAGAAAGAGGTCAATCATCTGTTTACTATTATCCGTAAGCTGAAAGAGCGTGGCTGCGGTATTGTTTATATCTCTCATAAAATGGAAGAAATTTTCCAGCTATGTGATGAGGTTACTGTTCTGCGCGACGGCCAGTGGATTGCGACGCAGCCGCTGGAAGGGCTGGATATGGACAAGATCATCGCCATGATGGTCGGACGCTCGCTGAACCAGCGCTTCCCGAACAAAGAGAACAAGCCGGGCGAAGTGATTCTGGAAATCCGTAACCTGACCTCTTTACGTCAGCCTTCAATCCGTGACATCTCTTTTGATCTGCATAAAGGGGAGATCCTGGGTATTGCGGGTCTGGTGGGGGCAAAACGTACGGACATCGTTGAAACGCTGTTTGGTATCCGTGAAAAATCGTCTGGCACCATTACGTTGCACGGCAAAAAGATTAACAACCACAATGCCAACGAAGCCATTAACCATGGTTTTGCGCTGGTGACGGAAGAACGTCGTTCGACCGGTATTTACGCCTATCTGGATATTGGCTTCAACTCTTTGATTTCCAATATTCATAATTACAAAAATAAAGTCGGTCTGCTGGACAACTCCCGGATGAAAAGTGATACCCAATGGGTCATCGACTCTATGCGGGTAAAAACGCCGGGCCATCGTACGCAAATTGGTTCTCTTTCGGGCGGAAACCAGCAAAAGGTCATTATTGGCCGTTGGTTGTTAACCCAGCCAGAAATATTAATGCTGGACGAACCTACGCGTGGGATCGATGTTGGCGCAAAATTTGAAATTTATCAGTTGATCGCGGAGCTGGCGAAGAAAGAGAAGGGCATTATTATTATCTCCTCGGAAATGCCGGAATTGTTAGGGATTACAGATCGTATTCTGGTGATGAGTAACGGTCTCGTTGCTGGAATTGTTGATACCAAAACGACTACGCAAAACGAAATTCTGCGTCTTGCGTCTTTGCACCTTTAAGATTAGGGGCTCCTCATGAGTGCGTTAAATAAGAAAAGTTTTCTTACTTATCTAAAAGAAGGCGGAATTTACGTCGTTCTTTTAGTCTTGCTGGCCATTATTATTTTCCAGGACCCCACATTCTTAAGTCTGCTGAACTTGAGTAACATCCTGACGCAGTCTTCCGTGCGTATCATTATCGCATTAGGTGTTGCCGGACTGATTGTCACCCAGGGGACTGACCTGTCAGCGGGTCGTCAGGTCGGGCTGGCGGCGGTGGTCGCGGCGACGCTGCTGCAATCGATGGAAAACGCGAATAAAGTCTTCCCTGAAATGGCGACCATGCCTATTGCGCTGGTGATCCTGATCGTCTGCGCGGTGGGTGCCATTATCGGTCTGGTGAACGGCATCATTATTGCTTACCTCAATGTGACGCCGTTTATCACAACCCTTGGCACGATGATCATCGTTTACGGTATTAACTCCCTCTACTACGACTTCGTGGGGGCGTCGCCAATCTCGGGTTTTGATAGCGGCTTCTCGACTTTCGCGCAGGGCTTCATTGCGCTGGGCAGTTTCCGACTCTCTTACATCACCTTCTATGCGCTGATTGCGGTGGCTTTCGTGTGGGTGCTGTGGAACAAAACCCGTTTTGGCAAAAACATTTTTGCTATCGGCGGTAACCCGGAAGCGGCCAAAGTCTCTGGTGTTAACGTCGCGCGGAACCTGCTGATGATCTACGCATTGTCCGGTGTGTTCTATGCCTTTGGTGGGTTGCTGGAAGCCGGTCGTATCGGTTCTGCCACCAACAACCTCGGCTTTATGTACGAACTGGATGCGATTGCGGCGTGCGTGGTCGGCGGCGTGTCGTTCAGCGGTGGTGTAGGGACCGTCTTTGGCGTAGTGACCGGTGTAATTATCTTCACCGTCATCAACTACGGTTTGACCTATATCGGCGTGAACCCTTACTGGCAGTACATCATTAAGGGCGGCATTATTATCTTCGCGGTCGCGCTGGATTCCCTGAAATACGCCCGTAAGAAGTAATCCTTCAACGCAGAAAAAACCGGTGCAGAGACGTTCTGTGCCGGTTTTTTATTTGATAAAGACTAACCAAATTCCCACCAGCAGTGCGCCCAGCGAAAGCCCAAAGTAGACACCGATATAGATCCAGTAAGTCGCGGGTTCAGCGGAACGTTGAATTAAGAGAGGCTCTTGCGAGCCTTTGACCGTTTTTTCGACGACGCCAGAGCGCAGTCCCTTTAGCCCTTGCCGGAAGGTCCAGACGACGACCATCAGTACGCCAATCACGATAAAAAGGGTTTTGTCTTCCATGCTTATTTTCCTTGTTTCTTTTGTAATTCCAGCAATTGCTCAGGCGTTACTGCCGGATAACCCTGTGCATCGTCAGGGACCTGATGCATGGCGGGGATTGGCACCAGTGGGCCTAAAAAGCGCGGTTCACGTTTGAAGAGATAGAGGTCGGCCAGCGCGCCAAATCGCGCGCCGAATTCGCGCACCCGGACAGTGAGCATATCTTTTGGCGAAGGCACCGCGTAGCACTGCGCCTGTATTCCCATATGCAGTGCAATGAATAAGGCGCGTTCACAGTGGAAGCGCTGAGTGATGATGATGAAATCGTTGGTATCAAAGACCTTACGGGTGCGCACAATCGAGTCCAGCGTGCGAAAGCCCGCGTAATCGAGCACGATATCGGCAGGATCAACGCCTGCCGCGATGAGATCTTTACGCATCGTCATCGGCTCGTTATAGCTTTGCAGCGCATTGTCGCCGCTAAGCAAAAGGTAGTTAACCTTACCGCTGTTGTAGGCGTTCAGCGCCCCCTGAATCCGGTAGCGGTAATACTGATTAATCACGCCGGTGCGATAGTATTTGGCGGTGCCTAGAACCACGCCGACCTGGCGATAGGGCAGGTCCTGCAATTCGTCGTAGATGTACGGGGCCGTTTTCCAGCTCATCCATCTGTCGAGGCCAAGCGCAGTTAACAGCAGCAAGCCGACCAGGACTAACAGGCTGTAAAACAGACGCTTTAACATTGCGGAGAACTCGATAAAAGGAAGAAATTTCAATCAGGCTACTTTACCCGACGGCGTTGCGCAAGAATCGGTGGTCTGATTGCGGGGATTTTCGACATACTTCAACGTTGCCGGAAGGGACATGCCGTTTCAGGCCCGGTAAGCTTGCGCTACCGGGCACAACGATTTATGCCAGCAGTACGCGTTCGATGTTGTCGCAGCCCAGCGCTTTCAGCGTCGCGGCGGTGGCATCCCATTGAATCAACGGCGCATCCGCTTTTTCGGCCAGAATTGCACGCTGGATATCCGGATAGTCGTAACCGTTCAGATTCAGCAGATTTAATGCGCCTTGCAGAGGCGGCAGCGTTGGGTTAAAGGCGGCGTTTTCAGCATAGCTACCGGTGAAAATACGCCCGTCTTTGCACTCCAGCGCCACGCCGCTCGGGGAGTTGCTGTAGGGCATATGGCATCGGTTGGCTGCGCGAATCGCTTCCTGAGTCAGCGCGTCGCCTTTCAGGGCGAAGCCGTGATCTTGTTCGTCCATCAGCAGCGTTTTGATCTCCAGATCTTTCGGGCCGAAAGCGTCTGGCAAATAGTGACGCAGCGTGTGCGGCTCGCGACCTGGCAGGTGAATGCGCAGATCCAGTCCGCTGTTCAGTTCGTTCATAAACTGACGGCAGTGACCACACGGGGTGTAGTTGACGGTAATGGCGGCAAGGGCTTTTTCGCCGCGTAACCAGGCGTGGCTGATGGCGCTTTGTTCGGCATGAACGGTTTGCTGCATGGTGGCCCCCAGGAACTCCATGTTCCCACCGAAATACCATCTCCCACTGACGCCGCGCGCCACGGCGCCAACGTTAAAATGGGAAAGGTCGGTACGCGCGCAGGCGGCAGCCAGCGGCAGGAGCGCGAAAGCCAGCGCGTCTTCGTCCAGCCCCGATTCACTTTTAAGCGTCGAGACCTGCTCTGCACTCAGCATGGCGGGGAAATGCTTATCCGCCAGAAGTGGTGCCAGCGCTGATTGCAAATTATCCGCTAGTTCGGCAAAAGCAGTTTGAAAACGTGGATGCATGGCGTTGCCTCATAACAATGTAATGGAATCGTAGTGTACGGGCCTGTTACCGCTTTATATGTGATTCATATCTCATTACTTGTGCAACTTATGAAACTTAAACTAAAAATGCGCGACGCATCGCAAATTTTAACCCACTACCGCCAGAATGACAGGAAACAAAAAGGGGGCCAAAAGCGATGTGATAATCCCGCAAATCACCAGCGCCAGCGAACTGAAGGCGCCTTCCTGGTAATCCAGCTCAGCGCAACGTGCAGTGCCGAGGGCATGCGATGCGGTGCCCATTGCCAGCCCGCGCGCGGCTTTGGTTCGGATCCGCATGGCGTTTAACAGCGTATGACCAAACACGGCCCCGAGGATCCCGACAAAGATCACGCATACGGCGCTGATCGCCGGAATGCCGCCAAGACTCCCCCCAACCGCCATCGCGATAGGCGTGGTGACCGATTTCGGCAATACCGACGCGGCGATTTCAGGCGTGGCGCCCATTAACAAGGCCACCGAAGTGCCGGTCACCATGGCGACCACGCTGCCAAAGAAACAGATAGTGATGATGGATTTCCAGCGGGCGCGGATCTGGTGCAGTTGCTCATAAAGCGGATAGGCCAGCGCCACCACGGCCGGTTGCAGCAGGTCGTTCAGCACTTTGCTGCCCTGAAAATAGTGATCGTAAGGGATCCCGGTGAGGATAAGAAACGGAATGATGACCACCATGGCGATCAGCAGCGGGTTCAGCAATGGCATCTTAAAACGTACCGCCAGTTTGCGCGCTGCAAAAAATACCGCCAGTGTCAGAGGTAACGACCACCAGATGTACGACATCATTGTTTTGATCCTTTCTGCCCAATCACTTTTCGTTCGCCGTGCACAATATGTGAGCTCCAGCTAACCACCAGAAATACGACCAGCGTACTTATCGCGCAGGAGACAATAACGGGTCCGAACTGCGCGCGCAGCAAGTCAAAGTACTGCATCACGCCAACGCCAATGGGAACGAAAAGTAACGCCATATAACGAATAAGTACGTAGCAACCTGGGTTGACCCATTTTGCCGGCAGAATTTGCAGCGCCAGTAAGACGAACAGGATCAGCATACCGATGATGCTGCCGGGAATCGTGATGGGAAGCAGCGACGCAATAAAAATACCCGCATATAAGCAGGCATAGATCAGCACAAATGCGCGTAAATATTGCCAGACGATATTCAGTGATTTACTCATAGTAAACGCCCTTGATGAGAGGGATTCATCATACAATTAAACTTTAAAATGTGCTACCGATCACATCATGAATTATGAGCATAGTGGATATAGACAACGGGAACATTGCGTCATAAAGATCATAGCGGAGAGACTTTAAACCGCACTACAGAGACGCTACCATAGCGCCTCTTTTTTTGCGGGTGACGATATGCGTGTTTTGCTGGCGCCGATGGAAGGCGTGCTTGATTCTCTGGTGCGCGAGCTCCTGACCGAGGTGAACGACTACGATCTGTGCATCACGGAATTTCTGCGCGTGGTGGATCAACTCCTGCCGGCGAAAGTATTCCACCGTATTTGCCCGGAACTGCTCAATGCCAGCCGGACACCCTCGGGTACGTTGGTGCGTATTCAGCTTCTGGGGCAATATCCGCAATGGCTGGCGGAAAATGCCGCGCGTGCGGTGGAGTTAGGATCGTATGGCGTCGATCTTAATTGCGGCTGTCCGTCAAAGCTGGTCAACGGCAGCGGCGGCGGTGCGACCCTGCTCAAAGATCCTGAACTTATCTATCAGGGGGCAAAGGCCATGCGTGAGGCGGTGCCTGCACATCTGCCCGTGACGGTGAAAGTGCGTCTTGGCTGGGACAGCGGCGACAGAAAATTCGAAATTGCCGATGCGGTACAGCAGGCGGGCGCGAGCGAACTGGCGGTACACGGTCGCACGAAAGAACAAGGGTATAAAGCGGAGCACATCGACTGGCAGGCGATTGGCGAAATCCGACAGCGGTTAACGATTCCGGTTATCGCCAACGGTGAGATCTGGGACTGGCAAAGTGCGCAGGACTGTATGGCAATAAGCGGTTGCGACGCGGTGATGATGGGGCGAGGGGCATTAAATATCCCTAACCTGAGTCGTGTCGTGAAATATAACGAACCGCGTATGCCATGGCCTGACGTGGTTGTTCTGCTGCAGAAATATACCCGGTTGGAAAAGCAAGGCGATACCGGGCTTTATCACGTGGCGCGCATCAAACAGTGGCTGGGGTATTTACGTAAAGAGTATTCAGAAGCGACCGCGCTTTTTCAGGAGATTCGTTCACTCAATAACTCACCGGATATTGCCCGCGCGATTCAGGCCATTGATATTGCGGCGTTGCGGCCATGAAACATGGCCGATGACGCGGCGGCGGATTGGGCAAACCAGGGAAACAAAACGAGGCGTATTTTTATTTATTATTTGAATGATTTTTAAAATATCATTTAAGTGGAATATATTTTTCTGATTATTTCTTTTATTTTCCAAAGATGTATTGCCACGCGTAACTAAAAAAACAGACGCAACACCACGTAATATCCATACACCTTTTCTTACCAGAACACCCCCATGAATCGTTATTCTCCTTTTGTCGCGACCGCGTGTTTGCCGCTATTTGTTGCTCTTGCGGGATGCGCCCCGATGCACGACAACCGCCAGGCGTTGGCACAGCAGACGCCCACTTCACACATCGAATCTGCATTACCGGCGGCATTGAAAAACGGTTGGCCGGACAGCCAGTGGTGGCTGGCTTATCATGATCCTCAGTTGAATGCGCTGATTGAAAGTGCGTTAACGCAGGCGCCAGATATGCAGGTGGCTGAACAGCGTATTCAATTAGCGGAGGCGCAGGCCAAAGCCGTTGAAGCGCAGGACGGGCCGCAGGTCGATTTCTCGGCGAATGCAGAACGGCAGAAAATGTCAGCCGAAGGGGTGATGGGGCCCTTTGCCAGTACCGATCCCGCTGCGGGAACGACCGGTCCGTGGTACACCAACGGTACATTTGGGCTTACAGCGGGTTGGAACCTGGATTTGTGGGGGAAGAACCGGGCAGAAGTGACTGCGCGGATTGGCACCGTCAAAGCGCGTGAAGCCGAGCTGGAACAGACCCGTCAACTGCTGGCGAGTGGCGTGACGCGTTTATACTGGGAGTGGCAAACCCAGGCGGCGTTGAGCAACGTGCTAACTGAGATTGAACAAGAGCAAAAAAATATCATTACGGCTGACCGCCAACTGTATCAAAACGGCATTACCTCCTCCGTGGAAGGCGTGGAGACGGACATAGACGACAGCAAAACGCAGCAACAGCTCAATGATGTCGCCGGTAAAATGAAGGTCATTGAGGCAAGGCTGGCGGCGCTAACCCATCGGCAATCCACGCCGCTGACGCTGCATGGTGTTGCGCTGCCGAAGGTGGAAAGCGCGTTACCCGCGCAGTTGGGGTATTCATTGCTGGCTCGTCGTGCGGATCTGCAGGCGGCGCACTGGTACATTGAGTCCTCTCTGGGCAGCGTCGAAGCGGCGAAGGCGGCCTTTTATCCTGATATCAACCTGATGGCCTTCCTGCAACAGGATGCTCTGCACATGAGCGATCTGTTCCGTAGTTCAGCGCAACAAATGGGCGTCACTGCCGGACTGACGCTGCCGATCTTCGACAGTGGCAGGCTGAATGCGAATCTCGATATCGCCAGGGTGCAAAGTAACCTCTCAATAGCGAATTACAACAAAGCGGTGGTTGACGCGGTGAATGACGTGACGCGCGCGGCAAGCCAGGTTGAAACGATGGCGGCAAAAAATCAGCAGCAGCAGCAGATTGAGCATGATGCTCAACGTGTTGTTGGACTGGCGCAGGCGCGTTTTAATGCCGGTATCATCGCCGGTTCCCGGGTCAGTCAGGCGAAGATCCCGGCGCTACGCGAGTATTGCAATGGCCTGATTTTACAAGGCCAGTGGCTTGATGCCTCTGTTCAACTGACCAGTGCATTAGGCGGGGGCTACCACACAACCTGACAGTCAGCAGCCGGTAGCGCTTGCTGCCGGCTGTATTTATTGCGCTTTTTGTCTGCTACGCCGTTTCAGCCACCAGCGTGTCCCCACTACCAGCCCGATAATCAGCACCAGCCAGATCCCATGTTTGATGTGCTGATCGAGATGGTGCAACCAGGGCGCAATCACCTCGCCGCCGAGATAACCCAGGGTCGTAAACAGCAGCGCCCAAATCAGCGCGCCTAAAATATTCAGCGGCAGAAAGATCTTTGGCGGCAGGTGGCTGGCGCCAATCAGAAGCGGGCCGATGACGCGAAATCCGTACATGAATCGTGTACCGATCACAAACAGATAAGGGCGGCGTTGGATCATCTTTTGCGCGTAATGAATTTTGCTGCGATGACGCGAGAAGCGGCGCAGAATTTTCCCACCAAATCGACGTCCCACTAAATACAGTACCTGATCGCCGATCATGCCGCCGAGAGCAACGGAGACGACGACCAGCGCAAATTTGAGCAACCCCTGATGTGCAGCGACACCCCCTAACAGGGTGATGGTTTCGCCTTCGGCCAGACTGCCAATGACCAGCGCGGCATAGCCGTAGTGCGCGATAAGACTGTTTATATCCATACGTCGGTATGACCTCCACAATCTTTAGCATACACCTTATGAATCTTTATGGCCGGAAAAGCGCCCGTTCAGCGAACCGGTATTTCGCAGGCTGTACATAAAATAATCGAAAGCTGAATTATACTTGAAGTGTTGAGGTCCGGAGCTGACAAGAAGGGGGGCGGTATGAACCATGTCTGGGGGCTGTTTTCCCATCCCGATCGTGAAATGCACGTGATCAAGAGTGAAAACGAAACCATTTCGCACCACTATACCCACCATGTCCTGATGATGGCGGCAATCCCGGTGATTTGCGCATTTATTGGCACCACGCAAATTGGCTGGAATTTTGGCGATGGCAATGTGTTTCAGCTCTCTCTGTTCACCGGTTTTGCACTGGCCATCGTTTTTTACGCGGTCATGCTGGCTGGGGTGGCTGTAATGGGGCGGGTCATCTGGTGGATGGCGCGAAACTATCCGCAACGTCCTTCTCTGGCGCACTGCATGGTATTTGCCGGCTATGTCGCCACGCCGCTTTTCCTGAGCGGTTTTGTGGCGCTATATCCGCTGGTATGGCTGTGTGCGCTGATCGGTACCATCGCGCTGTTCTACACTGGTTATTTGTTGTATCTCGGTGTCCCGACATTCCTGAATATTAACAAAGAGGAAGGGCTGAGCTTTTCCAGTTCGACGCTGGCTATCGGCGTGCTGGTGCTGGAGGTCCTGTTAGCTATCACGGTGATCCTGTGGGGCTATGGGTACCGGTTATTCTGATTTCATACTCTTAAATGGCGTTGCTGGCGTAAAAGTCAGCAACGCAGCATTTGCTGACGATTCTTCAGTGGCGGCAAACTTGCCTGATCGCTATGATGCCTGAGCTAGCTTGAGTTTCTACTTAACTCCGGCGGTGCGCGTTGTGACGTGCGTGAACCATTATCAGAAATCTCATCATGCTGAAATTCCGAGTTTCAATACTAAGCCTTGCCCTGATGCTGGCTGTCCCTTTTGCGCCGCAGGCTGTGGCGAAAACGGCGGCTACCACAACAGCGTCTCAACCTGAGATTGCGTCTGGTAGCGCGATGATTGTTGATTTAAATACCAACAAAGTCATCTATTCGAACCATCCTGACCTTGTGCGTCCGATTGCGTCGATCACCAAATTAATGACGGCGATGGTGGTGCTTGATGCGCAACTGCCGCTGAACGAAAAACTGAAAGTGGATATCAGCCAGACGCCAGAAATGAAAGGGATCTACTCCCGCGTGCGTCTGAACAGTGAGATTAGCCGTAAAGATATGCTGCTGCTGGCGTTGATGTCCTCGGAAAACCGCGCGGCGGCAAGCCTGGCGCACCATTATCCGGGCGGCTATAACGCGTTTATTAAAGCGATGAATGCCAAAGCCAAAGCGTTGGGCATGACCCACACGCGGTTTGTGGAACCGACGGGGTTGTCCATTCATAACGTCTCGACGGCCCGCGACTTAACAAAGCTGCTGATTGCCAGCAAACAGTATCCGCTGTTGGGTCAGTTGAGCACGACTCGCGAAGACATGGCCACGTTTGCCAACCCGGCCTACACGCTGCCATTCCGCAACACTAACCATCTGGTGTATCGCGATAACTGGAATATTCAGCTGACCAAAACGGGCTTTACCAATGCGGCGGGTCACTGTCTGGTGATGCGCACGACCATTAAGAACAAACCGGTGGCGCTGGTGGTGATGGATGCCTTCGGCAAATATACCCACTTTGCCGATGCCAGCCGTTTACGCACGTGGATTGAAACCGGCAAAGTCATGCCGGTTCCGCCAGCGGCGCTGAGTTATAAGAAGCAAAAAGCTGCGCAGATGGCCGCAGCAGGTGCCAGTAAGAGCGAGCAAACGGCGCAGAACGATTAATGCGTCGAAGTATGCCCGAGAGCGCTACGCTCTCGGACAATCGCCTCACTTCCAGAACTTCTGCTTACTTGTCTTACCGATACCCGGATTCATGCTATTCGTCGGGTCATTTTCACGATAAAAACGTGTCAGCGTTTCTGGCGCCTTATACAGATGCCCTACGTTATGTTCCGCCGGGTATTGCGCCCCGCGCTGGTGGAGCAGTTCCAGCATTTGCTCTTTCAACGCATGCGCATCGACGCCTTTCTTCACGATGTAATCCTGGTGGAAGACGTAGCACATAAAATGGCCGTAATAGAGTTTATGCACCAGTTGATTGCTGATTTCGGGCGGCAGGTGCTCATACCATTCGGTATCGTTGCGGCGCAGGGCAATGTCGAGCGCCAGAATATCCTCAACCTCATCAGCATGAACTGCCTGATAACGAATTGCCGCGCCAGCTGCTGCAAAACGGTGCAGGAACGCCTTACTGCCTTCTTCCGGCGTACAGGCGAAAAAGTCACCCTCGGCGGTTTTGAAAAACTCCGTCAACCAGTTTTGCGCTTCCGCTACGCCGTCTCCCGCCATTTTTAACAACAGGTGATGCTCGTATTTATCGCGCCAGCTTTTCATCCGTGGCGGCAGGTGGCTCGGGAACAGATGGCCGAACTTCTGCATTGCGCGGTCAGTGAAGTGCGGACGGAAAAATTTTACGTTTTCCAGCATCGCATCGGTACGGCCTTTCAGGGTGAAGAAGAACGGCATTTTGTCGGTGCCGAGTTTATCGATCATCAGGAAGGTATCTTTGCCGTATTTTTCCGCGATGTCATAGATGTCGCGATGCATATATTCACCCGCAACCGGCAGGTTCTCAAACGTCGCCAGGATATGGCGGCGGATTTCCGTCAATACGTCCGGCTGGTTGGTGCCGATGTAGAAGACCTGCTGATTTTTTTCGGCCGGGAAGGTGTCCAGACGTACGGCAAACACGGCCAGCTTGCCTGCGCAACCGGAGGATTCGTATAAACGGTCCGGGTCGGCGTTATAGCGCGCGGGCGTGTCGGCTTCAATATCGCGCACGCGGGTGACGTAATCGTGGTCGTGTGCGTGGCGACCATCATGGCGTACGTCTTCATCTTTGACGCGTTCGTCATCCAGTTTGCTGAGGATCTGCTCCGGCGTCTCGCCAAGGTCGATACCCAGATGGTTGACGAGTTGCAATTTACCCTGTTCATCAATGCGCGCGAACAGTGACATTTCGGTATAGGCCGGGCCACGTTGCACCAGCGAGCCCCCCGAGTTATTACAGATACCACCGATGACGGAAGCGCCAATGCAGGAGGAGCCAATCACCGAGTGCGGCTCGCGACCAAACGGCTTGAGCGCTTTTTCCAGCGAGTAGAGGGTGGTACCAGGAAACGCCAGCACCTGCTCGCCTTTATCCAGCAAATGAAGTTTGTCGAGGCGCAGGGTGCTGATAATGACAATGTCCCGGTCGTAGTCATTGCCGCTGGGCGTGGAGCCTTCGGTCAGCCCGGTATTGGCGGCCTGCATCAGAATAATTTTATCTGCATTGACGCAGGCATTGAGCACGCGCCACAGCTCCATCAGCGAGCCAGGGAAAACCACGGCCAGCGCGTCGCCGTGTCCGGAACGAAAGCCCTTGCGATAGCGGGCAGTTTTCGCCGGGTCAGTGAGCAGGTGTGAATGGCCCACCAGGCGGGCGAGCTCATGAATTAAATCGTTATTCTCGGTTGTTGTAATGGAAGACATTTTCCACTCCTTGTGGTGGGACAAAATATCGGTGTTAAGCATAGCGCTTTGTATGACGATTTTATTCATGAATGTTTCGAAAAAATCAGAGAATAACCTTAGCTTTCTTTTTCTCACCCGTTTAGGCTTATGGCAAACTACGGTTTTTGCTATATTTTCGCCGCCTCTGCGGGCTAAAAATAAGAGAGAAACAACATGAAATGGCTATGTTCTGTAGGTGTCGCGGTGAGTCTGGCCATGCAGCCAGCGTTGGCGGAGTCCCTGTTTGGCGATCATCCATTAACGCCTGAGGCGCGGGACGCGTTTGTCACCGATTTGCTCACCAAAATGACCGTTGATGAGAAAATTGGTCAGCTGCGTTTGATAAGCGTGGGTCCGGACAATCCAAAAGAAGCCATCCGCGAAATGATCAAAGACGGGCAGGTGGGGGCGATTTTTAATACCGTCACCCGCCAGGATATCCGCAAAATGCAGGATCAGGTGATGGAACTCAGCCGCCTGAAAATTCCTCTGTTCTTTGCCTACGACGTGTTGCACGGCCAGCGTACCGTTTTCCCTATCAGCCTTGGTCTGGCATCCTCCTTTAATCTGGATGCGGTCAACACCGTGGGACGCGTTTCAGCCTATGAAGCGGCGGATGATGGTCTGAATATGACCTGGGCGCCGATGGTGGATGTCTCGCGCGATCCGCGTTGGGGCCGAGCTTCCGAAGGGTTTGGCGAAGATACGTATCTGACCGAAACGATGGGTAAAACCATGGTTGAAGCGATGCAGGGCAAAAGCCCGGCGGATCGCTACTCGGTGATGACCAGCGTGAAACACTTCGCCGCTTACGGTGCGGTTGAAGGCGGTAAAGAGTACAACACGGTGGATATGAGTCCGCAGCGCCTGTTCAACGATTATATGCCGCCGTACAAAGCCGGGCTGGATGCCGGAAGCGGCGCGGTGATGGTGGGGCTTAACTCATTAAATGGCACCCCGGCGACCTCCGATGCCTGGCTGCTGAAAACGATATTGCGCGATAAGTGGGGCTTTAAAGGCATCACCGTTTCTGACCACGGGGCAATCAAAGAGCTGATTAAGCACGGTACCGCCGCCGACCCTGAAGATGCTGTGCGTGTGGCGATCACCTCCGGCATCAACATGAGTATGAGTGATGAGTATTACAGCAAATACCTTCCGGGGCTGATCAAGTCTGGCAAAGTGACAATGGCTGAGCTGGACGATGCCGCGCGTCACGTCCTCAACGTGAAGTACGATATGGGATTGTTTAACGATCCTTACAGCCACCTGGGGGCAAAAGAGACTGACCCGCAGGACACCAACGCTGAAAGCCGTTTGCACCGTAAGGAAGCGCGTGACGTTGCCCGCGAGAGTCTGGTGTTGCTGAAAAACCGTCTTGAAACGCTGCCGCTGAAAAAGTCCGGCACCATTGCCGTGGTCGGGCCGTTGGCCGACAGCAAACGTGATGTGATGGGCAGTTGGTCCGCCGCTGGCGTTGCCGATCAGTCCGTGACGGTGCTGACGGGCATTAAAAATGTGTTGGGCGATAACGGTAAGGTGGTGTACGCCAAAGGAGCGAACGTTACCAACGATAAAGGCATTGTTGATTTCCTTAATCTGTACGAAGAGGCGGTGAAGGTCGACCCACGCTCACCGCAGACGATGATTGATGAGGCGGTTGCCGCCGCGAAGCAATCTGACGTTGTAGTCGCGGTGGTCGGGGAAGCTCAGGGGATGGCTCACGAGGCCTCCAGTCGTACCGATATCAATATTCCGCAAAGCCAGCGTGATTTAATTACGGCGCTGAAGGCGACGGGCAAACCGCTGGTGCTGGTGTTGATGAATGGGCGTCCGCTGCAGCTTGTGAAAGAAGATCAGCAGGCCGATGCGATTCTGGAGACCTGGTTTGCCGGTACGGAAGGCGGCAA
Source organism: Citrobacter enshiensis (assembly GCF_029338175.1). Classification (NCBI taxonomy): domain Bacteria; kingdom Pseudomonadati; phylum Pseudomonadota; class Gammaproteobacteria; order Enterobacterales; family Enterobacteriaceae; genus Citrobacter; species Citrobacter enshiensis. Next base: position 1,679,376 of record NZ_CP119862.1, read on the forward strand.
CGCCATCGCCGATGTGCTGTTTGGCGACTATAACCCCTCCGGTAAGTTACCGATGTCCTTCCCGCGCTCTGTCGGGCAGATCCCGGTTTACTACAGCCACCTGAACACCGGTCGCCCGTATAACGCTGACAAGCCGAACAAGTACACCTCGCGTTATTTTGATGAGGCGAACGGTCCGCTGTATCCGTTTGGCTATGGGTTGAGTTACACCACATTTACGCTGTCGGAGGTGAAACTCTCCTCCCCGACGATGAAACGTGATGGCTCAGTCACCGCCAGCGTGCAGGTCACCAATACCGGCAAGCGTGAAGGCGCGACGGTCATTCAGATGTATCTGCGGGATGTGACGGCGTCCCTGAGTCGCCCGGTGAAACAGCTGAAAGGGTTTGAGAAAATCACGCTGAAACCGGGAGAAACGCAGACCGTCAGTTTCCCGATTGACATCGACGCGCTGAAGTTCTGGAACCAAAGCATGAAGTATGATGCTGAACCCGGTAAGTTTAACGTCTTCATCGGCATGGATTCCGCCAGGGTAAAACAAGGCGAGTTTGAACTGCTGTAACCTGTAAACAAAAAGGCTGGGAAACCAGCCTTTTTATTTTTCGCTTTGAATTTTTCCTGGTTTGCAATAGTGATTCTTTTGATTTTTATTGAATTGTGATGGCTGTCAGTATTTATTGCGTACGGGGAATAATTACCTCTACTTGCGATCCCTTACTCCCCTCATTTAAGTTGAAATTGTGAGTTAGATCACTTCTTGGGTGAAGGTTACTGTCGCGTTTTGTGCGCGTGCTCAAATCTTTATTGACCCTGCCAACCCAGACGTGAAGCGTCTCACTGTTACGTCAAAAAGCGTGTTTGCGCTCGGGCGAGAGAGAGAAAAACTTCGTTAAATGCCGTCCAATACACTTGTGACAGGTAGGACTATGAAGCTCTCTTTAGAAAACAGCTCGCTTGATAAAACCGGTAACACGGTGGTCACCACGCAGCTGCAGCAAATGATTGACGAGATTGATCGTGCGGGCGGCGGTATGCTTACCCTCACGCCTGGCATTTATCGCACCGGTACGCTGGTACTTCCTTCGAATTTTACGCTGCACCTCGAGGCCGGGGCGAGCCTGCTTGCAAGCGCCGACGCTGAGGATTATCAGGCGGTAGAAACGGTCACGATGGCTGAGTTGTCGCGCATGGCGCTGATTTATGCCCGTGGGCAGCACCACATTACGCTCAGTGGCGAAGGTCGCATTGACGGCGAGGCTGCCAACTGGTTTGCCGCACAGGCCGACGAACAAGGCTATCGACTGCCGAAGAACCAACGCCCACGTCTGCTGGTGCTGGAAGGCTGTGAACAAATCCGTATTCGCGATATTACGTTGTATGACGCTCCGATGTGGACTGCGCATCTGGTGAGCTGCAACCACGTCTATATTCGCAATCTGACCATTGATAACGATCTGACGCTGCCGAACACCGACGCGCTGGATATCGACAGTTGCCAGCACGTGCATATCAGCGATAGCTACTTCAGTGCGGCGGATGACGGTATTTGTCTGAAGACCACCAACAAGCCCGCCTCGCTGCAACAGCCTATTCGCAACGTTGTGGTGAATAACTGCATCGTGCGTTCGAAAAGCTGCGCCATCAAGATTGGCACCGAAACGTTCGCCGATATCGAAAATATCACCCTGTCCAACTGCACCATTTTTGAGTCTAACCGCGGGATTGGCCTGGTGTCGCGTGATGGCGGACGTTTTCAGCAGATGGTGTTCAGCAATATTCTTTTTGACTGCAGTCATGCTCACCCTTGCCATTGGGGTAAAGCCGATCCGGTCTACATTTCTGTGCGCCATCGCGCGCCTGACATTACGCCAGGCATCGTTTCAAATATCACGTTCAGCAACCTGGCCGGGACTGCGGAAGGGGCGATTAACCTGCACAGCGAAACGGCAGGCATGATCCGCGATGTCATGTTCAATGGGGTCAGTATCGAACAACGGGTCAGCACGTCTGAAGAACAGGGGTTCTACGACATTCGCCCGCCGTGCAATCCAGAACGCCCAACGGGTATGGGACTGGATAATGCGTACAACGTTAACCCACAGACCGGTCGCGCCCATGGCGTTGAAGCCTTCCCCGGCGGATTACCTGTGTTTTACGCCAACGGCGTCACGGGATTGCGGTTGTCGGGTATCACGGTTCGCCGCCCTGAAACGCTGCCTGCTCACTGGCATACACAACCCATCGTATTGCTCAACGTTCAGGACTGCCTGACGGATTCTCCCTCTGTATGAGGGAAATGCTTTGTATGCCTTCTCAGTGACCGGGGATAGAAAATGATAAAAAAAGCTCGTGAAATAAAAATGCACAACTACGTCTGCTATGGTCTTGCAGATGTGATTGGCTCCGGCGCCTTCACTCTGGTGAGCGCATGGCTGCTGTTCTTTTTAACCACTTTTTGTGGACTGACGCCGATTCAGGCCGGTTCACTGTTTGCTGTGGCGCGTATCGTTGATGTGATCATGTGCCCGTTAATGGGCTACATCTCGGACAACTTCCACAAAACGCGTCTGGGCCGTCGTTTTGGCCGCCGCCGTTTCTTCCTGCTGCTGAGTATCCCGCTGGTGGCGGTGTATAGCCTGCTGTGGGTGGAAGGCTTCAACTACTGGATGTATCTGCTGGTCTACATCCTGTTTGAAGTGGTCTACTCCATGATCATCATCCCGTATGACACGCTTTCTGCGGAGATGACGTCTGACTTTAACAAGCGTTCAAAACTGACCAGTGCGCGTATGTACATCGCACAGCTTGCTGGTTTTGCCGCAGCGTTCCTGCCTGGACGACTGATCTCTTATTTTGGCGCAGATTCGTCAGACTCGTTTTTCTATGCGGGCGCTATCTTCACCGTTTCATTTATGATTGTGCTGTTTTTTGTGTACTTCGGAACCTGGGAACGCTCCCTGGAAGAGATCGAGCAAAACGAGCGCAAAATTGATGAGACGGAAAAACTGCCTCTCGGCACCCGTATTTACAATATTTACTACGATTTCGTCTCCACGCTGAAAATCAAAACCTTCCGTTCGCATTTGGGGATGTATCTGGGGGGTTCTGTTGCCCAGGATATCTTTAACTCCGTGTTCACCTATTTTGTGGTGTTCGCGATGATGACCTCTTCTGTGACGGCTTCAAACCTGCTGGGAATGATCAACGGTCTGCAATTCTTTGGCGTGGGTCTGGCGACCTGGTTAACGTTGCGCTTCTCGCCTTCACGCGCGTTTGCCACTCAGGGTGCGCTGGCTGTTCTGGCATTCATTCTGTTTACCGTCACCTGGATGAACGGCTCAACCAGTATGGCAATGCTGTATCTGGCGGCGGGTATTGCCGGTCTGGCGCGCGGTGGCATTTATGCCATTCCGTGGAACAACTACACCTTTGTAGCCGACGTGGATGAAATCCTCACCTGTAATCGTCGTGAAGGGATCTTTGCCGGGTTCATGAGCCTGCTGCGTAAAGCCTCCCAGGCGCTGTCCATTTTCCTGGTCGGCGTGGCGTTGCAGATGGCCGGTTTTGTCTCCGGACAAACCAACCAGCCAGAGTCTGCCATCAATATGATCATGATAATCATGATTGTCCTGCCGGTGCTCCTCACCCTGTGGGGGATCTGGTCTGCATTCCAGTTCAAGGTCAATAGCCGTACCCACGCGATCCTCAATGAAGAGGTTGCCCGTCTCAAGCGTGGCGAAAGCAAAGCGACCGTTAGCGCTGAAAACAAAGCCGTTATCGAAAGCCTGACCGGGATGCCGTACGAGCAGTGCTGGGGCGAAAACACCGTTGGCTACATCAACCGTAGCCATATGAAATCACAGTCTGCGGCACAACCGAAAAATGCCTGAAGACCGGGGCGGACAGCAATGTCCGCCTGCTATTGGAAGAGAACAAAATGACTGAACAGAGCCTGGTGATGCAACAAGGGCTATGGGCGCGGATGGGATTACCTCGCGAACTTTGCTGGGGATTTATCGGCGTTTTTCTTTTTATTACGGGCGCAACAATAGAACAAAGTTGGCTCTCCTCGATGCTGCAACAACGGGGATTCTCTGCGTTTGATATCAGCCTGCTGTCCTCTATATTTGGCCTGTGCGTGGCGGCAGTCTCCTGGTTTTCCGGCATTGGCGCCGGGGTTCTGGGATTACGTCGTTTAATGTGGGTCGCGACGTTGGTGTACTTTATCGGTTCTATACCGTTTATCTTTGTCGCCTTACCGCAAAACAACTATCCGCTGATGGTCGCCACGTATGCGCTGCGCGGCGTCGCGTACCCGCTTTTCGCCTATTCGTTTCTGGTGTGGATCAACCAACGCTGCGAGATTCGGATCCTGGGGCGCGCGGTGTCCTGGTTCTGGATTGCTTTTGGTGTCGGCATGACCATCGTCGGCCCGTGGTATTCAAGCCTGATGATTGCGAAATGGGGTGAAACCAACACGCTGCTGAGTGGGTTTATCTTTGTCCTGTGCGGCGCGTTTTGCGCACTGGTGCTTAACCGCGATCGTCCCGACTGGCAGCGGGGCCAGGCGTTAGGCCCGGCGCTTCTCGAAGGGATAACTGTACTGGCGCGTGAGCCGAAAATGCGTCTGGCGGTGGTGGTGAAAACCATCAACGACATTGGTAAGTTTTCACTGGTGATCCTGATGCCAGTCTATCTGCCCCGGTTTGGGTTTAGCATCGCGGAGTGGCTGACTATCTGGGGTCTGGTCAACGTCATCAACATTTTCTCCAGTTATCTGTTTGGCTGGTTAGGCGATACCATTGGCTGGCGTAATACGGTGGTGTGGTTTTCCGGCACGCTGTGCGGGGTTGCCTCGCTGGCAGTTTGCTACGCGCCGGTGTTATTTGGTCATAGCGAACTGGCGCTGTTCCTGGCGTTGTCGATTTATGCGATTGGGCTGGGGGCGTTTGGGCCACTGAGCGCACTGATCCCCTCGTTGTTGCCGCAAAATAAAGGGGCGGCCATTTCGTGTCTGAACCTAGGATCCGGGTTAAGTAATTTCGCCGGACCGTTTATTGTGACGCTGTGCGTCGGGCCGTTGGGCGTGGAAGGTACCCTGTGGGTGATCGCCATTCTCTATTTTGCCGCCAGCCTGTTGACGATCCCGCTGAGATTGCCTGATAACCCGCAATCTCCAGGTTAACCTCTGACTTTTCGTCTATGCTTTTTCCTCAAGTCTCTGAAAAGGGCAGCAAAAGAGTGAGGAAAGCGACATGACAATCTCAAAGCTATGGTTGAGCTCACTGGCGCTGGCAGCGGCAGTGAGCTTTCCCTTACAGGCTGCATCTCCTGTCACCGTCGGGTCGAAGATCGATACCGAAGGGGCGCTGCTCGGCAATATTATTCTGCAAGTACTGGAAAGCCACGGCGTTAAAACAGTCAATAAAGTGCAACTGGGCACCACGCCCGTGGTGCGCGGGGCGATCACCTCCGGGGAGCTGGATATCTATCCGGAATACACCGGTAATGGCGCCTTCTTCTTCAAAGATGAAAACGATCCGGCGTGGAAGAACGCCCAGGCAGGCTTTGAAAAAGTCAAAAAGCTGGACGCTGAGCAGAATAAACTGGTCTGGCTCACGCCCGCACCCGCCAACAATACGTGGACCATTGCCGTACGTCAGGATGTGGCAGAAAAGCACAAACTCGCGTCGCTTGCCGATCTGGGGCGTTATCTGAAAGAGGGCGGTGAATTCAAGCTGGCGGCGTCTGCTGAATTTATCGAGCGCGCTGATGCGCTTCCCGCCTTTGAAAAAGCCTACGATTTTAAACTGAATCAGAACCAACTGCTGTCGCTGGCCGGTGGCGATACGGCGGTCACCATTAAAGCCGCCGCCCAGCAAACCTCCGGCGTCAATGCGGCAATGGCGTATGGCACCGATGGGCCGGTAGCGGCGCTGGGCCTGCAAACGTTGAGTGACCCTAAGGGTGTTCAACCCATTTATGCCCCCGCACCGGTGGTTCGCGACGCGGTACTGAAAGCGCATCCGCAAATTGCCGAATGGCTACAGCCGGTATTTGCCAGTCTGGATGAGAAAACGTTGCAGCAATTAAACGCCAGCATTGCCGTCGAAGGACGGGATGCGAAAAAAGTGGCGGCGGACTACCTGAAGCAAAAAGGGTGGGTGAAGTAACTGAATTTGTCTGCGATGCGTAAGGTGTCAAACGTCAGCCTCAATCGCGTGCTGTTGCTGCTGGTTCTCCTGACCGCCATTGCTGCTGCGCTTCCTTTCGTGAACTACGCCCCGAACCGACTGATGTCAGGTGAAGGGCGTCAGCTCTGGGATATCTGGCCGGACATTAAATGGAGACTGGTGGGGGGATTCGCGCTCCTGCTTGCCCTGTGTTTGTTCCCCGGCCAACGCGGTGCAGTTGTTACGCTGGTGGTTGTGCAACTGCTGCTAACGGGCGTGCTCATCGCGGCCGGAAGTGCGGCGACGCATCTGGCCCAGACAGGCAGCCCGCTGGCGCGAACCAGCCTCGGCAGCGGTTTTTGGCTGGCGCTGGGTATGACGCTTTTGGCCTGTAGCGATGCGATTCGACGTATCACCGTACACCCGCTGTGGCGCTGGATATTGCATGCGCAAATCGCGGTGGTGCCGCTGGCGCTGTTGTTTTCCGGCACCTTCAACGATCTCTCGTTACTGAAAGAGTACGCCAACCGTCAGGATGTCTTTGATGATGCTTTTGCGCAGCACCTGACACTGCTGGTCGGTACGGTGGTGCCTGCGCTGCTGATTGGCGTACCGCTGGGGATCGGCTGTTATTTCTCAACAGCGCGCCAGGGGGCTGTCTTTGCGGTACTGAATGTTATCCAGACCATTCCCTCTGTCGCTCTATTTGGCCTGTTGATTGCGCCGCTTGCCGGGCTGGTGAAGCACTTTCCATGGCTGGGAACCGTGGGGGTGGCAGGCACCGGCCTGACGCCGGCGCTGATCGCACTGGTGCTGTATGCCTTGTTGCCGCTGGTGCGCGGCGTGGTCGCAGGGCTAAACCAGGTACCGCATGAAGTTCTGGAAAGCGCCAGAGCTATGGGGATGAGTCTTCGTCAGCGTTTTATCCATGTCCAGTTGCCCCTTGCGCTGCCGATTTTCTTGCGCAGCTTACGGGTGGTGATGGTGCAGACCGTCGGAATGGCGGTGATCGCCGCGCTTATCGGCGCCGGAGGATTTGGCGCGCTGGTCTTTCAGGGACTGCTCAGTAGCGCCGTTGACTTAGTCTTGCTAGGGGTCGTTCCGGTCGTTGCGCTGGCGATAGTTATCGATGCGCTGTTCGATTTATTGGACGCACTCCTGAAGGTCAAACACGATGATTGAATTTAGCCATGTCAGCAAATCGTTTGGCGAACAAAAGGCCGTCAGCGATCTCAACCTGCATTTTCGTGAGGGCAGTTTTTCGGTCCTCATTGGGACCTCTGGTTCAGGAAAATCCACCACGCTGAAGATGATTAACCGACTGGTGGAACATGACAGTGGGCGGATCCGCTTTGCCGGGGAAGAGATACGTAGCTTGCCGGTGCTGGAACTGCGCCGACGGATGGGATATGCCATCCAGTCTATCGGACTTTTCCCCCACTGGACTGTGGCGCAGAATATCGCCACGGTGCCGCAACTGCGGAAATGGTCGCGTTCGCAAATTGATGACCGCGTAGAGGAATTGATGGCGTTGCTGGGGTTAGAGGCGGGACTGCGTGAGCGTTACCCCCACCAGCTTTCTGGTGGTCAACAGCAGCGGGTGGGCGTGGCGCGCGCACTGGCTGCCGATCCGCAGGTATTGTTAATGGACGAACCGTTCGGCGCGCTGGACCCGGTGACACGCAGCACGTTACAGCATGAGATGACCCGCATTCATCGCCTATTGGGGCGCACTATCGTACTGGTGACGCACGACATTGATGAAGCGTTGCGCCTCGCTGAGCATCTGGTGCTGATGGATGGTGGCGAAGTGGTGCAGCAGGGGACGCCGCTGGAAATGCTGATGTCTCCCGCCAGTGATTTCGTACAGGCATTTTTTGGCCGCAGCGAGCTTGGCGTGCGATTGCTGTCGCTACGTCATGTGGGCGATTTTGTCCGGCGTCAGGAACGGATGGCAGGAGAAACGTTGGCAGAGGAGATGACGCTGCGTGACGCGCTTTCCGCTTTTGTGGCGGGTGGGTGTGACGTCTTGCCGGTGGTTAATCAGCAGGGCGTTCCCTGCGGGACGCTCCATTTTCGCGATTTACTTTCAAAGACCTTGCCTCATGAAACTTCTGCGTGATCCGCTGTTATGGCTCATTGCCGTTTTTCTGCTGTTGCTGGTGAGCTTGCCGCACAGTCAGGCGCTGTTTGGCGCGCTGTTTCCCCAATTACCGCGCCCGGTATATCAGCAGGAAAGTTTTATCGCGCTGGCGTTGGCGCACTTCTGGCTGGTCGGTATTTCGAGCGTGGTTGCCGTGGCGGTAGGCGTTGGGGCGGGGATCGCAGTGACGCGTCCGTGGGGGGGCGAATTTCGTCCGCTGGTTGAAACCCTTGCGGCGGTTGGACAAACCTTTCCCCCGGTGGCGGTGCTGGCGATAGCGGTTCCGGTGATGGGATTCGGTCAGGAACCGGCGATCATCGCCCTGATCCTGTATGGCGTGTTACCGGTTTTACAGGCCACCCTGGCGGGGCTGGGGGCAATCCCGGATAGTGTGGTCAGCGTGGCGCGTGGGATGGGGATGAGTCGCGGGCAGCAGCTACGCAACGTTGAGCTTCCTCTGGCGGCGCCGGTGATTTTGTCCGGTATTCGGACGTCGGTGATTATCAATATTGGAACGGCGACCATTGCTTCAACGGTGGGGGCCAGCACGCTGGGCACACCCATTATCATTGGGCTCAGCGGGTTTAACACAGCCTATGTGATTCAGGGGGCGGTACTGGTGGCGCTGGCGGCAATCATTGTCGATCGCGTTTTTGAACGACTCGGGCAATACCTTACCCGGCATGCAAAATAAATGTATAACCTGCGAGCATGACGCCGCCAATGCCACCGATGGCCATCAGCAGGAAGAGGGTAATAACACCGATTTTAGCTACGCTCATTATGCACTCCTTATGTTAACGGAGCGATTATATGATAAAGCGTATTTGTTAATGAACCATTAAATGCCGAGTAGATGAATATCGTGACCCTGCGCAAGCCATTCGGCAAGCTGTTGCTGCTGGGCAGGAGTCTGGTTTTCGCCGCACCAGATGAGCAACGTTCGACCATCAAACAGTTCCGGGCGCAACTGATTCAGTGAATGGGGCAGCACGTCAACGCGCCATCCCTGCTGGCTGGCGATCCAGCCTTCCAGCCATAATCGCGTAGTATCGTGAATATTCCAGCCGACGACCAGCGCATCTTTTCCCTGTTTTTTGCGGGCAGAGGCCAGACAAATCGCAATGTAGTTAATGAGTACGCCGTCGAGAATACCCAGCAGCGCCTGCAGGGTTGGCTGCTGGCATTGCAAACGTCGGCGCAGGGGAATAAACAAGTGTGTAGTGAGCGTTTGAGCGGGGTAATCCTGGCCGCGTTCTTTGATCCACAGCCTGAGGCTCTGCAGATTGTTGCTTTGCAAATAGTGCAACAGGGTTTCTTGCTGTTCGCGCCAGCCGTTCTGCAAATCGATATTATCATTACTCAGTAGCATTTTGACCTTGCTGACCTGCACGCCGTTGTCTATCCAGCGCTTGATCTCACGGATCCGGTCGATGTCCGCATCGTTAAACAGGCGATGACCACCGTCGGTTCGTTGCGGTTTCAACAACCCGTAACGCCTCTGCCACGCGCGTAATGTGACAGGGTTGATATCACAAAGCAAAGCCACTTCACCTATCGTGTAAAGCGCCATCGTCTCACCCTTGCTCGCGAGGTCCCAGTCTTACTGTAGACGCTCTTTTGCGAACCAGGTAGTTTTGTCTGTTTTTTGTTCAGTGAGGGGGTGAGATTGTGCGCATTCGCGTGCTTTTGAGTGATCGTTCTCACGAATTGATGTTTTTATGCAACAGTTCAAAGAAAGTTCAGCGGACTCAATGTATGTTACGCGGTTTTAAGTGATATGTGGTTAGCGGGTATGTACGAGTTCAATCTGGTGTTGCTGCTGCTTCAGCAGATGTGCGTGTTTTTGGTTATTGCGTGGTTGATGAGTAAAACGCGTCTGTTCATCCCGCTGATGCAGGTCACGGTTCGTTTACCGCATAAATTCCTCTGCTATATCGTCTTCTCTATTTTCTGCATTATGGGCACCTGGTTTGGCCTGCATATCGACGATTCCATCGCCAACACGCGTGCCATTGGCGCAGTGATGGGCGGTTTGCTGGGGGGGCCGGTGGTGGGCGGACTGGTGGGATTGACCGGTGGCTTACATCGCTACTCAATGGGCGGTATGACGGCGCTCAGTTGCATGATTTCCACCATTGTCGAAGGGCTGCTGGGCGGGCTGGTTCATAGCGTGCTGATTCGCCGCGGCCGGACCGATAAAGTCTTTAGCCCGCTGACGGCGGGGGCGATTACGTTTGTGGCTGAACTGGTGCAGATGCTGATCATTCTGCTGATTGCCCGTCCGTTCGAAGATGCGTTGCACCTGGTCAGTAATATTGCAGCGCCGATGATGGTGACCAACACCGTCGGGGCAGCGTTGTTTATGCGTATTCTGCTCGACAAGCGCGCCATGTTTGAAAAATACACCTCGGCGTTTTCGGCGACCGCGCTGAAAGTGGCGGCCTCCACCGAGGGTATCCTGCGTCAGGGCTTTAACGAAGTGAACAGCATGAAAGTGGCGCAGGTGCTGTATCAGGAACTCGATATTGGCGCGGTGGCGATTACCGATCGGGAAAAGCTGTTGGCGTTTACCGGGATTGGCGACGATCACCATTTACCCGGTAGACCTATCTCGTCGACCTATACGCTAAAGGCGATTGAAACCGGAGAGGTGGTCTACGCCGATGGCAATGAAGTGCCTTACCGTTGTTCATTGCACCCGCAGTGCAAATTAGGTTCGACACTGGTTATCCCGCTACGTGGAGAGAACCAGCGGGTCATGGGCACCATTAAGCTGTATGAAGCGAAAAATCGTCTCTTCAGCTCGATCAACCGCACGCTGGGGGAAGGTATCGCCCAGCTATTGTCGGCGCAGATTCTGGCGGGTCAGTATGAGCGACAAAAAGCGCTGCTTACCCAGTCGGAAATCAAACTGCTGCACGCGCAGGTGAATCCTCATTTCCTGTTTAACGCGCTCAACACCATTAAGGCGGTGATCCGCCATGACAGCGAGCAGGCAAGTCAGTTGGTTCAGTACCTTTCGACCTTCTTTCGCAAAAATTTAAAACGCCCGTCGGAGATTGTTACCCTTGCCGATGAGATTGAGCATGTTAATGCCTATTTGCAGATCGAGAAGGCCCGCTTTCAGACTCGCCTACAGGTGACGCTGACCGTGCCGGAAGCGCTTTCGCACCAACAACTGCCCGCGTTTACCTTGCAACCGATCGTGGAAAATGCCATCAAACATGGGACTTCCCAGCTACTGGGAACCGGCGAGGTCTCCATTACCGCGCGGCGGGAAGGGCAATATCTGATGCTGGATATTGAAGACAATGCCGGACTGTATGAGCCCACGAACAATGTCAGCGGCCTCGGTATGAACCTGGTGGATAAACGGCTGCGGGAGCGATTTGGCGACGACTACGGCATCAGCGTGGCCTGTGAGCCCGACTGTTTTACCCGAATAACTTTACGACTTCCTCTGGAGGAACACGCATGATTAGAGTGCTGATTGTGGATGACGAGCCGTTAGCGCGGGAAAATCTGCGGATCCTGCTGCAAGTTCAGAGTGATATCGACATTGTGGGTGAATGTTCAAACGCCGTGGAAGCGATTGGCGCGGTGCATAAACTGCGCCCTGACGTCCTGTTTCTGGATATCCAGATGCCGCGCATCAGCGGGCTGGAAATGGTGGGGATGCTCGACCCGGAACACCGCCCTTATATCGTATTTCTGACGGCGTTTGACGAGTATGCCGTTAAAGCCTTCGAAGAACATGCTTTTGATTATTTGCTCAAGCCCATTGAAGAAGCGCGGCTGGAGAAAACGCTGGCGCGTCTGCGCCAGGAGCGGAGCAAGCAGGATGTTTCGGTATTGCCGGAAAATCAGCAGGCATTAAAATTTATTCCCTGTACCGGACATAGCCGGATTTACCTGCTGCAACTGGATGATGTCGCATTCGTCAGCAGCCGCATGAGCGGTGTCTATGTCACAAGTAGCGAAGGCAAAGAAGGTTTTACCGAGCTGACGCTCAGAACGCTGGAGAGCCGCACCCCGCTGCTGCGCTGTCATCGTCAGTATCTGGTCAACATGGCGCATTTGCAGGAGATCCGCCTTGAGGACAATGGTCAGGCTGAACTGCTGTTGCGTAACGGCCAGACGGTGCCGGTTAGCCGTCGCTATTTAAAGACCCTGAAGGAGGCGCTGGGGCTGTAAATCATGTATACTCGTCGCGCTTCAAGTTGCAGCTGCGTTAGCTGCGCTCGTTCACCCCTGTCACATAGTTCTCTATGCTCCAGGGGATTCGCTCGCTTGCCGCCTTGCTGCAACTCGAACTGCTTAGAGTAGAGACTTAACCCCCGCATTTTTTATTTTTCACCATCACCGAAGGCACTATGGTCAGTAACGATATTTTACGCAGCGTCCGCTACATCCTGAAAATCAACAATAACGATCTGGTGCGTATTTTCGCGCTGGGGGAAGCCGAAGTGACGGCGGAACAACTGGTTCCCTGGCTGCGTAAAGAAGATGAAGAGGGTTTCGTGCGTTGCCCGGACATCTTAATGTCGTGCTTCCTGAATGGTCTGATTTATGAAAAGCGCGGGCGTGATGAATCGGCTCCGGCGTTGGCGGTCGAACGTCGCATTAACAACAATATTATGCTGAAGAAGCTGCGTATTGCGTTTGCGCTGAAAACCGATGATATCCTCGCCATTATGACCGAGCAGAAGTTCCGCGTTTCGATGCCGGAAATCACCGCCATGATGCGCGCCCCTGACCACAAAAACTTCCGTGAATGTGGCGATCAGTTCCTGCGTTATTTTCTGCGCGGGCTGGCGGTGCGTGAGCACGCGAAAAAAGCCTGAACGTTGTAGGCCTGATGGCGCTACGCTTACCAGGCCAGTGCTACCCGACATAAAAAAAACGCTGCCGAAGCAGCGTTTTTTTATGCAGATTATTTAACCTGCTGTCCAGGCTTCGCGCCTTCGTCCGGGCTTAACAGGAAAATGTCTTTTCCACCAGGACCTGCGGCCATCACCATCCCTTCAGAGATGCCGAAGCGCATTTTGCGCGGCGCCAGGTTGGCGACCATCACCGTATGGCGACCGATCAGCACCTGCGGATCGGGATAAGCCGTACGGATCCCTGAGAAGACGTTACGTTTCTCGCCGCCAAGATCGAGCGTCAGACGCAGCAGCTTATCGGAGCCGTCCACAAACTCGGCGTTTTCGATCAGGGCTATACGCAAATCCACTTTGGCGAAATCATCAAAGGTGATGGTTTCCTGAATCGGATCGTCAGCCAGCGGACCGGTTACCGGCGTGCTCAGCGCTTTGACTTCTTCTTTAGAGGCTTCAACCAGTGCTTCGACTTGCTTCATCTCGATGCGGTTGTAGAGCGCTTTGAAGACATTGACCTTGTGAGCGAGCAGCGGCTGCGCCATGGCATCCCAGCTCAGTTCGGTATTCAGGAACGCTTCCGCACGTTCGGTCAGCGTTGGCAGAACCGGCTTCAGATAAGTCATCAGTACGCGGAACAGGTTGATACCCATTGAGCAAATCGCCTGCAGGTCGGCGTCGCGGCCTTCCTGTTTCGCAACTACCCACGGCGCCTGTTCATCGACATAACGGTTGGCGACGTCGGCCAGCGCCATGATTTCACGGATCGCTTTACCGAATTCACGGCTTTCCCACGCTTCGCCAATCACTGCTGCGGCGTCGGTGAAGGTTTTATACAGCTCAGGGTCGGCCAGCTCAGAAGCCAGTACGCCATCGAAACGCTTATTAATAAAGCCCGCGTTACGCGACGCAAGGTTAACCACCTTGTTCACGATATCGGCATTCACGCGTTGCACGAAATCTTCCAGATTCAGGTCGATATCATCGATACGGGAAGAGAGCTTCGCGGTGTAGTAGTAACGCAGGCTGTCGGCGTCAAAATGGTTCAGCCAGGTGCTGGCTTTAATGAAGGTGCCGCGCGATTTTGACATCTTCGCGCCGTTCACCGTCACATAGCCGTGAACAAACAGGTTCGTCGGTTTGCGGAAGTTGCTGCCTTCCAGCATCGCGGGCCAGAACAGACTGTGGAAGTAGACAATATCTTTACCGATGAAGTGATACAGTTCGGCATCGCTGTCTTTCTTCCAGTATTCGTCAAAGCTTACGGTGTCGCCGCGCTTGTCGCACAGGTTCTTGAATGAACCCATGTAGCCGATTGGCGCATCCAGCCAGACGTAGAAGTATTTACCCGGCGCATTCGGAATTTCAAAACCGAAGTACGGCGCATCGCGGGAGATGTCCCACTGTTGCAGGCCGGATTCAAACCATTCCTGCATTTTGTTTGCGACCTGCTCCTGCAGCGCGCCGCTGCGGGTCCACGCCTGAAGCATCTCGCTGAAAGAGGGCAGGTCAAAGAAGAAGTGTTCAGAGTCACGCATCACCGGCGTAGCGCCGGAAATAACGGATTTCGGCTCGATAAGCTCAGTCGGGCTGTAGGTCGCGCCGCAGACTTCACAGTTATCGCCGTACTGGTCCGCCGCCTTACATTTCGGGCAGGTGCCTTTGACAAAACGGTCCGGCAGGAACATGCCTTTTTCCGGATCGTAAAGCTGAGAGATGGTGCGGTTTTTGATAAAACCGTTCTCTTTCAGGCGCGAGTAAATCAGCTCGGACAATTCACGGTTCTCATCGCTGTGCGTCGAGTGGTAGTTGTCATAGCTGATGTTGAAACCTGCGAAATCAGTCTGATGCTCCTGACTCATTTCGGTAATCATCTGCTCAGGCGTGATGCCCAATTGCTGTGCTTTCAGCATGATTGGCGTGCCGTGGGCGTCGTCTGCGCAGATGAAGTTAACCTGATGGCCGCGCATTCGCTGGTAACGGACCCAGACATCAGCCTGGATGTGCTCCAGCATATGGCCGAGGTGGATAGAGCCGTTTGCGTACGGCAGCGCGCACGTTACCAGAATTTTCTTCGCGACTTGAGTCATAGTAGGTATTACTTCTTCTCTATTAAAAGGGGGTTCTGATGTTACCTGAAAGGGAATAACTACGCCAAGCGATAAGGGCATTTATCCATAAATGAATATTTGTTACCACTGGAGTAGACTAGGTAGTTACAATCGTGTTTTCAGAACAACAAAAAGGAGTCGGGATGAACGCACAATCCCAGGCCAAATCACCAGAAACCTTGCGCGCTATGGTCGCCGGGACGCTGGCGAATTTTCAGCACCCCACCTTGAAGCATAATCTTACAACGCTTAAAGCGTTGCATCACGTTGCCTGGATGGATGACACGCTGCACGTTGAGCTGGTCATGCCGTTTGTCTGGCACAGCGCGTTTGAGGTGTTAAAAGAGCAATGTAGCGGTGACCTGCTGCGGATCACGGGCGCAAAAGCGATCGACTGGAAGTTGTCGCACAACATTGCGACGCTTAAGCGCGTGAAAAACCAGCCGGGTATTAACGGTGTGAAGAACATTATCGCGGTGAGTTCCGGTAAAGGCGGGGTGGGTAAATCGTCTACCGCGGTGAACCTGGCATTAGCGCTGGCTGCTGAAGGGGCGAAGGTCGGTATTCTGGATGCGGATATTTACGGTCCGTCTATTCCCACGATGCTCGGTGCGGAAAATCAACGTCCAACGTCACCTGACGGCACCCACATGGCGCCGATCATGTCTCATGGGCTGGCGACGAACTCTATCGGTTATTTGGTGACAGAAGATAATGCCATGGTATGGCGCGGTCCGATGGCCAGCAAAGCGCTGATGCAGATGTTGCAGGAGACGTTGTGGCCCGATCTGGATTACCTGGTTCTGGATATGCCGCCGGGAACCGGTGACATTCAATTGACGCTGTCACAGAACATTCCTGTGACGGGTGCTGTGGTCGTCACGACCCCGCAGGACATTGCGCTTATCGACGCCAAAAAAGGCATTGTGATGTTCGAGAAGGTCGAAGTGCCTGTGCTTGGCATTGTTGAAAACATGAGTATGCATATCTGTAGCCACTGTGGTCATCATGAGCCGATCTTCGGCACGGGCGGCGCGCAGAAGCTGGCAGAGCAGTACCGTACTCAGTTACTGGGACAGATGCCGCTGCATATCAGCCTGCGTGAAGATCTTGACCGGGGAACGCCGACGGTAATCAGCCGTCCTGACAGTGAATTCACGGCCATGTACCGCGACCTGGCTGACCGTGTTGCAGCGCAACTGTACTGGCAGGGCGAAGTTATCCCGGGCGAAATTGCCTTCCGCGCAGTCTAATTTTCGCTAATTTACGGGTTTAACACATTCACCATATCAACATTCAGTTGGTGTGGTGAATGATTTTAGCCAGCCATGCCTTCAATTCCGCTTATCTTTTTTTAAAATAACGTACTTGTCTGAAATCCAAATACAACGCCGTCATATTTATTGTGCGGGGTTAGTTCTATAAATTTATCACCCTACCAGGTTTTATTGTGAATGCGCTAGCACAGGGTAGCGCATCATCTCTGTGGAAAATAAATAAAACAGGAAAGGTTAGCAATAATAATGCTGTCACAGTTTCTGTTATTGCAGCGAGTGTAAGAAAGAATACAAGATGAATAATAAAGAGAACAGGCTCTGTATTCCCCCTCTGAGAAGAGGGGGGATTGGTTTATCGGTGATAAAAAATCTCGCCGTCGTAGGCTTTCACGATTTTACCATCGGTATCGTTGATCAGAACGTAAGCGCTGCCCATGTAGGTCCAGTGGGTTCCCGCATCCGGAGCAGGCAAGTTGCGCTGTTGCCACTGTTTAATTTTGTACTCATCAGTACGGTACAATTGCGGGACGGTATCCCCGGGTTTGAAATGGGTGAAGTCGGCAACAAATCCGCTTAATTCGTACTGAGCGATGCCTGTTTTGGCTCCTGTAGCGGCCCAGACGGTGCTGGTTGCTAACATCAGGGCGCCTATCAACATCTTTTTCTTCATACCCATATACTCTCCACTTTCTACTTTATCGGGTCATCAAATTCAGCCGTGTATCATTCCCACTGCGTGGTAGGTGTGACAAGCACTTTTTTGTTATCACACCCATTATTTCGTAAAAAGTGTAAACGAAAGTACGGGCAAGCGGTATCGTTAAGCCGTAGTACCTTTTGCGAACAGAGGTTTTAAGAATCATCCAGGTCAATGAGCATTGCATGATGCAGGCAGAGTTTCGCACAGTCAGGGCCAGAACATACATGGACTACTGGCACAGGATAGTGCGTCAATAGTGTCCCCAGTGACATCTCGTATGAGTGCTTTTTTGTTAGTGTTGCTTATTAATATTTGCATAACCTTCTGGATCGTTAGCTTTTAGTTGTTCAGTGATGGCTTCTTTTTGCGCCTGTGAAAGACTTAAATTTAGATGTTTACCTGCTTCTGCCATAGCTCTGGATATTTTGCTTTTTGGCCTCAATGCAATCTCGGACCATACTTTGTCAATATTCCCTGCGTCCATTTTGTCAAATTTTTCAGCGCCATACGCAGTGCGCATAGCAATATACGTAAACAAAAGATCGGTGGTTTGCAGATTAGCACCTACATTATCAACCGTGATGTTAGCAGGAACATTAGAGGGGATGGATTTTATATAATCTTGTGAAAGTTGGCAGTTTTTTATCACGGGTATTATCGCGATAAAATCGCCTCCCTGACAAATAAGCCCAATTTTCTGTCCTGCTTCAAGATTCATTAACTTATCTTCTGGAATACCTTTAAAGAAAACGTTATCAAAATCACTGACAGATGCGCTAACGCGAGTCTCTTTAAACGCATCATAACCAATTTCTTTAATAGTGACTGGAACAAAAAAGGGGTGTTCGCCATAAAGTTTTTTGGCTTTTATTTCATTGCTTTTAAAATCTTTATACACCTGACTAAGTTTATACTCTTTTACTTGTGGTGAGTTGTATTTGTAGTCTGGATTTATGTTAAAAACCCATGAAGATTTTGAAAATTCTTCTTTATATTCTACCCATGAATTCCAAAGAGGGGTTTTTGCTGCATCAGCAATCACCTTCAATACCGCGTTGTCTGCAGCATTAACCGCAAAAGAAGATGCCACAAGAACCGCCAGAATTAAACGTTTCATTACTCGCCTTTAGTATGATCTAAGGTTGCTATGATAGGGCAATCATTGCCCCAGATTGTGGAGGAGGGATAGTTACCCGCACTGATGGAATGTTTCCCATCTTCATCAGTAATAACTTCATAGAAGGTTTTATTATCGGCGCTTCTGGCTATTTCTATATACCCGCCTAAACCCGTAGCGGAAGTAGTAGCGATCTTGCCGTTGATTTCATAGCTTCCAGCACTGTTAGTCGCTAAGGCACGACTTTCACCCCATCCAGAATTAACGACTAACTTAGCTCCCGTATCTTTGCATTTATACACAACAGTAAAAGCAGCAGGTGCGGCAAGCACGTTGATATATGCTGTCATTAAACAGGCGACAATCAAACGCCTCATGTTGATCATTTCCCTCTAAATAAATGATTCAGGAAACCATATTTAGCCGGTTTTTCAGGTGGTTGAGGCCGTTGAGGTTGTAAACTCTCCGCCAGATGCTCAGTCCCTTCTTTTATAACGCCAATAACATTACGATAACGAATGTAAAAACTGTCAACATCGTGATATGAAGGATCAGTTTTATTTTGTTCCTCCAACATGCTACTAATGGATTGAAATGAAATTTGCCAACATTTATCAACAAATTGACTGCTCATTTCTGGGGTAAGGTTAGCTGAATCCGATAATTTATCAAAATGCAAAAGATGGGCAATAACAAAATCATAAATGCTATCAAGTTTTTTGAATATCTCGGATAAACAAAAAATACAGTATGCTACATAGGCTTCACGATCATTACCACAAGGGCAATAGACGGAGTATTGTTTGCTTAACGCAATCGCAATGTCGCGGTATGTAGTCGCGCCATTGTGTTCAATTTCATTCACCCCGTCGGCATAGAGTGGGCTACACGCTTTCAGGAATAAGTTGAAGTATATCTTATTGCACCAGTAATCATTATTGATAGCGACAAAGTTTTCACTTTGTTCAAAGTTATCAAGCATCAGATTTGTAGCCAGTTCGAGTGCTTTTATATTATCGCCGTTGATCTCTACTTTAGCCTGATTGAAGACTCGGAACAATTCAGAGACGTTAAAAAGATCCAGGCTATTAGGTTCGAATTTAATTTTTCTATTACGCTCAGAAACAGAATTCACGAGCGCATTAATGTAAATGGGCTGTATCATTTCACTAACCTTACCAAAAATAGATATTATTTTATTATGCAAAGAGTAGCAGAGGTCGATATGTATTAAAAAAGCATTCAATAAAGTGTTTTATGGTGGTTTGTCCTTAAGCCTGATATTACTTACTTTGCATATCCAGCAAATTGGTCATTCTTCATTACGGCAATTTTATGGTTTTTATAAGTGATGATTTTATAGATCCCTTGTTGCCATGTGGCACCGTATCCACCGGATTCAATCACCGCCGCCGGTTTACCATCGACCGTGACGCTCTCGTTAATTTTCCAGATGATTTTTAAGCCGTCATAGTGCTTGATGATTGTTTGGCTATCAGAAACAGCCTGGTGATTACCACAAGTACCGGCCGCATCCTCGACTTGCGTACAGCCAGATTTCGCCAGCTTATCACGATAAGAATGACTGATAGCAAAAGCCGGAGAGGTGGCCAGGGTAGCCAGAACTATAGATACAATCAGCGTTTTCATTAATAACCCTCGCTGTTGGCGCTTTTGCGATGGTGGTGAGTCTGGTCAGTTTTATTGCTGTACAGCGCGTTGGCGTTTTCTAACGCTTGTTTCTCCGCTGCGGCGTTAATCGCCGATTGACGGTTTTGATCTGCAATATAGCAAGCATCACGACTGACGCCTTGCGACTCACATGCCGCCATACGAGAAGCGGAGGTAGAGCAGCCACTCAGAATAGAGCACACGGTGGCCAGAATAAGAATACCTTTCATCATATACCTTTATCTATTTGAAATATGCCTTCATATCATCCCCTGTTTTATAAGGGGGATTGTTATTATTAGAAACCGATGCCTACACCCGCGCCCATCGCAAAATCATTATTGGTTGAATCGCTAATTCCTGCTTTGATAATGGTGTTACTGCCTGCGTGGAACGATGCACCAACACTTAACGCTTGCTCATTTTTAAAAGAACCCACACCCGCAGAAACCATCATGGCCTGGCTTGCCTGAACCTGTGGCATTGAAGCAATCGCAATTGCTGAAGCAGCGCCGCTGCGAGCCTCTTTTTTGTTACTGTCGACTTCATCTTTTAACGAATTGAACTGCGCATTGCTGCTGGCTTGCTGTTGAGTGAAAAACTGCTTCGCATCCTGAAGGTCTTGCGCGACATTTGCCGATTGCTTAGCGGTAGCGGCAATCGCCTGGCTATTACCGGCGACTTTCGATTGCGTCGCGCTATCGACTTTCGTCACCGTGGTGGTGACACCATCACGTCCATCTTTGCCATCTTTTGGTTTAGGGGCGTCTTCAAGTGCTTTGATGCGTGTATCTTCATGAATATTTTGATTCAACAACGCATGATTCACTTGCTGCTGGTCGGATTTGTTGGTGGTGATTTGCGTTTGCAAATTCTTATCCCCACTCACACGGTTAGCCGTTTCACTATCAGCAGTGCTCTGATCCGCTTTGGTGTTAAATAAAATACCGATTTGATGATTATTAGAGGCAATTTGACCCGTGTGTAAATCGGCTTGTGTTTGAACATCGTCCACTTTCTGGTTTACGACAATGACTGCATCTTTCGTGCTATTTAAATCAGCATCGACAGACGTAATGCGATTGGTATTATTTTGAATCTGATCCAGGTCGTATGTTTTAACAGACTCATCAACCCCTTTAACAGCGATAAAGGTATTTGTACCATCTATCGTACCGATATAACCAACGCTGGCAGCATGAGCAGAAGAAATGGCAATGGCGCTAAAAACAACAACAGAAACCGCAGATTTAACAAATTTCATTTAAACGTTCCTACAAGAAATTAACATAAGTGTTATTACTCTTATTTTTAAGCGTTGAGACGATCTTTGTCTCTTCCAGACAATATCTTACCGAGTGGTGACTAATTTCCTTTTTTAGTAACGCGAATAAACTATCCAGCAACGTGATAGGTTAAACTTTGACGCAGATCACGTATGGCACGAATAGCTAAAGGTGTGAGGTGTAAAAATCTGCTGTTACCCAGATCAATAGAAGATAAGAGAATAAAGAGTGGAGGGAGTGAATTATATTTAATCTAAGAATGAGATTATGTAATGTAGGTTATTATTTCCTTTTGCTGCTTTATTTTTCCTACAACATTTTGGGTTTATTGGTTATGCATGGTGTTAATATTTTAGATAGAGTGGTTTTATTAGGTTGTTTAAAGTAGAACAAGTGATATTGATATGTGAAAAATATACATAACATTAATCACAGATACCATGCTCAATAACGTCATCTTTACCGTTTAGCGAATGCCTGAAGGCGTTTACCGGATGAGATATTTACGGTGAAATGGGCGTGATATTTGCTGGCGTAATTTACGACTTTCACCCTCCGGCTGCTAATGGCGTAGCGAGGATGTCAGGCTGTGAGCAAGGGCTTGCAATCGCGTACTGCTTTCCTTACTCTGTTAATATTAAAGAGATTTGTACTACTCAACGACTCGGGGTGCCCTTCTTTGTGAAGGCTGAGAAATACCCGTACCACCTGATCTGGATAATGCCAGCGTAGGGAAGTCTGACACTGCTCGTGTCTCATCTTCTTCACGCGGGCAGGAGCTGAACATGCAGCCTGACCTGCACAGCCGCGCTCTGGCGGCTCACACCTTGCACCAATTTCGAACACTTTCTCCCCTCACGCACTGTATGACGAATGACGTCGTACAAACGTTTACGGCGAACACATTGCTGGCGTTAGGCGCTTCGCCTGCCATGGTGATTGAACCTGAAGAAGCGGGCCAGTTTGCCGCTATCGCGAGTGCGCTACTGATTAATGTCGGAACACTGACACAGGCGCGCGCTGAAGCCATGCGCACGGCGGTGGAGCAGGCGCGCATTGCCAATACCCCCTGGACGCTTGACCCTGTCGCCGTGGGCGGGCTCGATTTCCGTCGTCGCTTTTGCCTGAATCTGTTGGCGCTGCAACCTGCCGCTATTCGCGGTAATGCATCTGAAATTCTTGCGCTTGCCGGAATGTCTGCGGGCGGGCGCGGAGTGGACACGACCGATACAGCAACCTCGGCGTTACCCGCAGCGCGAGCCCTGGCGCGTCAGTGCGGAAGTGTCGTGGTGGTGACGGGAGAGGTGGATTATGTGACCGATGGTCAACGTGCAGTCAGTGTCACCGGTGGCTCACCATTGATGACGCGTGTCGTGGGAACGGGGTGTGCTTTATCCGCGGTGGTTGCCGCCTGCTGTGCGTTGCCGGGGAATACGCTGGACAATGTCGCCTCCGCCTGTAGCTGGATGAAGCAAGCCGGACAATTGGCAACCGCCCGCAGTCAGGGACCTGGCAGTTTTATTCCCGCTTTTCTTGATGCTCTCTATAACCTGAACGCGGAGGAATATGCATGAAACGGATAAATGCTTTAACCATTGCTGGCACGGATCCCAGCGGCGGTGCGGGAATTCAGGCCGATCTGAAAACATTCTCGGCACTCGGTGCGTATGGTTGCTCAGTCATTACCGCGTTAGTCGCGCAAAATACGCGCGGCGTTCAGTCGGTCTACCGAATCGAACCTGATTTTGTCGCGGCGCAGCTTGATTCTGTGTTCAACGATGTGCGAATTGATACCACCAAGATCGGTATGCTGGCGGAAACCGATATCGTAGAGGCGGTGGCCGAACGTTTACAGCGCCATCAGGTGAAAAATGTGGTGCTGGATACCGTCATGCTGGCAAAAAGCGGCGATCCGCTGCTTTCGCCTTCCGCCATCGAGACGCTGCGAACCCGCTTGTTGCCGCAGGTATCCATTATTACGCCAAATTTACCTGAAGCCGCAGCGCTGCTGAACGCTGAGCATGCGCGAAGCGAGCGGGAAATGCGGGAGCAGGGTCGCGCGCTGCTGGCGATGGGCTGCGGCGCTGTGCTCATGAAAGGGGGACATCTGGATGATGCGCAAAGCCCGGACTGGCTGTTTACGCGCGAAGGGGAGATGCGTTTTACTGCTCCCAGAGTGAACACCAAAAACACCCATGGCACGGGCTGTACGCTGTCGGCGGCGCTGGCGGCGCTTCGTCCTCGCCACCAAAATTGGGCCGAAACGGTGCAGGAGGCAAAAATCTGGCTTTCTGCGGCGCTGGCTCAGGCAGATACGCTGGAAGTGGGCGAGGGGATTGGGCCGGTACATCATTTCCACGCATGGTGGTAATGGTAGTATACTGGCAACAGACTCGTCTGCCAGGAAAAAGATAAATGGAACAATCGCATACCCGGCTGATTGCGCAACTGAACGAACGAATTTCAGCGGCGGATAATACGCCGCTTTACATGAAGTTTGCAGAAACGGTCAAGAATGCTGTGCGCAGCGGTATTCTTGAACATGGCAATATTTTGCCTGGTGAGCGTGATCTTAGCCAGTTGACTGGCGTTTCGCGAATTACGGTTCGTAAAGCGATGCAATCGCTGGAAGAAGAAGGGGTGGTGACCCGTGCGCGCGGATATGGGACGCAAATCAACAATATTTTTGAGTATTCCCTGAAAGAGGCACGTGGTTTTTCTCAGCAGGTGGTCCTACGCGGTAAAAAGCCCGATACGCTGTGGGTCAATAAACGCGTAGTTACCTGCCCGGACGAGGTGGCGCAACAACTGGCGATCGCGACCGGAAGTGAGGTCTTCCTGCTAAAACGCATTCGCTATGTGGATGAGGACGCGGTTTCCATCGAAGAATCATGGGTGCCGGTGCATCTTATTCATGACGTGGATGCCATTGGCGTCTCACTGTATGACTATTTTCGCAGCCAGCACATTTTTCCCCAGCGTACGCGTTCTCGCGTGAGTGCTCGTATGCCGGATGCCGAGTTTCAGTCACATATTCAGATGGACAGCAAAGTGCCGGTGCTGGTGATAAAGCAGGTGGCGCTTGATCAACAACAGCGGCCCATTGAGTACAGCATCAGCTACTGTCGCAGCGATCTATACGTTTTTGTGTGCGAGGAGTAGTTCTTCGCGCAGCGGCGCGCAATCCCCCCCGCGATGCCCAACCACCCAGGATGCCACTGCGTTGCCGAGCAGTACGGCATCTGCCAGTGACCAGCCGGATGACAGTCCGGCCAGCACGCCTCCGGCATGGCTGTCTCCCGCGCCGATTGTGTCTACGACCTCGACCGGAAACGCCGGGACGCAGCCCGCAGCGTGCTGACTGAAGAACCATGCGCCGTCTTTATCGTGGCGCACGACCACCGGCGCGGAAAATCGCGCCAGCCAGGCTGCGCCAAAGGCGGTCATTTCGGTACTGAGTTCAAAGCGTTCGGCGGCGATTTCCGCCTCCTGGCGGTTGAGAGACACCAGAGGACGCAGTGCCATAATCCGTGACATTAATGCCTCTGGAATATCGCCGATACGTGGGCCGAAATCGATAAAAGGCGTCACGTCGTCCAGACCTTCCAGCCAGCACACCAGCCGTTCACCGCAAGGGGCGGCGAGCTGATAGCCGGAGAGATAGAGCAAACTCTGGCGGGGGACGGACAACTGCGCCAGCCAGTCGCTATTCCACTGGTTTTCTACGCCGCTGAATGACATAAAGGTGCGTTCGCCATCAGGCTCCACCAGGGCCAGACACCAGCCGTTATCACCTTCGGCGTTGTCGATCAGACTCTGTAAACCCTCTTTTGCCATTCGGTTACGGATAATATCCGCCCATACGCCCTGGCCCAGCGGTAGGGCATTGCTGGCTTCAATCCCCAGACGTTTTAAGGCCACGGCGATATTCAGCGCGCAGCCGCCAACATGCACACCCTGTTGTTTTAACTCAATGTCGCAGCCGCGCCAGGGCAGAGCCCAGGCATCGGCAATCACGTCAATCACCGCCGCGCCAACCACGGTGACAGGGCGACGGGTGGTCAGGGTCGGCAACAGATCTCGCAGGTGCGCAGCATTCATGCTACCTCCCGCATTTGACGCAAACGCACCAGTTCGGTGGCGTAGCGAGCAAAATCCAGCTGATTAACTGCATCCAGTTCTTGTTTCAGGTCCGGGGAGATAGCCCCAATACCGTTTAATGCGCCGCAAATGGCGGTCGCCATCGCGCCAATGGTGTCGGTATCGCCGCCGAGGTTGGCGCAAAGGATCGCGCAACGATTCGGGTCGGTCTGCGCCAGCTCCACCATCGCGATGGCGCAGGGCACGGATTCAATGGTGCTGGTGCCCGCGCCGACGACCTGGTAAAGCTGTTCGCTGGCGGATTCAACGCCGTTGGCCTCACGAACGATCTTCAACGCCAGTTCCAGACGGGCCGAGAGCGAAGCGCTAAAGGTGGTGATGCGTTTTTGCTGTGCGTGATGGGCGATGGCAGGCAGTGAGTCGACAATTCCCTCCCAGGACTCGCCATCAATGGCGCGAGAAATCGCCCACGCGACCACCACGGCGCCTGCCACCGCGAGATCGGACTTATGCGTTGGACTGGAGGCCAACGCTACCTCATCAATAAAGGTATTCAGAGAATGGGTCGGTAACAGGCAGCCTAACGGTGAGACGCGCATCGCAGCACCGTTAGTGACGCCGTTGTTCTCAAGCTCAGCCACAGGTTTACCGTTACGGATGGCGTTAAGCGCAATTTTGGACGTTGGGCCAAGTACGTTTTTGTTGAAAGCATCGAAGCGTTCCGCCCACGCCAGAATGTTTTGTCCGATCACGTCAGGATTAATTTTCCCGTCGCATTCGAGCAAGGCATCCGCCAGACACAGCGCCATGGACGTATCGTCAGTAAACTCCGCCCTGGCAAAATAACAGGCGGCGTTGTTCTCCTTTGGACCCGCCAGGAAGCGGTCAATCCAGCCAAAATGTGCTTTCACGCGCGTTCTTGGCCACAGCTCCGACGGCATTCCCATCGCATCCCCTAATGCTTGCCCGTAAAGAGCGCCGAGAATACGTTCAGCTTTCATTTTACTTCCCCTTGTGTCAGTGCAATATCGCGATCGTCCACGTTAATGGTGGTGATTTCCTTATCGGATTCGCGAAAGAAAATCATAAACAGGACAGCAATCACCGCGATCATCACCGCGCCAAATGTCCACATGCCCGCCCAGTTGAAGGTGAGGCCGTTTACAGGCTCTTTATACGCAAACATTTTTTCCATCATCATGCCGCCGAGGCGGTAGCCCAGCAGGCTGCCAAACCCCTGGCAGCAGAGCGTAATCAGGCCCTGAGCCGCCGTACGCATATGAACTGGCGCCTTTTTGTCGACATAAATGTAGGCTGTCACGTAGTAGAAATCGTAACTCACGCCATGAAGCAGAATGCCGAGGAACAGCAGGGCGTAAGTGAAGTATTCCTCTGCGCCGCCGTAAATAAAGAATCCATAGCGAATGGCGGCGGTGATAAGACCAAGCAATAGAACCTTTTTAATACCAAAACGTTTGGTAAAGAAAGGCAACGCCAGCATAAAGAAGATTTCAGAGAACTGCCCAAGCGTCATCCAGCCGGTCGCATTTTGCATGCCCACTTCCGTCAGATAGCCATTGGCGAAGATGTAGTAAAACGCCAGCGGCATGGCAAACAGGAATGAACAGAAGAAGAAGACCAGAAAGTTTTTATCACGCAGCAGGATTAGCGCATCCAGACCCAGCATAACTTTGAGATCCAGCTTGCCGGTGCTTTTTGGCGGCGTATCCGGCAGAAAGAGGGCAAAGACGCCCAGCAATGCCGAGCTGGCAGCGGTGATAAGCAACGGAATGTTGGTCGGCGAGATATCGCTGTAACCCAGCATCTGCGGTAAGAATCCGCAGGCCAGACCGGAGGCTATCCAGCCGATCGTCCCCATGACGCGGATGCGCGGAAAGTCGCTTTCAACGTCCCCTACGTTGGCAAACGCAATACTGTTGGTCAACGCGATGGTCGGCATATAGGTGAGAGAGTAGGCCAACAGCAGCGGGAAGAAACCGGAGAACGTGGTTTGCTGCGCGGCGAAATACATCAACACGGCGCCTGCAAACATCAGTACCGCTAAGACTTTTTGCGCGGAGAAAAAGCGGTCAGTTAACGAACCGACGAGGATAGGGGAAAGTATGGCGGCAATGGCGGTACAGGCGTAAGACCAGCCGATTTCACCGGCGGTAAAACCGCTTTTACTCAACCATAGCCACAAAGGGACGAACCAGGCGCCCCAGATAAACCATTCAACAAACATCATGAACGACAGCTTCACTGTAGTTTTCATCTTTAAATCCTTCATGACAGGTAAGGTACGCTCAGACACTACCATTTAATAATACCTTTAAAATACCTTTGGGCTTTAATTTTGACCGCTGTAACACTTTTTCGTACGTGAATCGTGCCAGCAGATAGCGCTGAAAAGTGCGTTAAAGTTGGAAAAAATGCCCACCTGATACCAGGCTTATGGCTGCCCGCAAAAGGCGGGTCAGGACAATACACACTCCGATACGCAATCGGAATGACGGGAGCATAGCTATGACTGATATTGCGCAGTTGCTTGGCAAAGACGCCGACAGCCTTTTACAGCATCGTTGTATGACCATTCCTTCTGACCAACTTTATCTGCCCGGACATGACTACGTTGACCGCGTGATGGTTGATAATAATCGCCCGCCCGCCGTCCTGCGTAACATGCAGACGCTGTATAACACCGGGCGTCTGGCAGGGACCGGGTATCTTTCTATTTTACCTGTCGATCAGGGGGTAGAACACTCTGCCGGGGCGTCCTTTGCGGCGAATCCACTTTATTTTGATCCGAAGAACATTGTGGAACTGGCGATCGAGGCGGGTTGTAACTGTGTGGCCTCCACTTACGGCGTGCTGGCGTCGGTTTCTCGACGCTACGCGCACCGCATACCGTTCCTCGTGAAACTCAACCACAACGAGACGCTGAGTTACCCCAATACCTTTGACCAAACGTTGTATGCCAGTGTCGAGCAGGCATTCAATATGGGCGCGGTGGCGGTCGGCGCAACCATCTATTTTGGTTCGCAAGAGTCACGCCGTCAGATTGAAGAGATCTCAGCTGCCTTTGAGCGTGCGCATGAACTGGGAATGGTGACCGTGCTCTGGGCGTATCTGCGCAATTCAGCCTTCAAGAAAGACGGCGTGGATTACCATGTGTCTGCTGACCTGACCGGGCAGGCCAACCACCTGGCTGCTACCATTGGTGCGGACATCGTCAAACAGAAAATGGCGGAAAACAACGGCGGCTATAAAGCGGTTAACTTCGGCTATACCGACGATCGTGTCTACAGCAAGCTGACCAGTGATAACCCCATCGATTTAGTGCGTTACCAACTGGCGAACTGCTACATGGGGCGTGCGGGGCTGATTAACTCCGGCGGTGCCGCAGGAGGAGAGACCGATCTCAGTGATGCCGTACGTACCGCTGTCATCAACAAACGTGCTGGTGGTATGGGTCTGATTCTGGGGCGCAAAGCCTTTAAGAAATCGATGGCGGACGGTGTGAAATTGATCAATGCCGTACAGGATGTCTATCTCGACAGCAAAGTGACCATCGCCTGATGTCACGCATTCCTCTCTCGCTGTGGGAGAGGAATGTTCTCCATGACTTCAGCGAAGCAAAGGACAGTCTGGCGGCAAGCGGCAGCGCAATGCGGCGGGCAGGATCTCAATGTGAAACTGTTGACCGCTGAGCGGTTCGCCATCCAGGTTAAAGGTTATTTCGTGTGGTGCCTGAATATCAAACCACGATGAAGCGCCGTCGATGATGTTTGGATTTTCCTCGGGTTGCTTCAGCGTCGATAACAACGCGGGGAGGAGCTCTTCGCCCGTGAAGATCCGCAGCTGTAAAAGACCATCATTAATAAGCGCATCCGGGCAGAGCTGTTGTCCGCCTCCAGCCTGACGGCCATTTCCAATGCCAATAACCAGCGCGTCGCCTTGCCATTGAAAGTTCTCGCCCCGGATTTCGCAACGGTCGGGTTTTAGGGTATCCATCCGCATCAACCCATGAATAAGGTACGACACGCCGCCCAGTGCCGCTTTCAGTTTTTCCGGCGTTTCGCTAGTGATCCGTGTACCGAATCCCCCGGTCGCCATATTAATAAAACAGGTTTTATCATTGACCTGCGCCATATCGATTTCAACTGCTGTACCGGCGATGGCCAGCTTGAGGGCGTTGTCCAGCGCGTCAGGAATTCCCACGCTGGTGGCGAAATCATTGGCGGTGCCCAGCGGTAAAATCCCGAGGGCAGGGACGTTTGGCCCCTTGCACTGGATGAGCGCGGTAGAAACTTCATTGATCGTGCCGTCACCTCCCCCCGCGATAACGGTCTCAACGCCTAGCTGGCGGGCCTCTTCGACATAACGTTGCGCGTCGTCCTTTTCCCAGGTGACGCGGACGTGGATCGCGACGCCTTCGTTACGCAACAGCGCAATGGCTTCGCGCAGAAGCGGGTTGTCTGCACTTTTGCCATTCAAGATCAGTAAGCTGGCGGGGAATTTTGCCATCCGTTATCTGCCTTTTTCATTAATCTGTTGAAAGTGTAGAGCAGAACGGGAAAGAGAGGTTCAGAACAGGATGAAATGCCGATGAGTTGTTTCGGGGGACAGCGGCCCATGCTGCGCAATCATGTCTGGTAGAGTTGATTGCGTTCTACATGTATTTGCAGTACCAGCGAACAATCCAGAGAATGATAACCCCCGTGAAATAGCGGCCTTTTAACGGGGTTATCACAGACGCCTGCCAGAAAAGATTCGTTCAGACTAACAGCCGCCTGATCTTTGCAGTCACACCGATCGTGCCAGCGAATGCCCCAAAACCCACCTTGGCTCACATTTCTATCATGTAAATTTCACATGGCTTGTTTTCGTGCATTGACTTGCACGAATTCGTGCAGTAAAAATTTAAACTCATGGTTAACATTACTGTAACTATCTACGCGGCACGGGAGCATACTATGACCAGTAATCGGCCCCAGCATGGGCAAGACGTTGGTTTACAAAAGAATTCGATAGGGCTGGGAACTGTTCTGATGCAAAGTATTGCTCAGATTGCTCCTGCAGTTGGCATTTTGACAACAATTGCTTTCAATACCCAACAGGCTGGAATAAGCGCACCTTCGGCTTATATTTTTGCCTTTATCATTGGTCTGATCGTCGCAATTTCGCTGGCACAACTTGGTAAACACTTTCCGTCTGCCGGTGGATTTTATACCTACGTCAGCGGAACTGTCGGACCCAGTGCGGGTTTTATTGTCGGGTGGATGTATTCATGGATTGTTGCCCTGATTCCCGGTGGTCTGGCAGCATATACCGGATTTGTAATCCAGACAGAGCTTGCAAAAAATTACGGTATTAATATTCCATGGCAGGTAGTCTCCTTTTTCATTTTAATTATGGTGGGAACTATTGCGTATAAAGGAATTAAAACCTCGGGTAAAATCCTGACCATACTTTCTCTTGTAGAAATGCTGATTCTTGCTGGTCTTGCATTCAGCGGATTACTATCACCGGGAGAAGGTGGCGTGTCATTCGAAGGTTTTCTCCCGACGGGGAGTCCTACCCCACATGGTTTCTTCCTGGCTGTAGTGTTGTCAATCTTTGCGTTTACAGGCTGGGAGGGGGCTGCAGCGGTTGCTGAAGAAGCTCGCAATCCGCGCAAAGTCATTCCTCAGGCGATTATTGGTTCACTCATCTTGTTGGGGATCTTCTACGTCTTCTGCGCGTGGGGGATCCAGACCGGCTGGGGCATCGCTCATACGGATACCCTGGGTTCATCTGATAACCCGGCGTTGATTGTTGCACATCGCCTGTGGGGACCCGCCTGGATTCTGGTTCTGCTGGCGTTGCTTAACTCCGGTATTGCGGTATGTATCGCCTGTACGGTCGACGCAACACGCAACTGGTACGCGATGGCCCGTTCGGAAACGATGCCTAAAGCGCTGAACAAAGTGCATCCAAAGCACCATACGCCTCACGTCGCTATCATTACGCAGACCTGCTTAAGCCTGATTGTCTGTCTTGTATTTGGGACTCTCATCGCACCGGATGTAGTGCTATTTATGCTTGGCACTCTGGCGACCATCATCTATGTGTTTGTGTATATCATGGGTAATATTGGTATTATTCGCTTCTTCACTCAGGTGAAAAGAAATGAACTCAATATTATTACCCATATAGTGTTCCCTATAATTTCAAGCATTGCTTTAATCTGCGTGCTTTATTATTCTCTCTGGCCACTACCAGCGCCGCCTGTCGGATATGCACCAATAGCCTTCGCCGTCATTCTTTTTGTTGGGCTGTGGAGATTGTTCAAATTGAAACGTAGCGAAAACCGTCGTTGGGAAGTACTTTCTCAATATGTTGTTGAAAATGACGTTTCAGAATCTTCTCAGGATATGACGAAGCCTCTGATATCAAAGTAATTCATTAGGTAATCTTATGTCTAAGCAGAAACAAATGTACGATTATATTATTGTTGGTGCGGGATCAGCAGGTTGCGTTATGGCTAACCGCTTGAGCGAAAATAAAAATGTTAACGTGTGCCTGATTGAGGCAGGTCCTCGTGACAACAGTATTTTTATTAAAATGCCTGCGGCACTGACTTTTCCGATTGAAAGTGATGTGTACAACTGGAAATTTGAAAGTGAGCCGGAGCCAGAACTTGGCGGTCGCAGAGTCGGGCAGGCCAGGGGGCGTTGCCTCGGGGGCAGTTCGTCTATAAATGGCATGGTACATGTCCGTGGTCATAAAAAAGATTATGACAGTTGGAAAAAGTTTGGAATTCAAGGTTGGGATTTTGAAGACTGTTTGCCCTTTTTTAAAAAAATGGAAAGTTTTGAAGGGGGTAAAGATCCGCAGCGAGGCGGATCAGGCCCGATAACCGTGACGCGTAGTAAGGCAGAACATCCTCTTTACCAGACTTTTCTTGAGGCTGGTCAGCAGCACGGACTGCCAAATGCGGGTGACTACAACAGTGGTGATCAGGCGGGTGTTCACGTAACGCAGGCAACTATCCGAAACGGCATTCGTTGCAGCACCAGCTTAGCTTATCTCAAGCCTGCTGCAGAAAGGGAGAACCTCACGGTCATGGTGGGGTGTCTGGTCGAAAAGGTAAATGTCGCCGGAACGGCTGCCACGGGTGTGACATTGGTGCAGAACGGTGAGCGCAAGACTCTTCATGCAGGGCGAGAAGTCATTCTGTGCGCTGGAACTATAGGCACGCCGCACATTCTCATGCTGTCGGGGATCGGCAATACCGATGCGTTTAAAACTTTTGGAATTGCTCCTGTAGCCCACCTGCCGGGGGTTGGCTCTGATCTTCAGGACCATGTCGTAGCGCCATTGCGTTTTCAGTCGCCTTCTGGTGTTTCCATCGTTAAACAACTGAATACACTGGGCAGGTTAAAGTTAGGTGCGGAATGGACTCTGTTCAAAACTGGCCTGGGAGCCACAAACTTCTTTGAAGTAGGGGCATTTTTCGCAAGCAGCAGTGATGTTGATTACATCAATATGCAGCATGAGTTTTTGCCATTCCTTGCAGACTTCCAGTCAGGAAAAGTGAATATTGCCGACGGTTTTCAGTATTTTGTCAGCCAGATGCGACCGTATAGTAGAGGCAGCATCACGCTTAATACGGCGAATCCGAAAGATAAACCTGCAATTCGTTTTAATTATCTCAGCGACAGACGCGATGTCCGCGAAATGATTGATGGCATCCGTAAGACGCTGGAAATGGCTCACCAGCCTGCATGGTCCCGCTACCGCGGGAAAGCGGTCGATACGCCAAATGTTGATGCAACGGATGCAGAACTGGAAAAATGGCTCCGAATTGTGGCCAACACCGAACACCATCCAACCAGTACATGTAGAATGGGGACGGATGCAATGGCGGTAACGGACAGTCAGGGGCGGGTTCATCAGCTTTCCGGATTACGTATTGTCGACGGCTCAATTTTGCCTCAAATACCAACCGCGAATATTAATGCGCCAATCATCATGGTAGCGGAGAAGATCGCATCCGCAATGATTCATCAGAACTGATTAAGCACCCGTCAAATAGGATTCCCTCCCCAGATCACTCATAGGGTCTGGGGAGATATCCTGAAAATGGTAACCCTTGCAGAGGTTATTCATCGCGTGAAGAGTGATCCGAAAAATAGTAAAACTGATTACTGAGAAGATATCAGCCTACTATTACGATTTTATCGTTAAACTGATCAGGGTATTTTTCAGTTTTCTTTTTATCCGTAATTATCATATCGACACTTTCAAGCCCACATACATGCGACAGAGCTCTATAGCCAATTTTAGATGAATCTGCCAGAACAACTTTTTTCCTTGCCGCGTTTAAAATTGCTTTCTTAGTCGGTATTTCTATGGCGTTTACGTTAGTAATACCTGCCTCCGCGTGCACCCCTTCCGCACCCATAAATGCCCAGTCAGCAAAGACTTCGCCAAATTTACGCGTTGTATCAGGACCGACTAGCGTGTAGGAACTGCCCACAATGGAGCCCCCGGTGACAATAAGGTTTATGGCAGGATACTGGCAAAGTAACATGGCTATATTCAGATCATTAGTAATGACAGTGAGATCTTTTTTTAATGCGAGAGCAACAGCCAGTTCATAAACAGTAGAACCATTATCCAGTATCACTGAGTCGCCATCAGCGACAAGTGAAGCCGCATATTTACCAATCGCAATCTTCTGCTCATGATGCCGGGATTTACGAATATTATAGGGGGTATCTTGCCCTTCAGTAGAAAGAACCGGCAATACACCACCGTGAGTCCGGATGATTTTTCCTGCTTTTTCCAGCGCGATGAGATCCCTTCTTACTGTGGAGCTATCAACATTGAATTGCTCAGCGAGTTGATTCGCGTTGAGGTAACCTGTTGAAACAAGCATTGAAAGAATCGTTTCCCGCCTTGTTTTCGTCAGCATTTCCTTCCCCCTACACATTTAATTGCAGTCGATTTTATCATGAAACCTGGGAAAAACCCCGCCAACTTCATAAGAATCATTAGCTTATTTATCTATGTGTTAAAAATGCAACCGGCGTCACATGAATTATATCGTGCATTGACATGCACGATATCGTGCATGTAAGTTGTCTGTGTCATTCATATTAAATCTGAGGTGGTTATGTCTAATCCGTATGAAATCGATATAGCAATGCAGCCAGAATCAATTATGGCGCAGCTTAACAACCCGCTTCCAGAGCGTCTTTTCACACTGAAGTTGGAAGAGTACGACCGTATCGTGTTGACCGGCATGGGGTCATCTGATTATGCGATGATTCCTGTTGAGCGTGCACTGGTAGCGCAAGGCTACCCGGTATGGCGCGTCGATGCGGGTCGTTTACTCGATATGCCTGAGCTGATCACTGAGAATACTCTCCTGTGGGCCACCTCCCAGTCAGGCATGAGCGGTGAAATTGTAGCACTCCTCAATCAGGGACACCGTCCTAAGACCATTATTGGCTTAACGAACGATGAGAACAGCGTTCTGGGTAAAAGTGCCCATATTCTGATCACGCTGAAAAGTGGTGATGAAGCGACGGTCAGCTCCAAGAGTTATCTGAACACGTTGATCGCCTGTTACCGCACTCTGGCAGTATTGCTGGGCGAACCGGAAGAAAATGTACTGGTATCTGTCACTCACACATTGAACAACATCAAAGAGCTGGTTCAGCAGAAAGACATTGTAAACCCGTATGCAGATAGATTATTTACTTCCGCGCGCCCACGTATTGCTTATATTGCCACTGGCGCCTTTGGTTCCAGCGCGCTCACCGGTTCCCTGATCACCAAAGAAGCATCAAAAGTCAGCTCTGAAGGGTTCATTGGCGGTGAATTCCGTCACGGTCCTATGGAGACCTCTGGTGATGGAATGCTGGCGGTATTGCTGGGCAAACCTGGTGACAAAACACTGGAAAAACTGGCTGTTGAGCTGCAGGCGAATGGCACCGATGTTGTGACTATCGGTGTCAAAGCTTACGCTAACTCAGCACTTCTTCCCGTGCCTGCAGAGGATGAGCTCAGCCAGCTTCTCTGCGGATTTATCTATATCGAGCATCTGACCGTTGCCCTCGCACGTAATAACGGTTTCGTCGCCGGTCAGTTCCTTTATGGCCAGAAGATTACGGTGGCAGTATGACGAATTTGGTCAAAGCAGGGATAGACATTGGCGGTACAGGCACTCGGATTATCATTCAGGGTGAAGATGGAACCCTGAATTCGAAATCTATTGCCACAGCTGAGTTCGCTGCTATCGAAAAGTCAATGCGTTCAGACGCATTAGCGGCACATGTTCTCTCGCTGATCCCGGAGGGGATGAAATTAGAGAGCGTGGGGATTGGAGCCAGTGGTCCGGTTGATACTAACCTCGGGATAATTCGTAATAAAGATACCCTTGAGTGCTTCTCATTTTTTCCGGTGGTTAGTGAATTAAGCCAAAAGCTCAATGTAAAAGTCGGGATCGACAACGACGCTGTAGCAGCAGTTCTCGGTGAATATTACTTTGGCGCGGGAAAAAATACTAAACGCCTACTGATGGTAACGTTGGGTACGGGCGTAGGCGTGGCGCTTCTTGAAAATGGTAAACCCTTCAGAACACGCGACGGTCAGCATCCGGAAGCAGGGCATATTCCGATTTCTGGAGATCCTGTGACATGCTATTGCGGTCTGAAAGGATGCTGGGAATCTCTGGCCTCCAGAACATGGTTACAGCAGAATCTGGAAGCGTTATTACCCAACACACCCTTTGAAAAGCATAACGTTAATTTCTACAAGACAGTTGCGCTGGAAAGAGAAGATGTCGCCAACGTATTTCATCGTTACGGAAACCACCTTGGACGTGGACTTGTAACGCTGCTTACTCTTTACGGTCCTGATTTAACAATTTTGAGTGGTAGTGCTGCACACTATTACCCTCTATTTAAGTCGGGCATGGAAGAAGCGCTCAAGCGTTCGGATGGATATGCGATCAATACGTTGATTGTCCCTTCTGAGTTAGGAGATGTCGCTGGTGCCCTTGGTGCGGTCGCCATTCCAGAGTTAACGTAAAGTTATATTTCGCGAGATAACATCATGGTAAATATCGGCATCGCACAATGACATATAAACGTAAGATATTCTGGAATATGTAAGCATATTAACCAGCCATGTCGGTAATTATTTCATCGGTTGGGGGGGCTGGCATTTGGCTATGATGCTGGAGTTTTTGGTGGGGAAATTGTTTACATCGAAAAGGAAATCCAGATAAATGCACTATGTGCAAGGCATTATCGAATGGGTAATGCCTCCGCTTTATTGCTAGTGATGAATGACCTGACTGTGACCAAAAACCTTGTCGTATAACTCAGGTGATTTTGAAACGACGGTCAGGCTGTATCCGGGTAGAGTCTTTTTACATAATTAAGAATGCCGCGCTGCAATATCCGCAGCCATTGACATAACGTTTGCCGGTGGTTGCTGTTTCTGTATCTGTTCTGCCATGCAACGCATGTAAGGATCCATATGGCTGAATATCAACTTGTAGCCGGCGCACAAATGGTTATGCCAGCGGGCGCCATGTTTATGGATGCGATGTTTTGGACAGCCACCATGGCAGGCAAAGCGCCAATCACACTGCATGCATTCCTTGGTGAGTTCCGTTTTTGCCATACCAAACTTTTTCTGTTGCTTACTGCCAGCCATTTTCGCCAGGCTATCGCGTCGCAGATTTCCCAGTCGATGTTCAGGGTAAACATAATGGTCGCAGCTGTAGACATCGCCGTTTTGCTCCACGACCAGACCAAAACCGCATGAAGACTGCATGACACACAAGGACGGTTTTTCGCCAAGCCATGCTGCCAGCGCACTGTCAAACATCTGCACATACACTCGTCCCACATCCTTACGAACCCAAACATCAAATACGCCTTTCATGAATTGTCCCCATTGCTCTCCTGACACCGACCACTCCGTTACTGAGCCTGCAAGCGCCTGAGGGTAAAGTAATTCACCATACTTTTCGTTAGCGGGACGCTGCTCAACCGCCGGGATAAATTGAATAAATTCTGCCTTCAGTTCCCGGGTTAGATATTCGTAAATCTCCTGCGGATGTTCAGCGGTAATATTGTTGACGACGGCCAGAACATTCACCTCAACATGATGTTTTTTCAGCAAATCCATAGCTTGCAGCACCTTGTCGAAAACAGACTGCTGGTTGCGGGTTTTCCGGTAGCGGTCATGCAGCCAGGCAGGACCATCGATGGAAATACCCACCAGAAAGCGGTTTTGCCCCAGGAATTCTGCCCATGACTCGTTAATCAATACGCCGTTGGTCTGGATGCTGTTACTGATCCGCTTATGACCAGCATATTTCTTCTGCAGTTGCAGCGCTTTTTCATAGAACGCAATGCCGGCAAGTGTTGGCTCGCCTCCTTGCCAGGTGAATTCCACTTCCGGGCCAGGGTTCGCCTCAATGTACTGCCGGACATAGCTTTCAAGGGTTGCATCGTCCATGTGACGGGCGGCTTTGCGGGGTTTCAGTGTGCCCTGTTCCTTTTCCAGATAAAAGCAGTAATCGCAGGCAATATTACACTGATAGCTGACGGGTTTAGCCATCAGATGGAAGGGTTTGTTCATGGTCACTCCTGAATAAATCACACATGAAGTTTAGTGATATAGCTCACTTTTTTTGGTCATTTATTTTGACTTTGATCGAAAAGGATCGAAACATAGTTTTCATTGATGTCAATATAACATGAAATATAAACTTCATAGTACCAATATCAGGGGTCTTTATGAGCAAACTATTTGCCGGAGCACAAAACCTGGGTAAATCGTTTATGTTGCCGATTGCCGTCCTGCCTGCTGCAGGCCTGCTTCTGGGATTTGGCGGCGTTTTCACCAATCCGGTTACCATATCAACGTATCCAGCCCTCAATAGTGAGGTCATTCAGGCGGTTTTTACCGTCATGAAGCTATGTGGCAGCGTGGTTTTCGATAACCTCTCTCTGCTTTTTGCTGTAGGTATCGCTGTCGGTATGGCCCGCAGCGACAAAGGAACTGCCGGTCTTGCATCGGTGCTTTGCTTTATCGTCATGAATAAGGCCATTAACGCTTCGCTGGTGCTATCCGGAACACTGGCTACGGACAACCTGACCGCTGTGGGCCAGGCGAGCGTGATGGGGATCACCACGCTGCAAACCGGGGTCATGGGCGGGATAATGAGTGGTCTTCTGGCCTTCTGGGTTCAGAAGCGGTTCGGGAAGACCGAACTACCCAGTTTGTTGGCTTTTTTCAGCGGGTCCCGCTTTGTGCCTATCGTCAGTGCCTTCTTCGCTATTTTCCTCGGTGTGGCTCTGTTCTGGGTCTGGCCCCCTATCCAGACAGGTATTACTCATCTGGGGGGGCTAGTGGAGAAGACGGGCTATGTCGGCACTCTGTTCTACGGCATGATCCTCAAATGCCTCATTCCTCTTGGTCTTCATCACCTGTTCTATCTGCCTTTCTGGCTGACCAGTGTGGGTGGTGAGCAGATGGTGAACGGACATCTGGTGCAGGGAACGCAGAAAATCTTCTTTGCTCAGTTGGCCGATCCCTCTGTAACCCAGTACTACATCGGTGTGTCCCGTTTCATGGCAGGACGCTTCGCCGATTTCATGTTTGGCCTGCCTGGGGCGGCATTGGCTATCTACCATTCCGCTCGTCCGGAAAACAAGAAAAAAGTGGCCAGTCTAATGTTATCTGCTGCGTTGACTGCGTTTGTCACCGGAATCACTGAGCCGCTGGAATTTGCGTTTATGTTCTGCGCGCCACTGTTGTATGGCGTGCATGTTGTGCTGACCGGGGTGGCGTTTATGTTTACACACATCCTGCAAATCACCGTCGGACAGACATTTTCAGGAGGGCTTATCGACTTCCTGCTTTTTGGCGTCCTGCAGGGCAATGCCAAAACCAACTGGTTGCTGATGCTTCCGCTCGGTGCCGTGATGTTCTGTCTGTATTACTTCTCGTTCCGATTCCTTATCAAATGGCGTCAGCTTAAAACGCCAGGCCGTGAAGTCGATGTAGAGGATGAAACGCCAGTCGCAACCGCCACCGGTAATGAACGTGCGGCCGGGATCGTGCAGGCACTGGGTGGCAAGGACAATATTGTTGATGTGGACTGCTGCGCCACTCGCCTTCGCATCACGGTCAAAAATCCGCAATACGTCGTGTTGGACGCCTTTAAACAGCTTGGTAGTCGTGGCGCATTTGTCCGTGGCGAAGGCGTTCAGGTGGTTTACGGGCCGCATGTCACCCTGATTAAAAACGAAGTCGAAGAATTTATCGGTTCATAAAGAAGAGACGTCTGATGAAAGCTGTAATGCTGATGTTTGATACGCTGACGCGTAACCACCTCGCCCCTTATGGGGGCGATGCCATCACCCCCAATTTTACCCGGCTGGCCCGAGAGTCCGCGCAGTTTGATAACTTCTATGTGGGCAGCATGCCGTGCATGCCTGCACGGCGCGAACTGCATACCGGGCGTTATAACTTTTTGCACCGCAGTTGGGGGCCAATGGAGCCGTTCGATTTCTCCACCTTCCAGGCTCTAAAGCAAGCCGGTGTTCACACTCATATGGTGACTGACCATAAACACTATTGGCGTGATGGTGGGGCGACCTACCATACCCGTTACTCCACCTTTGAGTTTATTCGGGGCCAGGAAGGTGATTGCTGGAAAGGCCAGGTTGAGAAACCAGCTATCAACTGGCAGGGCATGGAAGACGCAGAAACCCTGCGCCGTCGC
Source organism: Citrobacter enshiensis (assembly GCF_029338175.1). Classification (NCBI taxonomy): domain Bacteria; kingdom Pseudomonadati; phylum Pseudomonadota; class Gammaproteobacteria; order Enterobacterales; family Enterobacteriaceae; genus Citrobacter; species Citrobacter enshiensis. The sequence continues at coordinate 1,719,638 of NZ_CP119862.1, forward strand.
AGTGGTCGTATGACCCAGGATCTGATCAACCGTGCAGCCATGCCAACCCAGGAAGAGCATTTCACTCACCGTACCATCGGTGCTGGTTTGGAGTTTCTGGACACTAACCAGCATCAGGATAACTGGTTCCTGCAGATCGAATGCTTTGATCCCCATGAACCTTTCTTTGTCCCGGAGAAATACCTCGCACAGTATGGTTGTACCTCTGATGAATTTGACGGTTGGGTGCCCTATTACTGCGGCGCGCCGGGAGGGAAGGATGATGATAAAGTCCGGAAATTCTACCAGGCTCTCATTACCATGTGTGATGACTACCTCGGGCAGGTGATGGACAAACTGAAGGCCCTGAATTTGTGGGAGGACACGCTGTTTATCGTCTGTACCGACCACGGTTTTCTGCTCGGTGAACATCAGTGGTGGGGCAAGAACATCATGCCGGTGTACAACGAAATCGCCAACACCCCGTTCTTTATCCGCGATCCACGCTGTAAAGCAGAAGGTGTACGCCGCAGCGCGCTGGCGCAGACCGTTGATATTCCGGCAACACTGTTGGACTATTTCGATGTTCCACGCCCGCCGTCAATGACAGGTAAACCACTACGCCCAGCAGTGGAAAATGACACCCCAATAAGGGACTATGCGATGTTTGGCTACTTCGGCGGCCACATCAATATCACCGACGGTGACTACGTGTACATGCGTTGTCCGCGGGAGGAAGGGAAGGGGAGCTTATACGAATACACCCTGATGCCGACTCGTATCGACAGCATGTTCAACGTCAGCGAGCTCAGGAACATTAGCATTCATCCCGGGTTTGATTTCACCCAGGGAGCGCAGGTGATGCAAATTCCGGCGACCTTTGGGTACATGGAACCGTGGCGTTTCGGGGATAAACTCTTCGATCTCAACTCTGACCCGCAGCAACTGCGCCCCCTGCGAGACAGTGAACGTGTTCTTCATTATGCCCGGGCGATGACCGGACAGATGCAGCGACATGATGCGCCGCCTGAACTCTACACCCGCTTTGAACTGGACGCGCTGACGCCTGAACGCGAGCAGGCCTTTACTGAGCGCTGGGCCAAACAGACCGTGTGGACAGGGAAAGAGTATCGGTGTGAGCACCATGGTGTGGAAGAGGCGTTACGCTTTGTCCTCAGTGCCGCAACAAAAGAGGGGGTGTCCCAGGAAGATGTCCTGAAGCATTTCCCGGCAGAACATTTGCTGGTTGAAATGGATATTTTCACCCTGATCGATGCCTGCTTTACTGGGGACCGACATAAGGCTCTGGTTTATCAGAGCCGGCTGCTGCTAAGGACGGAATAATCATGGACGTCTGGTTGCTTGAGAATGACCGCTATCAGGTGGTGGTCGCCGCTACCGGCGGAGAGTTATCAGGACTTCGGGATAAACTCACTGGTCGTCAGTGGTTGTGGCAACCGCAGGTAGATGTCTGGAATAATTCGGCCACACAGCTGTTTCCTGTGGTCGGCGCTCTTGTCCATGAGGGTATCCGGGTGGACGGGCAGTTCCTGTCGTTACCAGCACATGGTTTTTTGCGACGACAGCCGTTTAGCTGCATTGAGAAGGGCGTGAACCATCTGCTGCTGGAGGCCCGGGCTACACCTGAAACCCTCAGTGCGTGGCCATGGTGCTGGCGGGTTCAGTTGCAACTCACGCTGCATTCGGACGGGCTCAGTGTGTCACAGCATGTTTTTAATGATGACCATCGCCCTTTCTGGTATTCCATCGGTTGGCATCCGGGATTTGCAGTGCCTGTGGTCAGCAAACCGGGCTGGCATGTTGAGTTTGGCGAGAAGGAAGTCAGAGGGCCGTATCCAACACGTAATAGAACGCTGGTCACGGAAGGGCAGATGCAAACGACCACTTCCTTTCCGCTGACAGAAGCTTCGTTTCGCGCAGGCGCCGTTTACTTCGGCGGCAGTCAGCAACGGCAAATCAGGATCTGTTCTCCCGAAGGCAAAACCATCATAGCGCTTGAAACGACCGAGCATGACTGGTTTGCGCTTTGGGGCGTTCCCGGCGTTGATCTGCTCTGTATTGAACCTCTTGCCGGTACGACCGATGCCCCGGATTTTGAGGGGGATATAGAGAAAAAGCGCGGAATTCGGCGGCTTAACTCCGGCCAGAGTCAGGTATACGCGGTGAGACTGCGTTTTACGGTGGACGCATGCGCAGGGGATTGACAGAATACCCGTTATTTTTCATGCAAAAAGGTCAGGTGAAGCGATGAGTGTGAATCGCGAAAATGTACGGGTGTATATCAGTAATGTACTGGGTGGACTCAGTGAAACTGACCAGCATATTGCCCGGTTTATTCTGGAACAACCCGCGACCGTGGCGCAGATGCCTGTGCGCAAGCTGGCCGAAGCCATGTCGGTTAGCGAAGCAACTATCGTACGCTTTTGCAAAAAAATCGGCTATACCGGACTTCTGGAGTTGAAAGCAGCCCTCAAACGCGAGTTGTTGGATGAGCGCGAGCAACTCTTGCCGTCATCCCCGGATATCTTTCTGGACGATACCCGCAATGATGTGGCGCAGAAGATTGCCATGACGGTGGAAACCACCATGAAAGAGACCATTGGTCTGCTGGATATGAAAGTGGTCAATCCTGTGGTGGAGCGATTTCTTGCAGCAAACCGCGTCCTGTTCGTGGGGTTCGGAGCCTCCGGTCTGTCGGCGATGGAAGCGCGCGATAAAATGAACCGTCAGGGCATCGATTCGGAAGCGTATACCGATCGCTTCACTATGACGCTGAAGCTCGCCAATCTGAAGCCCGAAGATCTGGTTGTTGCATTTTCTCACTCCGGGGAAACGCCGGAAGTGGTCAATGCTTTCCGACTGGCCAAAAAAGCGGGGGCGCAGTGCCTGGCCATTACCCACAGTCCGCAGTCACCGCTGACAGAGTTGGCAGACACCTGGTTGCTGACCTGCGGTAGTGCCGGGCCGTATCAGGGGGACTCAATAGCCACCCGTATTTCACAGCTGTTCATGATTGAGTTTTTGTGCACGGAAGTTACCCGCCACAACCTGCGTGACAGCGCATCGACTGGACTGTCGATAAAAGAACTGCTGATAAAAGAAAGGATCAAACGTGAGTCAACAGGATAATACCGCCGCTCCACGGCCTCGGGGCAAATGGTGGCTGGCTGGCAAAACACCTGATTATCGTTTTACTCTCGCCAACGAGCGAACGTTTCTCGCCTGGATACGTACCGCACTGGCGTTCATGGCTGGAGCTGTCGGAATTGAGCAGTTTTCTCCCCAACTGTCCTCTGCTGGGCTGCGTATCGGCATCTCAACAATGCTCCTGCTGGCCGCATCCAGCATGGGTTTTATGGCCTGGCTGCGTTGGCGACGTAATGAATATGCCATGCGCCTTGAAGGGAAGTTGCCCTATACCCGGGCACTGGCAGTTGTCGCGATCCTGATGATTGTGCTAGCGATATTGCTGGTAATATTACTCTGGCAGGGACAACCATAATGCCAGGAGACCCGGGATTACAATCAGAACGTACACACCTTTCCTGGAGAAGAACAGGATGGTCGATGCTTGTGCCGGCTCTTCTGTGTCTGCGTGGATGGAGCCACTACGGTGATCTTCTCTATGCTGTCGCGGGGGGGGGGTTGCTGAGCGGGGCTGTTGCGCTATTTTGTGGCCTGGGCCGTGGTCGGCACTATCTGATATCTCTGAATGTGGTGATTAGCGGAATCGTACTTTTATTCATGACAGTGTTTGACGGTTAGTGTCGATCACTTTGAGTGTCAGACATTGGGGCGGTTGACGATACTGAAGATAGGGAACAGCCGATATAGCACAGCCGTTATTTTCCGACAACACAGCAGTCTTTGACTGTTTCTTAGCTCCATGTGCAACTTCAACATAATTTTTGTATCGATATGATTGATATATAAACGCAAAATAAAATAAATATTTTATTGAGATATTGGAGAAATTGCCACGCGTAAGAATGTGGTTGCAAAGAAAAACGCATGGAATTTAATTAATGCACATTTTAAAAAATGTAAGCGAGATACTTTCGACTTTGCAGGACGTTGTCGATTTTATATGACAACAGAGAATAAGATATCGCAATTAAGGGCTTGGAAACAATACAGAGTACTACTGAGCGGGGTTGATGCTGGCGAAGCGCCGGAAATTATATGGCCGGATAAAAATATAACATCTGCATAAAGGGTAACCAGAATTTACTCAGCTACCCTTTATGCCACTGTAGTTATAACATGCTGTTATGACTAATAAATCGTGTCGTCTTAGTCGTGACAAGCGTACAATTATCTGGAATATCACAGTTAACGAATGACATCGCTCCAATTTTTACATTATTTCCTATTTTGTGATTCAGGCCAACAATGCATGTGTTTGCACCAATGTCGACATTGTTTCCAATGTGCAGTGTGAATGATTTTCCATCGCTATCTTTTTGGCCAATTGTTGTGTTTTGGCGTATGACTAAGTTTTCACCTATATCTACCAAATGATGAATTACAATTCCATGATGGTGCGGAATTTTTAAGCCTTTGCCAATATTTGCGCCCAGTGAAATTTCACAACCAAATTTCTCCATCAGATGAGTATTGATTTGCTTGGCCGCTTTTTTTTGTAATTTACCACCGTTCAAATACATCTCATTTGCAAGACGCCACCAAAAAATAAAATTTCGGCCCCGGTGTTTTTTCTCTCTTAAAAGACGGTGCAATGAAAACTTCTCTCTTCTGATAACTTCAGCTTTCCAGTAACTCAGCAGGTTGTGTGTATTACCAAAAAGAATAAAAATTAGCGCTAAAACGTACTTAAACATGACCAGTCCTGAACAGTCATCTTCTGTATTACATTATGTTTTCGCATCATCCAGATGCGCCTTCGCAACATATGATTACATAAAACTACCCAAGATAATTGATAAATATCATGATGACTCAAAAATTCACCGCTGTTGTGGCAGACAATTACCGTCCTGTGCAAGCCGGTGATTGTGGTTGCACATGTTGCAGAAGGAACCGCAGACGAGCTCGAAGAGGCACAGAAACAGACTATTTCTAATATCACGCCGCCCACGCCCGCACGAGTCGCTATTTTACTGATACCGCAAAAGAGCGGTATCACCAGTGCACAAACATTAACTGCAGTTGCACGTTAGTGACCACTGAAACCGTTGAGCGTTTTATCGGATCGCCGGGGGAGGTAGTACCCGCGCCGCCGCATCCGACATCATCTGGTCAGCAACAAATTCACTGGATGTGACAAACGAAAAAGCCCCGCATGAGCGAGGCTTTAGATATTCATGTGGTCAATGTGTGGACATGCCCTGAGATTGATTATTTTATTTCATTGAGATATTGAAAAAAATACGCCTGCGTAAGGGAGATTACGCAGGCTAAGGAGGTGGTTCCTGGTACAGCTAGCATTTATGGGTTATGTTTTTCAGCGGATGGATAATACCCTCAATAAACGAAGCGGTATGTGATCGGTTTCTAAAAATCATTCCATCATGAAAAAATAACATGAATTAATTACTTAGCATGCGGGTTACGCGTGGATTCACCGGCAAAATTACGCATTAACAAGGCATAGTTAAGGTCGATATCCTGCGGGATTGGCATCCAGACCGTGTAACCGTCACCCGGTGCAACTGGCATTGCTTCGCCTTTGGCATTTTCCATCTGTTCAAGGGTAAAGTTCACATTGCCTTGCGGCGTCATCAGTTCGAGGCTGTCGCCGACGGTGAATTTATTCTTCACGATTACCGCTGCCAGTTCACCTTTACGCTCGCCGGTAAACTCACCGACAAATTGCTGACGCTCTGAAACGGAGAACCCATACTCGTAATTCTGGTAATCGTCATGCGTGTGACGACGCAGGAAACCTTCGGTGTAACCGCGGTGCGCCAGACCTTCCAGCGTTTCCAGCAGTTGCGGGTCAAACGGCCGACCCGCTGCGGCATCATCAATGGCTTTACGGTACACCTGCGCGGTGCGTGCGCAGTAGTAGTAAGACTTGGTACGACCTTCGATTTTCAGCGAATGTACGCCCATCTGTGTCAGGCGTTCAACGTGGGCGATGGCGCGCAGATCCTTCGAGTTCATGATGTAGGTGCCGTGTTCGTCTTCGAACGCGGTCATGTACTCGCCCGGACGCTGGGCTTCTTCGATCATGAACACTTTGTCAGTGGGCGCGCCAATACCCAGCGTTGGTTCAACGTTCTGGACAGGGATCGGTTCGTATTTGTGGACGATATTACCGACCGCATCTTCTTTCCCTTCCTGCACGTTGTATTCCCAACGGCAGGCGTTGGTGCAGGTTCCCTGGTTCGGGTCGCGCTTGTTGATGTAACCAGAAAGCAGGCAACGGCCGGAGTAGGCCATGCACAGCGCGCCATGAACGAAGATTTCAATCTCCATTTCGGGCACCTGGTTGCGGATCTCTTCAATCTCTTCCAGCGACAGCTCGCGGGAGAGGATCACGCGGGTCAGTCCCATTTGCTGCCAGAATTTTACCGTCGCCCAGTTGACGGCGTTCGCCTGAACCGACAGGTGAATGGCCATTTCCGGGAAGTGTTCACGAACCAGCATGATGAGCCCAGGATCGGACATGATCAGGGCATCCGGACCCATTTCCACCACCGGCTTCAGGTCGCGGATAAAGGTTTTCAGTTTCGCGTTATGGGGGGCGATGTTAACAACCACGTAGAATTTTTTGCCAAGCGCATGGGCTTCATTGATGCCGAGCTGCAAATTTTCGTGGTTGAATTCATTGTTGCGCACGCGCAGTGAATAACGCGGTTGCCCCGCATAAACAGCATCTGCGCCATAAGCGAAAGCGTAACGCATATTTTTCAGCGTTCCCGCCGGGGAAAGGAGTTCCGGTTTAAACATAGTTTTCTCGTTCTGATGACAGGTCAGATCCGTCCCAACGGGTGGGACGGTTAGGGGAGTGCCCCCACTTTAAGGGCGGGCATTGTAGCGCTAGCGGGCCTGTGAGTAAACGGCTACACCATTGGGTTGACCTGACCGGGTAATTCCGAGGCCGGGATACGCACGGTATGCCAAGTATAACGCATGCGTTTCCAGCGCGTATCGAAATGCAGCTTGTAAAGACAATCTCTGACCAGCTCATTGTCGGGGTACAGCGTATCGGCAAAGTGGGTCCAGCGAGCGCTTTGTTTTATATTAAACAACACCTTATCCTGCTTGTTACCGTGTAATCGCGCGAGCGTCACCATCGCCTGAAGTGTGCCTTTTTGTGCCTCTTCCTGGATAACCGCTAAATGAGAATGCGCCAGGGTCAGATCGGTAACTTCAAAAATGTTGAGCAGGAACAAACCCCAGGCCTGTTCGTGACCCAGTTGATGCGCCTGTAAGAGATAATCGAGGAGATTTTTTTCGTAGCCTGGCCATTTTGCAGGATCGCTTTCTTCAACGCACAGTCGCTGATTGCAGATAGCGAGACTGAAATAAATATCGCGTAAATCCGCTTCGTACCCGCTATAGCCGCCATTGGCGATCAGAGGCCAGGGCGTGTTGTCGCGCTGGGCGATATGGTCACGCAGAATCTGTGCGGCATGCTGATAATAGTTCAGCGCGGTGGCGGTTTGATAAGGCACAAGGGTGCCATTGTCCCGATTGTTATATTCATCCGCCAGCCAGTGTAGCGCGCCGGGAATATTACGCTCTGCGCCAACCTCCGCCAACGGTACGCAATACTCAGAACGGTTGAGCCAGCCGAAAGAGCGAATGGTCCATTTCCAGGTCGCGCTGTGTTGTATGGCTGAAACGCGGTCCAGCCAGGCATTGCCCCGTTCGGTATTTTTCTCAAAGCCAAACAGTCCCGCGAGCTGGAAATAACCGCGATAAATCACCGCAGCCCAGCCTTCAGCGTTCTGTGAATTCTGACAAATAAAATTATAGATCCAGTGGCTGTCGGGGAAATCACGTAGCGCAAACTTGATGGCCTGATAAGTGAAGTAATTGTCTAACTTCTTGTTCTCCATGACCGCCCGTTGAATGCAGTCCCAGAGCGCCTCTTCATCGCCTACATCGTCATAGCAGTTAAGCAGCCACCCCAGCGCATTGTGGCGATCTTCCTGATTCCGGGCATGGCTGGCAACGGCTTGCGCTTTCGCGATGGTTTTGGTTCTGATCTCAGGCTCGTCAATCTCTTTGACGCTCAGGTCACGATACTCATCCCACCAGATCAGTAGCTCCAGGTGTTCGCGTTCGCTATCAGAGAGATGAGCACAGGTCCCGGACGCCAGAAACGCATTAATCTCTTGATGGGTGCCGTTCCAGCGCGGCATGCGAAACGGAAGATACTCGCCCAATGCAGAGTATGCCGTTGGGAAAATCCTCAGACATACGGTGAGCCAGTAATTGAGGCTGAAGTCATCATCGGTGGTCAGCAGCACAGACGGTCGCGGCAGGGAAGGGCAAACGGCGTTGTCCAGCGACAAACCGGAATGGGCCATCAGTGCGTCGATTTCCTGCGGCGAACGCTGATGGTAATCGGCAAGTTTCGGCACGCCTGCGGTGCCGACGGTCTCGTTACCTTTAAGAAAATCCGCCATCCAGTCGGGAAAACCAAATACCTGCGCGTTGGTGTTGGCGAGTGAAGCGGCCATCCACTGGCGCGGATCGCAGTCGATGGAGTTGATGGCGGCAATCATCATCTGTTCATTACAGGCGCTGGCGCAAATCCACATGGCGTGCGACGTGTCGCGCGCCCAGCCGTAGCTACGGTACAACCATGCGCGATGGTTCCAGTATTGCGTTTCAGCAAGCCAGGCGTGTGTGGAGCGCGGACGCGCGTTTTGCCAGGCTTTAATAAGCGCCAGGCCTTCTGATCCGGCTTCAACGAGCGGCTCCAGATCATAGAGGGGGTTACACATCTGCGTCCAGGCGAGGAAATAGCGTTTTTCCGCTTCCCGGCTGGTGAAGCTTTCCGTCAGCGCATGGTTAAACAACTCGTCCAGCTCGTCATAGCGCTTAAGGCGCAGGAAACTGGCGATATCGGCGATGAACCACTCCCGTTGCCCGCTGTTTTCCGCCATTTTGTGGTTACACATTGTCGCGGTAGCATTGAGTACGCGATCGTTCAATTCCATATGTTCGTCTCTCAATTGAGTTCAAAAATTTTAAAGTCATTCCACGGCAATTCTCGCCAGTGGCTGAGTGGATCTTCCAGATACTGCATGACTTCCTGGAGATCGCGCCCGGTGATTGTCGTCGGGGTGTGGTGTAGCTCCAGCCATATCTGCCGTGCGCGAACGTAAGCGGTAGCGTAATCTTCCCAACTGTGAAAGCAGTCCTGAGCACGCTGGGCGTTGAGGAGTAAAACCAGCCATGCTTGCTCGTCGCGACACCAGCCTAATCCGGCGATGCAGCGCGTTAAAAAGGCGGTACGCGCGCAGTCGAAAGCCAGCGCGTCACGCACCTGTCCCTGGGCGGCTAACTGCTCATAAAACCCGCGTGGTGTCTGACCGACGCCAGCAGGCCAGCGCTGCAAAATATCAGCAACCTGCTGGCGTAATGTGTCTTCACGAAGATCTTCCGCCAGCCCCAGCTCTTTTTTCACCTGTTGCGCCAGCTGTTGACGTTTACGCTCATCAATGGGCAACGCCAGTGTGACGTTTTCCGTTTTCAACCCGTTGCGCAAAATGAGAATATCCGCCAGCGCCAACGCCCATTTGCGTCGACGGGTGTCGCGGCGTCGTTCTGCCAGCCGCTCTTGTTCTTGCTCCTGCGCGGTGGGTGTTTTTCTTCGCGCCGCTTTTTTGCATTTCCAGATAATAAATATGATGGCGACCAGCAGTGAAAGGAGTAGATGCAACGTCATTTCCTCTCGTCAGCGGTTAAATAGCGGGTGGTTTGCAGCGTGATGCTTTCAATTTCAAACGGTTCGCAGCCGGTGTTTTTTCCGGCAACGGTGGGATGCCACAGTTGTTGTGGGTACAACATTTCGGCCGCCGTTGCGACCGTGGGGTCGATCGTCTGTAGCTGGTGCAGTTCGCCTGGCGAGCTGTGTAGCAGCAACCATTGTAACGCGACGGGCGGGTCTGTGACGTGTCGCAGCAGATGGAAATTGTTGTGCAACACGCTGAGCAGAAAACTTTCATCGTGGATATCGGTAATGAATTTCCAGCCCTCGTGCTCCGGCGTTTTTTCGTAAACAATACCCATACCTTCGCAGTCGGCATGGCGTACCGGTTGTGCCGCGATGTGGCGCAGTAAATGCAAAACATCAGCGGTGTATTTTTTCACCGGATGGCGGTTTTGTTTGCCTTTGATCTGCTCGATTTCCAGCCCTTCAGGTTTTACCCGCATGCTAATGGTGACGTGAGGAATATTATTTTCGTCGCGCAGGCTGAACAGGCGCATTGCCCCCTGTTCAATTTGTTTGGCGTAGTAGTCACCGTAGCCGCCTGCAAGCGAGTTGTTATCCTGAAATTGCCCCACGCAGTGCTGCATGTGCCAGGATTCATAGGCCATTTCGCAGCGTAGCGCCGGGTGCATGGCATCAAATTCAACCAGCGTCCCGCTGGTCACGCTGAGCACTTTTTTCAGCACTTCCTGGGTAGCGGGATGCCAGCCTTGTTGACGGCGGCGCTGCATTTTTTTATGTTCCGCTTCGCGCATCACCAGTGCGGTAAAGCAGTTGATACGCTGCAGTTTTCCCGCCAGCCGGGTGTCATTTTGACGGCTGAGAAACTCCACCAAATTGCGCTCCGTGGCGTGCAATTCCGGATGCTGCGGGTCGAGATAGTAGAACGTTGCGCCGCCGGTGAGTTTTGGCGGCAACCATTCGGGCATGTCAGTCTGTGCACCGAACCAGGTGGCATAATCAAGCGCGTTTCGAATTGGGGAAACGAGAGGAAAACTGCCGATAGCCCAGCGATAAAAGTGGTTGGTCAACCAGCGGCGAATGTCTTCGCTGTCGCCGCGCTGTTCACTGCGCGACGTAATGGTTGCCATGACATCGGTGGAATTGATGACATTGCGGGGCTGGTATGTCTTAACGTTATCTTCACTCATGGCTTTCCCTGCCGGGTTGGTAAACGTCAGTCAACGCGCAGATAGCGCCCGTCGGCGCTGACGTTAGCACCAAAACCGCATTGGGTGGGATCATCTGTTTTCACGTCAATAGCGTCGGGCGAGACGGTTAACGAGATGTCACAATGGATATAATCGCCTTCTCTGAGCGCGATGACGCCGGCATTGTCTTTTAGCGTGACCTTCTCGGAGAACTCGCCCATATTGGGACCGTAATATATCGCCATCATGCCTAAATAGTAGCCCTGAAAATCTACCTGGTAGTCGGATTTATTTTCCAGCGGTTTTATGATAAGCGTTTCCCACGTGCCCAACCCCACGTAATTCCAGTATTCGCCCGCCGCAGAAGAGGGGGCGGGCAACGCCGCCAGTTTATCTTTGATCAGTCCCAGATTATAGGCAGACTTGCGATCGTCAGGTTTGATCATCAGCCAGGCGCGGGCTTTACGCCACTCAGCCTGGCGCATCCAGGTGAGCGCAACGTTGTTGTACGCCGTGGCGATGGCCTTGTCGTCAAGTCGACAACTTTCGCTCCAGGTCACTTGTTTTTCAAACGCTTCACGCGCGTCGGCGTAGTTTTTCGCTTTGTAGAGTTGCTCACCCTGACGGGCATAGTCAGGGATTTTTGCGCAGTCGGCGACAAATTGTTGCTCAGAGATTTCTGCGTGAGCGACACCTGAGATCAGCAGAAGCAGTAACGCGCTATTTCTTATATCCATGACAATCCCTTGGTCCTTTTGAATGACGTTAAACAATCCGACAGGCATCGGCTTCCCAGCGATATCCAACACCATAGACAGCGCGAATAAATGACTGTTCGGTGTCCAGTGATTCCAGCTTACGGCGCAAATTTTTGATGTGGCTGTCGATGGTGCGATCGGTCACCACACGATAATCATCGTAGAGGTGATTGAGCAGTTGCTCGCGAGAAAAGACCTTGCCCGGCTCGTGCGAAAGGGTTTTCAGTAAGCGGAATTCGGCAGGCGTCAAATCAAGCATCTTACCGCACCAGGAGGCCTGAAAACGGCCTTCATCGACAATCAGTGGGCTGTCGGCGTCCAGCTGTTGCAACTCTTTGTGGGGGCGGCAACGGCGAAGAATGGTTTTGACGCGGGCGACCACTTCACGCGGGCTGTACGGTTTGCAGATGTAATCATCGGCGCCAATTTCCAGCCCCAGCAGCCGGTCGATCTCTTCAATTTTGGCCGTCACCATGACGATAGGAATTTCAGAAAAACGGCGGATTTCCCGACACAGGGTTAAACCGTCAGTGCCGGGTAACATGAGATCCAGCAGGATCAAGTCGGGCGGTGTTTGATGCACGTAAGGCAGTACCTGATCGCCGTGACCGATCAGGGTCGGTGCATAACTCGCGGCGCGCAGATAGTCGATAAGCAGTTGTCCCAGTTTGGGTTCATCTTCCACAATCAAAATCCGTGGCGTGTTTTCATCAATGGGTAACTCAGTCATACATCTCTCTGTAAATCGCGTTCCAGCGGTAACTCTACTGTAATGCTAACCCCGCCAAAAGGCGAATGGGCTGCGCGGATGTGGCCATTATGTGCCTGCACAATGTTGACGCAAATCGCCAGTCCCAGCCCGGAACCGCCACTGGCGCGGTTGCGGGAGCCTTCTGTTCGGTAAAAACGTTCAAACAGTTTTTGCAGCTGTTCGTCGCTAACGCCGGGCGCGGAATCAGCGAAGGTCAACAGCAACGACTTGTCGCGTTGTTCAGCGGAAATATGCAGACCGCCACCGCTATCGGTGTAACGCAGACTGTTTTCCAGCAGATTATTGAACAACTGCATCAGACGATCCCGGTCGCCAAATACGCAGGCACTGTCTGGCAAAGACAGCTGTAACGTCAGTCCCCGGCTGGCGAAACGCTCGCGAAACGCACCACCGGCGACTTCCAGAAGAGGAATAAGATCGACCGAGGTTTTCTGGTACGCCAGCGCCCCCTCATCAGACATCGACAGCTGATGCAGGTCGTTTACCAGCTTGGTCAGTGTGCCGACTTCGGCCTGTAGCGAGGCCACTGACTCCGGCGTGAATTGCCGCACGCCATCCTGAATCGCCTCCAGCTCACCGCGCAGAACGGCTAACGGCGTGCGCAGTTCGTGAGAGATGTCAGCCATAAAATCGCGGCGCATTTGCTGATTTTTTTCCAGCGTACTGGCGAGCTGGTTAAAGTCCTGCGCCAGTTTGCCCAGTTCATCTGTGCTGGTGGCGGCCACGCGGGTGGTGAAATCACCGGCAGCCAGCTTGTGCGTACCTTCCACCAGGCGTTTTACGGGCGCCAGCAGTCCACGCGCCAGTGAAAACGTCGCCAGCGCTGCCAGCAGGGTGGATAGCGCCACAATCAGCCAACTGGTTCGACGCTGCTGTTTATCAAAATTAATGTCGGTATTGCGCGTCAAGCGTTCGACAGGGGAGGCGATGACCGCGCCGACTTCCATGCCATTCACGAGGATTGCCCGCCGCGTACCGTCGTGTGGAACGGGGGCTCGGGGGCCGACCAGCACTCTGGCATTTTGGTCGACGACCCAAAACTGGGTGCGCCAGCCGTGCGGGGGCATACCCGGGCCGGGTTTGTCATCGTCGTTATCATGTTCTAAAGAGCGCAGGATCTGGAACACAAAACGATCGTTATTGCGTAAAAAACGCCAGTTGCCATGTAACTGGTACTGCTCGCCCAGCGCGTCGCTCAGCAGTTGCAAGCGCTGCTCGTTGCCCTGTTTGATGTAGTCAATAAATCCGCGCTCGAAGCTAATGCGTACGGCCCAGTGCATGGTGATGAGCAAAACAATGCAGGTGGCGAAAATAGCCAGAAACAGTTTACCGGTGATACCGGGTCGCCAGAATTTCATTACAGGCTCCTTTTTCGCCGCGAAATGACCGTGTTTTTATGTGTGTCGTTAGGGACCCGGGAAAAAATGATCGCCGGAAGTGCAATGATGAACGCCATACAAAGCCAGCTGTACATAAAGACGGTTTGCGTTGCGCCTGCCTCAGCGGTGAGGTGTTGTTGACCAAACATCCCCAGCAATAATCCGGCAACGGTCACGCCAATACTCATCGACAACTGCATGATCATCGACAGCAAACTGTTGCCGCTGCTGGCTAAGTCGTCCGGAAGATCCTTCAACGTCAAGGTGTTCATCGAGGAGAAACGGGTTGAGTTAACCATCCCTAGCATGAACAGTACAAAAGGCAGGATGTAATACCAGCCCAGCAGCGCTGTGGCCATAAGCAGCAGACTGACCAGCGCCAGGCCGAGGGTGGTGGCGACCAATACGCGGCGATAGCCAAACCGGTTGACCACCTGCACCACTACCCGTTTCATCCCCATACTGCCGAGCACCATCGGGATCATCATTAACCCGGCATGGAAGGGCGAGAAGCCCAGGCCAATCTGTAAAAATACCGGGGTCATAAAGGGGAGCATGCCACTGCCGATACGTCCGGCGAAACTGCCAAGCAGACCGAGCGAAAAGGTGTGAGTGCGGAACAAGTCCAGACTAAACAGAGCGCGCGCATTGTTCTTCGCATGCCGGAGATACAGCAGGATTGCCACGACGCCGCTGGCGATGAGTACCGCCAGCGCGGCGTGAGAGATCCCCGATCCTTTACCGCCATCAAGCGCCAACGTGAGGACCGCCATGCCGACGGCCAGCAGAAGAAATCCAGAGAGATCAAAACGCCGCGTTTGCATCGTGTAGTTTGGCATCAGCAGCAATGTGGCGATGGCCCCGACGATCCCAACGGGAATGTTGATCAGGAAAATCCAGTGCCAGGAGGCGTACTCCACCAGAATGCCCCCTAATGCCGGGCCGAGCAGCGGACCAATCTGACCCGGTAACGTCACGAATGTCATTGCAGCCATATACTGTTCGCGTGGGACGATTTTCATCACCGTTAGCCTGCCGACCGGCACCATCATTGCGCCGCCGACGCCCTGTAGCACGCGCGCCATCACCAGCTCATTGAGCGTGTTGGAACCCGCGCAAAACAACGATCCCAGCGTGAACAGGATGATGGCGGAAAAGAAAATGTTACGCACGCCGATTTTGTCCGCCAGCCACCCGCTGGCGGGGAGCATCACGGCCACGGTCAGCACATACGACACGATAACCATGTGCATATGCAGCGGGCTTTCCCCAAGGCTTTTCGCCATCGAGGGAAGTGCAGTGTTAACAATCGTGGTATCCAGCGACTGCATAAAGAAGCCGAATGCCACAATCCAAAGTTGCCAGCGGGTGCTGTCGGGAAGTTCTGTCATTTTTCTATGCCGATACGGTTTTGCTGTTTTTACGTGAAAAACGCAGCCGCAGACGGTCAAAAAAGAGATACACCACCGGGGTGGTATAGAGTGTCAGGAGCTGGCTCATGACCAGCCCTCCCACAATCGTAATCCCCAGCGGCTGGCGTAACTCTGAGCCGTCTCCACTTGATAGCACCAGCGGCAGTGCGCCAAATAACGCCGCCAGCGTGGTCATCATGATGGGGCGAAAACGCAGTAAACAGGCCTGAAATATCGCCTGTTCCGGCGTCAGATTGCCGTTTCTTTGCGCTTCCAGCGCAAAATCGACCATCATGATGGCGTTTTTCTTCACAATGCCAATTAATAGCATGATCCCTATCAGGGCGATTAGGCTGAACGGGGCATCAAAAAGCTCCAGCGCCAGTAGCGCACCTACGCCAGCGGAGGGGAGCGTTGAGAGAATGGTCAGCGGGTGAACATAGCTTTCATATAACATCCCCAACACAATATAGACCGTGGCGATCGCCGCCAGAATCAGAATCACCTGGGCGTTCATGGTGTCCTGAAACACCTGTGCGGTACCGGCAAAACTGCCGCGAACCGTGGAGGGAACCCCAAGCTGTGTCATGGCGCGGTTGATTGCGTCAGTGGCTTGTGAGAGCGACGTCCCGGTCGGCAGGTTAAAGGCGATGGTCGAGGCCGCAGATAATCCCTGATGGTTTACCGACAACGGCGCGTTAGCGGGCTGCCATTTCGCAAAGCTCGAGAGCGGAATGGCTTTCCCGTCATTGTTAATCACGAACATTTTATCCAGCGCGCTGATGTCCTGGGTATAACGCGGATCCACTTCCATCACCACTTTGTACTGGTTCATCGGCTGATAAATGGTCGAAATCTGCCGCTGACCAAAGGCATTGTTCAGTAAACTGTTCGCCGCCTGAACGTCGATACCCAGCCGTGACAGGGTGTCGCGATCGTATATCAGGTCCATCTCCGCGCCGTTGTCCTGCTGGTCAGAGTTAACATCGGCCAGTTGCGAAAGCGAGGAGAGCGATTTACGAATTTTGGGTTCCCATTCGCGAAGCGCCGCCAGGTCATCTGACAGTAGCGTGTACTGATAGCTGGCGTTGGCCTGACGTCCACCGACGCGGATATCCTGCACCGCCATCAGAAACAGATTGGCGCCGGGCTCTTTTGCCAGTTTGACCCGCAGCCTGTCGATGATCTGCTGAGCGGTTTCGTGGCGCTCATCGCGAGATTTCAGGGTGATAAACATCATGCCGCTGTTGACTCTCGAACCGCCGGTAAAACCGGTGACGTTATTCACCGCCGGATCGTCACGGATGATTTTCATAAAGTCTTCGAGTTTACCGCGCATCGCCTGGAACGAAATGCTCTGATCGGCCTGAATGCCGCCCATCAACACCCCAGTATCCTGCTCAGGGAAGAAGGTTTTGGGGATCGAAATATAGAGCCAGATGTTCAGCGCGATGGTGCCAAGCAGGACAACGCCCACCAAACGGGTATGTTTTAACACCCATTTCAGTGAGTTGCCGTAACCTTGTTGCAATGCGACCAGCAGGCGTCCAAAACCCCGCTTGCGCGTCTGCTCGCGCGGCTTGCCGGATTTGAGCATCCAGCCGCACATCATCGGGGTTAAGGTCAGCGAGACGAGCAGTGAAATCCCTATCGCCACCGACAGCGTAACGGCAAATTCGCGCAGCAGCCTGCCGGGCAATCCCCCCATCAGCAGCAACGGCAGAAATACCGCCACCAGCGAAAGACTCATCGAGAGCACGGTGAAACCGACTTCCCGCGTTCCCTGTAGCGCCGCCTGTAAGGGTTTCATTCCCGCTTCAAGGTGGCGGGAGATGTTTTCCAGCACCACGATGGCGTCATCGACGACAAAACCGGTCGCAATAGTTAACGCCATCAGCGACAGGTTATTCAGGCTAAAGCCGCACAAATACATGGCGGCGAAAGTACCAATCAGCGAAACCGGCACGGCGACGGCAGGGATCAAGGTTGCACGCCCGGAACGCAGGAATAAAAACACTACCAGCACCACCAGGGCGACGGAAATGATCAGCGTCTGTTCTACCTCTTCCAGCGAGGCCCGAATTGTCGGAGAACGGTCCTGGGCAATTTGTAGATCGATGGAGGCCGGGATCAGCGTTTGCAGGTCAGGGATCTTTGCCCGAATACTGTCCACCGTCTGAATGATGTTGGCTTCCGGCAGTTTGCGGATCATCAACAATATCGCCGGTTTCGCGTTGGTCATCCCGGCATTACGCACATCCTGAACCGAGTCGCTGACCGTGGCGACATCACCCAGCCGTACGGCCGCGCCGTTGTTGTAATGAATGATCAGCGGCTGGTATTCCGCAGCGGTTTTCAGTTCATCATTGGTCTGAACCTGCCAGCGACGGCCCTGGTCTTCAAGCGCACCCTGCGGTTTTCGCACATTGGCATCGCTGATGGCGGTACGCACATCGTCCAGCGAAACGCCCTGGTTAAACAGCGCCTGTGGATTCAGCCCAACGCGCACGGCGGGTAACGAACTGCCGCCGACGTCCACATCGCCCACGCCGTCGATTTGGGCGATGGTCTGGGCAAGCTGCGTCGAGGCAAAGTCATACAGCTCGCCCTGAGTCCAGGTATCCGATGTCAGCGTCAGGATCATGACCGGCGCATCAGACGGATTGGCCTTCCGGTAGGTCGGGCGGCTGGGCATTCCGCTGGGGAGCAAACTTTGTGCGGCGTTGATCGCCGCCTGCACGTCACGCGCGGCACCGTTGATATCGCGGTCGAAATTAAACTCAAGAATAATGCGCGTGCTGCCCAGTGAGCTACTGGAGGTCATTTCAGTGATGCCGGCAATGCGCCCCAACGCGCGTTCCAGCGGCGTGGCGACCGAAGAGGCCATTGTCTCCGGTGAAGCGCCCGGCAACGAGGCGCTTACCATGATTACCGGGAAATCTACCTGCGGCAACGGCGCGACCGGCAACAGCCGGAAGCCCAGCACGCCGCACAGGGTAATCGCGAGAGCGATCAAAATGGTGGCGACCGGACGATAAATGAAAAGGGCGAAAAACTTCATTTACGCTTCCTCTTCCCGGCGCGAAAAGCGGTTTTTCATCGACAGCGATAAGCGGTCAAACAGCAGATAAATGACCGGCGTGGTGAACAGTGTCAATACCTGGCTGACCAGCAGACCGCCGACCATGCCAATGCCCAGCGGACGGCGCAATTCGGCCCCTACGCCGGTACTTAGCATCAACGGCAATGCCCCCAGTAATGCCGCCAGGGTCGTCATCAGGATCGGGCGAAAACGCAGCAAACAGGCCTGGAAGATGGCTTCCTGCGGTGCCATGCCCTGTTCGCGCTCAGCGGCAAGGGCAAAGTCGATCATCATGATGGCGTTTTTCTTGACGATCCCAATCAACAGAATGATGCCGATGATGGCGATAACATCCAGTTCACTGCCTGCAATCATCAAGGCCAGTAGCGCGCCGACGCCAGCCGTTGGCAACGTGGAGAGAATGGTGATGGGGTGAATAAAGCTTTCGTACAGCACACCGAGCACGATGTACATCGCCACCACCGCCGCGACGATAAGCCAGACGGTGTTGCCGAGAGCGGCCTGGAAGGCGAGGGTGCTACCCTGGAACTGAGTGGTGATATCCGCAGGCAGATTGAGCGTTTTTTCGGTGTCCAGGATCGCCTGTACCGCATCGCCGAGCGCATAGTCGTCCGGTACGTTAAAGGAGATGGTCGTGACCGGGAACTGATCGAGATGGTTAATGGAAAGCGGGGCAAAACGCTGGCCGATGCTGGCGATAGCGCTGAGCGGTACTATGCCGCCGTCGCGACCGGTCAGACGCACGGAATCTAATGCCGCCAGCCCCGGCGTGTTTTCCGTGTTGTGTTCAAGGACCACGCGATACTGGTTTGCCTGGGTATAAATCGTCGAAATCAGCCGCTGGCCGAACGCGTTATACAGGGCGTTATCGACATCAGCCATACTGATCCCCAACCGGCTGGCGCTGTCACGATCAACATTGACATATGCCACCAGACCTTTGTCCTGCCAGTCGCTGCTCACGTCAGAAAGCTGCGGCAACTGCTGCAGTTTTTCCACCAGTTGTGGCACCCAGGTGCTTAGCGCATCCAGCGATGTCGCCTGCAGCGTGAACTGATACTGCGTCCGGCTCACCTGGGTATCGATGGTGAGATCCTGCGTTGGCTGAAGATAGAGATCCACGCCCGGCACGGTGTCTACCGCTTGCTGCAGACGTGAAATCACCTGCGAAACGCGATCGTCACGCTCATCAAGGGGCTTCAGGTTGATTTGCAATCGGGCGCTATTCAGTGCCGGATTGGTGCCATCCACGCCGACAAACGCGGTCAGACTTTCGACAGCAGGGTCTTTGAGAATGAGGTCGGAAACCTGGCGCTGACGCTGCGCCATGTTGGCGAACGAGCTGGATTGCGGCGCCTGCAGCGTTCCCTGAATAATGCCGTTATCCTGGATCGGGAAGAAACCTTTCGGGATAAATACCCACAACATCACGCTCAGGAGCAGCGTGCCCAGGGCGACGCTGAGCGTCAGCCAGGGATGATTGAGCACTTTCGCCAACAGATGACCATATCCGGCGATAATGCGTTCAAACATTTTTTCCGAGGCGCGGGAGAAACGGTTTTGCTTGCGCAGTGATTCCTGGCTCAGCATTCGTGCGCACATCATTGGGGTCAGCGTCAGCGACACCACGGCAGAAATCAGAATAGCGACCGCCAGCGTCACGGCAAATTCGCGAAACAGCCGCCCGACGATATCGCCCATAAACAGCAGTGGGATGAGTACCGCAATCAACGAGAAGGTTAACGAGATAATGGTAAAGCCGATCTCGCCCGCCCCTTTGAGCGCGGCCGCCAGCGGTTTCTCGCCTTTTTCGATATAACGCGAAATGTTTTCAATGACCACAATCGCGTCATCCACCACAAAACCGGTGGCGATGGTGAGCGCCATCAACGTCAGGTTATTGATGGAGAAATCGAGAAATACCATCACGGCAAAGGTGCCGATCAGCGACAGCGGTACGGCGACACCGGGTATAATGGTGGCAGGAATATTGCGCAAGAACAGGTAGATGATCATCACAACCAGCGCAATGGCCAGCATTAGTTCGAACTGGGTGTCCGTCACCGAGGCGCGAATATTGGTGGTGCGGTCCGACAGTACCGTCACCTTGACCGATTTCGGCAAACTGTCGGTCAGTTGCGGCAACATCTGGCGAATACTGTCTGCGGTGGAGATAATATTCGCGCCGGGCTGGCGCTGCACATTCATCACGATGGCTTGTTCTTTATTGGCCCAGGCCCCGAGCCAACGGTTTTCGGCACCTTGTTCAACGGTGGCGACATCGCCCAGGCGAACAGGTGCGCCGTTTTGATAAGCAATAATCAACTGGCGATATTCATCCACGGACTGCATCTGATCGTTGGCGGAGAGCGTGACCGCGCGCGTGGGACCGTCGAGACTGCCTTTTGCCGAATTGACGTTCGCGCCGGTGATGGCGGTACGGATGGTTTCGCTGGTAAGCCCCAACGCGGCGATGGCCTGCGCATTCAGCTTCACGCGTACTGCCGGGCGTTGTCCCCCGGAAAGCGTCACTAAACCAACGCCGGAAACCTGCGAAATTTTTTGCGCCACCCGTGTTTCGACCATATCTTCTACCTGCGTCATCGGCAGGGCGGTGGAGGTGACGGCCAGCGTCATAATGGGCGGATCTGCCGGGTTCACTTTGCTGTAAACCGGAGGGTTAGGGAGATCGTTCGGCAGCAGATTGGTGGCGGCATTAATGGCGGCCTGCACTTCCTGCTCGGCGACATCCAACGGCAGTGAAAGCTGGAACTGTAGCGTCACCACCGATGCGCCGCCTGAGCTCTGCGACGACATCTGTTTCAGACCTGACATTTGTCCAAACTGGCGCTCAAGCGGGGCGGTGACGGCGGAGGTCATCACATCGGGGCTGGCGCCAGGATAGAGCGTCACCACCTGAATCGTCGGATAGTCCACTTCGGGCAATGCGGCAACGGGCAAGAATCGATAGCCGATAATCCCGGCCAACAGAATTGCCACCATCAATAGCGTCGTGGCGACAGGGCGCAGAATAAACAGGCGGGATGGGCCGCCCGTTCTGCCTGGCGGTAACACCTGCATCAGGAGTTCGCTCCTTTTTTGCCATATTCTCGCGTAGTGGCTTTACCGTCAGTTGGGGTTGCGGATTGCGCCTCCACCACTTCAACTTTCGCCCCTTCCGTCAGACGGTCAATACCGTCGGTGACCACACGATCGCCAACGGACAATCCGGCGCTAATCACCACTTTCTGACTGTCCTGAATACCGGGTTTCACCTGATGTTTGCTGACCCTGTTTTCGTCATTCAATACCCAGACAAAATGGCCTTCGTTACCCATTTGTACGGCGGCAGTCGGAATTACAACGGCATTGTGCTCGGTATCAACCAGCATTCGCGCATTGACGAATTGATTAGGGAACAACGTATCATCCTGATTATTAAAGCGCGCTTTAATCTTAATGGTACCGGTGGTGGCATCAATCTGGTTGTCCAGGCTCAGCAATACCCCTTCGCTCAGCTTTTGCGCGTTGGTGCGATCCCAGGCCTCAACCGTGACGGTTTTCCCCGCTTTTTGCGCCTGCACCACCGTGGCGATATCGCTTTCCGGCAGGGTAAAAATCAGATCGATAGGGTGTGTCTGAGTGATAACGACGATCCCGGTGGTGTCGCTACTGGCGATCTGATTACCGATATCCACCTGTTTCAAACCGACGCGACCGTCAACCGGTGCGGTAATGCGGCTCCAGTCAAGCTGAAGTTGCGCGCTGGCGACGCTGGCCTCATCAGCTTTGATCGTTCCCTGGGTTTCGCTGACCAGCGCCTGCTGGGCGTCCAGCTCCTGACGAGAAACGAGATTGGTTTTCGCCAGTTGTTGAAAGCGGGCTAAATCACGACGGGCATTCGCCAGTGTGGCGTTGTCTTTGGCTAACTGTCCCTGCGCCTGGGCTAACGCAACCCTGAACTGGCTGGGATCAATTTCCGCCAGCAGATCGCCTGCTTTGACCTGTTGCCCTTCCTGAAAGTGCAGCGCCATCAGTTGACCGTCCACGCGGCTACGCACCGTCACCGTATTGGCCGCCGTCACGGTTCCCAGCCCGGTCAGATAGCGTGGCACCGCTTGTTCTACGGCGGTCGCAGCCTGAACTGGCGCTAACGGGCCGGCGCGCATACCGCGTCGGCCTTGCCCGGCGGGGTGCTGTGCGTGCCCGGTGGCGCCCGGCGCTGTTCCCTGTGTTTCTCCACGACTGTGCCAGAACCAGACTGCGGAAATGGCCGCCGTAGCGACCACAATAGCGAGCACCCAGCGGAATTTGTTACTGCCTTTCATCGTTATAAGTTTCTCATCCTGAAACGTTTCGCGGAATGATACTAGTTTAGCCATCTAACAAGGGAGAATAATGGAGGAATTATGAAACACTGTCTGGATTCGTCTGAATGGCGACGGGCTTTGCGAAGCGTTACGCAACAATTATCGACAAAAAGAGAGGGTGCTGGGTATTACGTTAAAGTGACGGCACGGCGAAGGAGGTAAGCCACTCATTTCAGCAGGACGCTGAAACGGGAAAGCCCCTCCCGAGGAAGGGGCCTTAAATAAGGAAAGGGTTATGATGAGGTTAGTCATCATACTGGTGATACTCTTAGTTATCAGCTTGCCAGCATACTAAGACACCAGGGGGAGGGGGAAACCTCTCCCTTACCCTCACTCCTTAATTTAGAAGTCACGAAGGAGAAAGTCAATAATGCTGGCAACAAAGCGCGTGTTTGATGAATGACAGAAATTTGCATTGTGAGCGCAATGAAGTGGCGATAAGGTTAATAACCTGGATGTGTTCAATGACTATTGGCGATTTAAATGAATTCTGGAGTTGGTCGTAGTCTAGGTTATATATTTGGTGTAACTGTTGCTTTGCCTTTGGTTATAGCTGTGGCGAATTTTTTATTCTTTCGCGGTAATCAAGTCACCCCTGAGCAGGTAACGGAATATATCAATGCCAGCGTTATTGTTGAGTTATATATTCCACAGATAGGTGAGGGGCCGGATGAGACGCGAGACGATGATGAAATTTATTATCCAAAGTTATCAACAAAGCGAGGTCGCCACACGAAAGTGATTCATCGTTTTATCTTTTTCTCTAAAGAGTACCAAAGATATTTTATGATGGTTAATTTTGATGGTTTTGATTATGAAGGCGAATTTAATTTCGACCGAAATAATGACCGAAACCATTACATTTACAGTGGCAACTCCGTTTTTGTGCTGGCGAATATGACGCAATGGAACGATGTCCGTTATGGTTCAAAAAGCCAGCCTGTACCCGTTTTTGGGGTTGAAATCAGTAGTCGGGGCTTTACGAACCCTGACATTCTTCAGGATGCCAAAAAAGCGTTTGATGTTCCTGAACGGGTAAATCGTCAGTTTGTTGAGCAATACCTCAATCACTTTTTACCCGCTGAGGATTTTAAACGCCTGT
Source organism: Citrobacter enshiensis (assembly GCF_029338175.1). Lineage (NCBI taxonomy): Bacteria > Pseudomonadati > Pseudomonadota > Gammaproteobacteria > Enterobacterales > Enterobacteriaceae > Citrobacter > Citrobacter enshiensis. The sequence goes on from NZ_CP119862.1 coordinate 1,743,601, forward strand.
TCATTCATCGCAATGAGCGCGAGTGAACAGGAAGTTATCGCCGTCATCAGGTGTTAGCCAGTTGTATTGATCGACCACACTGTTGTACTTGTCTTGTACGGCGGGGCAGGAACCATCAACCGTATAGCCCATGTCCATCCCTTCTATGCGCATTTTTTCTGAGCGGGTATAAGGCGTAGGCTCTTTCATTCTTCGCGCATATTTTATGGCTTGCGTCTGGAGATTCTGTGTCTCATAAATAAATAAAGACTCACGGCCTTCTTCATCTGTTGCTTTCAATTTTGCAATTAGCGTATCCAGTGCAGAGGTCTTTTCTTTGAGCGCATCCACATCGACACTTCCCATTGTAACGTTCTTCTGAATTTCCTGGGCTATCATCGTTGTCTTAAGAGCATAATAACGAAAGTTTTTTTGTGCTACGATCTCTTCTTCAGTCAGTGTTTTTTGGTGTTGCTCATCGACCTGTTTCTGAATTGCGGCATACCAGTCGTTTGCGACAGTCTCAAACGGGACATGATATTTTAACCACTCGCCATGTAACGCTTTACCTTTGATAAAACCATCGTCCTTATAGTTTTCTTGTTTATAATAGACGCGTATTTCGCTAATTTTAGCCGCCAGCGCCGTTGCCCTGCGCATATAATCAATGGCGAGTGTATCAATAGACTCGGGTGTGGCGATTAATGTGTGCACCTGACTGATTTTTTTATCACAGTCAGATAAGTGATTGTCCGAAATTTCACTAATGCCTGCGCCTGGGCTTTCATTACCCGTTGGGCCATGCTGTAAATCCTTTATCCAGGAATGATAATGTATAAAACTGCGGTCAAATTCGGGCTGGAGATGATTGATGCAGCCAATATAAATGCGCATTTTTTCACGATAAATTTTATCAGCATTAAGTTGGTCGGGTGTTATCACCTTTGGCTGGATGAGGGAAGAAGGTTGTTGTGCAATGGTAGTGGTAGATATCGACTCATCATTGTTATTATCGCATCCAATCAATCCGATTGAAGTGAAAATAATCGATAGTGTAAATATATTAATTCGTTTCATACTAATAAATGATAATGAAGTAATTTACATAGAAACTTCACTATAATCTTTTTATTTAGCGCCGGGTAGCACAATGCCGCCCGGCACTACATGATTAGCGAAAAACCACGTCCGCCCAGCGCGCCAGACCGGCGGTTACCGAACCAAAATCATCGCCCCCGGCAATCGGTATTCCCGGTAGCTGTTCGGCCAGCGCTTTCCTGAGCAGCGGCGAACGCGCGCTGCCGCCGGTCAGGTAAATCACATCCGGTTTTTCCTGCGCGTTATCCAGCGCCAGTTGAACCTGTTCCAGAATCCTTGCCAGTGGTTGATTCAGCGCCGCTTCCAGCCCTTGCTGGCTGATTGCCGCCGCGAGTTCGTCACTGATGAAAGGCAACGACGTGGTGACAGTCGTCTGTTCGGAAAGGGCAATTTTGCTCTCTTCCGCACTGCGCACCAGGCGATAGCTCAGACGCTGACGCCAGACTTTGAGCAACAGCGCCACTTTGTCTGCCTCACGCGCGTCACGAACCAGATCGTTAAGCAAGCGACCGTTGGCGGTGCTGTAAAAATCACTTTGCGCCGGGACATCATTTATGGCGACGGCATTCCACCATGGCAGAATCGGCAGCGCGATGCCTTTTTCTGTTTCGCCACCCATGCCGAGCAGCGGCATTAGGTTTTTAAACGCCAGTGCGATATCAAGATCGTTACCGCCGACGCGACATCCGCTGTGTCCGAGCAGGCTGGTTTCACGATCGGCGCGTTGATGCCACTGGGGTCCCATCAACAGTAAGGAGCAGTCCGTGGTCCCGCCGCCGATGTCGACAACCAGAACCCGTTTTTCTTCGGTCAGCGTGGCCTCATAATCCAGCCCTGCTGCAACGGGTTCGTACTGAAACACCACTTCCTGAAACCCCGCGCGTTTTGCCGCACGTTCCAGAATCCCTTGCGCCTGGGCATTGGCGTCGTCTCCGCCTAATCCCTGAAAGTTGATCGGGCGACCAATGACCGCCTGGTTTATCGATTCTGGTAACTGACTCTGAGCCTGAAGACGGATGTGCAGCATCATGGCGCAAACCAAATCCTCGAACAGCGCAACCTGCTGCGGCTTAAGCCCGCTGGCGCCTAAGAAAGATTTGGGCGATTTAACGAAGTAAACCTCTTCGGGATCGTCAATGTACTGGGCCAGAGAGGCGAGTCCAAACTGTACGCTGCCCGCATTGACATCAATGTCTTCTTCACGGTTGTAGCGCATCGCGCGACGCAACAGTGCCTGCGTTTCTGCATCCGTTGCCGGAACATCGTGATGGCGGTACAACCATTCACTCACCGCTTCGCGCGTGGGAGCACAAAGCATCGAGGGCAACAGCGTGCTGTTATTTTCCATCCTGAGCAGGCGCGGTTGCCCGTCTTGCATAACGGCCACTGAACAGTTCGCCGTACCGTAATCAAAACCAATAAACACTGAAAAATCCCCATGCCAGTGAAGAAGGGGCGTGACTTTAACGAAATGTTGCCGCCCCGACAACTGGAATATGAAAGCAAGGCGCAACGCGTGTAAACCGTTTATGCTGAAGATTCACCGTTAAAGGAGTCGCAATGTATACCCTGAGCTGGCAACCGCCGTATGACTGGTCCTGGATGTTGGGTTTTCTCGCCGCGCGTGCGGTTGAGGGTGTGGAGACCGTGGACGCGTCGTCCTACGTGCGAAGTCTGGCTATCGGGGAGCATCGGGGGCTGCTGACCGCGGTGCCAGACCCTCAGACGCATTCGTTGCAAATTACCCTGAGTCCCGGTTTACAGCCCGTCGCCGCTGAATGTCTGGCGAAAATTGAGCGCCTCTTCGATCTTCGCTGTGATCCGTTGCGGGTGAGCGATGCGCTTGGCGATCTGGGGGCTGCGCGCCCAGGGTTACGACTGCCGGGCGCTGTTGATGCGTTTGAACAGGGCGTGCGGGCGATTCTGGGGCAACTGGTCAGTGTGGCGATGGCCGCTAAACTGACCGCGAAGGTGGCCCGCCGCTATGGCGAGACGCTGGAAGATGCCGCGGGCTATGTCTGTTTTCCCGGCCCTGAAACGTTGGCCGCTGCGGACCCGGTCGAGCTTAAAGCGCTGGGGATGCCGCTCAAACGTGGCGAGGCGCTGATCCATCTGGCTCAGGCTATGCTTAATGGCGCACTAACGGTCACGCCGCCCCCTGACATTGAGCTCGGCGTTAAAGATCTGCAAACGTTTCCCGGTATTGGTCGCTGGACCGCCAGCTACTTTGCGCTGCGCGGCTGGCAGGCAAAGGACATTTTTTTGCCAGACGATTATCTGATTAAACAGCGCTTTCCCGGCATGACGCCCGCTCAGATTCGGCGCTATGCCGAACGCTGGAAACCCTGGCGCTCCTACGCGTTGTTGCATATCTGGTATACGGAAGGCTGGCAGCCGTCAGTTGATGGCGAAATAGCTGGTGCTAAGTAGCAGATCCAACGGCTGAGCGTCGGCGATGATATCGCCATAAATCAGGTCAATCCCGATGCCGGAAAGCGCATCCATGATAACCGGCGTCTGCACCGGACCGACAAGCGTTTTGATCCCCAGTCGCTGTGCATTCCCCTGGATGATTGAAACCAGCATTTCGTCCATCAAATTACCGTGCAGGCTGGTTGCGAGTTCGCTTTCAAGCAGCAGATAGTCAGCCATGTGCGGGGTCAGATGGCTGAAGAGTTCCAGATCGCGACCGACCTGGCTGAAAATCATCCGGCATCCCACCTGGCGCAATTTTTGAATCGCAGAAGCGGTCTCCGTTGGATGTGTGATCATGACATCGGCTGGCACAACCAGGTGCAGCAGACGCGCCGGAAGCGGGCTGTGTTCAAGGTGTGTCAGCAACTCATCAATCAGGGTCGCGCTGCTTAACCCGGCGGCGGAGAGGGGGAGGGCGACGCTCAGCCCCTTGCTGGCAACCGACGGGGCTGCGTGATGGAAAAACTCATGCAGTACGCGGCGGTCGAGCGCATGATTGAGCGCCGGGTCGACCAGTCCCGCGCGGAAGGACTGCTCTTCCATGACGTCGCCTTCACTGGTCCACAGGCGTAATGAAATCAACCAGAAACTGCATGTTTCAGGGATCCGTGGCGATGCCACCCCCCGCGCCATCATCAGCAAATGATGGTCTTTAATCATATGCCACTGCTCATCCAGCGACATCGTTCCCCGTTCTTTGTGAGCCTCTTCTTGCTGAGGTTCATACACAGTGACGCGACCGCGGCCATTGTTTTTGGAGGCGTAACAGGCGATGTCAGCCTGTGACATGACGTCCGTTGTCAGATAATTGCGTTCGTCAATCCGCGTTATCCCGGCGCTGGCGCCAATCCGGTGCAGGCGTCCTTCCCACATAAAGTGATAATCGTTGATGGCGTTAATCATTCGCGTTGCGATGAAACGGGCGCTTTCGATATTACAGTCTGGCAGTAACAGCCCAAACTCATCCCCGCCCAGCCGCGCCAGCATGTCGCTGGAACGGAGCATACTGAGCATGAGCGCCGAGATCTCGCGCAACAGCGCGTCACCGGCGGCATGGCCCGCACTGTCGTTTACGGCTTTGAAACGGTCAAGGTCAATAAAGACCAGGGCGTGGCGTTGGTGGGCGTCGTGAACCGTTTGCAGCAAACGCTTCAGGTGGTTTTCGAAGCTGACCCGGTTAGCCAGATGGGTCAGGGCATCATGGGATGCGCTGTAACTGAGCTGGCGCAGCATTTTACGCGATTCAGTGACGTCCTGGATAACCAATACCGACCCAATATTGCCGCCGTCCAGCGTACTGAGCGGGGTAATGCTGTAATGGATATCGTAGTTGCCGCCGGTACGGCAATGCAGCACCACATCCTGCTCAATCGCGGAGCGGGACATGTCCGCGCTATAGATGTTTTCCATTAACGGACCGTTGTCGCCAAAGGTGATGCGCAGCACAGTCAGTAGCGGCACCCCCATTGCGTCTTTTTGCTGCCAGCCACTCATCTTTTCCGCCACCGGGTTCATAAAGGTGACGTTCATGTCGACGTCAATACAGACAACGGCTTCCCCGATGGAGTCCAGCGTAATGTGCAGGCGCTCTTTTTCCTGGTATAGCGCTTCGTTCAACTGCTTCACTTCGGTCATGTCCATATTGATGCCGAGTAAGCGTTCCACTTCGCCGTCTTTATTTAATACCCGGTTTGCCAGCGAACGGATATGGCGGACACCACCTTTTACCGCAATACGAAACTCCAGTTTGAAGGGACGGCGGGCGGTGAGCGCGTCCCGGATCACTCTTTCTGCGTGATCGCGATCTTCTGGCAATACGCAGTCATACCAGACTTGCCAGGAGGGTTTGATATGTGGCGGGAGCTCGTAGAGATCGAACATGCGCTTATCCCAACTGAACACGTCGGGCTGCAACTCCCACTCCCAGATGCCAATGCCGCCCGCTTCATTCGCCAGTGTTATCCGCTCCATCAGGCGTTTATTCACCCATTCGGTCTGCTTCAGGTCGTTGATATCTTCAATCTGCGCAATAAAGTAGAGCGGGGTGGTATCGTTATGGCGCACCAGCGAGACGGTCAGCAGCGCCCACACCACTTCTCCGGCCCGGGTGTAGTAACGCTTTTCCATCGAGTAACTGTTGATATCGCCGCGAACCAGCATATTGAGCTGTTCAAGATCGTTATTGAGATCTTCCGGCCAGGTCAGTTGCTGGAACGTGAGCGCGCGTAGCTCATCCTGGCTATAGCCAAGAAACTGGCACAACGCTTTGTTCGCTTGCAGCCACTGGCCTTCGGTACCGACCAGCGCCATGCCGATGGCGGAGTATTCCATGGCGTTGCGAAAGCGCGCCTCGCTTTCGGAAATGTGTTTACGCTCAGTCCGAAACGCATACATCACCATGGTCATCACGTTGGCGGGCAGCAGAATCATTAAAAACGGCAGCCAGGGGACGTTCGCCATGATGTGGGTTTTGGGCGTTGAGAGCAGAGAGGGATCGACGGCCATCATTAATGACACCATCATCACGGTCGCGAGGAAGATTAAAAATGCTTCCACACGTGGCAGACGTACCGCGCTCCACATCAGCAACACGATGACGCTGGTAAACGGCCACGGCAGATATTGCATTGAGAGCCAACTCAACACCAGCGTGACGGTCAGCGTCAGCAAGGTCTCAAGCAATAAACGCGGGTCACGGTGGCGCAGCAGATAATGCGGTTTAAACAGCAAACCCAGGGGAACCAGCGCCAGCGCACCGATTGATTCAGAAAGAACCCAAATAAGAAATGCTTTCAGCGGCGTGCCTTCCGGCACCAGCAACCAGACAAGGAGTCCACCCACCAGAGGCGGAACCACCGCGCTGCCTATCGCCAGCCGGATCCAGTCGCTAAGATTTTGCAACGGGTTATACCAGGGCAGGAGTTTACGCAGCAATAGTGCGCCGATGACGGCTTCGAAAATGTTAATTGCGGTGTAGGTAAAGTTCAGTGAGGTGTCAGGGAAAAGCAGTAAAGCCGCGCCGAGACTGCCCAGCGAGCAGAAGAGCGCAATACCTGGCCACATGCGACCCGCGTGACGGTAAAACGCCACCATCATAATGGAGGTCGGGAACCACAAAGGCGCCAACTGTGTACCAAAACGCGATAATTCGAGCGAAAACAGCGTAAAGATAAAGGCCACCAGGCTTAAACTGACAAGACGCAGTAAAGGGTGGGGGAGGGTAACTAAAACATGTTGGAATTGTTTACTCATTACCGCGTTATCCGAATAGCCCGTACCGTCACGGAACACCCGGACGCGTCAGTTTTTATCTGTGGTTATGCTAGTACAAACAATTGACCATTTATAGGCCAACTGCTCATAAAATGACACGATTAGGTTAATAATTCCTTACGATTGGAAATAATTTTCCGGCCTGCTTTAAAGTTGACCGTTTTAATTTGCGAAAGGGAAAAGTTGGGGCGTAATTTAGCAGCCGCTGCGTCATCTGCTATCTCGACTGGTATCGCGCGCCTGAAATCCCTATAATTGCCGCGTTTGGCGTTTCTACGCCGCCCTCCCTAACATCCAGGTTAATCAGGTCGCTAAATTTATGACTGATCAGTCTCATCAGTGCGTCATTATCGGTATCGCTGGCGCGTCCGCTTCCGGCAAAAGTCTCATTGCCAGTACCCTTTATCGTGAGTTGCGTGAACAAGTCGGTGATGCACATATTGGCGTTATTCCCGAAGACAGCTATTACAAAGATCAAAGCCATCTGTCGATGGAAGAGCGCGTAAAAACCAACTATGACCATCCGAATGCGATGGATCACAGCTTGCTGTTTCAACATCTGCAAACGCTCAAACGCGGCTGTGCGATTGAACTGCCGGTGTATAGCTATGTTGAACATACCCGAATGAAAGAAACGGTTCGCGTCGAGCCGAAAAAAGTCATCATCCTGGAAGGCATTTTGCTGCTGACGGATGTACGGTTACGTGAAGAGATGAATTTCTCTATTTTTGTTGATACCCCGCTGGATATCTGTCTGATGCGTCGCATCAAGCGCGACGTCAATGAGCGCGGCCGTTCTATGGATTCGGTCATGGCGCAGTATCAGAAGACCGTACGTCCGATGTTCCTGCAGTTTATCGAACCGTCTAAACAGTATGCGGACATTATTGTGCCGCGCGGTGGTAAGAACCGCATCGCTATCGATATTCTGAAAGCGAAAATCAGTCAGTTCTTTGAATAAGCCCAGCGAATTGTGTACCGTTCAGTGATAACCTGGTTCGCCCTTGACGCACCAGGCGTCAAGGGATTGATGCTCAAAAGGAGAAAGTACTATGCGTTTGTGTGACCGAGATATTGAAGCCTGGCTGGATGAAGGCCGTTTGTCGATCAACCCGCGACCTCCTGTAGAGCGCATCAACGGCGCTACAGTCGATGTGCGCCTGGGCAATAAGTTTCGCACGTTCAGTGGCCACACGGCCGCGTTTATCGACCTGAGTGGTCCTAAAGCTGAAGTGAGCGCCGCGCTGGATCGCGTGATGAGCGATGAAATCGTGCTGGAGGAAGGCGAGGCCTTTTTCCTGCATCCTGGCGAACTGGCGCTGGCGGTGACCTATGAATCTGTTACGCTGCCGCCGGATTTGGTGGGATGGCTGGACGGTCGTTCTTCGCTGGCGCGTCTGGGGCTGATGGTGCACGTCACTGCGCACCGCATCGATCCCGGCTGGTCGGGTTGTATTGTGCTGGAGTTCTACAATTCCGGGAAATTACCGCTGGCGCTGCGCCCTGGCATGTTGATTGGCGCGCTGAGCTTCGAGCCGCTTTCCGGCCCGGCAGCGCGCCCGTACAATCGTCGTGAAGATGCGAAGTATCGCGATCAACAAGGCGCTGTTGCCAGTCGGATTGATAAAGACTAAGCCTTTTCCGATCCATTGAGGATAGCATGAGACGATTTCTGACGACGCTGATGATTTTACTGGTCGTGCTGGTGGCCGGTTTTTCTGCGTTAGTTATGTTGGTAAATCCAAATGATTTCCGCGCTTATATGGTGCAGCAGGTTGCTGCGCGTAGCGGATATCAACTCGAACTGGATGGTCCACTGCGTTGGCATGTCTGGCCGCAGCTTAGCATCCTCTCCGGGCGGATGACCTTAACGGCACATGGCGCAAGTGAGCCGTTAATTCGCGCTGACAACATGCGTCTGGACGTCTCTTTGTGGCCGCTTCTGAGCCATCAGCTCAAGGTTGAGCAGGTGATGCTGAAAGGGGCGGTGATCCAACTGACCCCGCAATCGGAAGCGGTGCTCAGCAAAGACGCCCCGGTTGCGCCAAAAGACAATACATTACCGGATATCGCCGAAGATCGCGGCTGGTCGTTTGATATCGCCAGTTTACGCGTGGCGGACAGCGTGCTGGTTTTCCAGCATGAAAACGATGAGCAGGTGACGGTTCGCGATATCCGCCTGCAAATGGAACAGGATACCCAACATCGCGGTTCGTTCGAGTTTTCCGGACGCGTCAATCGTGACCAGCGCGATCTCAACCTCGCTCTGAATGGTACGGTTGATGCTTCTGATTACCCGCATAATCTGACGGCCACGATTCAACAGTTCACCTGGCAATTGCAGGGCGCCGATTTACCGAAGCAGGGGATTCAGGGGCAAGGACAATTGCAGGCACAGTGGCAGGAAGAGGAAAAAAGGCTCTCTTTTAGCCAGCTGAATTTGACCGCCAATGACAGCACGCTCACCGGAAAAACAGAGGTAACGCTCAATGATAAACCGGAATGGGTGATTGACCTCCAGTTTGGCAAGCTGAATCTTGATAATCTTCTCCCGCGCAGTGAAGAGGCGCCTGGCGCAAACGGTATTGCGCAGCAGGTGCAGAGCCAGCCAACGCTGGCGAGACCGGTTATCTCTTCACGGATTGATGAACCGGCTTACAGCGGCTTGCACAGTTTTTCTGCTGACATTTCGCTGCAGGCTGCCAATGTGCGCTGGCGGGAAATGGAATTTACCGATGTTGCCGCCAAAATGTCGAATCAGTCAGGGCTGCTGAATATCGACCAACTACAGGGGAAACTCGATGGCGGTCTGGTGTCGCTACCGGGCGCACTGGATGCCAGGGCGCAGGAACCACAGGCGGTGTTTCATCCTCGTCTTGAGAATGTGGAGATTGGAACTATTCTTCAGGCCTTTAATTACCCCATCTCTCTGACCGGGAAGATGTCGCTGACCGGGGAGTTTTCTGGCGCGGATATTGATGCACAGGCGTTTCGTCACAGCTGGCAGGGTCAGGCGCATGTTGAAATGAACGACACGCACATGGAAGGGATGAACTTCCAACAACTGGTGCAACAGGCCGTGGAGCGAAACGGGGGCGATGTACAATCACAACAAAGTTTCGATAACGCCACGCGTCTGGATCACTTTGAGAGCGATGTCACGCTCAGAAAAGGTGAGCTGACGCTCAACGATATGCAGGGGCAATCTTCGCATCTGGCGCTTTCCGGTAAAGGGACGTTGGATCTTAGCGATCAGACCTGTGACACCCAGTTTAATCTTCTGGTACTCGACGGCTGGACAGGGGACAGTAAGCTGGTCTCTTTCTTGAAAGAGACGCCGGTTCCGCTCCGGGTTTACGGGAGTTGGGATTCTCTGAATTACAGCCTACAGGTAGACCAGGTCTTGCGTAAACACATGCAGGATGAAGCGAAACGTCGTCTCAACAACTGGGCGGATCGCAATAAAGATAGCCGTAACGGTAAAGACGTGAAGCAGTTGCTTGATAAGATGTAAGAATTAACCGGATGGTCACCAAATGCTTGATAAGATGTAAGAATTAACCGGATGGTCACCAAATTGCTGGCCATCCGGTTTTCCATCACACCTCGTAGTCCAGATCATCCTCATCATGGCGCAGCGGAATCAACTGAACCTTTTGCACCCGGTGGCTTTCGACCTGTAGCGTTTTTAACAGATAATCGCCGACCTGAACTTCTTCACCGGGCTTCGGTACCCGCTGTAGGTATTCCATCAGCAGCCCGGCGATAGTGTGGTATTCACGTTTCTCGTCCAGCGGCAACGGGACATATTGCACAAGGTCTTCCAGCGGCATATGGCCATTGGCGGTCCAGGAGCCGTCCGGGTTCTTCTGAATGTCGTGACGGGCGTCGATCTCCTCGATTTCATTGGGCAGGTTCCCGGCAATCGTCTCCATCACATCACTGAGTGTGACTATCCCTTCGACAGAACCAAACTCATCCACGACAAAGGCAAAGTGGGTACGCGCGTTACGGAATTGCTCCAGGGCGGTAAGCAACGGCAGCGTTTCCGGGAACACCAGCGGCTGGCGGATCAAGCGCCCGCAGGTCGAGCGGCTTCGCCACGCAAGATTGCTGCAACAGGTCGATGACGTGCACCACGCCAAGCAAATCTTCTTGCTCATTTTCTGCGGTGACCACCAGACGGGTATGCTGATTTTTCTCCAGCAAGGCGCGAACGTCTGCTTCGGGAGCGCTGAGATCGATATGCTCAATATCGTGACGCGAGGTCATGATACTGCTGACAGTACGTTGATTCAGATTCAGGACCCGCCCAATCATCCGCCGCTCTTGCGGATTGAAGATCTGGCGATTATCGTGATCCACCAGCATTGAGGCGGTTTGCGCATCCAGTTCTGCGTCTTCTTTTTGCCCGCTCAGCAGGCGCATGACCGCCTCTGTGGTGCGCTGGCGCAAGGTATGGTTCGCAGACAGAAAGCGACGGCGGTTAAAAATAGCCAGTTGGTTAAGGGCTTCAATCATCACCGAGAAACCAATAGCGGCATACAGATAACCTTTCGGAATGTGGAACCCAAACCCATCCGCCACAAGGCTGAACCCGATCATCAGCAGGAAGCTGAGACACAGAATAACGATAGTCGGGTGGCTGTTAACAAAGCGCGTCAGGGACTTGCTGGCGAGCAGCATCAGGCTAATGGCGACAATCACGGCGGCCATCATGACGGCAAGGTGATCAACCATCCCCACGGCGGTGATGACCGAATCGAGCGAGAAGATGGCATCCAGTACCACTATTTGCGCCACCACACCCCAGAATTTTGCCCCCTTACGCTGTGTGGGATTATCGCTGTCTTTCCCTTCCAGCCTTTCGTTCAGCTCCATGGTGGCTTTAAACAGTAAGAAGAAGCCGCCAAACAGCATAATCAGGTCACGTGCGCTGAAGCTAAGCTCATGCACGGTGAAGAGGGGGTTGGTCAACGTGACCAGCCATGAGATTGACGCCAGCAGCAGCAGGCGCATGACCATTGCTAGCAGCAGCCCGATGATACGCGCGCGGTCACGCTGCGCAGGAGGCAGTTTTTCAGCGAGGATAGCAATAAAGACGAGGTTATCAATGCCGAGGACTAACTCAATCACAATAAGCGTGACGAGTCCGGCCCAGATTGACGGATCGGCAATCCATTCCATAGTAAACGTAATACCCCTGGTTATATGACAATTGTCACAATTCGATCATGGATAAAGCTGGGCCAAATTGCAATGCCGCAACGCGATTTCTCTTCCTTTTATATCAAATGGCGGCAGCGGAAAATTGACGTCAAAATAACCACACTATTTTCACAGAGGATGCATAGAGTGCGGAATTATATTTAGGATATATCGCAGGTAGTTGGTCGAAATGAATATTGTCAACATCAATAAAATCCTAAAATTATAAACAAACCAGGCTTAATATTAATCTTAAAAAGAGTGAGGTACAGACTTGTTACCTTGCCTGCTATTACGTTAGCTGCAACAATTCTGGCAACATTAACGGCCTGGCAATAAAAATATTCTTCCGCGACGAAGCAGACGCGCTCTGTGCTTTATTATTTTCTGCGATGTGGCTTCGTTGGTAAGAATGTGAAAATAAAGAGGATTAAAAACATAAATGAATCAGTGTATTGGTAGCTAGAAAGCCAAGGGCGGTAGCGTGCCTGGCTGCCTGAAGACGAGCCCTCAATTATTCTGTCAATAGCCTGTGGACGAAAGCCGATTTTTTAGGATTGATGCCAGTTAAATTCCTGGTCAATTAACTGCAAGGTAAATATGAACAGGTGAAGTCGCTATTTAAAATGCACAGGATAATTACTCTGCCAAAGTGATAAATAATCAATGATGAAATCCAAAATGAAATTGATGCCATTATTGGTGTCGGTAGCCCTGATAAGTGGTTGCACAGTACTTCCGGGCAGCAATATGTCTACGATGGGTAAAGATGTCATCAAACAACAGGACGCTGATTTTGATCTCGACCGAATGGTGAATGTCTATCCGTTAACCCCGCGTTTGGTTGAACAATTACGTCCGCGACCCAACGTGGCGCAACCCAATATGTCGCTAGACCAGGAGATCGCCCGCTACCAGTACCGGGTCGGTGCAGGCGACGTGCTGAATGTGACCGTCTGGGACCACCCGGAACTGACCACGCCAGCGGGGCAATATCGTAGCTCCAGCGACGCCGGTAACTGGGTACAGCCCGATGGCACCATGTTTTATCCCTACATTGGGCAAAGTCAGCGTGGTCGGAAAAACGCTGGGTGAAATCCGCAGTGATATTACCGGGCGCTTAGCGAAGTACATTGCTGACCCGCAGGTGGACGTTAATATCGCCGCTTTCCGCTCGCAGAAGGCGTATGTCTCCGGGCAGGTGAATAAATCGGGCCAGCAGGCGATCACCAACGTTCCTTTGACCGTCCTCGACGCCATTAACGCCGCAGGTGGTCTGACGGACGCCGCCGACTGGCGCAATGTGGTGCTGACCCATAAAGGGCAGGAGCAGCGCATTTCTCTGCAGGCGCTGCATGCAAAACGGCGATACTCAGTCAAAAACCGACTGCTGTACCCCGGGGACATTCTGTTTGTGCCGCGCAATGACGATCTGAAAGTCTTCGTGATGGGCGAAGTGAAGAAACAGAGCACCCTCAAAATGGACTTCAGCGGTATGACGCTGACCGAAGCGCTCGGTACTGCGGAAGGCATCGACCTGACGACCTCCAACGCCAGCGGCATCTTCGTGATCCGTCCGCTGAAAGGCGAGGGCGGGCGTAACGGCAAGATTGCCAATATCTATCAGCTTGATATGTCCGATGCCACCTCTCTGGTGATGGCGACGGAATTCCGTCTGCAACCTTACGACGTGGTGTATGTCACCACCGCGCCGGTGGCTCGCTGGAACCGTCTGATCAATCAGTTGCTGCCGACCATCAGCGGTGTCCGTTACATGACGGATACGGCCAGCGACATTCACACCTGGTAATCGTCATGTTTAACAAAATCTTGGTTGTCTGCGTGGGGAATATTTGCCGTTCCCCAACGGCAGAACGTTTGCTGAAAAGTTATCACCCCGCGTTGATGGTGGACTCTGCCGGTTTAGGGGCACTGTCTGGCCACGGAGCGGACCCGTCGGCATTCAGCGTCGCGGCGGCGCATAACCTCTCTCTGGAAGGGCACTGCGCGCGTCAGATTTCCGGCCGTATGTGCCGCGACTACGACCTGATCCTGACCATGGAGAAACGCCATATTGCCCGGTTATGCGAGGATGGCGCCGGAGATGCGCGGCAAAGTGATGTTGTTTGGTCATTGGGATAGTGAACGTGAAATACCCGATCCGTATCGCAAAAGTCGTGATGCGTTTGAAGCGGTGTACTCACTCCTTGAACGGTCTGCCCGCCAGTGGGCGCAGGCACTGAATGCAGGGCAGGGGAAAACAATGACAGAAAAAGTAAAACAGTCTGCGGCGCCGGTAACGGGCAATGATGAGATTGATATCGGTCGTCTGGTGGGGACCGTGATTGAGGCGCGCTGGTGGGTTCTTGGCATCACGGCGGCGTTTGCGCTGTGCGCCAGCATCTACACCCTCTTCGCCACGCCTATCTACAGTGCCGATGCACTGGTGCAGATTGAGCAAAATAACGGCAACTCACTGGTCCAGGATATCGGCTCAGCTCTGTCGAATAAACCGCCAGCGTCAGACGCAGAAATCCAGCTTATTCAGTCACGTCTGGTGCTGGGAAAAACGGTGGACGATCTGGATCTGGATATCGCCGTCACTAAAAACAGTTTTCCGTTGTTTGGCGCCGGGTGGGATCGCCTGATGGGGCGTCAGAATGACACGGTAAAAGTGACCACGTTCACCCGCCCGAAGGCGATGAATGAACAGGTGTTTACCCTGCATGCTCTGAGCTACAAAACCTACGAACTGACCAGCGACGGCGGTTTAAGCGCACGGGGTCAGGTGGGACAATTGCTGAGCAAAGAGGGGGTGACCCTGAACGTTAGCGCGATTCAGGCCGCGCCAGACAGCGAATTCACGGTGACCAAATTCTCCACCCTGGGGATGATCAACGCGTTGCAAAACAACCTGACGGTGACGGAAAACGGGAAAGATACGGGCGTATTAAGCCTCAGTTTTACCGGGGAAGACAGAGAACAGATCCGCGACATTCTCAACAGCATCACCCGCAACTATCTCGAGCAAAATATTGCGCGTAAATCAGAAGAGGCGGCAAAAAGCCTGGCGTTCCTGGCGAAACAGCTGCCTGAAGTGCGTGACCGTCTGGACATCGCAGAGAACAAGCTGAACGCCTTCCGCCAGGATAAAGACTCGGTCGACTTGCCGCTGGAAGCGAAAGCGGTGCTGGATTCGATGGTCAACATCGATGCCCAGTTGAACGAACTGACCTTCAAAGAGGCGGAAATCTCCAAGCTGTACACCAAAGTGCATCCGGCTTACCGCACATTGCTGGAAAAACGCAAGGCTCTGGAAGAGGAAAAAAACAAGTTGAATGGCCGCGTGACGGCGATGCCGAAAACGCAGCAGGAAATTGTCCGTCTGACGCGTGACGTGGAATCCGGCCAGCAGGTCTATATGCAACTGCTGAATAAACAACAGGAACTGAAAATCACGGAGGCCAGCACGGTAGGTGATGTCAGGATCGTCGATCCGGCCAATCGCACAGCCCGGCGTGCTGAAACCGAAGAAAGCGCTGATTATCCTCGGCAGCATTATTCTCGGTCTGATGCTTTCTATCGTTGGTGTTTTGCTGCGCGCCTTGCTTAATCGGGGGATTGAAAGCCCGCAGGCGCTGGAAGAGAACGGGATCAGCGTT
The DNA here is from genome assembly GCF_029338175.1 of Citrobacter enshiensis. Lineage (NCBI taxonomy): Bacteria > Pseudomonadati > Pseudomonadota > Gammaproteobacteria > Enterobacterales > Enterobacteriaceae > Citrobacter > Citrobacter enshiensis. Next base: position 1,759,296 of record NZ_CP119862.1, read on the forward strand.
TATGCCAGTATTCCGCTGTCGGAGTGGCAAAAAGCGCACGATAACGTCAAAACCGTTAAAGGCGTTAAGCGCTATAAGCAGAGTCAGTTGCTGGCGGTGGGCAATCCCACTGACCTGGCCGTTGAAGCGGTACGTAGCCTGCGCACCAGTCTGCACTTCGCCATGATGCAGGCGCAAAACAATGTGCTGATGCTGACGGGCGTGAGTCCTTCCATCGGCAAAACGTTTGTCTGCGCCAACCTTGCGGCAGTCATCAGCCAGACCCATAAACGCGTACTGCTGATCGACTGTGACATGCGCAAGGGCTACACCCATGAGCTGCTCGGCACCAATAACGTGAATGGGCTGTCCGATATTCTGGCGGGAAAAGGGGAGGTCGCCACCAGTGCCAAGCCGACCTCTATCCCCCATTTCGATCTCGTGCCGCGTGGGCAAGTCCCGCCGAACCCTTCCGAGCTGTTGATGAGCGAACGTTTCGGCGAGCTGATTCGCTGGGCCAGTGCGAACTATGACCTGGTGCTGATTGATACGCCGCCTATCCTCGCGGTGACCGATGCCGCGATTGTAGGACGTCATGCCGGTACCACGCTGATGGTGGCGCGTTACGCCGTCAACACGCTGAAAGAGGTGGAAACCAGCCTGAGCCGCTTTGAACAAAATGGGGTTCCGGTCAAAGGCGTGATCCTCAACTCCATATTCCGCCGGGCTTCCGGGTACCAGGATTACGGTTACTACGAGTACGAATACACGTCGGATTCAAAATAAAAAATCGTGAGTGGCCTGCTAATTCAGTAGGCCTGATAAGCAAAGCGCCATCAGGCATAGCTGCCGGATGGCGGCGTAAACGCCTTATCCGGCCTACACGCTGTGCCATCAGGCAAAACTTCCCGGAAACGAGTATGAAAACAGACAACCCATTGATTTCAATTTATATGCCAACCTGGAAACCGGCAACAGCTCGCCATTCGGGGCGATTAAATCGGTATTGCGCCAGGATTACCGTCACTGGGAGATGATCATCGTAGATGATTGCTCCACCTCGTGGGAACAGTTGCAGAAATTTGTTGAAGAGCTGAACGATCCTCGTGTGCGCTATATTCACAACGACACTAACTCTGGTGCCTGCGCGGTGCGCAATCAGGCCATCATGCAGGCCAATGGCGCCTACATTACCGGAATTGATGATGATGATGAATGGACGCCGAACCGTCTGAGCGTCTTCCTTGAACACGCGCATCAACTGGTGACGCACGCTTTTTTATATGCCAACGATTATGTCTGTGAGGGGGAGGTCTACTCGCAGCCTGCCAGTTTGCCGCTGTACCCTAAATCGCCGTACTCGCGCCGTTTGTTCTACAAGCGCAACATTATTGGCAATCAGGTTTTTACCGGGGCGTGGCGTTTTAAAGAGTGCCTGTTCGATACGTCGCTTTCGGCGGCGCAGGATTATGACATTTTTCTGCGCATGGTCGTCGAATATGGCGAGCCGTGGAAAGTGGAAGAGGTGACGCAAATCCTGCACATCAATCACGGCGAGATGCAGATCACCTCATCGCCGAAAAAATTCTCCGGCTACTTTCATTTTTACCGCAAGCACAAAGACAAATTCGACCGGGCCAGCAAAAAGTATCAGCTGTTTACGTTGTATCAGATCCGCAACAAGCGCATGACGTGGCGCACGTTGCTGACGCTCTTTTCCGTACGCAACGGCAAACGACTGGCTGACGGACTGCGGGGGCGCTAAGCATGCTGGAAGATTTACGCGCAAACAGCTGGAGCCTGCGTCCGTGCTGCATGGTGCTGGCGTACCGTGTCGCCCATTTCTGCTCCGTCTGGCGCAAAAAGAATGTGCTGAACAACCTGTGGGCGGCGCCGGTACTGGTGTTGTACCGCATCATCACCGAAGGCTTTTTCGGTTATGAAATACAAGCCGCGGCCACCATTGGCCGCCGATTCACCATCCATCACGGTTATGCGGTGGTGATTAACAAACACGTGGTGGCGGGCGACGATTTTACCCTCCGCCACGGCGTCACTATCGGTAATCGCGGCGCTGACAATATGGCCTGCCCGGTGATTGGCAACGGCGTGGACCTGGGCGCCAATGTCATTCTGCTCGGCGGCATCACTATTGGTCATAACGTGACGATTGGCGCAGGCAGCGTCGTGCTCGACACCATCCCGGACAACGCGCTGGTGGTGGGCGAGAAAGCGCGCGTGAGGATCATCAAATGAACATTCTGCAATTTAATGTGCGGTTGGCGGAAGGCGGCGCGGCAGGCGTGGCGTTAGATCTTCACCAGCGTGCGCTGCAAAAAGGACTGACCTCCCGCTTTGTGTACGGCTATGGCAAAGGCGGTAAGAAAAGCGTTAGCCATCACCGCTACCCGCACGTCATCAAGCACACTCCGCGTCTGACCTCGATGGCGAACATTGCGCTGTTTCGTGTGTTCAATCGCGATCTGTTCGGCAATCTGAATAATGTATACCGCAGCGTAACCCGCACGCCTGGCCCCGTGGTGCTGCATTTTCATGTGTTGCACAGTTACTGGCTGAATCTTGCTGAGGTGGTGGCGTTCTGCGAAAAGGTCACAAACCACAAGCCCGACGTGACGCTGGTGTGGACGCTGCACGATCACTGGAGCGTCACCGGACGCTGCGCCTTTACTGACGGCTGCGAGGGGTGGAAGTCTGGCTGCCAGAAGTGCCCAACACTCAATAACTATCCGCCGGTTAAGGTGGATCGCGCGCATGAGCTGGTGGACGAAAAGCGCCAGCTGTTTCGTGAAATGCTGGCGCTGGGCTGCCAGTTTATCTCTCCCAGCCAGCATGTGGCGGGGGCCTTCAATAGTCTGTATGGCGCAGGACGTTGCCGGGTCATCAATAACGGTATTGATGTGGCAACCGAAGCGATTCTCTCAACGCTGCCCCCGGTCGTTGAAACCCAGGGCCGGCCGAAAATTGCCATTGTCGCGCACGACTTACGTTATGACGGCAAAACAAATCAACGGTTGGTACGCGAGCTGATAGCGCTGGCCGACAAGGTGGAACTGCACACCTTCGGTAAGTTTTCGCCATTCGAAGGGGCCAACGTCATCAACCACGGCTTTGAAACGGATAAAGGGACGCTGATGAGCGCCCTTAACCAGATGGATGCGTTGCTGTTCAGTTCCCGGGTCGACAACTATCCGCTGATCCTCTGTGAGGCGCTGTCCATCGGCGTCCCGGTTATCGCGACCCACAGCGAGGCCGCGCGGGAAGTCTTGCAAAAATCAGGGGGGAAAACCTTCGCTGAAGAGGAGGTAATACGGCTGGTGCAGCTGAGCAAATCAGAGATTGCCAAGGCGGTATTCGGGAGCACGCTGGCCGCGTTTCGTGAACGCAGCCGTGCGGCGTACAGTGGAGATCAGATGCTGGAGGAGTATGTCTCGTTCTATCAGAATCTGTAGTTATCTGCTGCTGCCGCTTATCTATCTGTTGGTTAACGTCAAAATTGCGCAGTTGGGCGAAAGTTTTCCCATCACCATCGTCACCTTTCTGCCGATCCTGCTGTTGTTATTTGTGGAACGCATCAACATAAAAAAACTGATGATCGCGTTAGGCGTAGGGGCAGGGCTGACGGCGTTTAACTTTCTGTTTGGTCAGTCGCTGGATGCCAGCAAGTACGTGACGTCAACCCTGCTGTTTGTCTATATCGTCATCATTATTGGCATGGTCTGGAGCATTCGCTTCAAAACGATTTCACCGCACAACTACCGTAAGATCCTGCGTTTTTTCTACCTGGTGGTGGCGCTGGTGGTGTTGCTCGCTGCGGCTGAAATGGCGCAGATCATTCTCACCGGCGGCAGCAGTTTAATGGAAGGAATTTCGAAATATCTTATTTACAGTAATAGCTATGTTCTGAATTTTATTAAATTCGGTGGTAAGCGAACAACAGCACTGTATTTCGAACCCGCATTTTTTGCTCTGGCCTTAATCTCAATTTGGCTCAGTATCAAACAGTTTGGTATCAAAACACCTAAAACTGATGCTATGATTCTGGCAGGGATAATATTATCAGGATCGTTTTCAGGAGTAATGACGTTTATTCTATTTTACTTACTGGAGTGGGCGTTTCAGTATCTGAATAAGGACGCGATAAAGAAAAAATTACCACTGGCGATAATCTCATTGGCCGTATTTTTGGTCGGTTTGATATTTGCATTTCCTTACATCTCGACCCGCCTCGGTGATTTAGGTACTGAAGGCTCATCATCCTATTATCGTATTATCGGTCCGTTAGTGATGGTGGGTTATTCGTTGAGCCATATTGATGGTGTAATCAGATTTGGCTCACTTTATGAATATGTTGCATCATTCGGAATTTTTAACGGTGCAGATGTCGGTAAAAACAATAGACAATGGGTTGTATCTGCTGATTATTTATTTTTCCTGGTTCGCGGTGTTATTGACGCTGTGGTACATGTGGAAAGTCCTTAAAATGACATTAAATGCGTTTGGCGATAATCAGAATTTTCGGGTGCAGCTTTATCTTTTTACGCCGGTGTCGCTGTTTTTTACCGGTTCGATATTTAGTCCGGAATATGCATTTTTAATTGTGTGTCCGTTTATTTTACGTAAAGCGCTTAGCGTCTGAGTCATCAGGCGCAATGTTACGAGGTCATTCACATGTTGCTCAGTATTATCACCGTCGCCTTTCGTAATCGGGAAGGTATCGTCAGAACGCATGCGTCGTTAGCGCATCTGGCACAGGCGAAGGAGCTCAGCTTCGAGTGGATCGTAGTGGATGGCGGTTCCAACGACGGAACCCGTGAATTTCTCGAAAATCTGAACGGGGATTACCACTTACGCTTTGTCAGCGAGCCGGATAACGGTATCTATGATGCGATGAACAAAGGGATTGAGATGGCGCGCGGTCGCTTTTGCGCTGTTCCTCAACTCTGGCGATATTTTTCATCCACAGGCTGCCCGTTTCGTCCGCCAGCTGCAATCACAAAAAGATGATCGGATGATTACCGGCGACGCGCTGCTGGATTTTGGCGATGGTCATAAAATAAAACGTAGCGCGAAACCCGGTTGGTATATTTATCACAGCTTACCGGCGAGTCATCAGGCAATATTTTTTCCGGTCAGCGGTCTAAAAGTCTGCCAATATGATCTGCAATATAAGGTTTCTTCCGATTATGCACTGGCCGCCAGGATGTATAAAAACGGATACCCCTTTAAAAAACTGAACGGCCTGGTGTCTGAATTTTCAATGGGTGGGGTGTCCACGACGAATAATCTGGAATTATGCCAGGATGCGAAAAAAGTGCAGCGCCAGATATTACGGGTGCCGGGTTTTTGGGATGAATTGTCCATGGCACTTACGCCTGCGCACAACGGGTAAAACGAAGACCTTATATAACAAAAACGTAAATATAAGGAGATGTGATGCAGGATCTCAGTGGTTTTTCTGTGCCAAAAGGGTTCCGGGGCGGCAATGCCATCAAAGTGCAATTATGGTGGGCGGTACAGGCGACATTATTTGCGTGGTCGCCACAGGTGATGTATCGCTGGCGTGCCTTTTTATTACGCTTATTTGGCGCAAAAATCGGAAAAAACGCAGTAATTAGACCGTCAGTAAAAATTACTTATCCGTGGAAATTAACCTTAGGGGACTATGCCTGGGTTGGGGATGACGCGGTTTTATATACGCTGGGTGAGATTACGATAGGTGCGCATTCTGTTATTTCGCAGAAAAGCTATTTGTGCACCGGTAGTCACGATCACCGCAGTCAACATTTTGCTATTAACGCCACACCGATTGTGATTGGCGAGAAATGCTGGCTGGCGACGGATGTTTTCGTTGCTCCTGGCATCACCATCGGCGACGGCACCGTTGTTGGTGCGCGTAGCAGTGTTTTTAAGTCGCTACCGGCAAACGTGATTTGTCGTGGCAATCCGGCAGTGGTGATACGCGAACGCGTTCAGGCTGAATAATTTCTAATAAGTACAGAAGGAAAACATACATGTCAAAAGTCGCTCTCATTACTGGCGTTACCGGGCAGGACGGTTCTTACCTGGCGGAGCTTCTCCTGGAGAAGGGTTACGAGGTGCACGGTATCAAGCGCCGCGCTTCGTCGTTCCAATACCGAGCGTGGTGGATCACATTTATCAGGACCCTCACGCCAGCAATCCGAAATTTCATCTGCACTACGGCGATCTGACGGACTCTTCCAACCTGACGCGCATTCTGCAGGAAGTGCAGCCCGATGAAGTTTACAACCTGGGGGCGATGAGCCACGTCGCAGTGTCCTTTGAATCGCCGGAATACACCGCTGACGTCGATGCGATGGGGACGCTGCGCCTGCTGGAGGCCGATCCGCTTCCTCGGTCTGGAAAAGAAAACGCGCTTCTATCAGGCCTCCACCTCTGAGTTGTATGGCCTGGTGCAGGAAATCCCGCAGAAAGAGACCACGCCGTTCTATCCGCGTTCTCCGTACGCGGTGGCCAAACTGTACGCCTACTGGATAACCGTCAACTACCGTGAATCCTACGGGATCTACGCCTGTAACGGCATTTTGTTTAACCATGAATCGCCGCGCCGTGGCGAAACCTTCGTGACCCGCAAAATTACCCGCGCGATCGCCAATATCGCCCAGGGCCTGGAGTCATGCCTGTACCTCGGCAATATGGATTCCTTGCGTGACTGGGGCCACGCCAAAGACTACGTCAAAATGCAGTGGATGATGCTGCAGCAGGAGAAACCGGAAGACTTCGTGATCGCCACCGGCGTGCAGTACTCCGTTCGTCAGTTCGTTGAAATGGCGGCAGGGCAACTGGGGATCAAATTGCGTTTCGAAGGGGAAGGGGTGGACGAGAAAGGCATCGTCGTCTCTGTGACCGGTCATGATGCGCCGGGCGTTAAAGCGGGTGATGTGATTGTGGCGGTTGACCCGCGTTATTTCCGCCCTGCGGAAGTGGAAACCCTGCTGGGCGACCCTTCCCGCGCACATCAAAAACTGGGCTGGAAGCCGGAGATTACCTTGCAGCAGATGGTGTCAGAGATGGTCGCTAACGATCTGGAAGCGGCGAAGAAGCACTCACTGCTGAAATCTCATGGTTACGAGGTTGCCATCGCGCTGGAGAATTAATGATGAAAAAACGTATTTATATTGCTGGTCATCGTGGAATGGTAGGTTCCGCTATCTATCGGCAGCTTGCACAGCGAGACGATGTTGAACTGGTTGTTCGTCATCGTGAACAACTTAATCTGTTGGATACGCAAGCCGTTAATGCTTTCTTTGCCAGCGAAGATATTGATCAAGTTTATCTGGCTGCGGCTAAAGTTGGTGGAATTATGGCTAATAACAACTATCCATCTGATTTTATTTATGAAAATATGATGATGGAGAATAATATTATCCATGCTGCACACAGTTTCAATGTTGAGAAACTTCTTTTTCTGGGGTCGTCATGTATTTATCCTAAATTTGCGCAGCAGCCAATTAAAGAAAGCGAATTACTCCAGGGGTCACTCGAACCCACAAATGAGCCGTACGCAATTGCTAAAATTGCGGGAATAAAGCTTTGTGAATCTTATAACAGGCAGTATGGAAGAGATTACCGCTCCGTGATGCCAACAAATTTATATGGGCCTAACGATAACTTCCATCGTCATAATTCACATGTTATTCCGGCCCTGCTGCGTCGTTTTCATGAGGCTGCTCAGCGTAATGAAAAATATGTGGAAGTATGGGGGAGTGGGGAACCGATGCGAGATTTTTTGCATGTGGATGATATGGCCGCTGCCAGCATTTATGTAATGGAACTTGATCACGAGGTGTGGCAGAAGAATACCGATCCAATGCTTTCTCATGTCAATGTGGGGACAGGGGAAGACTGTACTATCCGGGAGCTTTCTGACGTTATTGCGAAAGTTGTCGGTTTGAAGAGTGAAATTATTTTTGACTCTTCGAAACCAGACGGTACACCACGAAAATTACTGGATGTGAGTCGCTTAAGACGCCTTGGCTGGCAACATGAAATTGGGCTGGAACAAGGGCTGGCAAACACTTATCGCTGGTTTATTGATAATCAGCAGAAATTCAGGGGGAGTAATGCTCCTTAATAAAGAAGACTTTGCTCACATAGTGCGCTCTACCCCTCTGATCTCACTGGATTTTATTATTGAAAATGAATTTGGCGAGTTTTTAGTTGGGAGGCGAAATAATAGACCAGCAAAGGGATATTGGTTTGTCCCTGGTGGGCGAGTATTAAAAAGTGAAACTCTGGAGCAGGCGTTTATTCGTTTAAGCGAGGAGGAGTTGGGTCAGCAATTCGTTCTTATGGATAGTCAATTTTTCGGCGTCTGGCAACACTTTTACGATGACAATTTTTCTGATGCTCGTTTTTCGACGCACTATGTCGTTCTGGGGTTTCGGCTCAAAATAAATTCTACTGCCACGATGCTACCCTTAAAGCAGCATGATACCTGGCGTTGGGCGAAATCAGAGGTGCTTCTTACTGATGAGGATGTCCACCATAATACTCGAGCTTACTTTAATCCAGAGCTGCAGCACCAGGTGCCCGGCTTATGAGAATTCTGGTTTACGGTATTAACTACTCACCTGAACTTACTGGAATCGGCAAGTACACCGGCGAGATGGTGGAATGGATGGCGGGCATGGGCCATGACGTTCGTGTCATAACAGCACCTCCATACTATCCTCAGTGGAAAGTAGAAAAGGGCTACTCATTTTGGCGTTATCGTCGGGAAGAGGGGAAGGCCACAGTTTGGCGCTGTCCTTTATATGTTCCTGGACAACCAACGACACTTAAACGGTTACTGCATTTGGCCAGCTTTGCCCTGAGCAGTTTTTTTCCCTTGATGGCTCAGCTTCGTTGGAAGCCTGATCGCATTATTGGTGTGGTGCCGACACTATTTTGCACGCCGGGAATGCGTCTGTTAGCGAAATTAACAGGTGCTCGTACGTTGCTGCATATTCAGGATTATGAAGTGGATGCCATGCTTGGGCTAGGTATGACGGGGGAAAGGTAAATCTGGAATACTCGCCAGACTGGCAACAGTATTTGAGCGTAGCGGTTTGCTGAATGTTGACAACGTCTCCACGATCTCTCATTCAATGATGAAAAGAGCGCAGGGAAAAGGGTTTCCGGCGGAAAAAATGATCTTTTTCCCTAACTGGTCGGAAGTTGCGCGATTTCGCGAGGTGAATGTTACTGAGGTGGCTCGATTAAGGCATCAGTTGGGCTTACCAAAGGGAAAAAAAATCATTCTCTATTCCGGCAATATTGGTGAGAAGCAGGGGATGGAAAATATTGTCGAAGCAGCTGCTGTTCTCGAGAATAAACCTTGGCTATTTGTCATTGTTTGGACAAGGCGGAGGGAAAGCTAGAATAGAAAAAATGGTAACGGAACGTGCGTTGAGTAATGTGAATTTCTATCCGCTACAACCCTATGAAACATTACCCGCGTTACTAAAAATTGCAGATTGTCATCTGATAGTTCAGAAGCGTGGTGCAGCCGATGCCGTTTTGCCTTCCAAACTGACGAATATTCTGGCTGTGGGTGGTAATGCCGTGATCACTGCGGAAGAACATACTGAACTGGGACAACTTTGCCAGAAACATCCAGGTATTGCGACTTGCATTGACCCGGAATCAGTGGATGCACTGGTTGCAGGTATCACTCAATCATTATCTTTACCCGAAAATAATGTCGTTGCTTATACCTATGCTGAGCACACATTCAATAAACAAAATGTGTTAAACCAATTTATTATAGATTTACAGGACTAATTTATGCGTCAGTGCAATCTTTATCCAGTGATTATCGCAGGAGGCTCAGGAACCCGCTTATGGCCTTTATCCAGGACCTTGTACCCTAAGCAGTTTCTGTGTCTTGGAGGAGATACATCGATGCTTCAGTCGACAGTATGCCGTTTGAATGGGCTTGAATGTGCTCCTCCACTCGTAATTTGTAATGAGAAACATCGTTTTATTGTTTCTGAACAACTTCAGGAAATTGGGCAGTTGTCAGGAAATATTATTTTGGAACCATCCGCGAGAAACACTGCCCCAGCAGTTGCTCTTGCAGCGATAGCCGCATGTAATAGCAATCCCGATCATGAACCTATTTTGTTAGTGTTGGCTGCAGATCATGTTATCGAAGAAAATAAAGCTTTCCAGGAAGCTGTAATATCTGCTATTCCTTTGGCTGAAAATGGTAAGTTAGTTACCTTTGGTATAGTGCCTGATGCACCTGAAACAGGATATGGATATATTCGCCGGGGGGATGTGACTAATACGGAAATAAAAGTGGACTCAGTCGCATTTAACGTCGATGCTTTTGTGGAGAAGCCAGATTTAAAAGCCGCAGAGAAATATATTTCTGGAGGAGATTACTACTGGAATAGTGGTATGTTTTTATTCCGTGCTCGACGATATCTTGAAGAACTTGAAAAATATCGGCCAGATATTTTTCAGGCTTGCCAGGATGCAATGAATAATGCAGAGCAGGACAATAATTTCATTCGTGTTGGCAGTGCTGCTTTTCAGGGGTGTCCCAGTGAATCCATTGATTACGCGGTGATGGAAAAGACCACTGATGCTGTTGTTTTACCAATGAATGTTGGATGGAGCGATGTAGGTTCATGGTCTTCGCTTTGGGAAATTAGCAACCAAAATGAAGATGGCAATGTTCATCATGGCGATGTGATAAGCCATAATACAGAGAATAGCTTTGTTTATGCTGAGTCAGGACTCGTTACAACCGTAGGCGTGAAGGATCTTGTTGTCGTTCAGACAAAAGATGCGGTGTTAATTGCAAATAAACATGACGTACAGGTTGTAAAGAAAATTGTAGAACAAATAAAAGTTACTGGTAGACAAGAACATCATATTCATCGTGAAGTCTTTAGACCGTGGGGGAAATATGACTCCATCGATGAAGGTAATCGTTATCAGGTGAAAAGAATCACAGTGAAACCGGGGGAGGGATTCGCGTTAAGGATGCATCATCATCGTGCTGAGCATTGGATTATCGTCGCAGGGACGGCAAAAATCACTATTTGCAATGAGGTTCAGTTATTTAGTGAAAATCAGTCAGTCTATATTCCTCAGGGGACGATTCACTGTCTTGAAAATCCCGGTAAAGTACCACTTGAAATGATTGAGGTTCGCTCGGGAGTGTATCTCGAAGAAGATGATATTGTACGGTTTAGTCAACCCAATAAATATATTGAATGATTATTAAATTATTGTTCATAAAGATTTGTTTCAATATAAGATATTACGGTGTGAATTATATAAGTATCACTCGTTCTGTTCGTTTGTTTTTCCACTCGGTCAGAGGTTAACAGTTATCTGGATAAGGGGGGCCATGACGAAATTAACGTCCATGAGGTTCACTGCAGTTCAGGCGGTAAATTATTCTTAACTGCGAGACGCAGACGTTGATAATAGCGAAAGGATTGCGGTGTGCCAGAGTTGACATGATTAACATATTATTGGGCACTGACGAGAGCTATTTCGCCATCATCAGGCGTTGTTGAATCAGTAATGTCAGTGCTTCTCTTATCCAGTCAGGGAATGCCTGGATAAGGGCTAAGAACAGGAACAACGATGACAAATCTAAAAAAGCGCGAGCGAGCCAAAACCAATGCATCGTTAATCTCTATGGTGCAACGCTTTTCAGATATCACCCTCATGTTTGGCGGGCTGTGGGTCGTCTGCCAGGTGAGCGGCTTGCCATTTCTGTATATGCACCTGTTGGTGGCCTTAATTACGTTGGTGGTGTTCCAGATGCTGGGAGGCATAACGGATTTTTACCGCTCCTGGCGCGGGGTCAAAATTTCGACGGAGCTGGCGCTGCTGCTGCGTAACTGGACGCTGAGCCTGGTGTTTAGCGCGGGTTTAATCGCCTTTAATAACGACGTTGAGAACCGTCCTGCCGTCTGGCTGGCGTGGTATCTGCTCTCAAGCGTTGGACTGGTGGTCTGCCGTTCGTTGATTCGTTACGGGGCAGGCTGGTTACGCCATCGTGGTTACAACAAACGGCGGGTGGCGGTGGCGGGCGATTTGCCCGCCGGTCAGGCGTTGCTGGAGAGTTTTCGCAACGAACCGTGGCTGGGCTTTGAAGTGGTCGGGGTGTATCACGACGCGAAACCGGGCGGCGTGTCATCGGACTGGGCGGGCAATCTGCGACAGCTGGTGGAGGATGCCAAAGCGTCACGCATTCATAACGTTTATATCGCCATGTCGATGTGTGACGGCGCGCGGGTGAAAAAGCTGGTGCGGGAACTGGCTGATACAACCTGTTCGGTGATCCTGATCCCCGATGTCTTCACCTTCAATATTTTGCACTCCCGCATCGAAGAGGTGAGTGGTGTGCCGGTCGTGCCGCTGTATGACACGCCGCTCTCGGGCATCAATCGTCTGCTTAAACGTGCCGAAGACATTGCGCTGGCGTCGCTGATTCTGTTGCTGATTTCTCCGGTGCTGTGCTGCATTGCGCTGTCGGTCAAACTGACGTCTCCCGGCCCGGTTATTTTCCGCCAGACGCGCTACGGCATGGATGGCAAACCGATCAAAGTGTGGAAATTCCGATCCATGAAAGTGATGGAAAACGATGCGGTGGTCACTCAGGCGACGCAAAACGATCCCCGCGTGACCCCCGTGGGAAACTTCCTGCGCCGCACGTCTCTGGACGAGTTGCCGCAGTTCATTAACGTGTTGACGGGCGGCATGTCCATCGTTGGGCCGCGACCGCATGCGGTGGCGCACAACGAGCAATACCGCCAGCTTATCGAGGGTTACATGCTGCGCCACAAGGTGAAACCGGGCATTACCGGCTGGGCGCAAATCAACGGCTGGCGCGGTGAGACCGACACCTTAGAGAAGATGGAAAAGCGGGTTGAGTTTGATCTGGAGTACATCCGCGAATGGAGCCTGTGGTTCGACATCAAGATTGTCTTTCTGACTGTGTTTAAGGGCTTTGTTAACAAAGCGGCTTACTGAGGAACGATCATGAGTTTACGCGAAAAAACCCTCAGCGGCGCCAGGTGGTCGGCGATGGCCACCGTGGTTATCATCGGTCTGGGACTGATTCAGATGACGGTGCTGGCGCGGATTATCGACAACCATCAGTTTGGTCTGTTAACCGTCTCGCTGGTGATTATTGCGCTGGCCGACACCCTCTCGGACTTTGGCATCGCCAACTCGATTATCCAGCGTAAAGAGATAAGTCACCTCGAACTAACCACTCTGTACTGGCTCAACGTCGGTCTGGGAATAGTGGTGTGCGTGGCGGTGTTTCTGCTTAGCGACGTGATTGGCAATGTGCTGAATAACCCCGATCTGGCGCCATTAATCAAAACCTTGTCGCTGGCATTTGTGGTGATCCCCCATGGGCAGCAGTTCCGTGCGCTGATGCAAAAGGAGCTGGAATTCAACAAGATTGGCATGATCGAGACCAGTTCGGTGCTGGCGGGGTTTACCTTTACGGTGGTCAGCGCCCATTTCTGGCCGTGGGCGTTAACCGCGATCCTCGGTTATCTGGTCAACAGCGCGGTCCGTACGCTGCTGTTTGGCTATTTTGGCCGCAAAATCTATCGTCCCGGACTGCACTTTTCGCTGGCATCCGTCTCATCGAACTTACGTTTTGGCGCCTGGCTGACGGCAGACAGCATCATCAATTATGTGAATACCAATCTCTCAACCCTGGTGCTTGCGCGCATTCTTGGCGCAGGCGTGGCGGGGGGATACAACCTGGCGTACAACGTGGCGGTCGTTCCGCCGATGAAACTCAACCCCATCATTACCCGCGTGCTGTTTCCCGCGTTTGCCAAAATTCAGGACGATACCGAAAAGCTGCGAATTAACTTCTACAAGCTGCTGTCGGTGGTGGGGATCATTAACTTCCCTGCGTTGCTTGGTCTGATGGTGGTGTCGAACAATTTTGTACCACTGGTTTTTGGCGAGAAATGGCGCGGTATTGTTCCGGTACTGCAGCTGTTGTGCGTGGTGGGACTGTTGCGCTCCATTGGCAACCCGATTGGCTCGCTGCTAATGGCGAAAGCGCGCGTCGATATCAGCTTCAAATTCAATGTGTTCAAAACGTGCCTGTTTATTCCGGCCATTCTCGTGGGTGGTCATCTGGCGGGCGTCATCGGCGTCACGCTGGGTTTTCTGCTGGTGCAAATCATCAATACGGTGCTGAGTTATTTCGTGATGATCAAACCGGTGCTGGGCTCCAGTTATCGTCAGTACATCCTGAGCCTGTGGTTACCGTTTTATCTCTCTTTACCGACGCTGGCGCTGAGTTATGGCCTGGGCGTTGCGTTGCAGGGACATCTGCTACTCAGCGTATTGCTGGCAACGCAAATTGCTGCGGGCGCGCTGGCCTTTGTCGTGATGATCGTGGCATCACGCCATCCGTTAGTGGTGGAAATTAAGCGCCAGTTTTGTCGCAGCGAAAAAATGAAAACACTGCTACGCGCAGGATAAAGCTCAAACATGATTAATGGGATACAAATGAAACTACTCATACTTGGCAACCATACCTGCGGCAACCGTGGCGACAGTGCGATTTTACGCGGCCTGTTGGATGCTGTTCATCGCCTGGAACCCGACGCTGAAGTCGACGTGATGAGCCGTTATCCGGTGAGTTCTTCCTGGTTACTCAATCGTCCGGTGAGTGGGCGATCCTATCTGGCTGCAAATGAAGCAGCACAACAGGTGCCGGCAGGGATGATGGGGCGGGTGAAAAAAGTGCTGCGCCGCCGCTATCAACATCAGGTTCTGCTTTCGCGCGTCACGGATACCGGCAAGCTGCGTAACATTGCGATTGCCCAGGGCTTTACAGATTTTGTCCGTCTGCTGTCGGGCTACGACGCGATTATCCAGGTTGGCGGATCGTTTTTTGTCGACCTCTACGGCGTACCGCAATTTGAGCATGCACTGTGTACGTTCATGGCGAAAAAACCGCTGTAGCAATGATGGGTCACAGCGTCGGCCCGTTTCCAGGACGATCA
Source organism: Citrobacter enshiensis (assembly GCF_029338175.1). Taxonomy (NCBI): domain Bacteria; kingdom Pseudomonadati; phylum Pseudomonadota; class Gammaproteobacteria; order Enterobacterales; family Enterobacteriaceae; genus Citrobacter; species Citrobacter enshiensis. The sequence goes on from NZ_CP119862.1 coordinate 1,774,334, forward strand.
GTTCAACCGACTGGCGAACTATGTTTTTGGACAGTGTGACGCGTTGATCCTGCGCGAAGCGGTAAGCCTTGAACTGATGAAGCGTAGCGACATCACGACGGCAAAAGTGGAATCCGGCGTGGACACCGCGTGGCTGGTGGAGCGTCACCTTGAGGATTTTGAAGCGGCCTACACGGTACAACACTGGCTGGATGTGGCCGCGACGCAGAAGACCGTGGCAATCACACTGCGCGAACTGGCGCCGTTTGATAAACCGTCTGGGGCACTACCCAGCAAGGCCTATGAGCAGGCGTTCGCCCGGGGTCGTGAATCGCATTCTGGAGGAAGGGTATCAGGTGATTGCACTCTCAACCTGTACCGGGATCGACAGCTATAACAAAGATGACCGTATGGTGGCGCTGAATTTACGCCAGTATGTCAGCGATCCGTCGCGCTACCACGTGGTGATGGACGAACTGAACGATCTGGAAATGGGAAAAATTCTTGCCGCCTGCGAATTGACCGTGGGAACAACGTCTGCACTCCGCGATTATCTCGATGAACTTTGACACCCCGGCCATTGCCATCAACTACGAACATAAGTCGGCGGGGATCATGCAGGCAACTGGGATTGCCTGAGATGGCCATCGATATTCGCCATCTCCTGGATGGCAGCCTGGAAACAAGGGTTGCCGATACGCTGGGGGCAGTTGCCGGAACTGGGAACACGCGCGTTTCTGCCGCTGTGGCACGTGAGCGTGAACAGGGGTTACGCATGGTTGAATCGGTGTTAAGCCGCATCAGGGAGGGAAAATGAAAGTTAGCTTCTTTTTACTCAAATTCCCGTTGTCCTCAGAGACTTTTGTGCTGAACCAAATCACCGCGTTTATCGACATGGGGTTTGAGGTCGACATTGTCGCGCTGCAGAAGGGCGATTTGCAAAATACCCACGCGTCATGGACGAAATACAGTCTGGAAGCAAAACGCGCTGGTTGCAGGATGAGCCGACGGGGCGGCCTCGCAAAAGCTTGCGCTATCGCGCATTCAAAACGTTATCGGGGACTTCATCGTGCGACGACATGGAAAGCGCTCAACGTTTCCCGCTACGGTGCCGAGTCACGCAACCTGATCCTTTCCTCTATTTGCGCTCAGGTCACGACACCGTTTGATGCGGATGTCTTTATCGCCCATTTTGGTCCTGCGGGGGTAACGGCGGCGAAACTGCGGGAACTTGGGGTACTCAAAGGCAAGATCGCCACTATTTTCCACGGCATTGATATCTCGAGTCGGGAAGTGGCTCAACCATTATACGCCCGAGTACCAGCACCTGTTTCGGCGCGGTGATTTGATGCTGCCCATCAGCGACCTATGGGCTGCGCGCCTGAAAGGGATGGGCTGTCCGCCGGAGAAGATCGCGGTATCACGCATGGGCGTGGATATGGCGCGGTTTACCCATCGGCCGCTTAAAACGCCAGCAACGCCGCTGGAAGTAATCTCCGTTGCCCGCCTTACCGAGAAAAAAGGGCTGCACGTCGCCATTGAAGCCTGCCGCCTGCTTAAAGCGCGCGGCGTGGATTTCCGTTATCGCATTCTGGGTATCGGTCCGTGGGAAAGACGTCTGCGCACGCTGATCGAGCAGTACCAACTGGAGGATGTAATTGACATGCCCGGATTTAAACCCAGTCATGACGTAAAAAAAATGCTGGATCAGGCCGATGTCTTTCTGCTGCCTTCGGTCACGGGGGCGGACGGGGATATGGAAGGTATTCCTGTAGCATTGATGGAAGCGATGGCGGTAGGTATTCCGGTTATCTCTACGGTGCATAGTGGGATCCCGGAACTGGTGGAAGCTGGAAAATCCGGCTGGCTGGTGCCCGAAAACGATGCCCCGGCGCTGGCCGAACAACTGGCCGCATTCAGTCGAATCGACGGCGAGGCGCTCCGACCCGTGGTGCAACGCGCTCGTGAAAAAATTGAGTCTGATTTTAACCAGCAGGCGATCAATCTTCAGCTCTCCAGCCTGCTGCAAACGCTATAAATTGAGGTTGTATGCCAGAGAAGACACTCTCCCGACGTACCTTTCTGACGGCAGGCTCCGTCCTTGCCGCACTCCCCATCCTCCATACTCCGCTTGCCCGCGCCGTTGAACCCCGAAGGACCGTCAATATCCAGGAATATAATCCGCAGGACTGGGTAGCCTCGTTCAGACGCGCGTTCGATGACGCGCAAACCGTCGTTGTGCCCGCCGGAGTGGTCTGCAAAAACATCAATACGGGGATTTTCATCCCTGCCGGTAAAACGCTGCACGTACTTGGGCGGCTAAGCGGCAACGGCAGAGGCCGATTTGTGCTACAGGATGGCTGTCAGGTCACAGGGAAGGGGGGCGGTAGCCTGCACAACATCACGCTGGACGTTCGCGGTTCGGACTGTGTTATCAAAGGGATTGCCATGAGCGGGTTTGTCTCCGGTGACCCAGATTTTATATTGGCGGCAAAAAACCGCGGATTATGCGCAATCTGATCATTGATGACATCACGGTGACTCAGGCGAACTATGCCATTCTGCGCCAGGGATTCCATAACCAGGTTGACGGCGCGCGGATCACTCATAGCCGTTTCAGTGACCTACAGGGCGATGCGATTGAATGGAATGTGGCGATCAACGATCGCAATATCCTGATTTCGGATCATGTCATTGAACGTATCAACTGCACTAACGGCAAGATTAACTGGGGGATCGGCATTGGGTTAGCGGGAAGCACGTATGACAATCGCTACCCGGAAGAGCAAACGGTGAAAAACTTTGTGGTGGCAAACATCACCGGCTCTGATTGTCGGCAACTGGTCCACGTCGAGAACGGCAAACACTTTATCATTCGCAATGTGAAGGCCCGAAATATCACACCGGATTTCAGTAAGAAAGCAGGGATAGATAATGCCACGGTGGCAATATATGGTTGTGATAATTTTGTGATCGATAATATTGATATGGTGAATAGTACTGGAATACTTATTGGTTACGGTGTGGTTAAAGGTCGATATTTATCCATCCCACAAAATTTCAAATTGAATGATATTCATCTCGATAATACTCATCTTGCCTGGAAGCTACGCGGCATCCAAATCGCTTCCGGAAACGCGCCCTCGTTTGTGGCGCTCACTAACATTGAGATGAAGCGGGCGACACTGGAACTGCACAATAAGCCGCAGCATCTTTTTTTACGTAACATCAATGTGATGCAGACGTCCACCACCGGGCCCGCGCTGAAAATGCACTTTGACCTGCGCAAAGACGTGAGAGGGAAGTTTATGGCCAAACAGGACACGTTGTTGTCTCTGGCCAACGTGCATGCGGTTAATGAGAAAGGGCAGAGTTCGGTAGATATCGACAGCATCAATCACCAGGTCGTCAATGTTGAGGATATCAATTTCAGATTGCCGGAACAGGGCTCGGTAGTTTTATGTACATTCCTGAAAAACACATGTCTATTCTTCAGATTATGGCTACTGCATTCTCTGGATAAGCGGCGTAACATCTTCAACAGGGCCGCCATGTAATTCATGCTGGCTAAAACATGCTAAAGAGCTATAATTCAGCAACCATTTTGCAGGTGGATGAAATAATGATTAATTTGAAAGCAGTTATTCCGGTAGCGGGTCTGGGTATGCACATGTTGCCTGCCACCAAGGCAATTCCCAAAGAGATGCTGCCGATCGTCGACAAACCCATGATTCAGTACATTGTCGACGAGATTGTGGCTGCTGGGATCAAAGAAATCCTCCTGGTAACTCACGCGTCCAAAAACGCGGTCGAGAACCATTTCGACACCTCCTACGAACTGGAATCTCTCCTCGAGCAGCGTGTAAAACGCCAATTGTTGGCGGAAGTACAGTCCATCTGTCCTCCTGGTGTGACGATCATGAATGTGCGCCAGGCTCAACCTCTTGGTTTGGGTCATTCCATTCTGTGCGCGCGCCCGGTTATTGGTGATAACCCGTTTGTCGTTGTATTACCTGATATTATTATCGATAACGCCAGTGCTGACCCACTGCGTTATAACCTTGCTGCCATGGTGGCCCGCTTCAATGAAACCGGTCGTAGCCAGGTACTGGCGAAGCGCATGAAGGGCGATCTTTCAGAGTATTCTGTTATTCAGACGAAAGAAGCACTGGATAATGAGGGTAAAGTGAGCCGCATCGTTGAGTTCATCGAAAAACCAGATCAGCCGCAAACGCTCGACTCTGATCTGATGGCGGTGGGTCGCTATGTCCTCTCTGCGGATATCTGGGCTGAACTCGAAAAAACTGAACGAGGTGCCTGGGGTCGCATCCAGTTGACTGACGCCATTGCCGAACTGGCGAAAAAACAGTCTGTTGATGCAATGCTGATGACTGGTGACAGCTATGACTGCGGTAAAAAAATGGGTTATATGCAGGCGTTTGTGAAGTATGGGCTGCGTAACCTGAAGGAAGGGCCGAAGTTCCGTAAGAGTATTGAGAAGTTGCTGAGTTAACGCCGAAAACTTTGGTTATTTGAAATACAGGTTGGTAGAGCGGCAGTCTAAGTCGAGGTTGAAGGTCGTCCTGATGCCTCAATCTTACTGCCGTTTTTTTATAAAATTCAAATGCTAAAAAGGGTGATAGTGTTAGGAAATACTCATACACAATTAGATATTTTTCCTTGTTTCGTCAGTTAAGAAATAAGAGAATATACGGATAAAGGATTTCATAGAGCCTTCTGAATTTGATGAAATCATACTAAAGCCAATCAAAAAATGAGCAGTATCCTGGTAGCTGTAGAGCCAGTGCGGTAGCGTGCTCAATTCTCAAGCAATAGCGACAAACTTTGTGTGCTGATCTTAATATAAAGCGTCAATATTTTAAGGACTTAAAATGTTACTTCCTGTGATTATGGCCGGTGGTACCGGTAGTCGTTTGTGGCCTATGTCGCGCGAACTCTATCCAAAGCAGTTTTTGCGTCTTTATGGACAGCGGTCAATGCTGCAGGAAACAGTGCTTCGCCTGGATGATGTTGACGCCCGTGAACCCGTAGTGATTTGCAATCAAGAGCACCGATTCCTGGTGGCTGAACAACTGAGGCAGATCAATAAGCTCTCTCACAATATTATTCTTGAACCCGTTGGTCGCAACACAGCACCAGCTATTGCACTGGCAGCCTTGAGTGCAATTGAAAATGGTGACGATCCAATTCTCCTGGTGCTGGCTGCTGATCATATAATCAACAACAAACCGGCATTTCATCAGGCGATTAAATCAGCGTTCAAATTTGCTTTACAAGGACGCTTGGTTACATTCGGAATTGTCCCTACCGGGCCTGAAACGGGTTATGGTTACATTCACCGTGGCCAGGTCGAAACGCTGGATGAGCAAGTTGCGTATCAGGTCAGTCGTTTTGTTGAAAAACCGAATAAGAGAACCGCCGAAGGTTATATCGATTCCGGTGAATATTACTGGAATAGCGGGATGTTCATGTTCAAAGCCAAGAAATATCTTGAAGAACTGGAAAAGTTTAGACCGGATATTCTTGAGTCATGCAAAGCCGCTATTCGTGGCGGCAAAGACGGTGATGATTTCATCAAGATCGATCGTGATCTATTTATCGCCTGCCCGGATGAATCTGTCGATTATGCTGTAATGGAAAAAACGACAGATGCCGTAGTCGTCGGACTTGATGCTGACTGGAGTGATGTCGGTTCCTGGTCTGCATTGTGGGATGTCAGTGCTAAAGATCAGAAAGGAAATGTTCTCACGGGGGATACTTTCCTGCATAACGCAAACAACTGTTATGTTAATACAGACGAGAAACTAGTTGCTGCCATCGGGGTTGATAACCTTGTAATTATTAATACAAAAGATGCAGTACTGGTGGTTGATAAAGATCAGGTGCAGGATGTCAAAAAAGTTGTCGAGTACCTGAAGGTCAATCATCGCAGCGAATACAAACGCCATCGGGAAATTTATCGACCCTGGGGGCGTTGCGATGTGGTTGTGCAATCTGAACGTTTTAATGTCAATCGTATTACTGTCAAACCAGGCGCTGCATTCTCAATGCAGATGCATCACCATCGCACTGAGCACTGGGTTGTGCTTTCCGGCACCGGTGAAGTAACGATTAAAGATCAAAAATTCCTGTTAACGAAAAATCAATCGACTTTTATCCCTATTGGCGCACAGCATGCGTCTGGAAAATCCTGGAAAAATTCCACTGGAATTACTTGAAATTCAGTCAGGTTCCTATTTAGGTGATGACGATATTATTCGTATTAAAGACCAATACGGTCGTTGCTAATATTTGAAGGTAACAAGATTTATGTCCAAGCTAACCTGTTTTAAAGCCTATGATATTCGTGGAAAATTAGGTGAAGAGTTAAATGAAGATATTGCATATCGCATTGGACGTGCGTATGGCGAATTTCTAAAACCCAAAACAATAGTGGTGGGTGGTGATGTACGTTTGACCAGTGAGAGCCTGAAGCTTGCATTGGCAAATGGCCTGATGGATGCCGGAACTGACGTGCTGGATATTGGTCTGAGCGGGACGGAAGAAATCTATTTTGCAACTTTCCATCTTGGTGTGGATGGCGGCATAGAGGTTACAGCAAGCCATAATCCTATGGATTACAATGGGATGAAACTGGTTCGTGAAAATGCGAAACCGATCAGCGGTGATACCGGGCTGCGTGATGTTCAGCGTTTGGCGGAAGAGAATGATTTTGCGCCGGTTGAGCAAAATCAACGTGGCAACTATAAGCGGATCTCTGTTCTGGATGATTACGTTGATCACCTGATGGGCTACATTGATTTTGCGAGCTTTACTCGCCCAATGAAATTGGTGGTTAACTCCGGAAATGGGGCAGCAGGTCATGTGATCGACGCTATTGAGCAGCGTTTTAAAGCTGCAAATGTTCCGGTTACTTTTATTAAAGTACATCATCAACCAGACGGTACTTTTCCAAATGGTATCCCTAACCCACTATTGCCAGAATGCCGGCAGGATACTACCGATGCTGTAAAAGCGCATGGCGCAGATTTAGGCATTGCGTTTGATGGCGACTTTGACCGTTGTTTCCTGTTTGATAGTCAGGGCCAATTTATTGAGGGCTACTATATTGTTGGTTTGCTGGCTGAAGCATTCCTGCAAAAAGAACCTGGAGCAAAAATTATCCATGATCCTCGCCTGACATGGAACACAATTGATATTGTGACCAAAGCAGGTGGTGTGCCGATCATGTCCAAAACTGGCCATGCTTTTATCAAAGAGCGTATGCGTAAAGAAGATGCTGCTTATGGTGGTGAAATGAGTGCGCACCATTATTTCCGTGATTTTGCCTATTGTGACAGCGGTATGATTCCATGGTTGTTGGTGGCTGAACTAATTTCCATGAAAAATAATACATTAGATTCGCTTCTTAATCATCGAGTCAGCAAGTTTCCTTGCAGTGGTGAAATTAATTATAAGGTTGTTGATGTTGCTCCGATCCTTGATGAGGTTGAAATTGCTTATGAAAATTCCACGGTAATTAATAAAATTGATGGTTTGTCTTTTGAATCACCAGAATGGCGTTTTAATATCCGTTGTTCAAATACAGAATCATTATTGCGCTTGAATGTCGAGGCAAAAGGTGATCAAGAAATTGTCAAGCAAAAAGTTACAGAAATAGAGTCAATAATAATGAGGTTTCACCAATAATGCGTAGTCTTATTAATGGATTATGGAGTTACCGAGGATTTATTTTAGGTAGTATTAAACGTGAGTTTCAATCTAAATATAGAAACTCATTATTAGGTTTTCTGTGGAATATTTTAAATCCACTGGCAATGATTATCATCTATACTGTGATTTTTTCTCAAGTCATGCGGGCAAAATTACCAGGAGTCGATCATTCATTTGCATATAGCATTTATCTTTGTGCTGGAGTATTAACTTGGGGATTGTTTTCTGAAATAGTATCACGTTCACAGGTTATGTTTGTTGATAACGGAAACTTATTAAAGAAGATAAATTTCCCCAGGGCATGTATTCCGGCAATTATAGTTGGTAGTGCTTTACTTAATTTTATTATCGTTTTTTCTATATTTTGCGCTTTCTTACTGATTAGTGGCTTTTTCCCTGGTATTGTTATACTTTCTCTTATTCCAATCATTGGGATATTAATTCTATTCGCAATTGGCCTTGGCATGACTATTGGCGTGCTTAATGTATTTTTTAGCGACGTTGGCCAATTTTTTGGAATATTTTTGCAGTTTTGGTTTTGGCTAACACCAATTGTCTACTCTGTAGCGATTTTGCCTGAAAACCTGAGAGAATATATTTCATTTAATCCCATGTCCGGCATTGTAATGGCCTGCCAGACAGTATTGGTCAAAGGTACCCTGCCAGATTGGAATAGTATATTGCACGCGACAATAATAGGGTTATTACTTTGTATGTTAGGTATGCGTTTATTTCAACGCAGGGCGGCAGAAATGGTGGATGAATTGTAATGGGTTCTATCAGTGTAAGCAATATCGGTAAAGCATTTAAGCAATACCCTAATCGCTGGGCGCGATTAATTGAATGGTTTTGTCCTGGAAATATAATTAAGCATCGATTAAAGTGGGTATTGCAGGATATTAACTTTACAGTTAGTCCTGGTGAAGCTGTTGGGATCATCGGGATTAACGGTGCAGGTAAAAGTACTCTTCTGAAAATGATTACCGGTACAAGTCAACCCACTAAAGGAAGTATTCATATTTCTGGAAGAGTGGCGGCTCTGTTGGAACTGGGGTATGGGATTTCATCCTGACTTCACGGGGCGCCAGAATGTTTACATGGCGGGCCAATTAATGGGCTTACATGCCGAAGCCATTAGCAATCTGATGCCAAAAATTGAAGAATTTGCTGAAATTGGTGACTATCTTGATAGTCCTGTGAGAGTGTATTCTAGCGGTATGCAAATGCGCTTGGCATTTAGCGTTGCCACCGCTGTACGACCAGATGTGCTAATTGTCGACGAAGCACTATCTGTAGGTGATGATTATTTCCAGCATAAAAGCTTCGAAAGAATCCGTGAGTTTCGGCGTCAAGGGACGACACTATTAATTGTATCACATGATAAACAAGCGATTCAGAGTATTTGTGATCGAGCGATTTTGCTAAATGCTGGGCATATCGAGATGGAAGGAGAGCCTGAAGCTGTAATGGATTACTACAATGCTTTGCTCGCAGCAAAACAAAATCAAAAAGTAGAACAAAAAACCACATCGGAAGGTAAAATCCAGACAATATCTGGTACGGGCGAGGCTGAAGTCTCAAAAATATGTTTACTAGATCAGCATAAAAATACCGTTGAGTTTATCAATGTTGGTCAAGCTGTTATTTTGCATGTTGAAGTTAAGGTCAATGCAGATATTCCCCCGGTTAGTATTAGGTTATGGCATTAAAGATCGTTTGGGACAAGTTTTATATGGGACTAATACTGATTTTAAAGATAAAGTTATTGAGAATGTGAAGGCTGGATCTATTGTTGTCTATGATTTTAGTTTTGACGCGAACCTCGGGCCCGGAAGTTATTCGATACAAACCGCACTCGTTAGTACTGATAGTCATTTAGTCAATAACTATGAATGGCGTGATTTAGCTTTGCTTTTTAATGTAGTGAATATTGATAAAACTAAATTCGTTGGTTTAACTTGGCTCGACCCGAAAATAGGGGTTTATGAAAGATGACTTTTATTTCATATGCACAAAATTTAGAAGATGTTGTTCTCTGGAAAGCACTAAAAAATATAGAAAATGGATTTTATATTGATGTTGGTGCCAATGATCCACTTATTGACTCTGTGACTAACTCGTTTTACAATAATGGTTGGCATGGTATAAATATTGAGCCAATAAATACACATTTTAAAAAATTAGTGTTGGAACGACCAAGAAGATATAAATCTAAATTGTGCAATAAGTGAGTCTAAAGGGAATTTAGATATTTGGGAGTGTGAAGTGCGTGGTTGGGCTACTCTTGACCGCCATGTTGCAGAGACCCACGAAAAAAATGGTCATATAGGCAAATGGCATAATGTTGAAGTTAAAACTTTAGCTGAAGTGTGCGCAGAATATGAACCTGAGAATATTCATTTTTTAAAAATAGATGTCGAAGGTTTAGAAATTTCAGTCCTTAAAGGAAATGACTGGAGTAAATATCGACCATGGATTGTTGTCGTAGAAGCAACATTCCCAAATACCCAAATTGACAGATATTCAGATCTCGAAGAACTTCTTGTCGCTGAAAATTATGTTTTTGCATATGCCGATGGCTTAAACCGTTTTTATGTTTCTGCTGAACATATAGAACTTCTTCCGTCGTTGAAATACCCACCTAACATTTTTGATGACTACCAAACATATAGTGAGTATTCAGCCTTGCAGGAGGTGAAAATTTTTGAGAAAAAAAATATTTCCTTATTGCAAGACAATGTTAAAATTACGGAAGAATACCATTTGTTATCTCAAAAAAATTTGAGTTTATCTGCAGAAAATGAGAGGGTTAGCATAGCTAATAACCTGCTTTCTTTGGAAAATGAGAAGCTTAGTGTAACTAATAATGAGCTTTCCAAAAAGTATGAAGTTATTTTAGAACATGTTAAAAAACTTGAGCATGAGAATGCTATAACAAAGAAATATGTGGGTGAAATTTTAAATAGTACTTCATGGCGTATTACGGCACCGGTAAGATTGATTGGACAATTAAAACATGGGAAGAAGAATGATTCCACACTTAAACATTCGTGGCTATCAAAAAAACTGATAAGAAAGTTAATTAATCAAATAAATAAACATCCTAAACTAAGATATCAAATAGTAAACATTATAAAAAAAATAGGCCTTTATTCCATAGTCCGTTCTGCTTATTTAGGTGTTTTTATAAATAATGCATCCTAAAACTACATTTCCTGAAAATGAAATGGTTTCTTATAAAAGTAATACAGTTTTACCGTTTGCAACAATTCATTCGCTAAGTGTTGATGAGTTGCATAATAGAATCAAAAATGAGCTTAAAGCTACCACAGAAGAGCGAGGTGAGTAGTGAATTACTGCAATCAATACTCCGAATTAGAAAATTTCAAAGGCCTGCGTGTTGCTGTACTAACCACAGAGTCAGCCAAGGGTGAAGTCGGTGGCGCTGAACGGTTCTATCAAGGTTTATTAGCTGGATTAATAGAAATCGGTTGTGAAGCTGAAATTGTTCCTGTGATTGCCGATGAGTCCTCCTTTGAACAAATAAAAAATAATTATCAATATTGCCGTGAATTGGACTTGAGTCGTTATGATGCCGTAATTTCGACCAAAACTCCAAGTTTTGCTGTTAATCATCCGAATCACGTAATGTACCTGGTTCATACGGTTCGCGTATTTGATGATATGTTTTACGAAAGCTTCCCTGAATGCGATACGATGCGTTTAGCTGAACGGGCAATGCTTCATCGATGGGACTTTGATGCCATTAGTAAAATCAAGGCAAAGTTCTGCATTGGTCATGAAGTATCCAAGCGTCTATACCGCTGGCGAGGAATACACTCAGATGTTATTCATCCTCCATTAGGTGTTAACGGGTTTAAACAGGGCGAAATGGGGGATTACTTTTTCTTACCTGGAAGACTGCACCCATGGAAACGTGTTGACCTCGCGATTAATGCTATTAAGGCATCTAACTTACCTTTAAAATTAGTTATTGCGGGTACTGGTGAGGCTGAAGAAAAATTAAAAGAATTGGCTGGTTGTGATGCCAGAATTCAATTTGTAGGACGCCTTAGTGATGAAGAGCTTTTAGATTATTATGCTAATGCCCTTGCGATTGCGTTTGTGCCCAAAAAAGAGGACTATGGATACGTCACACTTGAAGGTTATGCCAGTGGTAAACCTGTAATCACCTGCACTGATTCTGGCGAACCCACATACTTCGTTAAGCATAAAGAAACTGGTATTATTTGTGAGCCGACTAGTGAATCTTTGAGGGAAGGTTTTGAATGGATCTTTAACAATAAAGATCTTGCAGCAGTGATGGGGGGGAAGGGCTATGAAAAAATCCAAGGGATGTCATGGCCAATTGTGGCTAAACAATTAGTATCTGCTGCAATGGCTCCGAATATTGAGCTAAAACAATTGCCTATAAATGTCACTATTGCTGATATGCAACCAATCGATCCTCCTGTTGGAGGTGGTCGCCTACGCTTACTTGGGGTTTATCACGACCTAGGCGATAATGTTAAAGCTACGTATGTGGGTTCTTATGATTGGCCAGGAGAAAATTATCGACGTCATAAATTGAGCCCAAATTTAGAAGAAATTGATATTCCATTAAGTCAAGAACATCATCTTGCGGCCCAAGAATGGGCTACTCAGGCAAATGGTAAGACAGTAATCGATGTTGTCTTTAGCCAGCAAGGACATTTGTCATCTGATTATTTGTCAGGTGTTATAGATAATATCAAAATGGCAGATGTAGTCGTCTTTTCTCACCCTTGGGTTTATCCTCTCATTGACCCAAGTTTATTGCAGGGAAAAGTTATTATTTATGATTCGCAGAATGTAGAAGGTTATTTGCGTGCTCAACTATTTGATGAGAGCAATATGGCCGAATTAGCTGCGATCCGACAGGTTATTTCTGATGAGTATTTACTAGGCCAGCGAGCAGATCTCATTCTTGCATGTTCACAAGAAGACTTATTACGTTTTAATCGTATTTATGAGTTTTCACCAGAAAAAATGCGAGTTGTTCCTAATGGAGTGATGGCTTTTACACGTCCTGTTCCAGGGGATAATGAGCGGTTAGCGGCTAAGAAAGCATTAAATTTTTCCATTGACAATCGTTTAGCTATTTTTATTGGCAGCGCATATGGGCCAAATGTCGAAGCTGCTAAATTCATTGCAGAAGAATTGGCACCAGAAGTTCCTGAGGTTACCTTTATCATTGCCGGTGGAGTTAGCACTGTGGTTGGCAAGGTTAAATGTAAGAACGTACATTTGACAGGACCTCTTAGCGATAAAGATAGAGACTTGTGGCTAACTGCAGCGGATTTGGCCGTAAATCCTATGTTTTCGGGTTCTGGCACGAATATTAAAATGTTCGACTTTATGTCCATGGCTTTACCAACAGTTACAACAAAAATTGGTGCTCGTGGTATAGATACGGCTGGATTAAATGCAATGCTTGTTGTTGAACCAACTGTAGAAGCTTTTAGTTCTGCTTTACATAATTTGCTTGATCATGAATATTGTAGGGCTATTGGTGTGGCAGCGCGCCAATGTGTTGAGAATAGCTATTCTTGGGAACGAATCTCGAATATTGTCGGGAAGATGTTATCTTCACGTGCTGAACTCGCTAATCAACCACAGCCCTTTTTCTCTGTTGTTATTCCAAGTTATGAACGCCCAGAGCAATTGCTTGATCTTATGCATTGCTTGCAAGGTCAAATTGAGCGTGATTTTGAAGTGATCGTAATAGATCAAAGTGCGGTTCCCTGGTCGGAATCTGAACGAAATTTCGGCTTCCCACTTTGCTACTATCATTCTCCCGTAAAAGGTGCTGTGGCAGCGAGAAATACCGGGGCAATGCTAGCTCAAGGCAAAGTAATTGCCTTTACTGATGATGATTGCTGTCCTGACTCGAATTGGTTGGCAAATGCACGTAAATATTTTAATATCCCAGATATTGTTGGTGTAGAAGGTCAAATTACGTCAGACCATCACGGTGATGAAAACTGGCGTCCTGTAACAAATGTCGGCTTTGAAGGCATTGGTTTTATGACCGCAAATTTAATGGTTAGAACTGCAGTATTTCATTATCTTGGCGGGTTCGACCTACAATTTGATCGTCCCCATTTCCGTGAAGACACCGATTTTGGATGGCGTATGCAAAAAATTGGGATGGTACCTTATGCAAAAGATGTAGAGGTATTCCACCCTGCGCAACCACGATCAAAAGAACGAGAGTCACTAGCAAGCCGTTCGAATTTTTTCCAGAAAGATGCTTTGCTTTATCGCAAACATCCTGAAAAGTATCGTGAACTCTTTGTATTAGAGAAACATTACGCAATTACTCCAGGTTTTAAAGAAAATCTGCTATTGGGTTTCGAAAAAGAGAATGAAACGGTTCCTCAGTGGATGGTTGATTTTTTAAATTCGTAACTTTAGTAAATGAACTGAAATAGGAAATATTCTGTGCAAAAAATTGCAATTATTACAGGTATCACTGGACAAGATGGCGCTTACTTAGCTGAGCTCTTGCTGGATAAAAACTATACAGTTTATGGTACCTACCGTCGTACTAGCTCGGTCAACTTTTGGCGTATTGAAGAGCTCGGGATTAAAAATAACCCTAATCTGCATCTTGTTGAGTATGATCTGACCGACCTTTCTTCAAGTATTCGCCTGATGCAAACGACTGGAGCAACTGAAGTTTATAACCTTGCTGCGCAAAGTTTTGTGGGTGTGTCATTTGATCAGCCCGTGACGACTGCTGAAATTACGGGTATTGGTCCAGTGAATTTGTTGGAAGCTATTCGAATAGTAAACCCTAAAATTCGCTACTATCAAGCATCGACCTCTGAAATGTTTGGTCTGGTCCAGGCAGTTCCTCAAAAAGAAGACACCCCGTTCTATCCACGTAGTCCGTATGGTATTGCTAAACTTTACGCCCACTGGATGACGGTGAACTATCGTGAGAGCTACAATATTTTTGCCCTCCAGCGGTATTCTCTTTAACCATGAGTCTCCATTACGTGGCCAGGAGTTTGTAACGCGTAAAATTACTGACACTGTTGCGAAGATCAAGCTTGGCAAACAGGATGTTCTGGAGCTGGGTAATATGGATGCTAAGCGCGATTGGGGCTATGCAAAAGAGTATGTCGAGGGTATGTGGCGTATTCTCTCGGGCTGAAAAACCTGATACATTTGTTTTGGCGACAAACCGAACTGAAACCGTTCGTGATTTTGTCTCTATGGCTTTTAAGGCAGCTGGCTATACTCTTCGTTTTGAAGGTAAAGATGAGCAAGAAGTTGGAATTGATGTCGAAACTGGTAAAACCCTTGTTCGTGTGAATCCTAAATTCTTCCGTCCTGCCGAAGTCGATCTGCTAATTGGCGATCCTGCTCGCGCGAAAGAGATTCTGGGATGGGAACCAAAAACCACACTGGAGCAGTTGTGCCAGATGATGGTAGACGCGGACTTGCGTCGTAACCAGCAAGGATTTTCATTCTGATGTCTGGCGCCGGAAAACATGCCCTTGTAACAGGGATTAACGGGTTTACCGGCCGCTATGTGGCAGCGGAGTTGTCCGCTGCCGGATATCGGGTTTTTGGTCTTGGGGCTGCGCCATTTGATGATCCTGACTATTATCAGGTCGATCTTACTGATATTTCTGGGTTGACTGACACTATTAATCGCATTAAACCTAATGTAGTCATCCACCTTGCGGCAATAGCTTATGTTGGGCATGGTGATGCGGATGCTTTCTATAATGTCAATCTTCTGGGTACCCGCAATCTATTACAAGCTTTGAGTTCCAGCCTGGCACCTCTGGGATGCTGTACTGCTTGCCAGTAGCGCAAATGTCTATGGCAATGGTACTGCAGGAAAGTTAAGCGAATCGACAGTCGTCAATCCAGCAAATGATTATGCGGTGAGTAAGTTGGCGATGGAATATATGTCTCATTTGTGGATGGATAAGCTTCCAATATTTATAACCAGGCCATTTAATTATACCGGTGTAGGTCAAACAGATAATTTTTTACTACCCAAAATAGTCAAGCATTTCAAAGCTAAATCACCCACAATTGAACTTGGCAATATTGATGTATGGCGTGACTTTACTGATGTCCGTGCATTAAGCAAAGCGTATGTTAAATTACTGCATGCCAAACCTTTTGGCGAAGTAATAAATATTTGTTCTGGGCGAACATACTCCTTAAGAAAAGTAATTGAGTTGTGTGAAAAAAATAACAGGGCATCATCTTGATATTCAGGTGAATCCTGCTTTTGTTCGCGCGAATGAAGTAAAAACTCTGAGCGGTGACACATCTAAACTTCAAGTATTTATCCCTGACTGGATGTCCCCACCACTTGAGGTCACTTTGCGCTGGATGTTGGAAAGCGAGTAATGAAAGTTATATTCGGAACTGACGCAATTAAATATCCATTGACTGGCATTGGGCGCTATGCGTATGAGTTAGCAAATCGATTATCGGTGAGTACAGATATATCCGAACTGTTTTTTTTAAATGGTAGGAAACTTACACAGCAACTTCCTTCTGCCAGAGAGACAGGGTCTTCAACCGAAGGGTTGAAGCAATATATAAAAAAGAGTCGACTTGCATCCGAGACTTACCGCCTTACGGCTCCGTGGTTAAAAACTCATGTATTAAGAAAACATAAAGATACCATTTACCATGGTCCAAATTTTTATCTACCACCAAAAGTCGACCGCTGTGTAGTAACATTCCATGATCTTTCTGTATTTACTTTACCTGAGTGCCATCCACCAGAACGAGTCAGGTATATGCGGAAAGAACTTTTGCAGACTGTAAAACGGGCCCAAATTTTTATTACTGACTCTGATTTTACAAGAAAAGAGTTAATTAATTATTTTTGCCTCCCGGAAGATCGTGTATTTACTGCAAAACTAGCATGCAGTGGTGAGTTTAGGCCCTATGGTGAAAACCAGATCTCTGCAGTTTTAAATAAATACCAACTTTGTTTCAAACGCTATAGCTTATTCACTGGGTCTATTGAGCCAAGAAAGAACATTGGCACCTTATTAGACGCGTATGAGCGTTTGCCATTACCTATCAGACAACATATACCTTTAGTTATTAGCGGCTTCAAAGGGTGGAGCAGTGAGCTACTTCATCGTCGCTTTGCAAAAGGTGAGCGTGAGGGATGGTTATATTATTTGGGCTTTACTCCTGCCGCTGATTTACCCGCACTGTATGCCGGGGCTGTAAGTTTTTTGTTTCCATCGCTTTATGAGGGATTTGGCCTACCTGTACTGGAAGCTATGGCAACGGGCACTCCGGTCGTATGTTCAAACAGTTCCTCTCTTCCCGAAGTTGCAGGCGAAAGTGCATTAATGTGCGATGCTATGGATGTTGACACATTAACAAATCTAATCAGAAAAAGCCTTGAGGATACATCGTGGCAAACGCTGGCTTCAGAATGCGGGCAGGTACATGCGAGCCAATTTTCATGGGAAAGATGCGCAATTGAGACTATTGCAGCATATAAACAGGTAGAATAAGATTAATGTTGAAAGTATTGCACTTCTATAAAACTTATTATCCCGATACGTTTGGTGGAATTGAGCAGGTTATTTATCAATTGAGTGAGTCAGGCTCTGCATATGGGGTATGCCCAACAATACTTACACTCAGCAAACGCGGGGATATAGATAACGTACATATTGGTGTGCAACGAGTTTTTTATTCTAAAGCAAATTTTGAGATAGCTTCGACTCCTTTTTCCTTATCTTGTATCCGTAAGTTTAAAAAACTGGCCCAGGAAGCCGACATCATCCATTATCACTATCCATTTCCTTTTATGGATATGCTGCATTTCATGTTGTAGAATAAAAAAACCTACGGTCGTGAGCTATCACTCTGATATTGTTAAGCAAAAATCTTTTTTACGGCTTTACACACCATTGATGAACCGTTTTTTGAACTCAGTTAATTGTATTGTGGCAGCCTCACCAAATTATGCTCAAACAAGCCCTGTTTTGCAGAAATTTAAATCTAAAGTCAAAGTTGTCCCTTATGGATTAGACGAAAAATCTTATCCAAAAGCGGATGACGAAAGGATAAGTTACTGGAAAAATAAGTTTGGAGATAAATTTTTCTTGTTTGTAGGTGCCTTTAGATATTACAAAGGGTTACATACTCTATTAGAGGCAGTACATACAACCTCTTTACCTGTTGTAATTGTCGGTGGGGGTACGGTAGAAACCGAGCTGAAATTAAGAGCAAAAGAGTTGAATCTCTCCCATGTCCATTTCGTAGGGGCATTACCAGATGAGGATAAGGCTGCTTTATTAACGCTATGTTATTCTGTTGTTTTTCCATCACATCTTCGTTCAGAAGCATTTGGAATAACTTTATTGGAAGGTGCTTTATATGGAAAGCCTTTGATTTCCTGTGAGATCGGCACTGGAACAAGTTATATAAATCTGAATAAAAAAACTGGTTTAGTGGTTTTGCCATCAGATAAAATCGCACTTAGAAGTGCGATGATTCAACTGTGGGAAAACGAAGATTTGGCCAAGCAGTATGGGGAAAATGCAAAAACAAGATTTTATGAATTATTTACATCACAAAAAATGATAAAAGGATATCATAGTATTTATAATGCTATGATAAGTAAAAATTCTTGAGTCTTGTATATTAATAGAACTATGGCTAAAGTGTTCTTTATTTTATTGGTCGAAAATACTTTTGCACTTACAGCGTTTTAGTGTTATGAATGGAATTAAAATATTTTAACTTACAGGAGGGTTTCTAAAGTTTTATTTTCAAAAATACGTTGCGTAAATCAAATAATATTTGAGGCGTCAGCGGATCGAGTATATTAAATTATCTATTGCTTGGCATTTGGATGTGATATTTTTTAAAGGGAATTTATTTATATTGTACTAATTATGGAAGTTATTTTTGCTCACCAATGACGTTCTGTCGCCGCGTTGCCCATAACTATCAGTTATTACTGGGCATTTTCTTTATTCCAGACATAATGTTAGTGGCTGGTATTGTCAGTATCCCGCATAATCGTACCATTCACATTTAGAGATCTTCCGGCATAATCATTCTGCCAACGAAGGAGATCGCTATTCGTAAAGCACGTTTTACTGAGCATTAGATCATCACCGTGATTAAATCGGTTGAAGCCGGACAAACTGTTAAGGATGTCTGACGGAAGCTGGTATCTCTGAAGCCACTTATTACAACTGGAAGTCAAAATACGGTGGTATGGAAGCATCCGATATTAAAAAAGATAAAGGATCTTGAGGATGAGAACCGACGCCTCAAACAGATGTTTGCCGATCTCAGTCTTGAGGACCGGGCACTGAAAGATGTTATCGAAAAGAAGCTTTAAAAACCAGCCTTTAATCGTGAGGCTGGTAAACGCATCTGACAACGACATTCGGGCTCCGTATTCGTCAGGCCTGCCGGAGTCTGAATCTGAGCAGAACGGTTTACCATTACCTCCCGGATACTGCTCGTGATGAACCTGTTATTTTCGCATTATAGGCTGCCGCCGAACGGCATCCACGATATGGTTTTCCAAAGTTATTTCAGATTCTGCAGCGGCAGGAATACCAGTGGAATCATAAAAGGATCCACCGTATTTACTGTCTGCTTAAGCTGAATTTTCACTGCAAAGGTAAACAGCGTCTGCCTGTGCGTATAATCCATCACCGGTGGCTCCGCCAAAAGCGTTAAACCAGAGTTGGTCTGCATGACGCTCTGATTGTGGTCGTCGTTTTCACACGTTCAATGTCGTTGATGACTTTAATCGTGAAGCGTAGTGGATCGAAATAGACCTGAATCTGCCAGCCCAGCCCAGCCCAGCCCAGCCCGTAGCCATTAGTCAGAGACTAAATAAGTAGCATGGCCGGAATTTATCTCTCTGACGCTGGCCGCATGGCCAGAGAGTCATGCAGTAAAGTTGGAATTTATCAAGCCGGGTAAACCAACTCAGAATGCTTTTATAGAACGCTTTAACCAAACGTATCGTACAGAAATACTCGATTTTTATCTATTCAGAACCCTTTATGAAGTGCGGGAAATGCCGGAAAATGGTTGTCAGAATACAACAATGAACGCCTGCACGAATCACTGAATAACATGACAAGGCCGGGATCTCAAAAAGTGCATGGAACTAAAACGGGTCTATTTGCACTATGGCTTCTAATTATATGTGTTCATTGATTTAGTTTAACGTGAGCTACTATTTCAGGTTTGTATTGGAAATTATTAAAAAGTTAACTTCATCGCTGATATAAGTTTCCCTCTGCATCTGGCTCACCCCTTAATAACATATGTATCATGAGGGGGTAATTAATGATGAGGAGTATTTTATACTGTCATTTTTATATTTTTTGGAGGGAGTGATATTTGATGAATATGGTATTTATAGATATATGTGAAAATTTCGGCTAATAAAGTAGGTGGGTGTTTCTAAAAAAAATGGTTTAAACTGTTTACTCTTAATCTATCTGGGGCTGTGTGTGCATAAAGAATTAGAGTTATTTTTCTATATTTTAATTGGTGGGGATATTAGTTGATGCGATTTAACTTTTACGGTCTACTTTCTATTGCTATCGGATTTATATTTTTCACCCTTTGTGTAGGGATCTCACCACTTAATGTCACAAATATATCTTTTTTAATGAATGGAGATGCTGCTCAGCATTGGATTGGTTGGGAGTTTTTTAGGCATACACCTTTACTTCAGTGGCCAATTGGTAAAAACTATGGATATGGAATTCAGTTGCATAACTCAATCGTTTATACTGATTCAATACCTATATTTTCTGTCTTTTTCAAAATATTCTCTGGCATGGTGCCAGTGGAATTTCAATATACTGGGCTGTGGTTACTGCTCTGCTTTTGCCTGCAGGGATTTTTTTCATTTACATTAATAAAGAAAATAACTGGGAATGATATTTATTCACTACTGGCAAGTATCATTTTTGTGATTTCGATTCCATTTATTGATAGAATTGGAGGGCACTTCGCTTTAGCTGCTCATTGGTTGATTCTCTGGGCGCTCTGCCTATATTTTAATCGTGAGTTTACATTTAAAAATTGGATCGCATTATTAATTTTTTCCTCATGGGTCCATGCTTATCTTCTGGCTATGACTTTGACTATTTGGATTTTAGATATAACTAATAAAGTCTATCAGAAAAAAATATCAACGAAAGCGATTATCTTGCACATTGTATTGTCATTTTCATTATTATTATTGGCAATGTACTCTATTGGATATTTTACTATATCAGGGAGTTTCTCATCAGGAGGGTTTGGGTATTACAAGCTAAACTTGAACTCAATAATTAATCCCTATTATGGACCATTTTCATCGATTATAAATCCGTTACCTGCAGGTAAGGGAGAGTATGAAGGGTTAAATTACATTGGTGCTGGTGTGATGTTATTGCTGGTTTTCTCGATTTTTGGTGTAAAACGCACAAAAAAAAATATCAGCGATGAGTTATCTACACATATCCCACTGTTATTGCTATCGATAGCATTAACTATTTATGCATTAAGTAATGTCATTAGTTGGGGCAATGATATTTTATTGGAGTATTATATACCTAACTTTATGAAGAGTATCACTAATACTTTTAGAGCGTCAGGAAGATTTTTTTGGATTGTTTACTATTTGATATTTACTGTATCTATTGTTGGGATTTATAAATATTTCAAATTTCGAACTGCTATTATTATTTTGTTTTCTTGCGCAGTTTTACAGATTTACGATGTCCATCATGTTTTAAATGTTAGAAAAAATGGCTTTGAAGTTTACCATCATGGGTACACACTTAATGGCTCAAATTGGTCGTATGTCGCAAAAAATTATGAGAAAATACTCACCCCCTCTCCTTGGTTATTTGGTGATGATTATTTAAAATATGCCTATTTTGCATCCGTAAATAATATGAAAATAAGCTTTGGTTATTTTGCAAGGGTTAATATGGATGTTTGGAACAAACAAACCTTAGATATTGGCAAAGCTATAAGTACAGGAGATTTGGAGGAAGGTGCTGTTTATTTATTTAAGGATAAAACTCAGTATGAGAAAGTATTGGGTAGGGTAAATCAGAGAACATATAATTTCGAAGATAATGGCGTTTACGTGATTGGATTAATGAAGTCACCTATGTCATACACTAAATCTTGATTGGGGAATATTTATACCAAATTGCTTTTTAGTGCTATTTAATTCTTGGGGTTATAGTTGTTATTGTTTTATTCTGGTATTGCAGTCTCTCATTTGTAATTAAGAATCGATGATTTGACTTTCACCACTGCTAGTGGTCTACATAGAACTGTTTCATAAAACTAAGTGTGCGACCTGTGGCCGCGCACTTAGTTGATAGTTCACTTCTTTCTCTTAATTTCTTTATATTACGTATGCTAAAATTATTTACTAAATATACATCTATAGGTGTGCTTAATACAGCAATCCACTGGTGCATATTCGCTATTTGTATCTATAAATTGGGCACCAATCAGATCGTGGCAAATCTCGCTGGTTTCGTTGTTGCAGTCAGTTTTAGTTTCTTCGCTAATGCACGCTTTACATTCAAAGCATCCACTTCGACAATGCGCTATATTTTATATATTGGGTTTATGGGAGCTCTTAGTGCTTTAATTGGTTGGGGGGCTGATATATGTTCCCTACCTCCACTGGTCACTATGATTACTTTTTCTATAATTAGCTTGGTTTGTGGTTTTTTATATTCAAAGTTTATTGTTTTTAGAGTTTTTAAATGAAAATATCACTGCTTGTTCCAGTATTAAATGAAGAAGATACAATACCTATATTTTATAATAAAGTTAGGAGAGATGACGCACTAAAGAAATATGAAGTGGAAATAGTGTTTATCAATGATGGAAGTAAAGATTCAACAGAATCAATAATAAATGCACTCGCTATTGCTGACCCACTGGTGATGTCTCTGTCCTTTAGCCGAAACTTCGGAAAGGAGTCCGCTCTCTTTGCCGGTCTGACACATGCCTCTGGTGATGCTTTAATCCCTATAGATGTTGACCTTCAGGATCCTATAGAAGTAATTCCGCTGTTAATTGAGCGGTGGGAATCAGGTGCAGATGTGGTGCTGGCAAAGCGTTCAGATCGCGCATCTGATAGTCGATTAAAGCGAAAAACAGCCGAATGGTTTTACAAGCTACACAATAAAATTAGTAATCCCCCCATTGAAGAGAATGTAGGTGATTTTCGCTTAATGTCTCGTGAGGTTGTCGAAAACATCAAGCAGATGCCGGAGCGCAATTTATTTATGAAGGGCGTTCTTTCCTGGGTTGGCGGACGTACAGATATTGTTGAATATGCTCGGGCTGAACGTGTGGCTGGTAGTTCAAAATTCAATGGCTGGAAATTATGGAACCTGGCACTGGAGGGTATTACCAGTTTCTCAACTTTTCCCCTTCGGATCTGGACTTACATAGGTCTATTTGTTGCGGGATTGGCCTTTATCTATGGTATCTGGATGGTCGTTGATACCTTAGCGTTTGGTAACCCTGTCAGGGGATATCCTTCATTAATTGTATCTGTTCTTTTTTTAGGGGGGGTTCAATTAATTGGTGTCGGAGTTTTAGGTGAGTATATTGGTCGTATTTATATTGAAGTAAAACAGCGACCTCGATATATTCTAAAAAAGAGAAAATAAATGTTAACGAGGTCTAACATCGAATATTTTTTAACCGTTGATGACGAGCTGCATAAAACATGGCGCCGCAGATATCTCCTGTCATGCGATAATTCTTGGCAATCATCTACCCAATACCCTCCAACCTGAGTTAACATTTGAGTTTTCCAAGCCGCGCATAACCCGCGGTGAGCACACCTGACAGGAGTAAAAAATGTCTAAGCAACAAATCGGCGTCGTTGGGATGGCTGTTATGGGGCGCAACTTGGCGCTTAACATCGAAAGTCGTGGCTATACCGTGTCCGTTTTCAACCGCTCCCGTGAAAAAACCGAAGAAGTGATTGCCGAGAACCCTGGCAAGAAACTTGTGCCTTCCTACACGGTTAAAGAGTTTGTTGAATCCCTTGAAACGCCTCGCCGTATCCTGTTGATGGTTAAAGCCGGTGCGGGTACTGATGCTGCTATCGATTCCCTAAAACCCTATCTTGATAAAGGCGACATCATCATTGATGGTGGTAACACGTTCTTCCAGGACACGATTCGTCGTAATCGTGAACTTTCTGCAGAAGGTTTCAACTTTATCGGGACCGGTGTCTCCGGAGGTGAGGAAGGCGCACTGAAAGGGCCTTCTATTATGCCTGGTGGTCAGAAAGAAGCCTACGAACTGGTAGCACCGATTCTGACGAAGATAGCTGCAGTGGCGGAAGATGGTGAACCGTGTGTGACTTATATCGGTGCCGATGGTGCGGGTCACTATGTAAAAATGGTGCATAACGGCATTGAATATGGCGATATGCAGTTGATCGCTGAAGCCTACTCCCTTCTAAAAAGGGGCCTTGACCTTAGCAATGATGAGCTGGCCAGTACCTTCACCGAGTGGAACAACGGCGAGCTGAGCAGCTACCTGATCGACATTACGAAAGACATCTTCACCAAAAAAGATGAAGAAGGTAAATACCTGGTCGATGTGATTCTCGATGAAGCGGCTAACAAAGGTACTGGAAAATGGACCAGCCAGAGTTCTCTTGACCTCGGCGAACCGCTGTCTCTGATCACCGAGTCTGTATTTGCACGCTACATCTCCTCGCTGAAAGATCAGCGTGTGGCGGCGTCTAAGGTTCTGACAGGACCGAAAGCGCAGCTGGCAGGTGAAAAAGCAGAATTTATCGAGAAAGTTCGTCGTGCTCTGTATCTGGGTAAAATCGTTTCTTATGCTCAGGGATTCTCTCAGTTGCGTGCCGCTTCTGACGAGTACAACTGGGATCTGAACTACGGTGAGATTGCGAAAATCTTCCGCGCGGGTTGCATCATTCGTGCCCAGTTTCTGCAGAAGATTACCGATGCGTATGCCGAGAATGCGAATATTGCAAACTTGCTGCTGGCACCGTACTTCAAGAACATTGCTGATGAATACCAGCAAGCGCTGCGTGACGTCGTGGCTTATGCGGTTCAGAACGGTATTCCTGTTCCGACCTTCTCTGCAGCTGTTGCCTATTATGACAGTTATCGTGCTGCAGTTCTGCCTGCTAACCTGATCCAGGCGCAGCGTGACTACTTTGGTGCGCATACTTATAAACGCACTGATAAAGAAGGGGTCTTCCATACTGAATGGATGGAATAATCTTTATTATTTCGATGAGCTCGATTTTATATATTCAGTTGGTTAATTGAGCGAGTCGGGCAATGTATAAAAAACCGTAATCTCTTTGAGATTACGGTTTTTTTTATCCCTGCATGAACACCACCTCCTATGGAGGTGGTCAGCAATAAGTTGGCTCTGCCAATAATGTTACTCATGGGAAAATCCGAATCTGTTATCCACATAACTGATAAGGATTTAACCATGAGTAGATTCCAGAAAGCATCTCATGTGCTCTGGTGTTGTCAATATCCGTATGGACACCCAAGTACCGATTTCGCATCCTTAGGAACAATGTTGGCAAAGAGGTCTACAAGCAGATAAGGATCTCAAGTGAGCAGCTCGGGATAGAAGTGGTAGAGCTGAATGTTCAGATAGATCATGTCCATTTACTGGTAAAAGTCCCGCCACGTCTTTCTATTTCACATGTGATCGGTCATTTGAAAGGTAAAACAGCCCTTAGGCTGTTCAGCAAATTTCCCTACCTGCGGAAGAACAAGTTGTGGGTAAATCACTTTTGGGCACGGGGTTACTGCGTAGATACCGTAGGTATAAATGAAGAAATGATAAGAAAGCACGTGAAGTATCAGGAAAAGCATGAAGTTGAAGAGAGCCAGCTTCCACTAAAAGGAGGTGTGAAGGGAAGGCTCTCAGAGTCTGGACTTAGTACGCCCCTATGGGGCGTTATCAATGCCACCTGCTATGCAGGTGGTTTTTTACCCATCTTTATCTATCACTTGCGAGGTAGTGATAGTCCCTGTCGGTCCCGGTGTACTGTATATCTTAATTCAACAATTCAATGCGTTGAAGATTGATTCCAAGCACACGTGGGTCAGGCGCGCCGTTCAACAAATGTGGTGATGTTGCATCAGGAACAGAGATTGACAGTGTTAGTGCCCCCTTTACTCCAGAAAGTGGGACTTGTATCTTTTTCAGGTCGCCAGAGGAAACCGTCATGTTGGTGCTCCAGGGTAGACCATGGTCCTGTTTTTTGAATATGACCTCAACGGGGCGCTCCTGACTGGCACCAAAAACGGTGAAATTGAGTACGGCATGACATGTCATTGATTCACAATTTTGTGGAATTGGCAGAAGTAATTTGGCAGAAGTTTGTGACCAGACATGGTGCTCTTCCATATCATGCCATCCATCCCATAATAGGACATGGGGCGAATTGCTTTTTGAATTTGTACCCATCAAAATTGGGTAACTGATATTTTCAGTAATAGAACTCAGCAATGCCGCCTTATTCTCTTCTCCTGAAAGTTGATGGCGTAATCGGATACTCGCAAAATATGGAGAATCTGATACTTCTATATATGGCAGTGTCCGTAGTACATCAATAATAGTCTTAAACTCAGCCCTCTTCTCTGAGAGCTGAAATGTATTTGATACTCTATTTAACGAATCACTTTGTTGAGTTTTCGTATTATCGGTATAGGGCCATGAAGCTGATGATATGAGCATATCAAAATATGGGATGACGAGCACATCAGTTGAGCCATCTACCAGCATTTTTATGGCGCTCATGGTTTTAGTCGTATCCAACGGCGCGCCGGCCTGGCGCATTGCCGGTGGCCAGGCACCTACTGCTGCCTGCAGGTTCTTATCACCGCCAACATTGTATGTCCGGAAGCCTGTTTTTGGTGCTAAATAGTTAGCAAAAAAATCATTACCCCAAGGGATAAATGAGACCATTTCACCGGGTTGGATATGTTGTCGAAGTGTTGTCACAAGTACCTGATCAATTTGTTGAAACATGTCTCTCTCTGCCGTTGATTGTTTCCAACTAGCTTTAAAATCTGGCAAATTAAGCAGTACCAGGGCAGTCAGACCTACTACTCCGATACGTCTGTTTTTATCATCTATGCGAGCTAATCCTATGATAACTAGCAGCCACAATGCAAAGATGCCGAGCGCAGACCATCGATAGGATGCCCGCATCGTATTAAAACCAGGGATGTTTTCTGAGATCCATGAGTTAAATGTAGGTGCTATAGCGAACTCAGCAGGCATAACCTGCAGATTTAGATACTCTGGCTTGATTGAATTGATTTTTAGCGATGGCCCAAGTGCCATATAAAAACTTAAAATTGCAATCAACAAGATCCCAGTTGCAATCTTAAAATGTCGCTTCGCTCGCCACCAGGCCCACATACCAAGTAGTAATATGGGCAAAGAAAAGGTGGTGACCCAAACAGAGGAATCACCAAAATAAATTTGTTCGTTACGCCTCTGGCCTAAGCCTAATAAATCAGGAAGCCAAAGCAAGCCTTTAGTTGGAATGACAATAAATGATAAATCTACCCCCCAGCCCCTGAACATATCTATTGATTCTGCAGAAAAACCTGACTTTCCGATAAATGTAGTATAAAGAGTATATGCAACAGCAAAGCTAATTACGTGGGTTGGGATAGCAACTTTTATGAATACACTTCTAATTTCAGGACGTGTAACAAATGAATACAATAACAGGAAGCTTGAACCACATGCAAACATCATGAAGGTATAGCCATCCATAAAAATGGAGACTATTGTAGCGACAAAATAGGTGGCGATAACTAATAAAGAGATACTCGCAGGTTTAGAACCGATAGAAAATAGTTTTAAAGCAGCTAAAAAGTAAAATGATAATAGCGCAATAACCTAAGGATAACATGCTGTATCCAGCGTGTGCCCAAATAACAGGCATTGTCATCCACGTGACTGCGGCCAGTAATGCAATGGAACTTGCTATATTAAAACGACGAGCAATCTGATATGCGGAAAACATTGCCAACATTAACCATAGTGCTACCATCCCCGTATAGGCGTCTGCCGAGTGCAGACCGAGGCGGATAAGTATACTTGCAGGCCAGGCACCCGCCAGACCAAATGCAATAGCCTGCTGATTAGGGCGTTACCAAAATCATGAGCATAGGGATCAAAAAGCGAACCATTCGCAAAAGATTGAGCAAACCCCATTGACCAGACTGCTTGCCCAAGGGTAGGCAGCATTAAAAATGGTATAGCGCCATTAATAAAGAGGACAAAACATACAGCCATCAAGAGAATAATTATTTCTCGAAAGGAACTTGTTTGTGTTTTACAGGGCATGTTATCTCTCAATTGTGTATAATTTTCGATGGAATAAAGGAGTGTTACCAGAAAAAATTAAAATGTCACCTGTTACGGTCACTATGCGTCCAAGGAGCACCACAATTAGTAGGCTGTCTTCTGCTACAATTCCTTTTAGTACCAGCAGTAAAATTATTTCGCGAATACCTACCCCTGCTGGAGAACCAGGTGTTACCAACCCCGCCAACCAGGCAATAGTATAGGTGCCTCCGATAATCAGACAGTACTGCATGCTCAGTTTGTCATATCCTGAAATCAGTCCAGTAAGAGCAATAAAAATATTTGCGGAAATTAATAAAAAAAATAATTGCCATAGAAATGCTATCGCTACATGTCTCCCGATAAACCGGCGAAGCAGGCACATTACTAATATAAAAGATGCAAACATTAGTATAATACCGAATGGTAATGGGAAATAATGTAACAACCGTGGTAATACTAGCCAGGAAAATAAAGAGCCAGCTCCAGCGATTAGGAAAAGTTCCCAAGCCATAGATTTGGCTAATGCCTTTGCGGGAATGCCTGCAGACATACCCAGTGCTTGACGACCCGCAAGATGAAAAATATTACCGGGCACATACTTGGCTAGCTGAGACATGCCATAAATTTTTAACTGAGTTTAAAAAACTTCCATCATTGCAGAAATGCTGTAACAAGCTCCACCATGCTTGGGCGAGTAAAAAATTAGCTGCACCATAAATAATTGCCAGGAACAAAACCACCCCCCAACCATGCAGAGTGATTTTAGAAAGATCAAGTTCAAGCCAATAAGAGTGTAAGCGAAAGCCAACAAATAATACGCCTGCAAGGGCCAATCCGCTTCCTATCCAATTCAGTAAATGGCGCAGTGAATGTGACATTTTTATTTGCGGGGGCGACATAGCAGCATAGTCCATGGTAGTGGGCTTTTTATTTCTACAATATCAAAATATTTGGAGATCAGTCTGATAAAGTTCCGCTTAGACCAATGTTGAATATGACCCGGTGTGTTCCCCCATTGGGTTATATATTTTCCCCTGGCGAGATTCAGTGCACACCAAAGCGGTTCTCTTGGTACGCTCACAATCAAATGCTGTTTCGTTACTTTTTGCAAAGCTCTTAAACCAGCTTCTGGGTTTTCCAGATGTTCCAGTACTTCACAGCAAACCACTAGATCAGCACTATCTTCTATTGCGTTTAAATCATAGATGCTGCGTGGCTGAAATACAGTAGGTGGTAACCCTCTGTCTATTGAGTTTTCTCGGGCGATATTTATTACTTTCTCTGAAAAATCACACCCTCGGAGCAGGAATTCCCAACTCATTCCAGCGTAATACCCAGTAACCTTCGCCACAACCAATTTCGTGTATTGTTTCGGGAGATGCTTTAGTAACAAAATCAGATAAAGCTGACTCGAAACCGTTCATCATCCATCTAACGATTGGATTACGTGAGCCATATTTATCGTAAGCGTTGCCAACAACGATACCGCTTTCAACTGTACCCCCTGCAATTTTTATTTTCATGAACCGGCCCTCGAACTATCTTCTTGAGTGTCGTTAGCTGCGTTATTTTGATAATCAATATGTTCACTTTTTTTGATATTCGCTGTTTTGACCCTAATGTCTTCAAGTAATTTGCGATTTGCAGACAACAAATCAGCAATGAAAGCCACAAGGATGGTCTGAAAACCTATCCCTAGCAAAATGCCAGCTAATATGAGTGACTGAACATGCCCATTACCATCGCCATTCATGTAGTACCACAAAAACCTGACGCCAATTGCAATGCCTAAGCTAAATAAACTTAAACCAATCGTGCCAAAAAAGTTGAACGGTCTATAAACGACAAAAATTCGAACAATAGTAAATATACTAGATTTAATATAAGAGGGGATGCTTTTTACCAGTCTTGATGGGCGGAGATCACCATTGACTCTTATAGGCACTGATGCAATCGTTATATTTTTTTGACCAGCCTGGATAATGGTCTCCAGCGTATAAGTGTAGTCATTGAATACCATAATCATCTGGGCCGCTGAACGACTCATTGCTCTAAAACCGCTGGGGGCATCAGGGATATCTGTTTTACTCGCCATACGAACAACCCAACTACCCAGCTTCTGTAGCATCTTTTTTACGGGTGAAAAGTGCTCAATAGTCGCAATAGGACGAGCGCCAATCACAATCTCAGCCTTATGCTGGAGGGATAGGGGCGTGTTAAAGGCCGGGATATCGTCGGCATTGTATTGATTATCAGCGTCGGTATTGACGATGACATCTGCACCCAACCGTAAGCTTGACTCCAGCCCTGTCATAAATGCCTTGGCAAGCCCTTTGTTTCCCGTGTGCCTAACGACATGATCAACGCCATGTGCCTTTGCAACTTCTACCGTGTTATCGCTACTGCCATCATCAATAATGAGCCACTCGACTGAGCTAAAACCAGGAACTATGCGTGGCAGGGCTGCAAGCGCTATTGGCAAGGTCTCTGCTTCGTTAAAACACGGGATTTGTATTATAAGTTTCATCAAAGATCCTACTGATGATGGATAAGATTACTTCTGCTGCCACGATGTGACAGAGATAAATTATTTTGTAGTGTTCAGACTATTCGCGGTTAGAGCCTATGCTATAGCGTTTTATTCCAAACAACGGTACCAGGTACAAGATTCAACATCGCCTCATAAGAATCAAATTTTTTCAGCAACTACGTCTTCAAGAGAGGTATTATTTAATTAAATTGAGTGAGATTTCAACCTGCTTTGTCATCACTATGGACTGACCGTGCCACCGTAGACATTTCCTGCTCTCACGACGAAGCCTGTTCAAAGGCCTCCAGGCTGGCACCACCTTGATGACCGTGGCCTCCGGGACCGATTGTAAAGCACTGCAGTATAATCGAAGATATCGGCCCGGGCCAGATCGCGGGTTTTGTAGATCCGTCTTCTGATGCGCTTTTTTCAGTGAACTGAAAAACGATTCTGCTACCGCATTATACCAGCGGTGCCACGCAGTTTCATACCAGGTGTCAGATTTTTGGCCCTGCAGAAACGCCGCCAGCCCGTCACTGCCATACTGGCTATCCTGATCGCTGCGCACGATTACCACGCTGTGCGGTTTACATCGCCCACTCGGCCATCATCTTTCGCTCAGATCGCCATGAACCTGACGATAGCCATACACGCCGCGCTCAACGCATATGAGCGTCAGCAGGCTTTATTGCGTGCAGAGACTGGATTAAGCAACCAGGCATAGAACCAGGCCCTGGCGGGACCTGACACATTGTCATGACACCCCGTACAGAACGGTGTTCATTGATTTGATAACGCGGTACTTCAGTCGGGTCCCTTGCAAAGTACTGCGCAGCTTTTTTCAGAATATCCTGCTCTTCTTCGATGCGTTTCAGTTACGCCCGTAGCTTCAGGATTTCGCTTTTGGCTTCCAGTAAATCACAGGCATGCTGCTCGCTATTACCGGGTTTGATATCCCGTAGCCACTTGTAGAGACTGTGCGAGGAAACGCCCACCTGGTCGGAGACCTCTGCAACGGAATAACCGAGCTCCGTGATTTGACGGACGGCTTTCTCTTTAAATTCAGGTGTAAATTGTGGTGCGCCCATACGCTCCTCCTTGTATCGTGAAAGTGGATTACTATGAACTGACTTAGATTTGGCAAAGCCTGTGTAATCCGATTCCTTCAGTGGCGGAGTCAGTTTATGCTCAGTATAATAAATTTGATAATGTCAAGTCTCCATTGTTATTTATTCGGTAACGATGTTTTATCTGCGGGGTGTGTTTGCATGGTCGGACCCATCTCAAATGTTGTGTCCGCCACCACGCTGTATCACATGGGGGAAGGCGCACGTGAGGTTATGACAAGCATGGCCCTCAGAACTGGAATGGCGACTAAATTTGATAGAAATCAGAATATTACTTCTCTTTAAATGCTAGGTTTTAACCTTAATGTATAAGACACATATTGCGTAACATTTATCGAATGAATTACAGTTACTCTTCTGTAGAGAATTTGTTTATTGTTTCCTTGATGAATTTGTTATAATTTTAACTTTCATCTGTTATCAGGGCCGAAAATATCGGAGTGGATGATCGGCTTAAATTGAGAGTGTAGAATGAAAATCACCATTTCTGGAACCGGATATGTTGGCCTGTCGAATGGTCTGCTTATCGCACAGCATCATCAAGTCGTGGCGCTCGATATTGTCCCTTCGCGTGTTGAAATGCTAAACGATCGGAAATCTCCTATTATTGATAAAGAAATTCAACAATTTTTACAATCGGCTGATATTCATTTTGAAGCTACACTCGATAAATATTATGCTTATCGAAATGCGGATTATGTCATCATTGCAACGCCGACAGATTATGATCCAAAGACCAATTATTTTAATACAACCAGTGTAGAGTCGGTTATTCAGGATGTCCTGGAGATTAATCCTGATGCGGTGATGGTTATAAAATCTACGGTGCCTGTCGGTTTTACGGCAGAAATGTCGAAAAAATTTGATACGAAAAATCTTATTTTCTCTCCCGAATTTCTGCGTGAAGGTAAAGCTCTCTACGATAACCTGTATCCTTCCCGAATTGTTATTGGTGAACGCTCAGAACGAGCAGAGCGGTTTGCCGGTTTGTTGCAGGAAGGGGCGATTAAACAGGATATCCCCACACTTTTTACCGATTCTACCGAAGCAGAAGCGATTAAACTCTTTGCTAATACCTATCTGGCTATGCGCGTTGCCTATTTTAATGAGCTCGACAGCTATGCAGAAAGTTTAGGGTTGAATGCAAAGCAAATCATTGAAGGTGTATGTCTGGATCCGCGAATAGGGGATCACTACAACAATCCTTCTTTCGGATATGGTGGTTATTGCTTACCGAAAGATACTAAGCAGCTTCTGGCTAATTACCAGTCGGTACCAAATAATATTATTTCCAGCTATTGTGGATGCCAACCGTACACGTAAAGATTTTATTGCGGATGCGATCCTGGCAAGAAAACCGAAAGTTGTTGGGATTTATCGTCTCATTATGAAGAGCGGTTCTGACAATTTCCGAGCATCTTCCATTCAGGGAATTATGAAGCGTATTAAGGCAAAAGGCATTCCCGTTATCGTTTATGAGCCAGTGTTGCAAGAGGAGAGTTTTTTTCATTCAAGGGTTGAAAGAGATCTTGCCGCATTCAAAAATGAAGCTGATGTGATTATCTCCAATCGTATGGCGGCGGAACTGGAAGATGTGGCTGACAAGGTTTATACCCGGGATCTTTTTGGTAATGACTAAGAGATAGGGGGTAAAAAATACCGACATTACGTCGGTATTTTTTTATCATTGATGTCGCTGACGTAAATTCTCAATGACTGTCGTCAGGTCGAGATCCTGATCCTGCAGCAGCACCAGCAGGTGGTACATCAAATCTGACGCTTCATTGGTCAGTTCAGCACGATCGTGAACCGTCGCTGCCAGCGCGGTTTCAACACCTTACTTCCCCGACTTTTTGCGCGATGCGCTTGTCCCCACTGGCGTACAGTTTCGCGGTGTAGGAGCTTGCCGGGTCGGCTGTCTTACGCCCGGCCCAGCCAGTTGTTCAAAGCTGGTAGAGGAACAACCACTGGTGGCTGGTTTCGCCAAAGCAACTGGTGGTGCCTTTATGACAGGTAGGCCCGCAAGGATTGACCAGCACCAGCAGGTGTGTCGTTATCGCAATCCGGTTTGCAATGCTGACCACATTGAGGAAATGGCCTGACGTCTCACCTTTGGTCCACAGACGCTGTTTGGTGCGTGAGAAGAAAGTGACTTTCCCGCTTTCAAGGGTTTTATCCAGCGCTTCAGGGTTCATATACCCCAGCATCAACACTTCCCCGGATACCGCATGCTGTTACAACGACAGGCATCAGTCCGTCGGTTTTTTTCCAGTCCAGTTGGCTGCGCTGTTGCTTGTTAACATATCCTGATCTCCACGCCCTGGGTTGCCAGGTACGTTTTTAATTCACCAATATTAATGATCTGTTTGTGAAAGACGGAAGCGGCAAGCGCACCGTCAACATCGGTGTCGCGGAAGGCTTCCAGGAAATGTTTCCATGGTGCCTGCGCCGCCGGAGGCGATCAGCGGTACGTGGCAAACCTCACGCACTTTCTTAAGCTGCACCAGATCGTACCCATTACGCACACCGTCTTGGTTCATCATATTGAGGACGATTTCACCGGCACCGCGTTTTTGTACTTCCTGAACCCAGTCGAGGGTTTCCCATTGGGTGACGCGGGTACGGCTCTCATCGCCGGTATACTGGTTAACGTGGTATTTACCGGTTTCAGCGTCAAACCAGGTATCAATTCCTACAACGATACACTGCACGCCAAAGCGATCGGCCAGGCGGGTGATCAGCTCCGTGGTCGGCGAGCGCTGAGAGTTGATGGATATTTTATCCGCGCCGAAGGAGAGAATTTTCGCGGCGTCTTCTGCCGACTTAATCCCGCCCGCCACGCAGAACGGAATATCGATCACTTCCGCTACGCGGGAGACCCAACTCTTGTCGACGACACGGCCATCGCTGGAGGCGGTGATATCGTAGAACACCAGCTCATCTGCACCCTCTTCGGCATAGCGCTTCGCAAGGGGTACGATGTCGCCGATGATTTCATGGTTGCGAAATTGTACGCCTTTGACGACCTGGCCATCACGAACGTCCAGGCAAGGGATTATGCGTTTTGCCAGCATTGGATCGCCTCCTTAACGGTAAATTTGCCTTCCAGCAATGCGCGTCCGACGATCACGCCGCGAACGCCGGTTCCGCGAAGCGCGGCAACGTCATTGATGTCGCCAATTCCACCAGAGGACTGAAACGCCACCTGCGGGTATTTGGCGCACACTTCCTCATACAGTGCGACGTTGGAGCCTGCCAGCGTACCGTCGCGAGAAATATCGGTGCACAGCACATGCTTCAGGCCGACCGGCAGATACATTTCAACCAACTCTTCCAAAGATACGCCAGAGTTTTCCTGCCAGCCGCTGACGGCCACCTGCTTGTTACCCTGGTCGTCAATGCGCACATCCAGCGCCAGCACCAGTGCGTCGGCGCCAAAGCGTTCGAACCAGCGTTTAACCACGTCAGGGGATTTTACCGCCGTGGAACCGACCACCACGCGAGCGACGCCAGCCTCAAGCAACGCCGCCACATCGTCTTCGCTACGTACGCCGCCGCCAACCTGTACAGGCACGTTAACGCCTGCCACCAGGGCTTTAATCAGCGGAATTTGTCTTTTTGCCGGATCTTTTGCCCCGGTCAGATCGACAAGGTGCAGCACTTCTGCTCCCTGGGCTGCGTAATCCTGCAAACGGGGCAGGGGATCGCTTCCCGTAATCGCGCTGTTGGGCGTAATCGCCCTGATGGAGGCGTACCACGGTGCCGTCGATTAAATCTAAAGCTGGAATAATCATCACATCTCCAGGAAGTTTTTCAGCAACTGTGCGCCAGCGGCACCCGAACGTTCCGGGTGGAATTGCACGCCAAAGAAATTATCTTTTTGCACGGCGGCGGTGAACGGTTCGCCGTAATGACACTGAGCGATGGTCCACGGGTTCACCGGCATCGCGTAGCTGTGCACGAAGTAAAAATAAGCGCCGTCTTCAATGCCCTGGAACAGACGATTCCCCGCCTGTGGATAGACGCGGTTCCAGCCCATATGCGGTAACGGCAGACCAAAGTCGGTCATTTTAGGGACGTCCTGGTCGATAATGCCCAGCAGGTCGACACCGTGGGTTTCTTCGCTGCGGCGACCCAGAAGCTGCATACCTAAGCAAATACCCAACACCGGTTGCGTACAGGCTTTGATAAGCTCAATCAGTTCTCGCTGGCGCAACTGGTCCATCGCCGCTTGCGCGGTACCCCACACCGGCAGAAACAATTTGTCTGCCCGCAGAACAATATCAGGGTCGCGACTGACCACCGGATCGTATCCGTGGCGCACCACGGCGGATTTCACCGAGTTCAGGTTGGCGCAGCCTGTGTCGAGGATCACCACGTTCATCACAGCACTCCTTTCGAGGAAGGAAGCGTGTCACCCTCCACGCGAATCGCCTGACGCAGCGTACGACCAAACGCTTTAAACAGGCTTTCCACGCGGTGGTGGTCGTTTTTGCCTTTGGTTTTCAGGTGCAACGTCACACCCATGGTGTAGGAGAGCGAGCGGAAGAAGTGCTCAATCATCTCGGTGCTCAGATCGCCGACACGCTGGTAGGCAAACTCGGCGCGATATTCCAGGTGCGGACGCCCGGAGATGTCCAGAGCGCAGCGCGCCAGGCATTCATCCATCGGCAGAACAAAACCAAAACGGTTGATGCCGCGCTTGTCGCCCAGCGCCAGTTTTAACGCTTCGCCCAGCGCCAGTCCTGTGTCTTCGACCGTGTGGGTGATCGTCGATGTAAAGGTCGCCCTTAACGGCTACCTCCATGCGAAAGCCGCCGTGGGTGGCGATTTGATCCAGCATGTGGTCGAAGAAGCCGACGCCCGTGTTGATCTTGCTGCTGCCTTCGCGGTCGAGCCACACCTTGACGTCAATCTGCGTCTCTTTGGTGTTGCGCTCAACGTGGGCGTAACGGTCGCGTTTCGTCAGCTGTTCGCCAATCATCGCCCAGTTCAGATTTTCGCGGTGGTAGCGTAAGCCGGTGATCCCCATGTTTTCAGCGAGCTGGATATCGGTGACACGATCGCCAATGACATAGCTGTTAACGCTGTCGATTGCCTGTTCGGCCAGATAGTGTTCAACCAGTTTGACCTTCGGTTTACGGCAGTCGCACGCATCCGCGGGCAGATGCGGGCAGATCAGAACTTCATCAAACAGCACGCCCTGAGAGGTAAAAATCTGCATCATCAGGTTGTGCGGACCCTCGAAATCCGCCTGTGGGAAGCTCTGTGTTCCCAGCCCATCCTGGTTGGTTATCATCACCAGTTTAAAGCCTGCTTTTTGCAGCTTTAGCAGAACGGGGACAACGTCAGGCTCAAACGCCAGTTTGTCGAAGCGATCGACCTGAAAATCACTCGGTGGTTCAGAAATCAGGGTTCCATCACGGTCAATAAAAAGATACTTCTGGCTCATACTTGCTCCGCACGTAAGGCGTCGATGACGCGCTGGCTTTCCTCGCGGGTTCCCACAGTGATCCGCAGACAGCCACTTAAAGAAGGTTGCTTATTCTGATCCCGTAAGATAATGCCCTGATCCCACAACGATTTAAACACGCTACTGGAGGCCGTGAACCGCGCCAGAACGCAGTTGGTTTCGGAGTCGAAGACCTGTTCTACGCAGGCTGTCTCTTTCAGGGCATTGATCAGATACTGACGCTCGACCAGGATCTGCGCCACGCGTTCGCGCATGGCGGTAATGCCCTGTGGGCTTAAGGCCTGGGCGGCGATGTCGGCGACCGGTGTGGAGAGCGGATACGGGGCGAGTGACTTTCAGTAGCAGAGTGATGACCTCTTCGCTGGCCAGCGTAAATCCGCAGCGTAATCCGGCGAGGGCAAATGCTTTAGAAAGTGTCCGTAAGATGACCAGGTTGGGGTATTCACTGAGCCAACCCGCCAGCGTCGCCTGCGGGCAAAACTCAATATACGCCTCATCGGCAACTACAATGGCCTTCCCCGCGGGTCAGTTCCAGCAATGTCCGCAGATCCTGCGGGTTGATCAACTGCCCGGTCGGGTTGTTCGGACTACAGACGTACACTACTTTTACGCCCTCAAGCTTGTCCGAAATGCCCTGCATATCCAGCTGCCAGTTTTCACGCGTAGGCACGGTACGGCACTCCACGCGATTCGTTTCAGCGCTGACGTTGTACATCCCGTAGGTGGGAGGGCAGTAAAGAATCGCATCTTTGCCTGGCTCACAAAATACACGAACCAGCAATTCGATACCTTCATCTGCGCCACGGCTGACCAGTACCTGTTCTGGCTTCACCCCCGCATACTGGGCATAGTTGGCAATGACCGCTTTTGGCTGACATTCCGGGTAACGATTGAGCGTCTGCTGGGTAAGCTGAAAATTGACCGCCGTGGGAAATTCATTGGCGTTCAGCCAGACATCGCCGTTACCACCCAGACGGCGTGCCGACTGGTACGGTATCAGTTTGCGGACGTTTTCACGGGCTAAGTCGGTGACGCTGAGGGTGTTTTCGGTGCTCATGCTTGCTCCTTCAGGGCGTTAACACGCAGGGGTGACGGCATTTTTATGGGCGCTCAGGCGTTCGGCTGCCGCCAGCGTCTCGATGGTAGTGGCCAAAGCGGAGAAACCTTCTCGTGACAGTTCCTGCACGGTCATACGTTTCTGGAAATCCGCCAGCCCAAGGCTGGAACAGGTCGCCGTGTAGCCATAGGTCGGCAACACGTGGTTGGTGCCGGACGCGTAGTCGCCAGCGGATTCCGGTGACCAGTCGCCCAGGAATACGGAGCCTGCGCTGGTGACCTCGTCGACCAGTTCGCGCGCATTGCGGGTTTGAATGATCAGGTGCTCCGGGCCGTACAGGTTAGAAATGGCCACACATTGTGCCAAATCGTTCATCACAATCAGTCGACTGGCGCTCAGCGCCTGACGTGCCGTTTCCGCGCGCGGCAGTTCGGCTAACTGGCGTTCAACGGCGTCAGCGACCCGACGGGCGAGATTGGCATCTGGCGTTAACAGAATCACCTGCGAGTCAGGGCCATGTTCCGCCTGGGAGAGCAGGTCGGAGGCAACGAAATCTGGCGTCGCGCCGCTGTCGGCAATCACCAGTACCTCTGACGGTCCCGCAGGCATATCGATGGCAGCACCGTCGAGACGTTGGCTGACCTGACGTTTAGCCTCGGTGACAAAGGCATTACCGGGACCAAAGATTTTATCCACTTTAGGGACAGATTCGCTGCCGAAGGCCAGCGCGGCAATCGCCTGCGCGCCGCCAACGTTGAAGACCTCCTGTACGCCGCACAGCTTTGCCGCGTAGAGAATTTCGTCGGCAATTGGCGGAGGTGAGCAAAGCACCACTTTTTTGCAGCCAGCAATGCGTGCCGGCGTGGCTAGCATTAATACGGTAGAGAAAAGCGGGGCGGAGCCGCCGGGGATATACAGGCCGACAGAGCTCACCGGGCGGGGTCACCTGTTGGCAGCGTACGCCTGGCAGGGTTTCCACATCCACCGTTGGCAGTTGTTGTGCGGTGTGGAACGTCTCAATATTTTTTACCGCAACCGCCATGGCCTGTTTGAGTTCGTCGCTGAGTCTGTCGCTGGCTGCGGCGATCTCATCGGCAGTGACTTTCATTGCGCCGACGTTCGTTTTGTCAAATTTGGCGCTGTATTCCCGAAGGGCGTCGTCACCGCGTGATTTCACGTTATCCAGAATATCCGCAACGATACGGGTAATGCTGTCAGAGGCGGAAATGGCCGGGCGCATCAGCAAATCACGCTGCTGCTCAGGGCTACAGGAATTCCAGTCAATGATAGTATTAAAGCTCATGGCGATTTACTCCATCATCTTCTCAATGGGCAGCACCCAGAATCGAACTGGCGCCCAGCGCTTTCAGTTTTTCCATGGTTTCCCAGAACAGGGTTTCACTACTGACCATGTGCATCGCCACGCGTTGCTGATCGCCTGCCAGCGGCAGAATGGTTGGGCGCTCGGCGCCTGGTAGCAGGGCGATAACTTCATCCAGACGCTCGCTTGGCGCGTGCATCATGATGTATTTGGATTCGCGGGCCTGAATAACGCCCTGAATACGGGTCAGTAATTTGTCAACCAGCAGTTGTTTAGCATCGGCCAGTTCGCCGTCTCGCTGAATCAGACACGCTTTAGATCGGTAGATAACTTCAACTTCACGCAGGCCATTGGCTTCAAGCGTCGCGCCGGTTGACACCAAATCGCAGATCGCATCAGCCAGACCCGCACGCGGGGCGACTTCAACAGAGCCATTAAGCAGACAGGATTTAAACGAAACGCCTTTCTGGTCCAGATAACGTTTCAACAGGTGCGGATAAGAGGTAGCAATGCGTTTGCCATCCAGCCCGGCAGGGCCATCCCAGGCTTCGTCGACAGGGGTCGCCAGCGAGAGGCGGCAACTGCCGAAGTCGAGACGACGCAGCGTAAAATAGCGAGGATCTTCACCCTGTGCGCGGCGGTTCAGCAGTTCCTCTTCGAGGACGTTTTCACCGATAATACCCAGATCAACGACGCCATCCATGACCAGGCCCGGGATGTCGTCGTCACGCCACGCGCAGAATATCGATAGGCATATTCTCTGCCATCGCAATCAAACGCTGAGTGTGTAAATTAATTTTAATCCCGCAGCGAGCCAGAAGTTCGCGTGAATCGTCGCTCAAACGGCCTGATTTTTGAATAGCTATGCGTAAACGAGTGTTATCTAACATCTTTTAATCCTCTTTATCCTGTCTGAACCGAGCTGAATCACGCACAAAAAAAAGCCCCCGGAAGAAATCTTCCGGGGGCTTTTTCATACGTTCATGCACCACTGGAAGATCTGAATGTCTTCCAGCACACATCGCCTGAAAGACTAGTCAGGATGATGGTGATGATGGTGTTTAAATTGAACGCGTGTCATAAAATTCTCGATGAATGCTTATTCATTTGATGTCTTTTAACCTAAACCACTTTAACGCAGGAAAGCAAGGGCTTTTTTTGTACATTAATTCATTTCATATTAATGGTATGAATTGTCAGTCACACCATGCTGGCGTAGCCTTATATAAATGGTGCCAGATTCAGGAGAAAAGGGATGAAAAAGGTCGCGATTGTCGGTTTAGGTTGGTTAGGTATGCCGCTGGCGATGTCTCTGGCCGCGAAAGGCTGGCAGGTTATCGGCAGCAAAACCACTCAGGATGGGGTGGACGCGGCCCGCATGAGCGGTATTGAAAGCTATCCGCTGCGCCTGGAGCCGGAGCTGGTTTGTGAAACGGATGATCTTGATGCATTGATGGATGTGGATGCATTGGTGGTAACGTTACCTGCGCGTCGTAGCGGTCCCGGTGAGGATTTTTACCTGCAGGCGACGCAAGAGCTGGTTGATAGCGCGCTGGCGCATCGTATCCCGCGTATTCTCTTTACCAGTTCCACGTCGGTGTACGGCGATGTGCAGGGGACGGTAAAAGAGAACATGGCGCGCAACCCGGTGACGGCGAGTGGACGTGTACTGAAGGAGCTTGAAGACTGGCTGCATAATTTGCCTGGCACCTCCGTGGATATTCTTCGCCTGGCGGGGCTGGTGGGGCCAGGAAGACATCCAGGACGTTTCTTTGCCGGTAAAATGGCACCTGACGGCGAGCAGGGGGTGAATCTGGTGCACCTGGAGGATGTGATCGCTGCCATCACCCTTCTGTTACAGGCACCTAAAGGAGGACACATCTATAATATATGTGCGCCCGCGCACCCGGCGCGTAATGTGTTCTATCCACAGATGGCCCGTTTATTGGGAATGGAACCGCCGAAATTCCGGGAAGGCCCGGAAAAGGGAAGAGGTAAAATTATTGATGGCAGCCGGATTTGTAATGAGCTTGGATTTGAGTATCAGTATCCGTGATCCGCTGGTGATGCCAATGGAATGACGCGAACGGCCAGCAGATGATCGCCATATACCCTGAGGGGGCGAGCATGAAACCACTGCTGGACGTTCTGATCATTCTTGATGCTTTAGAGAAAGAGGGCAGTTTTGCGGCGGCGTCGGCAAAATTATTTAAGACGCCTTCTGCTCTCAGCTATACCGTCCACAAACTCGAAAGCGATCTGAATATTCAGTTACTGGATCGCAGCGGTCATCGGGCCAAATTCACCCGCACCGGCCAAATGCTGTTGGAAAAAGGCCGGGAAGTCCTGCACACCGTGCGTGAGCTGGAAAAACAGGCGATCAAACTTCACGAAGGATGGGAAAACGAACTGGTCATCGGTGTGGATGACACATTCCCTTTTTCACTTCTGGCGCCCCTCATCGAATCTTTCTATCAACATCACAGCGTTACTCGCCTTAAATTTATCAATGGTGTGCTGGGCGGCTCCTGGGAAGCGCTTACGCAGGGACGGGCGGATATCATTGTGGGGGCAACGCATGAAACCGCCTCCCTTTAAGCGGTTTCGGTTTTGTGCAGTTGGGGTATCTTGAGCAAGTCTTTGCTGTCGCACCGCACCACCCCTTAGTGCAGGAACAAGAGCCGTTGAGCCGCCGTATCATTAAACGCTTCCGCGCCATTGTGGTCGGCGACATTACTCATCCGGCGTCCTCATCTCAGCTTCTCGAAGACCAGGAAGCGATAACCGTGTTTGATTTTAAAACCAAACTGGAGCTGCAAATCAGTGGGCTGGGATGCGGCTATTTACCGCGCTATCTGGCGCAGCGATTTCTGGAAAGTGGCGCGTTGGTCGAGAAGAAGGTGGTGGCGCAAATCTTCTTTGAACCGGTATGGATTGGCTGGAACGAGCAGACTGCCGGACTGGCCAGCGCCTGGTGGCGAGATGAGATTTTAGCAAATAGTGCTATTGCTGGTGTCTACTCAAAAAATGCTGTTGGTAAATCAATCGATTAGAAAAATTAATTTGGGACAGATGTCTCATTCTATTGTTATTTCGCCTCAATCTAGTGCAAAATACGCCGCTTGCAAAAAATGACATTAACCGACGTTTTCATACGCGTCGGTTATTTTTTTGCATCAAACCAATCATTCATAAAAGAGGCCGGGCTTCGTACCGGATAGATACTTACTAAAAACCGACAGTTGTTGTCGCTGAGGAATCCGTAAAAATGGGGCAATTTTTTGCTTACGCGACGGTATTCGCCGTAAAGGGGAATGACCATGTCGCATAACGTTACTCCAAACACCTCTCGCGTGGAATTACGTAAGACGCTTACGTTGGTTCCGGTTGTTATGATGGGCCTTGCCTATATGCAGCCAATGACGCTGTTCGATACATTTGGTATCGTTTCAGGCCTCACAGACGGTCACGTACCGACGGCATACGCCTTCGCGTTGATCGCTATTCTGTTTACGGCGCTGAGCTACGGGAAGCTGGTACGTCGTTACCCTTCTGCTGGCTCTGCGTATACCTATGCCCAGAAATCCATTAGCCCTACCGTCGGTTTTATGGTGGGTTGGTCTTCTCTGCTCGACTACTTGTTCGCGCCGATGATCAACATTCTGCTGGCGAAAATTTACTTTGAAGCCCTTGTGCCTTCGATCCCGTCGTGGGTGTTTGTTATCGCCCTGGTGGCGTTTATGACGGCATTTAACCTGCGCAGTCTCAAATCCGTGGCTAACTTCAATACCGTTATTGTGGTGTTGCAGGTGGTGCTGATTGCGGTCATTTTGGGCATGGTAGTTTACGGTGTGTTTGAAGGCGAAGGCGCCGGTACGCTGGCCAGCTCGCGTCCGTTCTGGTCTGGTGATGCGCACGTGATTCCGATGATCACCGGTGCGACGATTCTGTGCTTCTCGTTTACCGGGTTTGACGGCATTAGCAACCTGTCGGAAGAAACCAAAGATGCAGAGCGCGTTATTCCGCGTGCTATTTTCCTGACCGCGCTTATCGGCGGCCTGATCTTCATCTTTTCAACCTACTTCCTGCAGCTGTATTTCCCGGATATTTCTCGCTTTAAAGATCCGGATGCCTCTCAGCCAGAAATTATGCTGTATGTTGCGGGTAAAACCTTCCAGGTTGGCGCGTTGATCTTCTCCACCATCACCGTACTGGCTTCTGGTATGGCGGCACATGCGGGCGTAGCACGTCTGATGTACGTGATGGGTCGTGACGGCGTGTTCCCGAAAAGTTTCTTCGGTTACGTTCACCCGAAATGGCGTACACCGGCGATGAACATCATTCTGGTGGGGGCGATTGCTCTGCTGGCAATCAACTTTGACCTGGTGATGGCGACTGCGCTTATCAACTTCGGTGCGCTGGTGGCATTTACATTTGTTAACCTGTCGGTGATTTCACAGTTCTGGATCCGTGAGAAGCGCAACAAAACGCTGAAAGACCATTTCCAGTATCTGTTCCTGCCGATGTGTGGTGCGCTGACCGTTGGCGCGCTGTGGGTTAACCTGGAGAGGAGCTCCATGGTGCTGGGCTTGATCTGGGCCGCGATTGGCCTGATTTATCTGGCCTGCGTGACCAAAAGCTTCCGCAACCCGGTGCCGCAGTACGAAGACGTCGCGTAACCGCTGACTTTTCTGCGCCCGTCTGTTC
Source organism: Citrobacter enshiensis (assembly GCF_029338175.1). Taxonomy (NCBI): domain Bacteria; kingdom Pseudomonadati; phylum Pseudomonadota; class Gammaproteobacteria; order Enterobacterales; family Enterobacteriaceae; genus Citrobacter; species Citrobacter enshiensis. Next base: position 1,818,710 of record NZ_CP119862.1, read on the forward strand.
GGCCTGGCGCAAAATAAAAAACCGGAGCGCTGTCTCCGGTTTTTTTATGCTGCAGATTCAGTCATCAGGGACTTACTAGGTTCTCAGACAATCTCTTCGACGTACTGCCAGAGCGATTTCAGTAACGTTTGCTTCCCGCTATCATCAGCATACTGCTGATACAACATCTGCAATTCATCCGCATAGCGTTGCAAAAACTCTGGTGTGAAGACCTGACGGCGGTGCTCCAGCCAGCGCTGCTGTTCCGCTTCATCCAGGGTGCCCGGGAAATTACGGCGCGATAATTAAACAGCAGTTTTTCTATGCGCTTATCGGCGAAGGTGATATCCAGCGCGGGTAAATTGCGCGGCTCCGTTTCCAGAATGATCTTCATGGCTTCACGATCCGCATCGCCGAAAAAGCCATTATAAAGCTGAGCATCAACGTTATCCGAGGGGGTAAACGGCTCTGCTTCTGCAAAGATCGCCACGACTTTATCGCGTACCTGCGGGTTTTTCGCGCAACACTTTCAGATTATCGAGACACTGCTGGCGATTAATGCCCAGCCGGTCCGCATCTTCCGGGCGCAGCGTATTGGCCTGCGCCAGAACCGGGCACTTATTGATGTGCACCAGTTTGACGGGAACTGCGGCGTTATCGCCCAGATCGGCTTTGGCTGTGTATAACCGCTCGCGCAGGGTATTACTGTCAAGCTCCAGCAGCGGGGAAATATCACCCGCCAGATCCACCATGATCACCGCATTCCGATTTTCCGGGTGCCAGGCCAGTGGGGCGACCCAACTGGTATTGCCGCGCCATGCGCCAAACATACCGGAGACATGGACCAGCGGCTTCATCTGAGGGACATCAATCAGCGCAGCCAGCTTATGCTTGTTACGGTGGGTGTAAAGGTACTCAAACAAACGCGGCTGGCGCGATTTCACCAGTTGCGCCATCGCAATGGTTGCATAAACATCGGCCATCGCATCGTGTGCGTTGGCGTGTTCAATTCCGTTAGCTTTGGTTAAATGTTCAAGGCGAAAACTGGGCAGCCCGTCATCGTTTTCGGGCCAGTTGATCCCTTCCGGTCGCAGAGCGTAGCAGGCGCGCATCACATCCAGCAGATCCCAGCGTGAGTTGTCGTGTTGCCAGCTCCAGGCGTAGGGATCGTAAAAGTTGCGGTACAGAATATTGCGCGTGACTTCATCATCGAAGCGGACATTGTTGTAGCCAAGGATACAGGTCTTCGGCACGCTAAACAGGGCGTGAATTCGTTGAGCGAAGGCGGCTTCGTTTTCCCCTTTTTCCCGCGCTTCCTGCGGCGTGATGCCGGTGATCAGCACGGCTTGCGGTTTGCGGGAGGTAATCATCGGCAGGCTTGCAGTAAAACACCTCCGGCTCGCCAATAACGTTAAAATCGCTATCGGTGCGAATCGCGGCGAACTGTGCGGGTCTGTCCAGTGCGGGGTGTGTACCAAATGTTTCGTAATCGTGGAACAAAAAGGTAGGAAGCTGCTTGCCGTCATTCATTGTGGAGTTGTACCCGGTTTCAATTTTCGCTCTGGTAAGAGTAACAAAAAACGACAGGGTAATCAGCAAGACCGGTGCTTTGCCTGAATCACGAATGCGAATTAATTGGGTTGTTATTAAATTTCAGCGAATACAGAAATAACGTAGCTGATTTGTATCTTTGTTTTAATAGAGTGAGCCTGGGCAGTGATATAAATTTACGCTAATTTGACGACATCCAATGGGGTTATTTTCTTGCTGACTGTCATTATTTGACTGTATTCGGAATCTTTTGATAAGTAACAATTTTTAGCTATTTATCTATTTTATTGCTCTCTGTTATGAATTGTGAGTAAGGACATAAACTTACGATATATATTCAATATAATTATTGGATATATCTAATAACAGGAGGTTATATGAGCATCAGTCGGCGTAGTTTTTTGCAAGGCGTCGGGTTGAGTTGTTCCGCGTGCGCCATAGGCGGCTTTGCACCGGAGCACTGGCGCGCAATCCGACAGAGGGAGTGAACGGTAAAACATCCCTGACGCCCAGTCTGTGCGAAATGTGTTCGTTTCGGTGTCCGATTCAGGCACAGGTCATTAAAAATAAAACGGTTTTTATTCAAGGCAATCCTCATGCCCCCCAGCAGGGAACGCGGGTTTGCGCCAGGGGCGGCAGCGGTGTCAGCCTGGTGAACGATCCTCATCGTATTGTGAAACCCATGAAGCGCACCGGCCCGCGCGGCGGTGGTGAATGGCAGGTCATTAGCTGGCAGCAGGCTTATAAAGAAATTGCTGAAAAAATGACGGAAATTAAAAAGCAATATGGGCCGGAAGGGGTCGTATTTTCTTCCAAGTCCGGCTCGCTTTCAGGCCATCTGTTTCATCTGGCTACCGCATTCGGCTCTCCGAATACCTTCACACATGCCTCAACCTGTCCTGCCGGAAAATCCATTGCGGCAAAAGTGATGATGGGTGGAGACCTGGCGATGGACATCGCAAATACCCGCTACATGGTCTCGTTTGGACATAATTTGTATGAGGGGATCGAAGTTGCGGATACCCATGAATTGATGACCGCGCAGGAGAAGGGGGCCAAAATGGTCAGCTTCGATCCGCGTCTTTCCGTTTTCTCCAGCAAAGCAGATGAGTGGCATGCGATTCGTCCCGGCGGTGACTTACCGGTATTGATGGCAATGTGCCACGTCATGATCAACGAAAATCTTTACGATGCCGCCTTTGTTGAGCGTTACACCAGCGGATTCGCGCAGCTGGTGGATGCGGTGAAAGAGACCACGCCTGCGTGGGCGCAACAGCATTCCGACGTGCCTGCCGATGTGATTGTGCGGGTCACGCGAGAGCTTGCCGCCTGCGCGCCGCATGCCATGGTCAGCCCCGGTCATCGCGCAACATTCTCTCAAGAAGAGATCGACATGCGGCGCATGATTTTTACCCTGAACGTGCTGCTCGGAAATATTGAGCGCGAGGGCGGGATGTACCAGAAAAAAAGGGGCCGCAACGTATAACAAACTGGCAGGAGAAACGGTCGCTCCGGTGCTGGCAAAACCTGACGTCAAAAATATGCCCAAGCCGAAGGCAGAGCGCATTGATTTAGTGGCGCCGCAATTCAACATTATCGCGGCAGGCGGTGGTGTCGTCCAAAGCGTGATTGACGCGGTGCTAAAACAGACGCCTTACCCGGTGAAGGGCTGGATTATGTCCCGCCACAATCCTCTGCAAACCGTCACCTGTCGACCGGATCTGGTGAAAACCATGGAGCAGTTGGATCTGGTCGTGAGTTGCGATGTGTATCTGAGTGAGAGCGCGGCTTACGCAGACTATCTGTTACCGGAATGCACTTACCTTGAGCGTGATGAAGAAATCTCCGACATGTCTGGGCTCAATCCCGCTTATGCGTTGCGCCAGCAGGTGGTGGACCCCATTGGCGAGGCGCGTCCGAGCTGGCAAATCTGGAAAGAGCTGGCTGTGCAGTTGGGCCTGGGGCATTACTTCCCCTGGCAGGATATGCAGACTCGTCAGCTGTATCAGCTCAATGGCGATCATGGCTTGTCGGCGGAATTGCGCCAGAAAGGGTATCGGGAATGGGGTGTGCCGCTGTTGTTGCGTGAGCCAGAATCCGTTCGTCAGTTTGTCACGCGTTATCCCGGCGCGGCGGCGGCAGACAGTGAAGGAACCTATGGCGACCAGCTACGTTTCAAATCGCCGTCCGGCAAAATCGAGTTGTACTCTGAAGCGCTGGAAGCCTTGTTGCCTGGCTATGGGATACCTCAGGCCCGCCACATCGCACTTAAAAAAGACGACGAACTTTATTTTATTCAGGGCAAGGTTGCCGTACATACCAACGGCGCGACGCAGTATGTCCCGTTACTCAGTGAGTTGATGTGGGATAACGCCGTTTGGATCCACCCGCAGACAGCCCGCGAAAAGGGTATCCGCAATGGGGACGAGATCTGGCTGGAAAACGCAACCGGCAAAGAAAAAGGGAAAGCGCTGGTCACGGCAGGCATTCGACCCGATACGCTGTTTGTTTACATGGGCTTTGGGGCGAAAGCCGGGGCGAAAACCGCCGCGACAACGCACGGCATTCACTGCGGAAACTTGCTGCCGCATGTGACCAGTCCGGTTTCTGGCACGGTGGTGCATACCGCTGGCGTCACGCTTAGCCGGGCATGAGGAAGGAGAAAAGCATGAATCAACCGACGAATTCATATGCCATGTTGCATGACGAGAAACGCTGCATTGGATGCCAGGCGTGCACGGTGGCCTGTAAGGTGCTTAATGATGTCCCGGAGGGATTTAGCCGCGTTCAGGTGCAGATCCAAACGCCTGACCCTGAATCTGCCACGCTGGATCATTTTCGTTTTATCCGTGTCTCCTGTCAGCATTGCGAAGACGCCCCCTGCGTCACGGTATGCCCAACCGGCGCCTCATTCCGTGATGAAAACGGCATCGTGCAGGTCGATAAATCGCGCTGTATCGGCTGCGATTACTGTGTTGCAGCGTGTCCGTTCCACGTTCGCTTTCTGAATCCCCAAACGGGGATTGCCGAAAAATGTAATTTCTGTGCCGATACGCGTCTGGCATCAGGACAACAGCCCGCCTGCGTCTCCGTGTGTCCGACGGATGCGCTGAAATTTGGTCGACTCGATGAACCGGAGATCCAACACTGGATCGGCCAAAAAGAGGTGTACCGGCAGCAGGAAGAAGGCAGTGGTGCGGTCAGTTTATACCGACGCAAGGAGATACATCAGGAGGGTAAAGTATGAATACCATCTGGGGAGCCGAACTGAACTACACGCCGGATTACTGGCCTTTATGGCTCGTCTGTGCGGGGGGCGTGGTGTTGATGCTGCTTGCCGCACTTGGGGCGCATGCGCTGTTGCGCGCCATGTTTTCACCGAAAACGGCGACAGGGGAAGAGCAACGTGACTACCTCTATTCACTGGCGATCCGCCGCTGGCACTGGGGAAATGCTCTGCTCTTTGTCCTGCTTTTGCTCAGTGGTCTGTTTGGCCATTTTTCAATCGGACCTGTGGCATTAATGGTGAAACTACATACCGTGTGCGGATTTGCGCTGGCGGCATGTTGGATCGGCTTCATCCTCATTAATGCGTTCGGTGGTAACGGACATCACTACAAGGTGAACGTCAACGGACTGGTCACGCGGTGTCTGCGGCAAACGCGTTTTTACCTGTGCGGCATTATGCATGCGAAGCGCACCTTATGCCGCACGACGGAAAATAAATTTAACCCGCTACAGCAACTGGCGTATCTGGCCATCATGTATGCGCTCGTGCCTCTGTTGATCATCAGCGGATTTCTGTGTTTGTATCCGCAATTCATGGGGGCAGGTCCGATAATGCTGGTGTTGCATATGGCGTTAGCCGTCGTTGGGCTGCTGTTTATTTGCGCACATATTTACCTTTGCACGCTCGGTGATACACCAGGGCAAATTTTCCGCAGCATGATAGACGGTTATCACCGCCATCGCAGTCATCATGCGGAAACTTCGCCGCGTAAGGGATAATTTTCCCCCGCGCTGAAACCCGGAAAACAGGCTCGGTGGGTTAAAATCATGCAAGGAAATGTGCTTTGAGTCACATTTTCTTGCAATTTTTTCATGTTTGTTCAACAGAACTTCCGTAAAAAGAACAGCAAATTATTCTCTTTCTGAGGACATGCTGTTGAAATCCCGTTTGTTTATTGCCGCTTCGCTGTTTACGTTGAATCTTACATCTGCCTTTGCAACCAATACCCCGGACTTTTCTCCCCAGCCGCCAGCCATTGACGCAGGGGCGTGGGTGCTGATGGATTACACGACAGGACAGATTCTTACCGCCAATAACGAACACCAGCAGCGTAACCCTGCCAGCCTGACCAAACTGATGACCGGGTATGTGGTTGACCGCGCCATCGACAGCCATCGTATTAGCCGCAACGACATTGTGACTGTCGGACGTGATGCCTGGCAAAAGACAATCCTGTGTTTGTGGGTTCCTCATTGATGTTCTTAAAAGAGGGCGACCGCGTCACGGTGCATGATTTAAGTCGTGGGCTGATCGTTGATTCAGGCAACGATGCTTGCGTGGCGCTGGCGGATTACATTGCCGGGGGGCAGCCGCAGTTTGTTGCCATGATGAACCGCTATGTGCAAAAGCTAAATTTACAGGATACGCATTTTGAAACGGTACACGGGCTGGATGCGCCGGGTCAGCACAGTTCGGCGTATGACCTTGCGGTACTTTCGCGTGCGATTATTCATGGCGAACCTGAGTTTTATCATATGTATAGCGAAAAGAGCCTCACCTGGAATGGCATCACGCAGCAAAACCGCAATGGCCTGCTGTGGGATAAAACGCTCAACGTTGATGGTCTTAAAACCGGACACACCTCTGGCGCCGGATATAACCTTATCGCCTCTTCCGTGGATGGGCAGCGCCGCCTTATCGCCGTGGTGATGGGGGCTGAAAGCCCGAAAGGCCGTGAAGAACAAGCCCGTAAACTGTTGCACTGGGGGCAACAGAATTTCGACACGGTGCAAATTCTTAAAAGTGGGAAGAAAGTTGGTAGCGAACGCATATGGTACGGTGACAAAAGAGAACATCACATTAGGCACTGAGCAGGATTTTTGGTTAGCGCTTCCAAAAGCAGAAATTCCTAATATCAAAGCAAAATATGTACTTGATAGAAAAGAGATTGTGGCACCTATTGCCGCACATCAACGGGTTGGCGAAATTGAACTCTACGATCGGGATAAACTGGTCGCGCACTGGCCGCTGGTGACGCTGGAATCCGTTGATAAAGGCGGCGTTTTTTCGCGTCTGAGCGATTATTTTCACCATAAGGCATAACGGATTTGTTCCGGGGCAGACTGGCGAGAGTGCGAGTCTGCTCACATAATAATCACTATTTCCTTGTGGCTGTTAGGTGAAAATTATACTGTATATAATAACAGTATAATGACGGAGGCATTATGAACTACGAGATCAGACAAGCAGAGAAACGCAGGATTGCCGGTTTTCACATGGTTGGACCGTGGGAAAAAACGGTAAAACAAGGTTTTGAACAACTGATGATGTGGGTTGATGGAAACCAGATCGTGCCGCTGGAATGGATTGCCGTTTACTATGATAACCCTGATGAAGTCCCGGCGGAGAAACTGCGTTGCGATACCGTTGTTTCAGTACCCGCTGATTTCACGTTGCCCGAAAACAGCGAAGGTGTGATCCTCACTGAAATAGTGGGCGGTCAATATGCTGTTGCTGTCACACGCGTTGAAAATAACGATTTCGCGACGCCGTGGTATCAGTTTTTCAATAGCGTGCTGCAGGATAGCCGTTACCAGATTTCCGGCAAACCTTGTTTTGAGGTCTATCTGAATAATGGGGCAGAAGACGGGTACTGGGATATTGAAATGCATATACCGGTACAACCGAAGTCGTGATATTGATGTTTTCGGCGTTACTGCGCGGACGATCGCGACATTCGTTCATCCTGGATAAGATCTGTCCGCAGCAGTGATGTTTTCAGTGAAAAAGCAGGTACAATGCGTTTTTTGTGATTTCCAGATGGAGCCGAAAGTGCGTACCGATAAGTCGCTGAGCCCCTTTGAAATTCGTTTGTATCGCCACTACCGCGTCGTGCATGGGATTCGCATTGCGCTGGCATTTATCCTCACATTTCTGTTCGTTCGTCTGTTCCATATCCCGGAAGGCACGTGGCCACTTATTACGCTGGTGGTCATTATGGGGCCGATCTCCTTTTGGGGTAACGTGGTCCCCCGGGCCTTTGAACGTATCGGCGGTACGATTCTGGGAGCGGCGTTAGGGCTGGTGGCGCTGCGCCTGGAGCTTTTCTCATTACCGCTGATGATTATCTGGTGCGCGGTGGCGATGTTCCTGTGCGGGTGGCTGGCGTTAGGCAAAAAACCGTATCAGGCGTTGTTGATAGGAATCACCCTGGCCGTGGTGGTAGGTGCGCCAGCAGGCGATATGGAGACGGCATTATGGCGAGGCGGCGATGTGATTCTGGGGTCGCTTTTGGCCATGTTGTTTACCGGTATCTGGCCGCAACGGGCGTTTATACACTGGCGGATCCAACTGGCGCAGTGCGTCACGTCCTATAACCGACTCTATCAGGCGGCGCTTTCTCCTAACTTGCTTGAACGTCCACGGGCTGGATAAACACTTACAGCGGCTACTTGGGGATGTCGTGAAGATGCGCGGCTTGATTACGCCCGCCAGTAAAGAAACCCATATTCATAAATCGATATTTGAAGCAATTCAAACGATTAACCGCAATCTGGTCTGCATGCTCGAGCTGCAAATTAATGCACACTGGGCATCGCGCACCAGCCATTTCGTGATGCTGAATGCCCATACACTGCGTGAAACGCAACAGATGATCCAGCAAACGTTACTGACGATTACGCATGCGTTGTATGAAGGAAACCCCGCAGCCGGTGCTGGCAAACACCGGGAAGCTGAACGACATTGTGGCGGAACTTCGGCAACTGATTAATGAACAGCATAGCGACAGAGTGGCTGAAATCCCCATTCATGGCTATGTTTGGCTAAGCATGGAAACCGCGCGCCAACTGGAGCTACTCTCGCATTTGATCTGTCGCGCATTGCGCAAATAAAGAGCAGATAAGGTGAATGATTCTACTGCTGCTTCGATTCAGCAAGGAATAAGGGTATGATACGGAAAAAGGATAAAACCATTGTCATCTGCAACGGCTAAAAGTAATGTTTACCCTTACTTGTCGCGGTTGCTTAAACGAATCCGAATCTCACATTATCAGGGGTGTAAAAATGGAAACTACCAAGCCTTCTTTCCAGGACGTGCTGGAATTTGTTCGTCTGTTTCGCCGTAAGAACAAGCTGCAACGTGAAATCCAGGACGTTGAGAAAAAGATCCGTGACAACCAGAAGCGTGTGCTGCTGCTGGACAACCTGAGCGACTACATCAAACCAGGTATGAGCGTTGAAGCGATCCAGGGCATTATCGCCAGCATGAAAACCGACTATGAAGATCGCGTTGATGATTACATCATCAAAAATGCAGAAATCTCCAAAGAACGTCGCGACATTTCTAAAAAGCTCAAAGCAATGGGTGAAATGAAAAACCCTGACGCAAAAGCAGAATAATGCGTTACCGCAGTGAGGATCGCGGTGCGGTTCTCACTGCAGTTCAACCCCACCCTTTACCATTCTAAGTAAATGCTGTTCTGGCCAATGGTTCGTCAGTTTTCTTTCTGTAAGCGTCCATTTAATGTAATCGACATCATGACGCTCCCGGTCCAGCATCAAACCGACAACGCTGCCGCTGTGCGCCACATTCACGCCGTATAAATCACACTCTTCAACGATCGATAACAACGCATTGAAGTCGGGTTTTGGAAGCAACATCTGGCTGGCGATGGCGCTCAGGGTCGCGGCTTCACCCATCCGTCGTGGGTTCTGCGTTACGCACGCTTCCTGCACGGCTTCCCAGGCTTGCTGCAAGGCTGCCGCGCCCGCGTGTAAACGATCAAGACGGGGAATACCGGTGATAATCCGAGGTACGTAAAGTCACGGGACTTTCGAGCACTAAAAGATCGAGCTGCGGTTGCGCTTCGCAGGCGATCTGCGTTGAAGCATCATTATGATCAAAAAGCGTAAGCTGGCGGAAAACGGTGCTGTCGGTCGGTTCGAGTGAAACGCAAAGCTGCGCAAGGGTGGATTCATCAAGCGTGTGGCCCAGATGGTGCGCAGTGGCAAGCTGCCTGTAGCGGCAATGTCTGCGGTGCTGCTGGCCATTCCTTTGGCAACAGGAATGGTGGAATGGACATCCACCCGTATCTCCTGGCTCCAGCAGGCAGGGTAGTTAAAGTGCGCAAGCACCCGATCTACCATCGTGCGTGAAAGTGAACGCTCATCCGCCAGAGGCGAGCCTGAACCTACCTCGACGGTGCTGTACCAGTCGACAGGGCAGGAGACCGGCTTCTCACTGCCAAGAATCCAACCCTGAATAAGTTCACCGCATGACGCCGGGCATTGTGCTACAGCCATGTATACACCTTCTTGATCAGCAATTCTCGGCGCATAGTGTCATGCTGATCATGCTATTACCTTGATTTACCGCAACTTGTGGTGATGCTTTAATTACGCAGGTACGCAAAAAGCCCGCCGTTTCGGTTAAGGCTATCTCATAACATCTTGTGCGATCATGAGTTCTTCATTGGTATTAATCACCGCCACCTTGACCATCGCGTTGTCTGTCTGAATGAACGTGCTGTTGCGTTGATTTTTTTCTTCATCAATCGCCAGCCCAAGAAAATGCAGGTTATGACAGATTGCCGACCTGGCGCGAGACGAGTTTTCGCCAATCCCACCGGTAAACAGGAGAACATCCAGTCCGCCCATCTGCATAATGTAGCTGCCTATCGTGGCGCGGATACGTTCGGCAAACAGGGTGAGCGCCAGTGCTGCCTGTCTGTTCCCCGAATCAGCAGCCTGTTCAACATCGCGATAATCACTGGATATTCCGGAGACCCCCCAGCAAGCCTGACTCGTTGTTTAATAAATGATTAAGTTGTTGCGGTGTTTTACCTTCTCGCTGCGCAATCCACGGTAAAATGGACGGATCGATATCACCACTGCGGGTCCCCATCATCACACCTGACTGCGGCGTGAATCCCATCGAGGTGTTAACGGACAGACCTCTTTGATAGCACAAAGACCTGCTGCGTTGCCGAGATGACAACACACAATGCGTAGCGCGCTGAGCGGAACCCCCAGCTTTTCTGCCAGCGTCGCACTGACATATTTGTGGCTGGTGCCGTGGAATCCGTAGCGACGAATACCAAGCTCTGGCGTAATAGCGCCAGGGTAAGGGATAGATATAGGCGGGTTCATCCAGTGTCTGATGAAAAGCCGTATCAAAGACGGCAACTGACGGCGTGTTGGGCAGCAATTGCCGAAATACCTTAATGCCAATGACATTGACCGGATTGTGCAAAGGGGCCAGTTCTGCGAGGTGTTCTATCTGCGCCAGCGTTTCATCTGTGATCAGCGCCGAATCTTTAAACGATTCTCCTCCGTGCGCGACGCGGTGACCGACACCTGTAATGTCAGTTAATGCATTGATAATTTGATAATCAATGAGCTTCTCCAGCAGTAGCGCAACGGCTTCACGATGATCCGCCATCGGCAATGTTTCTTGCCATTTTTGCGTGGTCGTTTTTATCGTGACCTGCGCATTGACCATACCAATACGTTCGATCAAACCCTGACAGATAGCCGTGCCCTGCGGCATCGCCAGTAACTGGAATTTTAGCGATGAACTGCCTGCGTTAATGGCCATTATTTTGTGAGACATAAAGATTCCTTTGCGGTCAGAAAATCAAACATTTCATCGACGCCTGAATTGGTCACGGCGCTGGTGGTAAAGATGTGTTCAGCTCCGGCTTGCGCCAACCAGTTATGTACGGTTGAAATACGCGACGCGTTTGCCAGATCGGATTTTGTGACGATGCCAATGACGGGTCTGTTCATCGGCGCTGTAAACCCCGGAGAAAAGGGGGACCAGGGGGCATCAGCGTTCAGCACCAGGGCAATCATTTCAGCTTCACAGGCACTTGCCAGCAGCGCGCTGTAGAGACAGCGGTTCTCCAGATATTCGCCCGGAGTGTCTATCGTGTCCGGAGACCACACGATGGCCTGTGTTTTTTGGTAATGAAGCGTCTCGCCACGTAAACATTGCGTGAGTGACGTTTTACCGCACTGGCTGGGGCCAATAAGCATCATGCGCTTCATGGTGTCAGGTCCGCGTGACGGGGCATGAGGTAAACAGCATCATTTCACTCAGTGTTCTGGTGACCTGTTTCAGCGCGTATTCAACGGCAGAAACATCTCCCGTTAACACAACGGCACCCGTGAATCGGTCGAGAGAAACCAATCCCACGGCACCTGACTTGGTGGCGATATCACAGGCGATAATGGGAGGCCCTCGCTGGGGGTGTGATGGTCAGAATACCTATGGCTGATACGGCATCCTGCAGCCCCAGTTTTTTAAATAAATCTTTGCCTGGATTGGCAATCAGATGCGCCAGCGTCACCTGCTTACCAGGGACATATTCCTGGATCATACGATCCGTCGTGGGTTGTCTTTCCATTATCCCTCCACAATTTGTCGCCACATGGCTTCATGTGGACGTGGAATCACAGAGCGGTAGACCAGCAGCCCTTTTTCGCCCGCGCTTTCACTGGCAACGGTAACGGCGTATGTTAACATCAGAAATATCGCCCGCTACCACCATGTAGCATTTGCCTCCGATACCAAACGCCATATGTACCCGAACCAGCGTGACATTTGAGGCTTTGACCGCACGGGTCAGCGGCGCTGATGCATGCCGCCACGCTCCACGGTTTCCACAATCCCGACGGCCTGACGCTTATCAACACTGTTCAGCCCGCTGATCGCGGGGAGGACGCTGGCATGAATATTGGGTAACACCCAGGCTGTCGACGGAGCATGTCTGCGGCGAGTGAGGAACCGGTCGCTATGGCTTGTTGCACCGCACCTACATCACCGCCGATCATCAGTAAAAATTTGCCTGGGCAGATGGGTCTTACTGACCAGAAGATTCAACGTTGGGCGCTTTTCAGCATGGCATCGCCTGATTCCATTCCTTTAGCGATACTGGTGAGTTCTAAAATACCTATTGCCTGAGACATGGTTAACCTCTTACAACCGTAATTGCCAGCTCAGTGACGTCACTAACGATGCCGACAATACTGGCGTGAATGGGGCGCGGCCTAATGCACCCGGAGGGACATCTGCGACGCACTGGCCACGAACGACGCGGTCACCTTTTTGCACCTGCGGGAGGGTATTGGCACCAATATGTTGGCGCAGAAGCAGAGTGACGTTATCCGTCAGGTGTTCGGTTTCTGATAACGGTGCTTCGTGATACCAGTCGCTAAGACCCAGGCTTAGCAAATCAGCCGTTTTACCGGACAACAGCCGATATTTCGCCATTTCATCGGCAGGATTCAGTGGCCCTTCATAACGCAGGTTTTGCGCCCGCAACTCACGCTTGAGCATGCGGTTAATACGCATTGGGGAGATGCCAACCGGACAGGCGACACATTTCACAAACATTGCATTCCGAACAGGGTCAACGCGCTGAGCAACAGTTGGGGTGTCGCGGCCTGTTGGTAGTTCACCGCGCGTACCAAGCAGGGTGCGGCGATAATTCTGGCCTATCAAATGTCGTGGGCACAAATCAGTACATAACCGACACTGTTCGCAGACCGTTTTCGCAACGGAAAGCAGCGTGCGTTCATCCTGCCTACGCCGCTGGATCAGTGGGTGCTTTTCGGGCAATACCAGCAATCCCCCCGTGGTTTTGGTTACCGGGGTATCCAGCGTGGTGAGCAAATGTCCCATCATTGGGCCACCATTGATAAAGCCAGGAGAATCAATGGTGGCTCCTCCCGCCAGAGAGAGAACCTCACGTAATGACATACCGATGGGGACGGTCAGCGTCTGTGGTGTGAGCCACTGCGCCATTAACCGTCAGAGTGCGGCGAGTGACGGGAAACTGCTGTTCCACCGCCCTGGCAATATTCAGCACGGTCTGCACGTTATTGACGACAACGCCCACGCTGACAGGCAAAGCCGCAGGGGGGACGCGATCGGCCTTGTCGCCATCCAGATGTCAGAACCTCATCACCTGCCGGATAAACATCCGGCAAAATGTGCAACCTGATGTCTGAAGGGAGAAACGGGGTTAACGCGGCGATGGCAGGACGATATTTTTCTTTGAGGGCAATAATGCCTTCGCGGGCGCCGGTTGCTTTCATCGCGTATTGCACGCCACGCACCAGACGAGCCGCCTGTTGGGCCATAAGCTGTTGGTCAACCTTCAGCATCGGTTCACATTCTGCGGCGTTGACCAGGAAGATTTCCACCTGCGCCTGCAGTTTGACATGGGCGGGAAAACCAGCGCCTCCGGCACCTACCACCCCCGCAGCACGAACTCTTTCCCGGATTGCCTGAGCATCGCAAACAATAAGTTCAGTGAATTCGAAGGCATTAGGAGCCGTATTCATATCAATTCCTCCAACAACTCTTGAATGGCGCAGGCATCAGCGGGGCGCGGATTAGTTTTTAACGTGACATCTGCCAGTGCAGCCTGAACCATGGCAGGGATTCGCTGGGAATACTCGGTTTTACCATCAGTCAGCACTTCGGAAAAAGAAGGGATGGCGCATTGTCTTATGAGTTGTTCAATACTGCGAATCAGCGCATTTAACCCTGTGATGTCTTTCGCATTGTCAGGACATAACTGACAAGCTTTCGCGAATCTTACGTACCGTTTTGCCGCTCGCGGATCCCGCGCATTAAAACGAATGACTGAGGGTAAGTAGCAGCGGCATTGGCAAGCCCATGGAGCGAGGTGAAATTGGCCTCCCAACTGGTGTGCGATGGCATGGTTAAGCCCCAGACCTGCCTGGCTAAACGCCATGCCAGCCAGGGTTGACGCGTTGTGCATTTTTCCGCGCGTCGCCAGGCAATCCCCTTTTTTAACGGCGACGGGCAGATACTGAAAAACGATTTGCGCGGCTTTTTCCGCCAGCGCGTCAGTGAAATCACTGGCCCGTGAGGAAACATAGGCTTCCAGGGCATGCGTGCAATACATCCATACCGTGTTGGCGGTGATATTGGCGGGGGACGCTGACGACCAGTCGGGGATCGAGGATCGCCATATCCGGATAGAGAGCGTTGTTGAACAGCGGGTATTTAATCCCTTTGTCGGGATCGCTTATCACACACGCGCTGGTCACTTCAGACCCAGTCCCGCTGGTGGTTGGAATGGCAACACAGGTTTCGATTTCAATACCAAACTGGCGGCTGAACCAGACGATGGCTTTGGCGGCGTCAAGCGCTGAACCGCCACCAAAACCTATTACGACATCAGGGCGCAGGGTTTGCATTTTGCGCAATCCCTTGCACGACAGTGCTGATGGTGGGGGTCTGGCGTTATCTCGCTAAACACACTGATGCGATTATTGGCAGGCAACGTCTCACGTAACATGTCGATCAGCGGTGAACGCGCCAGAAAACCATCACAAATAATCCAGATATGCTTGTTCGTAAAGCGCTTCAGCACATCCAGACTGCCCTGGCCGCTGTACAAACGGGTTTGCAGTGAAAAGGTGTTCATCACAACCTCATTAGCGGATTGAAAAACCGTTTGTCAGTACGCAGCGACGGGACCGCGCAAATGTTTTGGCTGAGGTTGTCCCTTCACCGGTTGGCGTGGCGGATTGTAAAGGGTGGTGAAACCTTCGCCTCCGACGCCGATTCCGGCATAGGACGGACCGTTCTTCACAAAAATAGAGGTCTGCAATGTGCGGGCTGCCAGATTCAGTCGTGAAACGTTCTGCGAGTGCATAATGGCGGTATGGTGCAAGCCTTCTTCTACTTTTAGTGCCAGGGTCAGGGCGCTGTCGAAGTCTTTCACTTTCACGATGGGCAACATCGGCATCAGCTGTTCGCGGGTAACCCAGTCGTCGTCAGCGTTAACGACCGCGATCAACAAACGTGGTGTTTTGGCGGGAACAGCAATACCTGCGGCTTCCAGCATGGCAGCAGGGCTTTTACCAACCAGCTTTTTATTGGCCTGACCTTCCGGAAGGCAGGCTGCGCGAAGCTTATCCGTTTCTGCGGGGGTGAGGAGCAGCGCGCCAAAGCTCTGCATTTGTTGGATCAGGCTGTCGGCAACGGACTCCACGACGATCAGGCTCTTTTCTGCAATACAGGGCAGGTTGTAATCGAAGGAAGCGCCATTAATGATATCTTCCGCAGCTTTCACTAAATCCGCGGTTTCATCGACGATGCAGGGGGGATTTCCCGCGCCTGCGCCAATGACTTTTTTGCCGCTTTTCATCCCCATCGCCACGATACCGGGGCCGCCGGTGATCGCCAGCACGGCAATGTGAGGGTGTGCCATCATTTGCTGGGTCGCTTCAAACGTGGGTTCTGCGACAGTGACGACCAGATTGCGGATCCCACAACTGCGAAACGCTATCTCCTCAATCATGCTGATCAACTTAAGAGAGACGTTTTTGGCCCCAGGATGCGGACTGAAATAAACGCTGTTTCCCGCCGCCAGCATGCTGATGCTGTTATTGATGATGGTTTCGGTGGGGTTGGTGCTGGGGGCGACGGAACCGATCACGCCAAACGGCGAATATTCGAATAGCACCATGCCGCCATCGCCGGTCAACGCCGTAGTGGTGAGATCCTCAATACCCGGTGTGTTTTCCAGGGCAGCTTTATTCTTGAGGAACTTGTCCTCTTTATTGCCCATCCCGGTTTCTACCGCGCTCTCTTCTGCAAGCGTCGTAAGGTGCGAATCGAGCGCTTCACGCATTGTGCTGATAATGGCGCTTCGGGTTTTTAGCGGGCACTGCTGATAACGTAAGAATGCCTGGTGTGCGGCGTTGATTGCCTCATCAACGGACTGAAAGATACCATTCCCTTTTACGTCTGTGGTTGTGGGCGTTAACTGTTCGCTCAGAATGGTTCGGATGAGGGTTTCCAGTTCAGAAGTATTCATTGATGTGTTCTCACGTTAATGGCCGCAATGGCGGCTTGTGCAATGTCCATGTCCTGCTCAACGCTACCGCCGCTGATCCCAAGACCCCCAATCAGTACACCGTCACGCCATAGCGCATATCCGCCGCCAAAAGTAACCACCTTTCCTTGCAGATGACTTTCCAGACCATAAAGCGCAGCGCCGGGTTGAACCGCAGCGGAAAGTTCATGGGTCGCTGTTTTCATCGCGACGGCAGTCCATGCTTTCTTCGGTGCCAGCTCGCTGCTCACTAACAGAGCATCCGGCATACGCCAGGTCACTGTTTCCACGCCGTGGGCGTCAACAATGCTGACGACAACAGGCACCTGTAATTCTTGTGCCCGCTCAACGGCTGAACGGGTCAATTGATGAAGCTCCTGAGATGAGAGTGACATCGCGGATTACCTTCATGAGGGGGAGTGACCAGAAGCCAGATAACGCTTTGTCACTTCCCGAATAATGGTGTTCTGATGAGCATCGTGATCTTCGGCGCGCGCCAGGGCATACAAACAATCTGAGAGTCGGTTGATATAGCGCATCAGTACATGCCTGACAGCGACGTCCTCAGACAGCTCCACCAGACGTCGCTCAGCGCGACGCGCTAACGTTCGCGGCAAAGTGCAATTCGGCTCGCAGCCTCACACCGACCCGGCAGAATAAAGCTGTGCAAGGGGGCTACGCGGCCCATCGCGGTATCAATAGCGGTTTCAAGTGCGGTAATTTCTTCAGAACTGATGTAACGCTGCCCTGATGCCGGTTGTTCGCTTTCACTGGCAAGCTCTGCGCTAAACCAGAAGATCTGTAACTGAATAGATTCCAGCAACGTGCGATGTTGCGCACAGGCGCAAGCGCACACACACAGACTCAGCGCGGCATTAAGTTCATCCAGCGTTCCGTAAGCTTCAACACGCGGATGGGTTTTACTGACGCGTTGGCCGGTAAACAGGGCGGTTGTTCCGGCATCACCTGTTCGGGGTATAAATCTGCCATCATTCCCCCCTTAACGGAGAAACCGTGTCGACGATGCCGACAATGGCCAGATCTATGGCCTCATTGGGACCGCTAAAAACATGTCTGGCGCTGGAGCCGCTGCTGAGCAACACTAACTCGCCAACGCCAGCCCCTACGGAATCAACCGCCACCTCATCACCTGTCGTGGGATGTGAGGGGAAGCTCCCCATCGCACTGGACCCAGACGTACCAGCAGGAAGTTTTTTCCCCACCAGATGACGGTGATTTTTGTGTGGATACCACCGCGCCTGTAACGCGTGCAGAGTGCATGGTTCACTCCTGTTTAATTGAGATGAATATTGCGTGTGCAGCGGCTTCACGAGCCAGTGCGGTAATGACACATTGACGACGTAACACCAGCGATACACTGGGAAGGCGAGCCACGTCGGCATAACTTAAAAGATTGACCGGGTGCAGGATGCCAGGTCTGTCCCAGCTCATCACTGAATATCAGAGGCAGGTGTGCCAGCTTTTTCACCGGTAACGCCGGTAACAAACGACGTTGCACTGACAGCTGTACGCGAAGTCCAAATGCCAGCGCCTCGTGAATCATTACCGTCGTTGCATTTGACGAATCGTTCTGTGCAAGTTGTTCCAGTAATGGCAAGTCAACCTGCTGAACATGCAGAGATGAATACTGACAAAACAGTGTCCGGGCATCGATTTCCTGCAGTTGCGCGGCGCTGAGCGTGACCGCACTTTCGGCACGACGCAGCAGGACGCGCAAAAACCTCTTCGACGATCCGTTGCAACCGTTCGCCGTTCATCGTGGCGTCACCAGTTTGGCGAAGGCGTGCGGGTTATCTGCGCCTGCCGCATTGGCTTCGTCAGTGTCGATATGCATCTCAAGACGCATATCTGGCGAAACGCGAACGGCGACATTGTCAAAAAACCAGCCGACGCTCATCTCCCTCAATGGCCACAGAAACGTTGTCGCCGTGCGAAACCCTCAGGATCAGCGCATCCAGCGGTGACATATGAATATGGCGACGGGCGATAATCACGCCCGACGTGAGATCCAGTTCGGCAAACGGGCTGACAAGGCGGATCCCCGGCGTTCCTTGCAGAGCGCCAGACATACGCAAAGGGGCTGCGACGCCCAATGTTCTGGCGTCGGTACGGGAGATTTCAACCTGACTCGTATTACGCAATGGCCCAAGCAGGCGAACATTATTTAACTGACCTTTTGGGCCGACCAAGTGTGACGGTTTGCTCGGCGGCGTATTGTCCGGGCTGTAATAGCGCTTTTTTCTCGCTGATCGGTTTGGTCCAGGAAAAAGGACGGCATAGTCTTCTGCGCAAAGATGGATATGACCGATTAGAAACGCCCAGCGGAATAGGGGCGCTCCCGCATCCATCCAGGATCTGACTCACGGTCGTCTCCAGAAGTTGCTTATCCATTACGCTTCACCTCGTTTGCCTGAATGCAGACAGAGAGAACGGGGTTCCCCCTTCTGGCGTTTGCATTGTGGATCGAGGCAAAGATTGCAACTGATAAGCTCAGTTCCCTGTGCGCTCTCAGGTAAAAAAGGCTCCGCAAGGATCTCTTCCTGAGGCTCTTCGGGAGCAGCATCGGGAATGGGTGCAGACGACGTCTCTACGCTGCAAGAAAGAATGCCCTCTCCAGGCCGGGCGATGACTTTATGTGCGACCAGACCTGCTTGCTGGTCGGCAAAACTGGCGCCAGTGATGATGGCCGCCTGAACAGAGGCTACATCACCGGGTAATTTTTGATCACCGTCCAGCTGAACCGTTGGTCTTTTCGAGGCCAACCAGCGTGATGGAAGCGGCTTTCGCCATGACATCCGCGCAATTGATGGCTAATGCCAGACCACTAACTTCAAGTAATCCCAGTGATTGCTTCACGCTGTTCTCCTTCTTCGAATTGACTTAGGCAGATTTAGGTAAAATGGCCTCAACGTCGCTGTGCGGGCGTGGGATGACGTGGCAGGATTTGACTTCGCCTACCGCGCTTGCCGCAGCACTTCCTGCGTCTACGGCCGCTTTAACGGCGCCGACATCACCGCGAACCATCACGGTCACTAAACCCGAGCCGAGTCTTTTCATAGCCGACCAACTGCACGTGGGCGGATTTCACCATGGCATCGGCGGCTTCGATCGCGGCTACCAGCCCTTTTGTTTCAACCAGTCCCAGTGCGTTATTCATACTGCGGTTCTCCTGTGGATTATGAGTGACCATCCCGGAAGGGAAGGCCTTTAACCAGCCGCGCGGCGTTGTTGCCAATACGTCGACGGGCAGGGTTATCTTGGTGATAGGTCAGCGTAAATAGCGGCGCTGATGCGGGTAAATTCTTGTAATGCACAACCAGGGTTTCACTGTCACAGGCGATGCCTACGAGCAGCGGCGACTGGCGCGCTGCCTGCCACGCGCAATGAACGACATCGTCTGATGCCTGCTGCTGAACAACGAAGGGAATACCTTCTTCTTCGATACCCAACAGGACGTCATTCCAGTCGGAGAGTGTGCCGTCAATGGCCGCGACCACAATCGCCGGTGCGATATGATTACTGTTCATAAGCAAACTCCTTATGCCAGGAAAGGATCAATCCTGTTGCGACGGCGTTTCTTGGCCCTTCGCTACCGCGAATGTTTCCTCGCCCAGCCACCAGCCGATAGTGCGCCAGCGCATCGGTGACCAGTTGCGGGACTTCAAAATCCAGAGAAGAACCGCCAACCAGCACCACAAACGGTATGTCACGAATATTGCCGGTTGGGCTTACCTGACGCAGTGCGCGCAGAGCGTTGGTGACAAAGACTCGCTCTTTCGCGCTGCGGCGAATGGCACGCACTTTCTCCAGGGCCAGGTCGCCAGGGAGAGGAACCAGTTCATCGGGTTTCACCACGCAGACACGTGCGAACACCGACGGAGGGAGGCTGAGTGGTGAGGAACTGAACGCTGCCGTCCTCATGGCGCAGGTGAAACAAACTTTCCACCTTGGCTAACGGGTGCTTTTTGATCTCCTCGGCCAGATAACGATCTTCCAGGACCCAGTTCGCGAGCGATGATCATCGTGACCATATCGCCAGCACCGGCGAGGTGAGTGGCGATAATTTCGCCTTTAGGGTTGATGATTGAGGCGTCAGTTGAACCTGCGCGCCAGATGCCAGAATCGCCAGGGGACGCGTGGTTGCCAGCGTGGTTAAGGCGCCCAGAATGGCGGCTTCGGCCTCTGCGCCGCCAACCTGTACGTCAACGTTGAGTTTTTGCTTAATTTCGCGGGCGATCATCGCCATCTGCAGGCGATCTGATTTCACCATGGAGGCGATGCCGACGGCCTGCTCCAGCGAAAACTCTCCGGCTAACCCACCTGTAACACTTTACGGGTACAGAAGTATCGACGGCTAACAGGTCCTGAATGAAAACTTCAGTGCTGGGTTTGTTGGTGAGTTCTGCCATTGTCTGGCGCACATGTTCCAGCATGCCGCCAATATTAGTTCCGGCTTCACCCGTCACATTATCCAGTTTCGGGCATTCGCCGACCGCTTTCATGATGGCGTCGGCACCAGCAGCAACATCGACTCGACGCGTGCGCCCCTGTGACAGCAGTTCAATATTTCCGGCTGGTATGGCGCGAGCTTTTACATCACCTGATGGTGTTTTCACCACCACGGCGGAACGGTTGCCAATCAGCGCGCGCGCCATAGGCACAATGTTTTTGGTCTCGTTGGCACTGAGATTAAAAACCGTAGCGATGCCGTAAGGGTTAGACAGTGTTTCGATCACCTTCCCCGGGGACGGCAACCTCAATAGCGGCCAGCATCCCGAGAGGAATTCGGTCGATATACCGAACTTCATCAACAATAGGGACGGGTTTTTCAAGACGATTACTGACCAGTACACCGTCATCCTGTTGAAGAATGACGCCGGTCAATTGATACCCCGCCCGCACGGAAGCATTAATCATGGTGGCGACATCGGCGAAATCGAACGCTGCTGATACCACCAGGATGTAAGAGACATCAGCCGGGCGAGTCAGCAACTCTTCCGGCGTAATGGTTATCCCGACGCCAAGACCGACTCCGCCCGGGGTTTTCGGGTTGTGGCCGATCATGGTTGACTCAGTGATGATGGTTTCCGTGATGGTTTCCATCGCCACATCGCCAATCACTGGCGTGGCTTCGTTGATGCGGATGAGCGAAATATCACTGACATTGATGCCAGCGTCTTTTGCCGCCAGCGTAAGCGCTTCCTGAATCCCGAACACATTGCGTAATGTGCCTTTGATTCCGGTCGTTTCCGCCAGCGCACTGCCGGTGATTGTCAGTACGCCAGACTCATTCAACGTCGCCAGAGCGACTTCTGTTGATGAGTTACCAATATCAATGCCAGCGATATAGCGCATGGATTCTCTCCGTTTAATCGTCGCCTTTAAGTTTTTTGCGCTCGACGTACAGCATGGCCGCTTCACGAATGAAACCTGCGCAAATCTTTGCCTGATAACGACTTTCGAGATCGTCCGCAATGGCCATCAGCTCTTCTTTCGTTGAACGGTAAGGACGCAGTGCGTTGTAGATTTCAAGGATCCGTTCGTCGGGTACGGCGGTCAGTTCCGCTGCGCGTTCAAAGTTCATCGCCAACCGGTCACGGCCAGCATCTTTGGCGATAGCGGCCTGAAGACGCAGTGTTTCCGGCGTGATACGCATATCCTGCGCGGTCACTTTATTGCTCAAGGACATTCTCAAGCGTGAAATCATCCAACGTTTTGTTGGTTGCTGTTTTCACCCACTCAGGATGCTTGTTCGCCAGTGGGTAATCGGTCACCTTCGCGGTATGCGTGGTCGTATGCACTGCGGCAGAGGTGGGTGTTTCACCTTGCAGGCTGTTCATGCGGCTCAACACATCCCGAACCATCGATTCAATTGCTTCGGTATTCATGGAGGTATCCTTTGTTAAAGCGCCACGCGCAGTTCCTGCGCGTTTTTGCCCGTCACGACATACTTCGTCTCTTTGATATGCAAAATGGCCGATTTCGCCTGATATTTCGGGCGCGCCATCTGATCGTTCAGCGTCGGAACAGGTTGCGGAGATTCTCTCTTGGCATAACGCGCGGCGTTCTTACCAATTTGACGATACGTTTCCAGCGTGAGTAACGGGGCCTGCGGGAAAAGCTCCAGGTTGGAGAGCGGAGGTAACCCTTGTTGGTGAATGACCGTCGTCCCTTTAGACTGGATGCCGATAGAGATACCAGAACCGCTCAGACGGTTCCCTTCTACCGCGACGAAACGCCACATCGGATGATTTAAAACAGCGAATAACACAGGCTTTGATGCCTTCTTCTTCAATACCCGCGATCACTTCGCGCAGAATGCTCTTGTGCGGCAGACCCACGATATTGACGGTTTGCGGACAGACCAAATGCCGGGCCAACAGCAATGATGACTCATCGTCATTGCTGGGAACCTTGTTTGGCTTCGCCAATTTCAGTCAGAAAGCTTTCACCCTGTGCAGGCGCAGCCTGAACAGCGGGTGTGCGCAAGGTCACTGGTTTGTCACTGCTCTGCATTTCGGACAGTACATCTTCAATTATCTGGCGCAGCAGCTTTTCATTAATTTCCATTTTTCACCCCTTAGCCAAGTTCGTTGGGATCGAGTGCGCCAGGGATATTTTTTATCTCTTCCCAGCGTTCGCCTTGCAGGCGATAACCTGTTGCCGGGACGGCATAATCGTTAATGTCATTTACTGCTGAGAGCACTTGTCCATCACCGACGATAATGGCGGAGGTATGCAGATAGTCTCCGGTCAGCTTGGCTTTCTGGATGTTGAGCATGTCCTGAGCAACGTCGGTAAAACCACCCTGGGCGAGGGCTTTTACCACTTCCAGGCCGTTACGGTTCTTATTGATGATCTCCTGCGCAAACTTGAGATCTTCAACAATGTTACGTTCCGGCATGTCTTTCGAACCGTGGGCGTAAGTGGCGGCTTCGACTTCTTCGTCAGTGATCGGTGGAAGACCCATACCGGCAAAGACGGCCTGCAGTGCGCGGGCAGCTTTATTACGAATGGCGATGACGTCTTCTTCACGAACCGGACGTAGACCCCCGTCTACTTTCAGGTCACGCTGAAGGACGTTGTAGTCGTCAAAATCCTCGGCATCTTCGTTGGAACCGGCAAACATGTTGTCGTAGTTCGGCACCGCAGAATACCCGGAGGAGATAAAGTCAGTTCCCGGCAGGAACTGCATCAGCAGGCGCGCCGTACGGCGCATGTCGGAGTGGGTGAAGGTCTGGTCGTTACTGGAGGCGCATTCCAGATCCAACGACGAGCAGATCAGGTTTTCTGCTAATACGGCGCGAATCCCCGATGGCACTGCGGAAGGCACGCCAATGCAGCTTACCGAACCGTTTTGCAATCCCTGTACGCCAGCCGCTTTCGTGATGTAGATGCAACGCGCTTCCAGGTACAGCATCGACTTGCCTTCGGCGTAACCCATTTGCACTTCAGAGCCAGAACCGGAGGTAAACCGCATTTTCAGGCCGCGAGAGGCATAAGAAGAGGCCAGAAAGCCTTTCGACCAGGGGGTATCATCACCGTCGGTAAAGACAGGTTCGGTACCGTAGACGGAGATGGTTTCGGCGTAGCAGGTATGGCCTAACATACCGAGTTTCAGTTCGGTGGCTTCTTCCAGCGAACACTGGGTTAATACGCCAGGACGACCAACCTGGGAGCCAACGAGCAGAGCGATAGCGTTGAACGGGGCATAACGCGCCACCGCCACCGTCGTCTCTTGTTCATCAAATCCGCGCCATGCGCCTTCGGCGGCATCGGCAGCGATCTGTACCGGGTTATCTTTGATGTTGGTCACGTGCGCCTGTTGAGAAGGGGTACGACGAGCGCGCATTTTCTGCATCGCCATCATCATCTCAACCACGTTCATGTGTGACACCACTTCAACGATTTTCGCCGGTGTCA